>NVWL01000043.1 GCA_002733645.1 Oceanobacter sp.
TCGCAATAAAGTGGCGTTGCGGGTGGGAGACGCGCTGTGGAGGTGCGTCAACCTTGAGCCACGAATACCGACGCTCGCCAGCGGAACGCGCATGTTCGTCTCGATGGTGCAGACGTGCTATTGGTGACTTGAGAATATGGAACGGTACCGCACCGCAATCTCAAGAGGAAGGGTGCCGCATCGAGTGAATTGAAGAGCAAGCATCTGAATCGATCTGAGGTGAAGAAGAGCCAATGGAACGTACAGAAATGAGAGACCAAGCGACAGGTGCAGCACAGGTGCAGATGCGACGCACTGCAACCAAAGGGGATAGCACTGGCCGGGCAATTCGCAATGTTGTTCTGTTCCTGGGGCTTGTAGCAACAACCGCATCCTTGCGTGCTACGCAGTCTCGGGCCGACATCCGAGATGCCAGGCGGCTACACTTCACCGACGTTGGGTTGAACCGCACGCACGGAGCCACATGGGCACTCACTCTTCAAAGAGAAACAGATTCATGACCTCGTTGCGGGCACCCGTGGGCGGCCCTGCGGCCTCCACGCGCGGCACCAGCGGCCACATCGTCGCCTCCGTCGCATGCATCTGCAGCACGTCCGCAGGGAGGCCGGGTAGGGCCGGCTTCGTCGTCACCAGGCAGCGGCGGACGGGCACCTCCTTGCCGCCACCCGCGAGGACCGCCAGCCGCCGGACCAGCTTAGCGGCCGGGGTGTCATCGCCGGTCGCATCCTCCGCCTTCAGGTGCTCGAAGATCGCCTGCCGTGGGACGTTCTTCACCCCACGCCCGCACAGTCCCGGGAAGCGCTGCTTCGCCTCGGCCGGCGACACCCGGCGCGCCGTGTCGGCGGCCAGCGACCCAGCGTCCACCGCGCCCATCTTGTGCAGCTCCACGTGCGCGCCGTACAGCCCCCACGCCGTCGCGCCCGCGTAGTTCTTGCACTGCACCAGCAGCAGCAGCCGCCCCGGGACCACCACCATCACATCCGCGAACGGCGCCTGGTCCCCGTTGATCGCCACCACCGCGTGGGCGCTCGTCTGCACTTGCTCCTCGAGCTCCGCCAGCACCGCGTCCGCCGTCTCCTGCGGTGTGTCCGGCCCAAGCGGCGGCGTCCTCACCACCGCCACGCCGCCGTAGTCCAGCGTGCCGCCGGGGACGTCGCCCTCGCCGGCGGCCGCCCCCAGCCCGACCCGCCGTAGCAGCGCCCCCACCGGCCCCCCGCGGCACGCGATCAGCACCAGCTCCAGGTACCGCGCCACAAGCAGCTCGAACTCACCGCCGCCAGACGCAGGCGGCTGGTTGAAGCCGTACATCATGTGCAGCAGCGTCAGCTGCGCCGGCGACAGCTGGAAGCGGTGGCACTTGCCCGCGGCGGTCAACGGCGCAACCAGGAAGCCGTCTTTCATTTCCCGAAGGAGTTGGCTGCGGCCGTCGGTGGGCTTGGTCTTCTCCACCGTTGCGTGGTCCGTCAGGATCCCGTAGGCGGTGCACAGCTTATGGGTCAGCTCCAGCTCCACCGGCGACTGCCTTGTGCCGTCGTCGTTGGTCACGACGAGCCGCACAGCGTGCCACAGTGCCCGACAGAGCTCCTTGCGCTTCACGACCGACAGGCCGTTCAGCGAGCGGAATTCGGCCACCGCAGCGCGCAGCACCTGGTCCATCAGCTGCTGCAGCTGCAGTTGGCCCGCCGCAGCAGCAAGCGCCTCCGCCGCCGCATTGGTGTGCATCGCGATCAGCACCGCCAGCCGCGCGTTCGTCGCGAGGTCCGTCGCCTTCCGGTACTTGGACATGCGGCCCAGTGCCGCCGACAGCGCGCTTCCGTTCGCCGCATCCGCCACAATGCACTTCCAGAGATCCCCGGCGGGTCGGACGTGCACGAGCTCGAACGTCTCCGGCAGCGACCCTGGCTGCGCACCGAGGGCGTCGACGCCGGTGCCCACGGCCACGACGCGGAGCGGAAAGCCCTTGAGCAGGCCGCGTCCCGAGTCCTGGCGACCAAGCTGCAGCGCGCACAGAGCCCGCAGCAGCTGCGGGGCGCTGCCGACCTCGTCCACGATCAGCACGAAGCCGCTGGGTCGTGGGGCGGTCGGCCACTGCCGCATCGCCTCCTCAACCGCCCCCGGCACCAGCACACGCACCGCCTTCTGGACGGCAGCCAGCGCCGCGGCGTCGCGCTGCGTCGTGTCCATCGTGCCGTTCGACAGCTGCTGTGCGACGGTGCCCTCATGCCACCCAGCGTCAGTCACGTCGCGCAGCGTGAGGTACAGAACCATCTGGCTCGGGTCGTGCAGCAGCAGCGCGTTGTACGTCTTCCCGGCGCCGCTCTCGCCCGCCACGACAAGCACCCTCGACGCGGCGTCGCTGCTCGGTTGCGGCAGCAGCGTCGTGACCACGGGCCACTCGCGCAGGCGAAAGCTGAACGCGTCCTTCGTAGAGGAGTGCATCAGGACGTCCCGGCCGTGGAACCGCAGCGCCCTCTTCTTGAGCTCCGCCAGCGGGTCCACCATGTGCGCCGTGTCCCACTGCCTCGCCGCCGTCGCAACGTATTGTTTGGTAAGCGCCAGATCGGAAGCAGTGAACCGCTTGGGGTCGTTCATCATACGTGCCTGCCACACTTGCGCAAGCTTGCCCTGGATGTGAGCTCTAACATCAGGAATTTCGTTCCCGTTCGCTTCAAGCACCATGTCAGCTACGTCCAGCGACATCTTCAAGCCGCCAGCCGCGTCGAACCACTTGTCCGCGGCGAACGGGTTGCTGTCGTCCGGCACCGCTGCGGCGGCCGAGGGGTGGGCAGGCAGCGCGGCGAGGTCCGCTTGCGCGTGGGCACCCGTGGGTTCTGATGTGGGCGTGGTGTGTTCCGCCGCTCCATCGGGTGGACTGTCCTCTCTGCCTCGTTTCTGTGGTAGCCCCGCCGTGACGTTCTTTGACGGCATGCTATCCTCCCTGATGTACGAGGTCCTGAGCAAGAAAGCGTACTAGCACTAGAGCAAAGAGACACACGAAGTGAGGGGATGGGTGAGCAATCTCGTGAAACAGTGGACAAGTTGAGAGAACAATGACTGAGCTGCAGCACTGCACAGCTCCGAAGGCGACTCGGAGAGCAGCGATGAGAGCGGTGCCATCGCGAACGCCCATTTCGCTCGGGCGCTTCCTTTTCTTTCTTCCCTTGCTACTAAACCCTTTGCCTGCCGTTTGCAAATGCCGTCCGTTCGGACGGTCGATGCCGCACAGGGTGTGTGTGGGTTTATGTGTGCGCGAATACGATCAATCGTCGTTGTATTGCAGCTCGCCCATTTGTGACATCACGCTGTTGTTCGACGTGTTCTGTTGCCGCCTTGATTGAACCTGCAGCCGCTGCTGCTGTCCGATGATTCTGGTGGACGTTGTGCCGGCCGGCGATGGGCACACCGTCCCGACACGATGGCCAGACTGCGTCGGTCGTTTCGGGCTCCCAGCGGTTGCGATCGCGGTGGGTGACAGGGCCGACCGCAGGCGGCATGCCTCCTCCGGCGATCGGTGCCTTGGTGCCGGCCGGGGACACGCTTTGCCGGGCCCCATCAGAGGACGCACGTCGGTCATCGACTGACAGTTGGCAGGTTCCTGGCGCACCGCAGCAGCTGCTCCGCACCACCGTGGCGTATGCCGCAGGAAGAACGCATCCCACATACCCACGTCGGCAAGGCGTCAGGAAGTGCAGCAGCAGCGGACAACCAGCACAACCACGTGCCCCGACCGCTGTGGGCGACGCCGTAGTCGCACCCCCGGGGGTATTGAGGTTGCCGACAACGGATCTGCAAATGGACCCTGACAAGCATCGTCGCCATGTGAATGCCCCCGCGTTTGTCACAACCACCGCATCGACCACCTCGTGTCGGAGCATCGGCACCTGCACACCCACCGATGCACGGCCGGGCGCGTGCGGCGATGGCGTCGCGGAGCGCGGCGGCATGGTTCGTGGTGGCTTCCACGTTGTCGCATTCGTCGAACACTGGCGGGGCCAACGGCGGCACGGTGCCAATGGCCACCAGGTCAGCGGTCGGGGGAAGAGTGGATCACGCAGAGGTCGTCGTCCTCCTCCATGGAAATCGATCGCTCCTCGCCCTCCATCGACGCCCCACCGTTTGTGTGAACCGACAGGTTGGATGCTGGCCGCGGCATCACGCCGCCGGCCGTCGTGGCGACGGCGTCCAGGAACCCACTCACGACGCGGCGCAGTGGCGTCTCGGAGTGGGCACCAAGATGGCTTCTGGGGATGCAACGCGATGGGAAGGAAGGGGCGAGCTGCGGCTAGCGACGTTGGATGCCTGCAGCGACGGTGGCCTGGTGCTCGGCGGCTCGACTGAGGGATCTGACGCTGGCAGTGCGACGAGCGATGCAGCGGAACTAGATGCGCTTGATTGATCGGGTGGGCGCACCGCTAGGCCGGTGCCGATGCAGCCACGGGCCTCCCCCTCCTGTCGTAGCCGACCACCCGCCGTTGTCGCCAGCGCTGGCGTTGGGGGCATCACCCCCCATTGCGCGCACAACAACGACGCCGACCGCAACGGCAGCTGTTGCGGGCAGCGTCGACAGCAACGGCGAGTCCGCGAAAAGTGCCGCTGCCATTGTTGCCGTGCTGGCACTGTTGCATAGTGCGTACCACAGCGGTGGGAGCACCTCAAGGAACCGCACTACGGCCGTGGCCCCCTCCAGGTATTTGCATGGTCGGTGCCAACAAATCGAATGACGGGCTTTGTCTCGGATGCGTCGCGTCATGCCCCCGCACCCCGCCGTCAGGTGGTGGGGGCACCGCACGCTCGCAGGCATCTTCCTTCCCAGCGAGCCCGTCCACGCTAGATGCAGCGGTGCCTGAGTTTCCTACATTGCGCTCCCGCCGCTTCTGTTGGTGTGCCGCTTGCTGCCCCTCAGTGCACACGGGCTGCGCCTTCGACATGGCGCTGCCGGTGGAGGTGGTGCCGATACCGGTGGAGCTGGCGCCTGTACCGACGTCGATGGCATCGCTGCACTGGCAGGTGGTGGTGTTGCTGCCATGTTCGCTGGGGCAACCACGGGCGATTGCGGCGATGGCTGCGCCACCGGGCGGTGCTGACCCCTGCGCTTGACTTCTCGTAAGAATGCCTTGTCCTCTTCACGTTTCTTGCGTTGGTCCTCACGTCGCTGCATCTCAGCAGCCCACCATGCTTGCACCATGTGAAAGGTATCCACGTCCGACTTCTTCCAGCGGGGTGGCTCGGGCGGTTCAGGAACC
>NVWL01000044.1 GCA_002733645.1 Oceanobacter sp.
CTTGATCGGCATGGGCGGCTGGGTGAAGAGGGCGCGGCCGCGCCGCAGATTCTGCACCAGTTGCCAGGTATAGGGTGCCAGTTCGAACTTGTAGTTCGAAGTCACCCCATTCTTACCCAGGGTCTCCTTGAGTCCTTCGACGGCATCCCAGTTCAGGCTCAACCCCGGACAGACGACCAGTGTCCGGTAACCCAGACGGTTGCCGTCTTCCAGCACCACTCGCTGCTGCTTGCGGCGGGGTGGAACTTGGTTTCCTAACTTCGTCAGCGTGACCCTTATGAAGAAGTTTCCCTTGTTGGCAGTTCTTGCAGAAGTCGGGCTTGAACAGATTTGGAACGAAGTCATCACAAGGGGGATGCTCCGATGTCTTGGGAAGAGGTGCACAAGCGTGCTCATTCTTGCCACGTTGACAACTCTTGCAGATATCCTTCTTGAAGGGATTTGCAACAAAACTGTCGCAAACCATCTCTTCTCCTTTTGAACATCATGACCCAAAGAAGCATTCCAAGTACCACACGCACAGCACAGCGAAGGCAGCCACACTCCACGTGACCTCACCTCCGATTCATGAATTGGGTCCGAAGATCACATTGACCAACCATCTTCTTCGCGCATTTCTACACAGCACTGCAATCCACCTCATTCTAGCCCACAACAACACGTTCTCTGGACGACTGCGGAACCAACGCAGCACAACCAGCGTTAGAACACAATGCATCACTAGCGACGGTACGACATGTCCACAATGTCAGCGTCACGATACATCTCGCTCGCATCAAAGGCTGACATACCTGCACACACGTCACCACCGTGGCAACGCCGTACACTAATCGCCATGCAGTGACAGCTAGAGGTCTCCGAGCTGGTGGACAACGGCGTGCTGGTGGCAGCATGCACGCTGCCACTCGTCACACCTTGATGTCACCAACACCGAACATTTCCTCCTTTAGATTCTGTGGTACGTTTCTACATCATGCAGAGTTCGAGAGAAGTGAATGCACGACGGGAAATAAAAGCGTGAATACTTTCATGCGATTCAGTGAATGAGTTGGAAGTTGCGAAGTGTTTGCGTGTGGGTCATGTCCAAGTAAGCGAGGTCGATAGAAAGAGGAAAATAGCATCGTTCTGCCCAGCCCCTTACCCCATCCAAGGAGACTTTTTTCTCTGTCCCCGTAACTAAGATATTTTCTCCTTGTTCTTCAGTTGCATTTCTTCAATCCTTCTTCTTATCTTTTCTTGGTGATTAATCAAATTTCGAATCAATTCCGCATCGCCTCCTTAATTTCACTGATCTTCGCAAACAAAGCTGAGCACTCATCTGACGCTTTGCGAAGCATCACTTGAAGATCGTCGACCACTAACTTGTTTGTGGATGCTTTTCCACGAAGTTGCTTGACTTGTTCTCCCAACTTCTGCCTGGCAGCGCGCAACTCGTTGTACATTTCCTCGTAGTACGCAAGCTGAGTATCGAATGGCGCGCACTTCGACCACACCCAAGTCGAAATTGCGACGAGCAGCTTTCTCATCAACTGTTGTATGGCGTGGCTGACACGCCCAACGATACTGTGGGACTCAATCGAGCGCCAATTGTAAATTGATGCAGCTTTCCTCGTCAGGTAGCTTCCCACGGTCGTGTCTGTCGTCTTGAGGAGATTGAGAGCTTGCACCTGCATTTCAGGCTGAATCAACCACACATCTCGATTATTACCGCTGATTGGGCGTCTTGGATCGTACGTTGACTTCTGCCTGCAGAACTTAACGGGAATGGAGAACTCAAAGAAGTATGCCGCACGACTAGCAGGCCCCTTTCGAACCTCAGCTTCAGCATCTTGACGCGACATGGAATAGTTGTTCATCAACACCTCAATTTGAGCAGTCGCTGTGAAATCGGATCTGAGAAAACTGCCGACGTGCAGTTTGGTTGCGTAGACGCCATCGCCAAACGCAGCATTTTGCCTCAGTACGCCAACTTGTGATGGATTGATGTCCTCCCCACCCATCATGATGGCCTTGAATCCAGCCTCGGTCGTGTAGTGCCGAAGGGTCACGGATTGGCCTTGACCCATCGATCGAGTTGCGTTCTTTTTTTTGTTTTTGTTTGCAATATGTGACGCGGCCTGCAACACAGCAATCAATCATCGATCAATGAAGAACGCGTATCCCACCACATACGCCTTGGAGGGGACCTCATGTGTGTCCCCACGTGAGAGGGTTTTGCGGATCGATAGCTACCGTCACAAAGCCCAACTTGGAACCTACCTTGTAAAGGCTCTTGGTGCAGACTGTCACGTTGCGTTGTTGTTTGAGTTTTGATTTTCGCACCGAATGCGGGAGGGACTCGTGGGCACACCTCGCGTAAACAAGCTCCCGCCACACAAGGGCGAGCTCCAACGGGAGAAAACGAAGACACGGAAATTTCCTCAACAGCAAAAGCCGCAAAATGTCATCCAACATTGCTGCAGCAGATGGCGGGACTGAGGGGGCGGAGGCCACAAGAGGGTTGGGATCACGCCCGTCAAAGCGGGCATTGCAAAACTCATCGGCCTCTCTGTTGTAGCGCCGCGGCGCCCACACAAAAGAGACCGAGAGACCCTGCGCAGACGCAAACTCGACAGCTGAGCGCAAATCGTTCCAGAGCGCCGCGTTTGGGAGACGGGAAAAGGGAGAAAATGTGAGGAGACGGGCGGTTCGCACGCAAGAAATGACATGGGACGAGTCCCCTTTTATAACGAATTCTTTTTTCCCGGTGGCCTCCGCAATCGCGACCGCGGTTTTCACCGCCAAGGTCGCGGCCCGAATCTCAGACTGGTTTCCCGAGTTTGACTCGCACAAAAACGCGGAGGAGAAGGGGCACAAAACAGAGCAGCACACACACGCAAAGGCCCCTCGATTCTTCGGGCGGTCTGGCCGAAACCCGCCGTCAAAACACAAACTTGTTGGCGCCGCCGCCCCCTCGGCCGCCGCCTTGCAATTTGCCACTTTCTCCCGTGCCCGCCCGGCTTGTCGCTGCTGCCTCGTTCTTCGTTCTGGTGGTGGTCGCTGCTCCTCGTCGCTTTCGTCGCCGCTGGCTCTTCCTCTCTCTCTTTCTCTTGGGGTTCCGGGGGGGAGTGGGGGGAGAAGGTGTTTTAAAATTCGGGGTGTTTGTGCCACCGCGGTTTTTTACACAGGCGGGGTTGGGCCGTCGGCCTGTCCACCCCCATTCTCATCCTCCTCGCCTTCCCGCTCGCCCTCCTCCTGCCCACTCTTCGGTTCCGCCTCCGTCTCGGCATCGTTTGCGGCAAGCCAAAGCACAGAGTAGATCCCCGCAAGCGTTGTCTCGTGAAGGTGCTTGGCTCGCGGCGTTCGTCCGAACAGCGCCCCTCCTCGAACCGTCGGTTTCTCCAACGCCAAGGCCTTCGCCACAGCCCCGGCCGCCTCCTCAGTGATTGGGTTTCCGTCCGCCCTTTTCACAATTACCGCCGTCTTTTCGCGCGGTTTCTTCCAATGGAATCGGAAATCTTCCGACCATATCTCGGCACAGTCCTCGCCAAAATCAAAAACGAGCTTTTTGAAGGTGTCCTCCGCGATCTTGTCGGGGAAAAGGGCCCTGACCGACCCCTTTCCTTGTATGAACGTTCCTGCGGCGACCGCGCCGAGGCGCTGCGCAAAGGGCCCCGGAGAAGCCGCTTTCTCCAAGCGGAACTGGCAAACCCGGTGTGAGAAGCCGCCCGTGACAAGGGCGTCTCGCGGCATGGCGGCCACAAGCCCAGAGCGAATGCTTTCCTGAATGTGGGCCTTTGCCTCCGGCACCTTTGCCGCGCCAACGGCCAGAACGCCAAAAGTCTTGAAATGGCCGGGCGTGGCCTTGGAGAAAAGGGGGTCCGCAGACACCCCGGTCCCGGTGAGAGGCTGGATGCTGTAAAACGTTTCTGCGGGGAGGCCTGGTATCTCCACTTGGGCGGCGGGCGGCCGGAGAAACACTGTGTTGTCCGTTGGCTGTTTCAAAACCGGGGGCGCCGCCAGCACGCCGTTCAGGATCAAAAGCGGATCTCGGCAGGCGGCCGGGACAACCCAAGCGCGAATGCAGCGAGCAAGGGCAGCCAAGACATACCCCCTTTCGCCGTTTCGAAGGGAGAGCGCGTCGGAGAAAGCGTCGCGAAGCCGAACCGCATAGAAGACACTCGGGTCATCCAGTGGGGCCGTCGAAAGGTCGAGCGGGAGAAGTGGGGCGGACGAAACGGGAACCCCGGCGGCAACAGCCCAAGCGGGGACACGTAGACGCTTCACGCTTACGTTCGCCGAAGCGACCGCAGCGTACGACATTTTCTTGGAGTTTTTAAGTTTTTGAAAACTTGAAAACTTGAAAACTTGAAAACTTGAAAACTTGAAAACTTGAAAACTTGAAAACTTGAAAACTTGAAAACTTGAAAACTTGAAAACTTGAAAACGCTAGGAGAGCCTCGGTCACACACATGCATGGGACGAATGCCAAAGCATATTTGGCGTCGGTTTATGGGCAAGTACCGTTCTAGCGTTCAGGCAAAGCTCTGACGACATTTACTATGGTGTGCCCAACGACACTTGCAGGAGGAAGAGTTGGGAGATTTGAGTTATTGAGGAATGTGGCAGACGCGCAGCGGTTGGACAGAACAAGGAGCTCTCGTACATCGCGTGGATCGATAACGCATGTTTCGCGGGACCACGGCACGCCGTCAAAAAAGCAGCACATCACAGTGGAAGCGAGACGTGGAGCGAGACGTAGAGCTGCTGATTCGCCCCGAACGTATCGATCAAGTTTCTATTGTCACGAGCCTCATCGACGTCCGCAGCATTTGCGTTCGATGCGACAAACCTTTTTAATTTTTCATCAAACTGTACCACTTCCCCAAAGCGCAGTCCAACAAGGCTTATCAGCTGCGTTAATTCCCCCGCCCACTATCACAACACTGTCACCTTCATTGATCATTGCCAGAACGATCTCCTTACCAGCAACGCACAACATCAACAAAAAGTTCGGAAACGTTATTTCACCAGAGACGGAACGTCGTAATCCAAAACACTCCACAAGACCCACTTCAACACATATTGCAATGGATGTTTTCTTGGGGGGAATTACTAATTACGATGCCTGTCTCTTCTCTTCTCTTTTCTACTCTGCAATACGAAAACCAGCGGAACAGATTTGACGTTTCTGGTT
>NVWL01000045.1 GCA_002733645.1 Oceanobacter sp.
CCTGCCACCGCCACCACCACTACAACGTGCGGGCAACAACGGACCAAGGGATGCAAACAGTAGCACAGGTAGCGGCGGTGTGTGCGTGGGCGGTGGGCCCCAGAAGCGGTGCCTTGCGGAGGACGCCATGGATCAGTGGTTCGCCTCATCGTCGGGGGCTGTGGCCGATGTGCGACGGCCCCCACGGCAAGTAGCGACCGTGCGGAGGAATATTGTCGACGCCTTGCTGCCGGAAGCACCACCGCCGCCCCTGGGAGGAACCAGGCCTGTCGGACCGCCACCGCGGCAACCTGGATCAACCCGCAACGGCCAAGACTCATTTGACCGACTGGATGCCGTATTTGCAGCCGCTTCTACTGACGCGAACGATGCCAAGGCTCGACTTGATACGATCTTGGACGCCGCGTGCCCGTTCGACGAGCATGCGCTGCTTGTGCCCGATGGTGGGCGGCACAGTGGCGGCGCTGCGCCGCATGAGCTCGCCCGCAACGCAGGCCATGGGGCCGACCCCGCAGATCCCCGAGGCGCGCAAGCAGGGCATCATGACCCTGAAGATGCCCGTCGCCCAGGGCTGGAAGGACGGCCATGTCCCCACCTGCGCCCCCGGCCTCAAGGTCAACGCCTTCGCGACCGGGCTGGAGCATCCGCGCTGGATCGAGGTGCTGCCCAACGGCGATGTGCTGGTGGCGGAGTCCAAGGAACAGTCAGGGCCGCCCAAAACCATGATGGACCACGCGGCCCAGGCGGTGATGCGGCGCGCCAAGGCCATCGGTGACAGCGCAAACCGGGTAACGCTGTTCCGGGATACCAATGGCGACGGCGTGGCCGAGATCCGCGAGACCTTCGTCCAGAACCAGAACCAGCCCTTCGGCATGGCGCTGATCGGCGAGAAGTTCTACCTCGGCAATACCGACGGGATCGTGGTGTTCGACTACACCCCGGGCGCCACCGCACTGCAGGGCACCGGGCAGAAGCTGGTCAGCTTCAAGCCGCATGGGCACTGGACGCGCAGCCTGATCGTCTCGCCGGACGGCACCAAGGTCTATGCGGGCGTCGGCTCCCTCTCGAACATCGCCGATCAGGGGATGGAGGCCGAAGAGGGCCGCGCCGCGATCTGGGAGCTGGATACCCAGACCGGCACCGCCCGCATCTTCGCCTCGGGACTGCGCAATGCCGTGGGGATGGCGTGGGAGCCGGTGACCGGCGCGCTGTGGACCGTCGTCAACGAACGCGACGGGCTGGGGGATGAAACCCCGCCCGACTACCTGACCTCGGTGCAGGACGGCGGCTTCTACGGCTGGCCCTATTGCTATTGGGGCCGCACCGTCGATGACCGGGTGCCGCAGGACGCGGCGCTGGTGGCCCGCGCGATCACGCCCGACTATGCCCTTGGCGGGCACACCGCCTCGCTTGGCCTGTGCTGGATGCCCGCCGGAACCCTGCCGGGCTTCGGCGAGGGGATGGTGATCGGCCAGCACGGCTCGTGGAACCGCTCCAAGCTCAGCGGCTACAAGCTGGTCTTCGTGCCCTTCGAGAATGGCCGCCCCAGCGGCGCGCCCCGCGACATCCTCAGCGGTTTCCTGTCCGAGGATGAGAAGACCGCCTATGGCCGCCCGGTCGGCGTGACCATCGGGCCCGACAAAACATCCCTCCTGATGGCCGATGACGTAGGCGACGTCATCAAGACCGCCGACCATATACTCGATCTCGGCCCCGAAGGCGGCGTGCGCGGCGGCGAAATTGTAGCCCAAGGCACACCGGAAGAAGTGGCCAAGGTAGAAGCGAGCTATACCGGCGGTTATCTCAAGGATATGCTGGCGAAGTGACAGGCAAGCCGGTTAAGCTGCTGTTCGTCTGTAGTCGTAACCGCCTGCGCAGCCCGACTGCCGAGGCCGTTCTCAATCAGGTCGACGGAGTCACGGCAATCTCTGCCGGGATCAATCATGATGCCGAGACCCCGCTGTCAGGAGACTTGATTGAGTGGGCGGACCGCATCTACGTGATGGAAACCGCTCACAAGAAAAAGATCAACCGGCAATTTTCTGCAATGTTGGAAGACAAGCCGGTTCGGAATCTCGCCATTCCAGACAATTATCAGTTCATGGACGAAGATCTGGTTGCTAGAATCCAAGCAAGATTCCCCGAATATTTTTCCTAGTAGCGCAACACCCGAGCTTGCCAGAGCAACAGCAAGGGTGACAATATTTCCACGAACATCGCGGCAAATTGCTCCGTCGGTGGCACGCCTACTGTCAGGTACGATACAACCCGAGCACAGCCACCGATGAAAAAGAACAGCATCGCGAAACGGAAGAACTTGGCCCGTTTCCGGATATCGCCAGCGCTGTAGAAAATCATCAGCGCGACGCCGATATAGACGCCGGATAGATAGCGATACTGATTATCCATCGCGTTGGTGAACGCATCGCTGCCCATATGTTCCGCTGCACCGAACAACAGGCCGTTGATTCCAAACCAGAGCGGGATGAATCCGATCAGAAAGGAAAGGATGCGGAATGCGGCCATTTTATAGTCTCCTCTATTATGTTCGCGGCACGCCTGTGTCCGGGCATATCGCGGCAGGTTCTGGTTTCACGGAAATACTGACTGGATAGTGACTATGCCCCCAAAGCAGTTTGCAACTGTTTCAGGCCGTCGGCCTTTTCAGCCGTCAGGCGCTGCGCTTCACAGCGCGGATCGGTTTTTTGCAGGCTCCGGATCATGACATCATTGATCGGAATGGAATCGCAGCGGTGACTTCGGTCTTGACGCTGCCCCCGTGCGCGATCAGCCGCCCCAGGACCGATGCAGCAGCCGGGCGCAGCAGTCTGCGGGATGATGCCCCCCTGATTGCACTGACGCCATGATGGTCCCCCGAATAGGCTTGAAGAGTGGCACGCACCGATGCGCCTGTCAATTTGTTGCGCTGCACTGGCGATCGATCAGGGCAGCGATCAACTGTGCTACGACTGCGATCAACTGTGCTACGACTAAAGCCGCTCCAGCCTCACCGGCAGTCCGTCTCTGGGTTGCGGGATGGGAAAGACCTGCCATTTCGGTTCGTAATCCGCTCCGCCCTGCAGGACGATCCGGTTCTGGGTCAGCATCGCATGCATCAATATCTTGATCTGCATATAAGCGAAATGCAAGCCCAGACACATATGCGCGCCACCGCCAAAAGGCACCCAGGCATATTTGTGCCGGCCAGCAGAATTTTCCGGCGTGAAACGCAGCGGATCAAACTTGTTCGGTTCGGGCCAGTGCTTTTCCATCTTGTGCACGAACTGCGGGCTGATCCCGATGTTAGTGCCCGCCGGAATCGTATAGTTGCGGAACGTGAATTCCTTCAACGCCCGGCGCGGGATGCTGGGCACAGGCGGAATCATCCGCAGCGATTCCTTGAACGCCATTTCGGTCAGCTGCAGCTTGCCCAGCTGTTCCATGGATAGCACGGTTCCCGCTGGCGCGACCGACAGGCATTCTTCGCGCAACCGGTCCTGCCATTCGGGATGCTTGGCGAGCATATAAGTCATGCTTGTCGCCGACGAGGTGATCGTATCATGCGCGGCCATCATCAGGAAGTTCATGTGATCGACGACTTCATCCTCGGTCAGCAGCTCGCCATTCTCATGCGTCGCAAGGCAGATCTGGGTGAATATATCCTCGCCGCCCTTGGCGCGCCGCTCCTTTACCTGCGGAGTAAAATATTCCAGCAGATATTCCCGCGCCTTGACCCCTTTCCACATTTTGGTGAACGGAATCGGCGACCGGGCGATGCCGACCGACGCCTGCACTTCATCGACAAACGCCTTGTTGATCTTGTCCGCTTCAGGGCCCCAGGGAATACCGAGAATGGCGCTGGCCGCCGTATCGAGAGAAAGCGATTTGATGGCGGGATAAAATTCGAATCCCGTCCCGCTCCATTCACCGACCCGTTCCAGAATGCCTTCGCCCAAAACCGCGCAATGGTGTTTCATCGGCCCCGGTTTGAAAGCAACCGAAAGCGCCTTGCGGTCGGCTCTGTGACGCTCGAAATCCATCAGCATCAGACCGCGCGGGAAGAGATTGTTCAGAACGCTGCCCCAGCCCTGCTCGCTGGAAAAAATCTTGTCCTTGTTGAACATCACCAGTTCGGTTGCATCCGCGCCCAGCAGCATGACGTTCTGCTTGCCAAAGCTGTAGGTCCGATAGACCGAACCGTAGCGTTCGAACATATATTGACCGAACCCGATCGGATCCTTGATGACCTTCAATGTCGTCCCGACCAGAGGTAGCCCCTGCTCGCCCGGAATATGGGCCAGCTGTTCCTCGCTTGGCGGTTTTACCCAATGTGGGTTGGCGCTCTCCTGATAGGGATAGCCATGCGGTTTTGCTGCGATGGTGGCCAATGAAAATCTCCTGAAGCGCTATTTGCCTCCTTCCTAGCTACTTTCATGAATGTCAGCAAGACACTCCATTCATAACCTATTCAATCACTTGTCGTTAAGCATATTGAAGAACGAAACAGGAAGGTCGACTCGACTGACCCAATCCGCCAGCGTCGATCTCTAGGAAAAGAACATGACTCACTCAGCTATCCCGAAATTGCTCAAATCCACCATAGCCGCCGGGGCTCTGTTAGGCTTGGGAGGCTGTATGTACGGCGGTACCGGCTATTACGGCGACGGTTATGTCAATAATCAGCGCTATGACTGCGATCCCTACGCGCCATTCGACGACTATTATGCCTGCGACTATGGCTATGGCTTCGCCAATATCGGCTATGGCGGTGGCTGGTACGATCAATATTATTACCCCGGCTATGGTGTCTATGTTTTCGATCGCGGTGGACGACGTCACGCGATGCGCGCCCATGACCGCCGCTATTGGGCAAGACAGCGTGCTGCCTATGGCGGTCGTCACGTCAGGGATCGCGATCACCACCGCGGCCAGCGGGCTGACTGGCGAAATCGCGACCGCGATGACGCCCGGGACGGCAGACGCGGCCGCTACCGCGACAATGATTATCGCAATGGCCGACGCCCGGGGACGAGAGGCGAGCGACCGGACG
>NVWL01000046.1 GCA_002733645.1 Oceanobacter sp.
GATGTAGAGCGGCTTTCGGCTAGCAGAACTCTGTAACTCACATTCTAGAGCGAACACCAGTATCTGCTGGTGTTGAGCATGTCTTAAATCCGACCTTTTTATTGAAAATCCGGCGTCTTCCCCCAGTGCTATCAATAAGTAAGACAGTCTGATTAAGAAAAACACTATTGATATTTCGCGTTGAATTTCACCGCTAGAGTTTTTCATGGAGTGCTAATTTTAGTTATGGGGAACGACTATTTTGTCGTACGAAGAGACAGTTTTTAGATGTGACCTAGTCTCAGAGGTTTCTGATGTGGGTTGTAGCTTTGAAATTTGTTTGTAGGGTTAAGAAAGCCGTAGTTTACAGGCCTGAATTCCGGCGGTTCGCCTTCGTTCTCGCTGCTGATCCCAGAAGAGTGATATTTTGGATTTCACTTCATCAACGGCACCAACGATGCCTTTAAATTCTGATTCAAAGTTTTGTGTAATGTAGAGCCAGTGCTCAGCGTCTATGCCTAGGCGATCCATAATAGCGGGTTCGCTTTCTGATATTGCGCCGCGTTTATTTTCTCTTATTTGCCGGCCAGTCCAGTCAACTAGGTCTAAATAATCAGTAAGCCGCATGGGTATACCATCGGGCATGTCTTGCTTTGGATTACCTGCAAAATTGAGCAGTTCAGGCACTTGCTGTTGTGGATGATTAGGCGAGTAGGCATTTTTCGCTTTTTTAGCTCGCTTCTGGATTGAGGTGTGAGCCGAGTCTTCGGGAGTTTTAGCCATCGCTGCGCGTATGGGGTTTAAATCAACATAAGCCATGCAGGCTGCGAGAGCTTTCTCGTCGAGTAATGCTTGGGACTTGAAGCGGCCCTCCCAGAAATGGCCGGTGCAGTTGTCTTCGTCGTTAGCTAGCCTAGCAACGGTTTCGTTGAGTCTTCGCATGTACCAGCTAATGCTTATTAAACGATCACGCCATAGTTTAATAATGTCTTCCAGTATGGCTACTTGAGCTTCAGAAAGGTCTTCTCCGCGCTCAAATTTTTGAGTAATAACACTCCCTTTATAAAGCTGATGCCAGCGCTGCACTACTTCTAAATCCGTTAATTCACGGGCTTTAGATTGGTTGACGTGCAGTACGATGTGAAAGTGATTCGACATCACGGCATAAGCAGCAATATCAATACAAAAGACTTTAGCTTGTTCTATGAGTAGATGCTCAATCCAGCCTCGACGATGTTCAAAACTTCGGCCTTCTGAATCGTGCCCGCATAAAAACGCACGCCGTACGCAGCGAGATACACAGTGGTAATAGGGCGTTGCTTCGAGCGAGATCAGTTCCTTCCTTGGTTTAGGCATATACGCCTCCTGATTCTTGTTTCATGCTTTAGGCTATCAGAATTGACCTTATGAAAAAATCAGGCATTCTTCTTAGTTTGACTGTCCGGGGTTTTTCGATTTCAGAAAATGCCGAAAATATTTTGCTTCGACTCGGAATTGATGATTCACAATGGTTGGATATGACTTCAAACTTCGAAAAATTCTTTGCGACCTTTGCGGGTAACGAACAGCGCTTACGTAGCGCTTAAATTATCAAAGGTCACCGGGACTCAGTCGGTGTAGAGCGGCATTCGGCTAGTAGAACTCTGTAACTCACATTCTAAAGCGAACACCAGCATCTGTTGGTGTTGAGCATGTCTTAAATCCGACCTTTTCATTGAAAATCCTGCGTCTTCCCCCAGTGCTATAGGAACTTCCGTACTGAACTATTGCGTTGGTGATAAATAACATGATTCTGTTTCAAAATTAAGGTGGGTGTCTATTTAGTCGATATTTAGTCGTCTTACCCCAGTACTATAGGAGTTACCGTACTGAACCATTGCGTTGGTGATAAATGACCTGATTCTGTTTCAAAATTAAGGTGGGTGTCTATTTAATTATCATGAATTTTAGTTTGGAAACTATTTTACCATTCAAATCCTATGGAAAGCGGCCTTAACTTAGTGGCATTCGACTCTGCCCTCTTGAATCTTGAACACCCTCCAGTAATTTCAAAGAATGGTGGTACTTTTCTATCCTCTTTAATTCTTTCTCGCCAATATGATTCAATCTAGTTAAATCTAAATTATCCTTAATATCTTCAATTTTTATTTTTCGAGCAATCTCATTAATGGATAATCGGGATATAAAATTCCCATATTTTTCGGCTTTTCTTCGCGAAAGACAGTCGATAGCATTTACTACAGAATCTGAAAATCCAAGTAGCTTTAAATTCTCTAGAGTAATTTCACCATCCTCAACCACATCGTGCAGTACAGCCACAACTCGCTCATCTTCCGTTTGGAACTTAAACATCAGGCGTAATGGGTGTAATAAATACATCTCACCAGCTTTATCAACTTGTCCTGAGTGTACCTCTAATGCAATTTTTATTGCTTGCTCTAGTTTAGTCAATTCAAGCTCCTTTGTCGTAGTCATCTTTTGTAATTTCATTGCCATATAATAAAGCATCGCAATATAGTTTATCATCGCTACTAGATGGTCTTTTAGACTCTTCTTCACCATAAAATTTTTTATATATAGAGCCATCCGACCTCATTCGTCGAAATAAGACCTCTTCAAAAGAATAATCAATATAGATATCCTTGGTATTAAGATAAGGGCCTGTTTTAATCGGCATAATTAGATTTCCTAATAGAATCGTAATAACTTTTGCTCTGAGCTTCAATTATTGGTCGGCCTGGATCTTCGTCAGGTAATGATCTCCACTCCTCATATAGCTCATGCCCTTTACCTCCGGGAGCTGAAGACTTTTCCGATATTGCTTCATAAGAATCGTCACCCAGTATACTCCTAGCTACGGATTCTGGCTCTTTTGCGTATATCATTTCAGGACTATTAACTTGAATTTCAGCAGTGATACCTGTCTCTGTTTTCAATGTTGAGTTTACACCGCTATATCCAAGAGGGTCTACTCGTCCATTAATTACTTTGACTTTGGCTCCTCGTTGAGCTAATTCAGCCGCAACAGTATCTATTTTTTCAGGAGGTACGATAATTGTATTTCGTGCCAAATCTTTTATTTTAGAAGGGTCACCTTCGTATTCTTTAATAATTTTCTCTATAGATCTTTCTTTGGACTTAATAGGAGCTTTGGCTACTGTTCCGCCATGGTTTGCTGCGACTTCATCAGCTATCGAGTCGATTTCTATTTTGGCTGCAGGTGCTTTTGAATATATATCTTCGAATTCAACTGTTTGTATTTGATCATTTTGAGCTGATATATTCCCATCCTCAGCCCCATGCGCATCGGTCTTCTTCGCCTCAACCTTTTCAACCGGCAGGGCGGCATTCTGGTTGCCTTTGGTTTTACGCTTCTTGGCTTGTCTCTTCAGGCTGCGTGTTGCTTTCGCGAAGTCTTGCAGTAAATCCCCGACCTTTTGGAATTTTTTAATCAAATGCGCTTTGCTGCCTACCGCAGCGACAACACCGACGCCGCCGGTAACAGCGGCCATGACGATGGCGAGGATGATTTCGAATACCGCAGATCCGATAACATTGGTAACTTCAATGGCGTGCTGAGCTTCGGCGTAGTCTTTGGTGAACTGGTAGAGCATGCCTCTAACATTGGGGTCATCCATGACTAGGCTAGTCATGGCCATGGCTTCGTCGATCTGTTGTTCTGTGATCGTGGTTGGGTCAAAGCCCAATGCTTCGACGAGTTCGCGCTTCTCACCTTTCACATAGGTGTCAGCGTAGGTTTTGCTGAAGTCTTCTGATTCCCAAGCGGCTTGTAATGCTTTTGCATGATGCTGCATTTTTACAAAAGGATTGACGACGTCGCTGACTTCTTTGAGCCATACCACCATGCCCCAGGCGGAGGAGCCTATGCCTTGCATAAATGCGCCGGTGTAGATCATGCTTTTGGTGAGGGTGTTTTCTTCATCTAATAGGCGCGTATGCATGGCGGCTTCGGCGCGCTCGCCAGCCACAATGGTAGCGAGAGCGTTTCGAATTTTGACGATTAACTCGTTTCGAGGGTCGGGAACGTCGTCGCTGATTACCAGCGCGGTGCCGATCTTCTCAATGGTGAGGTGTGAGCTTGATAGCGCATCGGACAGCGCGCCTTGAGGGCTGCTTTGGCGGTTAGGCAACGAGGTCAGCACATCGCTGTAAAAGTGATCGTGTGCCGCGTCGAGTGAACTCACAGGCACATTACATAAGAGTTCATCGGCCAAGAGGGTACTTCCGCCTGCAAGATTCTCCGAGTGCCAAAACTGTGGGCCTGCGCCACGGCGAATGCGGTAGCGATTCCCCTGACTATCCTCTAACTCAAAATCAGCCATGTCCCTATGTTTTTCCCATTCAGTCCAGAATATTCAAAGTCGTTTAAAGAAGTTGTTACACAACGACAGTGCAATACTAAGCGGTTAGGCTGATGGCTTCAATCAGGAGATGGGTCAGCCTGAGAAATAGAACCGTGTTAGAGCCCTTCGTACTTTTTATTTTGTAGGCCATATTTCCTTCCTGAGTCTGTTACGCTGCTGCTTTTAATGCCTTGAAAGCTCGAGTCCCATGTTTAACATCACTCCAAAAATCCAAGTTGAAATAAACGAGTACTTGCCTGTACTTCAATCACTGGGAGAACGTCGTACGTTTAAAAAAGGCGATGTGATTTTTCGGGCAGGCGATAGGCCTTATCATTTGTTGTATCTCACAGAGGGGGTAGTGAAGAGTTATTATTTAAGTAATGGTAAAGAGGTGATTCTTCGGTTGATGTCGAAAAACAGCGCGGCATTTGGCTACTCGTCGTTTATTACAGGTGCGCCGTCGCAGGAAACTATCGAGTGTGTGCAGGCGTGCGAGGGCGTTTGGATTTCGCTGAAAGAGTTGGATGATAAGAAGCAAGAATATCCATGGCTCTACGTGATGAGGGTGTATATGGCGGAGCAGCATTATTTATCTATGGAGAGGCGGTTAATCATGCTGCACCATAAATCGCTTGAGCAACGATATCGTTATTTTCTGGATGTGATGGATGATGAGGTTGTCGAGAATACGCCG
>NVWL01000047.1 GCA_002733645.1 Oceanobacter sp.
TTTCTGTGTTGCTACTTATCGACGTGACCCGCCATGCCATCTAAGTAGCGCCTTGAACTGTTACTTTCCTGAAAGCCGCAGCCGTAACTGTATTAATCAGAGGTGCCCTAGTTTTAAAGCAAGTGGGATTAGGAACATGAAAGAGAGAATCAATTATTTGATTATAAAAGGGGATGGCAACGCTCATTCTCTGCGACTCTGGTGCCGCCGCAGAATATGATGAGATATATTACCCTGCCCGAAATGTCGGTTAATGTTCCTGCAAACCGACATTTCCACGATCCATGGCAATCAGGTACAAAGGCCTCTAGCAAAAGATTAAGTTCCCATCGGGAGGCATTTGACCTAAATATTGAAAGCGCTGTTTGCTGTCAGATACAGTATTGTTTAAAAACTGCGGTGCAGCAGTGTCCTAGCGGCTCCGTTTTTTTTTGCACTTAGTTCAGGCTACCTCAGTCAATCTTTATTAAGATTAACTCGGTAACGGCCTGTACCCTGCCCGTTAAGTACTTTCGCCAGCACGTCTGCCAAACCGCTTTGGCCAACTTCGGTTGTCATTGCTTCAAGACCTTCTAGTTTCCAAGGCCCTGCTGCTTTATCCAGTACGGATTGTTTATCAGCACGAGGGATTTCAACTGAATCAACACCTAGCAAACTCACGCCACGAAGGATAAACGGGAATACACTCGCTTCGAACTTAACACCAGCAATCATGCCGCACGTTGTGATAGCGCCTTCCGGCTGCAACTGAGGAATAATTGCTGACACCATATCACCACCAACGGTATCAACCGCAGCTTGATACAACGGCTTAGCCATTGCTTTGCCTTTAAGCGCCAGAACTGTATCACGGGACACGACTTCTGCCGCACCTAAGCTTTTCAGCCATTCTGTTTGTTCAGCTTTGCCCGATACAGCAACCACAGAGAAACCAAGCTTAGACAGCAGAGCAACGGCGACAGAGCCAACCCCACCTGTCGCACCCGTGACAAGCACCGGACCTTTCTCCGGGACAATGCCAGCGCGTTCTAGCTTTTGTATACTCAGCGCTGCGGTGAAGCCCGCGGTTCCCCAAGACATGGTTTCTGCCAAGGTTAAACCGCTTGGTTTTTTAAGCACCCAAGACGCAGGCACTCGAATTTTTTGGCCAAAACCACCGGCGGTGTTCATACCAAGGTCATAACCAAATACAACGACTTCGTCTCCGGCAGAATATTGATCAACCGAGCTACTAATCACTCTGCCCGCCGCATCAATACCCGGCGTATGTGGGTATTCACGAGTTACACCGCGATTGCCATTAGCAGATAACGCATCTTTGTAATTGACAGACGAGTACGCTACTTCAATAAGAACATCACCCTCGGGAAGATCAGTATCTTCTTTAGACACCCACGAGGCAGTGACGCCTGTTTCTGCTTCTTCAACAAAGTACGCTTGATAAGTCATGGTTTACCCTTTGGTTTGCATCTGATTTTGAACCACAGTCAACGCACGTGTTGCTGCTTTCTCGAATCCGGCTTGAATCGCAAAACCCAGTTTCTCTTGTAAGGTTTTACGGTATTCATAGCGAACGGTATAGACATCCGCACGCTCACATGCCGCCACTAAATAATCGTCGCTTGTACCCACTTCATCAATCAGCTTTTGGTCTAGTGCCTGTTGGCCATACCAGATATCGCCTGTTGCAACGGCTTCGATGTCTACGCGAGGACGATAGTGCTTAACGTGGTTTTTAAATAATTCATGTGTATCTTCTAAATCAGCCTGAAACTTCTCACGCGCTGAATCAGTATTTTCACCAAACATGGTCACGGTGCGCTTGTACTCACCCGCAGTGAACAATTCAAAATCGACGTCATTTTTACGCAGCAATTTATTGAAGTTAGGCAGCTGCGCAACCACACCAATCGAACCAACAATGGCAAACGGCGCGGCAACCACACGATCCGCTAGACATGCCATCATGTAGCCACCGCTGGCCGCCACACGGTCAATACAAATGGTGAGATGAATGCCTTTATCGCGAATACGCTTTAACTGTGATGATGCTAAACCATACGAGTGCACCATACCGCCGCCGCTTTCTAGGCGAACGACGATTTCGTCGTCTTTTTCAGCAAAGGTCAGAATCGCAGTGATTTCGCGACGCATAAGCTCAACGTCGCTGGCTTTAATGTCACCATCAAAGTCGATGACATAAACACGTTTTCCAGCCGGTTCAGCCGCTGATTTGGATTTCTTCTCCGCTTTTTTCTCAGCCTTAGCTTTGATTTTGTCTTCTTTTTTACGGTCTTTATCCAACTGCTTTAATACAGTTTCTGAATAAACCGCGTCTTCTAGTTGTTCTTTATGGTCGGTTAGCTCGTCATTAAGCTTGTCTATTTTCAGCTCGCCTTCTGAGTTGCTGCCCTTCTGACGGCTAGCCACTGCAACGATGCTACCCATAACAACTAAGAATGCGACCACTAGTGTCACGACTTTGAGAAGAAAGCTTCCGTAGTCTGCAATAAACTCCACAAACGTATCCTTTAATGAGAGATTTTAAGAGAGAATTTCTGAGCCAGTCAGCATAACTGAAACCAGGCTAGGAGCAAGTATTAGGGCAACTGACAGGTTACTCTCGTCTGAAATTCAAACAATCGTTCGAAATTTCGTTGACACCCCGCAATGGCACACATAGAGTGTTTGCAGTCCTTTGTGACAACCATGGGCGGTAGCGTTTTTAGGCTAACGACTTGTTAGCCCAGTTATTAAAACCGCTGTATTTATTACAATAGCAACCTGAAGGATATCTTTATGTCATCTGCTGCTGAATTCATTCAAGAAATGAACTCCAAATTCAACCCAGCTGCTGCTGCAGGCCTGGATCTGGTTTTCCAATTCAATATCGAAGATGCTGATACCTATCACTTAATCATTAAAGACGGCACTTGTGACGTGGTTGATGGTGAAGCGACCGATCCAAACGTTACTTTGATCATGAACAGCGAAACCCTTCAAGGTATCGTGTCTGGCGATCTGGACGGCATGATGGCATTCATGTCTGGTCAGCTTCGTGTTGAAGGCGACATGATGCTAGCAACTAAGCTGGGTGAACTTTTCCCAGCTTAATTTCAACCAAGGTTGAAATAAAAAAAAGCGGCCATTGGCCGCTTTTTTTATTGTCTGTAGCAATCAAAATTACCACTGCCCGGTGATCGCATCCACAGCAACATCATTTACCGGCCTAGCAACCAAACCCTTACTCGTCGTGACAACGCTGTAAACTGCACCATTTTCCATAGGCATATACACAGCACTACCAAAATTAGCATCCAGCCAGGTATCGAACTTACGTAAGAAGGTCCAAACGTCAAATCCGCCAGAATCACTAAAACCATAGACCGTTCGTTCTGAATTTCGCTCTTGCTCTAACGACAAATAACGACCAGACAAACGATCAAAACGATACAAAGGCTCAGCACCAAGTGCTAACAGTGGCCCACTCCAGACCAGCATACGAACATCTAGCTGCCATTGATCGCCACGTACGATAAAACGATCCTCATTGCCCTCAGAATCCACCAAGGTTAGATCGTATTCCTGCTCGTCCATTTTATAGATACTTACAGTGGCAAGTGGTCGTTCCTTCATGACCGAGCGATACGTCATAAGATCCCAGCCAACAAACGCTAACCAAATAGAAGCGGCCAACAATATAAAACCGGCGGTACCTCGTAACCATTGGCCAAACCAACCGCTACGCCCCCACAAAAATAATATGCAAACAAGCGCCGCTAGAATCAGCAGCGAGACAATAATGGTCAGGCTAGTTTGCAGCATGACCCGCTCTCAAGTGCTCCATGCTTTCTGTCGCCATACGCAACGCATCTTCCCCACCCGCTGAGGGGCTGTCGAACGTATCAAGATAATATTCGATGGCAGTTACCGCATCAGCGAAGGCATCTAAGTCCGAACTGGATGGCGGTACGCGCGACTCAAGTACGCCGTATCCTACAAATTCTTCAAGTTCCAATAGAATATCCCTTAACTCTGACCGCTCAAGGAATACTACCGCACCACTAACATCATGCAGACTCTTACCCACGTTTTTAACATGCAGTTTGTCGCCACTGTCGACATACGCAGCAACGGCACGCTTCACCATCACGAGCGCAGTAACAGATTCAGAGATTACCGCAATGTTGGATTCTTTTAACGTCACCGGGTCTATTAAGCGCTCATCGGTTAAACGATTGTTTTGAGTGATTGCCTGAACATCTTGTTCTATTCGGATAATCTCATCAGCGATCGCGTTTACATCTGAGTTACCAGTACGAATTTGTCGAATCACTAAGTCAGCGCGCTCAGCCGCAGGATTCATATCGACCATCATTAAGGTGTCAGAGATACGCTCAAGGCGCGAGATCATTTCATCATCACTGGCGGCAAAATCTGGGTTGCGCTGGCTACGATCAATGATGTCTTTTAGCGATTCAATTTCATCCTGAAGCGCCCGCGCAAACGACAAGAGTGCGGACTGATCTGGCCCGCCTAGGCTATTGCGCGATACTCGTAGGGATTTTTCACGCAGGTGGTTTTCAAGTTTAAAGCTGGCCTGCACATTACGTACTTTGTCTGATTCAGGTTCCGCCAATCCCACGATATAAAGAAAATCTTTTAATAAGGCGTCGGATGGTTGAGTTTGAAACGCGGCCCCATCGGTTGACTGCAGCTCACGCACCAAGCGATCTAGGTTGCCCAGCATCGCTATCCGCGATGTCGTCATGTCAAAATCATCCTGACCTAACGCATCCAATGACGCATCGACAACATGCCAGAACAACCATGAGTGCGTCCCACGGCTAGCTACCTCAACTCGGTCAACCGCGCGCTGTAACACTTGCAGCGGACCACGACGACCTGCACCACGGATTAACCCTAACAACCCTAACTGAACCATCTGTCGAACACGGCGGTAAGGTATGGCAACGGCTTCAGCCCCTGAAGGCATGGTCACACGAGGGCGTAGATTATTTACAAAGAAATACCCTTCAGGCAGCGCTTTGTCGCGACGTTCACGACGCACCTGATTAATCGTGGGTATTAATAAAGAAGGCGCTACCGCCTGGCCGGCCATAACAAACTCAATATAACGTTTCATGTACATTACGGCACGAGTACAGGCATCCAGTAATGAGGCGGTTGCTTCGTCGTTGATTTTCAAGCGAACAGTTTCTGTTAGTTCTTCACAGAGGCGTTCCCCTGCTCGAAAATCTAACATCTTGAAAGTTCCGCGCAGCTGGCGAATCTCTTCGAGAAATACCTTCAGGCTTTCCTTATCACCATCTGCTGAGTAATTATCTAACTGCACTGCAGCGTGATCGAGTGCACTTTCAATTTCTCCACGCACTACATGTAGTGATGAGGCCAATTGGTTGGGAGCATTTTCGGTATTCATGTCTGCCATTTCAGCTCTTCTTTTTATCGTTACCGGCATTCTAACGTCAGCTATTAAAAATCGCTAAGCCTTTAAAACGCCTTTCTATAATTCAACTATACTGCCTGAGATAGCTGTACGAGCGCAAACCTGACAAACGATCAGATTATCGCCACTAACGGTCCAAATAAACTATTTCAGCACTTATTTTGTTGCTTTTCAGTACAAACAAATTACAGTGCTGGCCCGTCGTACAACCGCTTTATAAGGAATATTTATATGCCCACGACGATTTCCGGCGCCTTTATCAATAACTTTCTTGGTAATGCGCCTGTTTGGTACAAAAAAACCATCATAGGTTTTTTACTCGCAAATATTGTTCTCGTATACACTGCAGGCCCTGTAGTTACTGGCTGGATATTGATTCTCGAGTTCATATTCACACTCGCCATGGCGCTCAAGTGTTACCCACTTCAGCCCGGCGGCTTACTGGCTATTGAGGCGATTGCCCTCGGCCTCGTCACCCCAGAGGTGGTTTATCACGAGACCGTGACTAACTTCCCAGTGCTTTTGCTCCTGATATTTATGGTGGCAGGCATCTACTTTATGAAAGACCTGCTGCTTTTCTTGTTCACCAAGATATTGCTTGGCGTTCGCTCTAAGGTAGCACTTTCCCTACTGTTCTCTATTGTCTCTGCTGTACTGTCCGCGTTTTTAGACGCGTTAACGGTGACAGCGGTACTCATCAGTGTGGCTGTTGGCTTCTATAGCGTGTATCACCACGTTGCCAGTGAAAAGGACTTTAACTCGGGTCACGACCACGCAAATGACGAAGAGCTGAAAGCTCATCATAGAGAAGACCTCGAAAATTTCCGTGCGTTCCTTCGCAGTTTGTTAATGCATGGCGCTGTTGGTACTGCTTTAGGTGGTGTCTGTACGTTAGTGGGTGAGCCGCAGAACTTACTCATCGCCAAAGTGGCTGGTTGGAATTTCACCGAGTTTTTCATCCAGATGGCTCCTGTCACTATGCCTGTTCTTGTGGCCGGATTGATCACTTGTGCTCTGCTTGAGAAGTTTAAGGTGTTTGATTACGGCGCTGAACTTCCTGATGATGTCCGCAAGATATTGAAAGACTTCAACGATAAAGAAAACAAAGGTATGACCCAAAAACGCAAAGCACAGCTTTGGGTTCAAGGTGGCGTTGCGATATTTTTGGTGGTTTGTCTTGCACTGCACATTGCGGAAGTGGGCTTAATTGGTCTTGCTGTGATCGTATTTTTGACAGCATTCAATGGTGTCATTGAAGAACACCAGATTGGTAAAGCGTTTGAAGAAGCGCTGCCATTTACCGCACTGCTTGTTGTGTTCTTCGCTGTAGTCGGGGTGATTCATACCCAACACTTGTTCACACCTATCATTGACTGGATTCTAAACACTGACAATGTCTCTATTGAGAATCAGCCGGGAGTATTTTTCTTAGCGAACGGTATTCTTTCAATGATCAGTGATAACGTATTTGTTGCAACTGTGTATATTTCAGAAGTGAAAAACGCCCTCGTAGCTGGCAACATTAGTCGCGAACAGTTCGAGTTACTGGCCTCTGCAATTAACACCGGAACGAACTTACCAAGTGTGGCAACACCCAACGGGCAAGCGGCCTTCTTGTTCTTGCTAACGTCAGCAATTGCTCCTTTGATTCGTTTGTCTTACGGTAAAATGGTCATTATGGCTTTTCCTTACATGATTGTAATGACCACCATCGGTTACTTTGCAGTAACTCACTGGTTATAACTTTCTAGCTGTTACTTTCTGTTTGTAATGACGACAGATACACAGTACAAAACAAAAAAGGCGCCTTGGGCGCCTTTTTTGTTTCTATTTTTTTGTTTCTAGCACCTTGTGCCTCAACCTCATTCTTACACAAGACTTGATCTTGCTTAGTTTTGACGCCAAAGCACGCCTTCACTTTTTTTATCAATAACATCTAAAAACGCGTCGTGCGCCGCAACTTCAGCAGCGGTTGCCCTAATAACAGGAAGCGTTGCTGCATCAATATCAACCGCCCCCAAATCAAGTTCAACTTCATCGTCTTTGTTATCATCTTCAACGGCTAGGGCGAGATCTGTTTGACCGCCCGTCATCATCAAATAGACATCAGATAATATTTCAGCATCAAGTAAGGCACCGTGAAGCTCTCGGTGGCTGTTGTCGATACCATAGCGCTTACACAGTGCATCGAGACTTGCTCTGGCACCGGGGTGCATCTGTCGTGCCATGACGAGCGTATCAAGCACGCTACAAAATTCACGCGTCGGCGACATATTTAGCCGACGAAACTCCGCATCCATCATGCCAATATCGAAGGGTGCATTGTGGATAACCAATTCAGCGCCGCTAATGAAGGTGCGGAAGTCATCAGCTATTTGAGAGAACACCGGCGCGCCTTGCTCTTCCAGCCATTCGTTGGTCATACCATGAACTTCAGCAGCTTCAGCATCGATCGCACGCTGAGGGTTCACATAAACATGAAAATGCCGCCCTGTGAGCTTTCGTTTAACTAGCTCCACACAACCAATTTCGATAATACGGTGCCCTTCACCAATACCGGTAGTTTCTGTATCCAGTACTATTTGTCTCATTTCATCGCCTTTTCTGTGCCGCGATTTGCGAGCATGTCAGCTCGTTCATTCCCTTCGTGCCCGGCATGCCCTTTGACCCAATGCCATTCGACATTATGCCGCTGGCATTCTTTATCAAGCGCCTGCCATAAATCTTTATTTTTTAC
This sequence comes from Oceanobacter sp., assembly GCA_002733645.1. Taxonomy (GTDB): domain Bacteria; phylum Pseudomonadota; class Gammaproteobacteria; order Pseudomonadales; family Oceanobacteraceae; genus Thalassolituus. The sequence goes on from NVWL01000047.1 coordinate 8,208, forward strand.
GGGCTGCTTGGATGCTGTGCGCCAGCCGTTCTTTTTCCAGCCAGCCATCCAGCTATTAATGCCTTGTTTTACGTATTGAGAATCCGTCGTCAAACTAACATCACACGCTCTCGACAACGCTTTTAAGCCTTCGATGGCCGCCATTAATTCCATCCGATTATTGGTGGTGTCTTTTTCGCCACCAAACAACTCTTTTTCGTTTTTGCCGTAACGCAACAAAGCTCCCCAACCTCCGGGGCCCGGGTTGCCTTTGCAGGCTCCATCTGTGTACAACTCTACTTTCATGTGTTCTTTAACTCGATTTCATCACTTTTGGTGCTTATCATTTTCTGACTCATTTTTTCACTGACTGATTCAGTCGACTGACAGGGTTTCTAACTGAGCGTCAAGCCGAGTCATAGGCTCGCGCGCAGCAGGCATCGCAAACCCTAAACGCGGTTCCGGCATGATACGTTTTCGTGGCCGAATAGTCGTCATACCCGCAACGGTTTTTCTTGCGACCAATATGTAGGTATTCCCGGGAATCAGGGCGTTGCCCGCCACAACCCGGTCAATGCGACGACTGAGCGATTCGGAGCCGACATTCAACGGCCATATATGTGCAGCGGTCGTTAGGCTCTCAATTCTGAAATCCAGCAACATCAGCCAATCACTGAGGCGGCTATGAGCAACGGGGTTTGCAACCCAAGGCAGCTCAGTTGATAGTGTTCTAAGCCAACGCACACCGCCCCACAACGACGCCGGATTAAAACCTACAACAATCAGATATCCGCCAGACACTAAGCTTCTTGTGGCCTCTCGGATTAATTGGTGAGGGCGATTAGTCATATCTAAAGCATGCTGCAACACAGTGACGTCGATAGATTCATCAGCAAACGGCCAGTCTGCATCCTGAATATGCGCTTGAACGTCAACCAAGTCTTTTTGCCACGGCAACCCAACTCGAAAGCAATGCTGTGTGGGAGTGCAGTTTAAAAACTTAGGGTCTTGATCAACACCGGCGTACAACAAATGGCGTCCGTGTAGCTGCCCTACCCACTCCGATAACCAACCACCCTCCAGTGCCATTAGGCGCTGAGTGTCAGGACGCGACAGCCACGCCTTTTGAATCTGAGTTTTTATCCGCAATGCTTGTTTCATATAACGTCTTTCGCCTTCCGGGCATGAATTATGCTGACTATGTTGCTAAGATTACATGCTTACGTAGTCAGATTGTCATTGTATGAAGTTAACGCAAGTATGTCTGCTGGCCAGTGTTCTGTCAGCATGTAGCATGATTCCAAACCAGGATCCTACACAAAATATCGATGTCGCTAATAATGCTCAAGCGATATCGACCTCAGAAAATTTAGACGACACACAAGATTCTGGGCCGGAGCTTTCCACCGCCCAAGTTGAAAACACAATAGTTGATGCGCCTACTCCGGACGTTTGGGGAAGAATCATTCATAACTTAGCGCTCACAAATAACGTGGACAACCCAAGAGTAGACAAACACCTGTCATGGTTTGTTAGGCACCCGCAGCACGTTAAAAAAGTGTCTGAGCGTGCCCAGCGTTACCTGTTCCATATCAGCGCGGAAGTCGAAGCGCGAGGTATGCCGGGCGAGTTAGCACTACTGCCATTTATTGAGAGCGCCTTTGACCCATTTGCCTACAGTCACGGACGTGCCTCGGGTGTCTGGCAGTTTATTCCATCCACTGGCCATATGTTCGGTTTAAAACAAGATTGGTGGCATGATGGTCGCCGGGACATTCGCGCTTCTACCAATGCAGCCTTAACCTATCTTGATCGCTTACAAAAGCGCTTTGATGGTGATTGGATGTTAGCGCTTGCCAGTTATAATTCCGGCGCGGGCACCGTGAACAAAGCCATTAGAAAAAACAAGAAGAAAGGTCTTCCTACCGACTTCTGGCACCTTGACCTACCGAAAGAAACGCGGGCTTATGTGCCTAAACTGATCGCCTTGGCGAAACTGCTAAAACAACGTGAGAACTATAATCTTGAATGGTCTCCGGTACTGGACCAGCCTTACTTCGCCGTGGCTGATACTCAAGGCCAAATTGATCTGGCTCAGGTCGCTGAATTAGCAGAGAGCGAGATTGACGAAATTTATCGCTTAAACCCACAGTACAACCACTGGGCCACACACCCTGATGGGCCTCATGAAGTACTTGTCCCTGCGGATAAGCTTGAAACCTTCGGTACTAATTTGAGTTTACTTGATCCTACAGAGCGTATGCGTTGGGATCGCTACAAGGTACGACGTGGCGATAATCTTATTATCATCGCAGATAAACACGAAACCACCGTCAGTGTGCTCCGTCGCGCAAATGAACTGTCATCGGATGTTATTTTTCCGGGGCAAGAGTTGATGATTCCTTCTGCAATGAAGGGAGGCAGTGAATACAGCTTAAGCCTTGATAAACGCTTAGAAAAACGCCAACTCCGTGGGCGCACCAGCAACCAATCAAAACGCATTGATTACTATGTAAAGTCAGGTGATAGCTTTTGGAAAATTGCGCGCTTACACGACACCTCAGTCAATAAACTTACCAACTGGAATGGCATGGCTCCCGGCGACCCACTTACTGTTGGTAAGCGCCTTGTAATCTGGACAACGAATGACACAAAAGATCGCCAAGTCGTTCGTAAGGTGCACTACCAGATACGAAGTGGTGACAACCTAAGCTCGATTGCGAATCGCTTCAATGTCAACGTTTCTGACGTGAAGCGCTGGAACTCAAACACCGCACGTCGCAAATACCTACAACCGGGGCAGAGCCTAACGCTCTATGTTGACGTTACCAAGTAAGTCGATCTTTTTTCATTCACTACTGCTGACGTTTTTGTTGGCGTTAGTGATACCTATAAGCAGTGCTGCGCCAGCGGTGAACCAAGCAAGCTCAGAACAGCTAGACAGCGTACAATGGGAAGATGGAAATGACTTACCAACTTGGAACAGCAGGCAACCTTCTGGCGGGCGACTCACTAGCGTCATAGGGCAACTTCCGGACAACTGGCGTCGATTTGGTCCGGGAACGCCTAATGCACTAACCCCAGTACTGGAAAGCCTTAACCTCCCCTTGCTTGGGATACACCCTATCGAAGGCGGATTGATTCCAATGCTGGCGTCGCACTGGTACCACGATGCTGAAGCACAACGATTCTATTACCGCATTGACGAGCAAGCGCTCTGGTCGGATGGTATCCCCGTCACGTCTGCTGATATTGCATTTACCTTGTTTTTTCTCACCGACCCACGACGAATGACACCGTATCAGAGCCAATTGATCGACGACACAATCTCAGCCATTACCGTCTATGACCCAAGCCATTTTTCAATAGACTATAAGCTACCTTTATTTAATTCCGCGTCTAACTTAATAAATCCCAACACTCTTGATGCTAGATCATTACTATTAACATTGCGTCCAATGCCTTCACATCATTACCAATCTGGCCACTACTGGCCGGGCAGTAGTGAGCTAGCCATCATCCCCGCACAAGAACCGATTCCAGAGCCAGTGACTGGCCCATACGCTCCCATTAAACTCGATGATGACGCCGTACTATTTGAACGTATTGAGGATTGGTGGGGGAACTCACAACGGTATCTAGCCAAGCGTTTTACTCTGGCAGAAGTCAGCATGATAGAAAGCTCACCCAAAACGTTTAAACGTTTTGCCGAGGGCTCGGTTGATCTCATTGAAAGCAGCCATTCGACAGCCATGACGTCTCCTTGGTTAGAAAAAATTGCCGTAAACTATCAAATATCTCGTGCCAGTATCGCCTTAGACACACCAGATCAGGTCATGTTAATCGCTGACGAACGCGTTTCTCCAACAACATTTCAACAATTAAAAAATCAATTAGAGCGGCGGCAGCAAGGCCTTACTCCGGCCAAGGAAACAACACTTGATATTGAATTAATTTATCCAAATAACAATGAGTTTTCATGGCTAGCGTCTGTTAACAAAGCAAAGGCGCTCAGCAACGATCAATATGAACTAGCTATTCGCACCGGCAACTACGATGCTGCTCTGATTATCATTCCGCCAACGGCTACGATGTCTTGGCAACGATTGTTTTCTTTTTCTCTGGCGGATAAGTCAGTTGCCGTTATTTATGACATTCCATATCATCATTATGCATACTGGGACTGGATTAAACTGCCCAATCCTAAAGTAGCCACCGGAAATAAAGACTGGTTTTCACCCTTTGATGCCATTCGTGGTGGGATGATATCCATTGATCGAAAACGTAAAGCAAAAACACTAGATAAACCGACACGTAACAGCGAAGACACCCCCGGAGTGATTTTTTATCCGGCCAATCTAACTCAATAATAAAGGGATCCACCATTGGGACTTCTTAGCGGAAAAAAAGCACTGATTGTTGGCGTAGCCAGCAAGCTCTCCATCGCCTACGCCATTGCCGAAGCCTTTCATCGAGAAGGTGCCGAACTAGCCTTCACCTATCAAGGTGAAAAGCTGGGTGAGCGTGTAAAGAAAATGGCCGCACAATGGAACTCAGACATCTGCATTCCCTGTAACGTATCTTCCGATGAAGAAATTGCGAATGTCTTTTCCGAACTGAAAGAAAAGTGGGACGGCATTGATATTCTTGTTCACTCTGTAGGCTTTGCACCTGGTGAAGAATTAGACGGCGACTACCTCACCGCCACGAGTCGAGAAGGCTTCCGTATTGCTCATGACATTAGTGCATACAGCTTTGTCGCCCTAGCCAAAGAAGCGCGCCCTATGATGCAAGACCGAAATGGCGCCATGCTGACCCTAACCTATCACGGGTCACAGCAAACGCTACCAAACTACAACGTGATGGGCCTTGCTAAAGCGTCCCTTGAAGCCGCCGTTCGTTATATGGCTGGCTCTGTTGGTGCTGAAGGGATTCGCGTGAACTCGGTGTCTGCAGGCCCAATCAGAACGCTGGCAGCGTCAGGGATTAAAAACTTCCGCAAGATGCTCAAGAAAAATGCTGATCGTGCTCCGCTTAAGCGCAATATCACTGCAGAAGAAGTGGCCAATACGGCGGTGTTCTTATGCTCCGATATGGCATCCGGTGTCACGGCTCAAAATATTTACGTCGATGGCGGCTTTAATACCTGTGCCATGAGTGCAGAAGATATGGAAGACAACGACACTAAAGACAACGACGCAAAAGCCTAAGAAATCTCAATAAAAAAGGCGGTATCAGTTAGCTGATACCGCCTTTTTTGTATGCCTGTCTAAAACAAAACCGTCAGCCACGAGACTAACGGCAAACGATTACTCGATCGTTGTATTCGCCTTAGACCACGCTTGGAAACTAATCATATCATCACGGGCATTCTGGTTACGTACCGAGGTAGTTAACTCTTCGGTAACGGCCATTTCTTCCCACGATTTTTGATCAATACTATCTACGCGAACCACCGCAAAACCGGTTGTCGTAGATACAAGCTCGGTTTCACCCACGACAAGTGAGAATGCCTTCTGGTGCACCGCACGAGGAGCATCAGTTGCCTGACGCACAGTACCGCTTGCCTGAGACCAGGTTGCTTCACCAGACTCTTTAGCCGCTTCAGCATCTGCTTTCGCTAACTCTAAAGCTTTCTGATTGGTCAAACGAGAAACGATTTGAGCACGAACCTCTTCAAGTGGCTTCGCTTTGGCTTCAACGTACTCAGCAACCGTGAAGACAACAGAACCTTCAGCCGTTTCGATCAGATCACTAACTTCACGGTCAAGCTTCATATTGTCTTCAAATGCCGCACGACGAACATTGTCGTTAGAAGCAACACCAACCCCTGAAGCCAAGCTAAACAAGTCTGATTCCTGAACGGTTAAGCCAGAAGCACTGGCCACTTCTTCAATGGTTTCTGCAGAGAAGGCTGTGTTTGCCAATTCTTGATTACGTTCAGCCAACAAGAAGCCCGCTTTTTCAGCCTTAACTGCCGCGGTCAGCTCTTCACGAACGTCATCCAACGAAGGAACCTCAGTCGCAATCACTTTATTGGCTTTAATAACATGAACACCAAATTCAGACACAACAGGCTGACTGATATTGCCTTCTTCTAATGCGAATAAAGCGTCATCAAATGCAGGATCGAATGCGCCACGTGCATTGATACCCAAGGAACCACCCATGTCAGCAGAACCAGAATCATCAGACATATCTTTGGCTACGTCGGCAAAGCTTTCACCACCATTAATACGAGCAATCGCTTCTTCAGCTAAAGCAATCGCGTCGCTTTCAGAACGGCTACTGGTATCAAATAAGATGTGGCTTGCTTCACGCTGCTCTTTGGCTTCTTCCGCTTGAGCGAAATCAGAGTAGGCAATGTCTAAATCTTCTTCGGTAACTTCTTGCTCACCAACAAACGTATCTTTAGCCAGTAAAACATACTTAACTTTTACTTTTTCTGGATTGCGATAGCGATCTAGGTTCTCTTGATACGCCGCTTCTATCTCTTCTTCGCTTAATTCAACGTTCGCCTTAAACGCCGAAGATTCGAAAGTAGCGAATGAGTATTGACGCTGCTCATTATCCAGTGCCTGTTGTTGCTTCACTGAAAATGGAGTCTCAATGGTAGAAAGCATGAATGCAGAACGCATTTGATTCTGTTTGATGCTATCAGCCAACAGAGCACGATATTGAAGAACAGACATGTTATTCATACGCAAGATCAGCTTAAACTGCTCGGCATCAAATTGACCACCAGACTGAAAAGACGGTGTGTTCATAATCATTTGATCAATCACAGCCGTTGATGCGTAAAGCCCCATTTCATCGGCCTGAGTTTGCGCAACTTTTTCGTTCACAAGCTGTTCAAGAGCTGATTGCTCTAAAAGTTGTTCGTTGAATAAACTCTCGTCGTACTGTTCACCAAACTGCTGACGTAATTGAGCTTTTTGCTCAGCCACTTTGTTTTGAACATCCGCTTTAAATATTTCGTAGTCGCCTACCTTGGCAACGGGTTGCTCACCACCACCAAGATTGACGATACTTTCAACACCAAAAAGCGCAAAGACGACAATTATAAAACCAACAATAACCTTAGCGATCATGCCCTGCGCGTTGTTACGCATGGTCTGCAACATATTTCCTCCCTAGGGTTTGCTTGTTGTTTGACAAACAAACCTGAATTCGAATTAGCCGTTGAGGCAATCGTATGTATATATTATTTTTCGGTACGGCCTAACATCACTGCATCTAACACGAAAAAAGCGCATCAAGGATGCGCTTTATTCTGGCGGACCGGACGGGACTCGAACCCGCGACCCCCGGCGTGACAGGCCGGTATTCTAACCAACTGAACTACCGGTCCGTAACCCTTCTAGCTGCTTAGTTTACAGCGTCTTTTAACGCTTTACCTGGCTTAAAGCCCGGTACTTTCGCAGCTTTAATTTCAATCGGCGCACCAGTCTGTGGATTACGACCTGTACGTGCAGCGCGATCTTTAACTAAAAACGTTCCAAAGCCAACCAGCGCTACCTGATCACCTTCTTTTAGAGCACCACCAATGCTCTCAATCATTGCATCCAACGCACGACCCGCAGCCGCTTTAGGCAGGTCAGCAGAAGCTGCTATAGCATCAATCAATTCAGACTTGTTCACAATTATCCCCTTATAGCATCCATAAATCTTTAGTTTTGACGTGCGACTGGACAATCGCCACAGAAACCCGAGAGAGACGTTTTATACCAACTCGTCCAGATACCGTCAAGCAACCTAGTGCGTACTTGCTCTACCTGCATCATCTTTTTTTGTCTTAGACTCATCTGTGGTTAAAATTTCACCAATTATTGCCTCTGGCTTGCTTTCTAACGCTACATCTAAAACTTCATCAATCCAGTCAACAGGCAAGATTTGAAGGTCCGCTTTAATCTTATCTGGGATATCTCGTAGGTCTTTTTCATTTTCTTTCGGAATAATGACCGTTTTAATCCCACCACGATGTGCCGCCAGCAGTTTCTCTTTCAAGCCACCAATCGCTAACACTTTACCACGCAGGGTAATCTCACCGGTCATGGCGACATCAGCGCGCACTGGAATGCTCGTCATAACGGATACCAGCGCCGTTACCATACCCACACCCGCGCTTGGGCCGTCTTTTGGCGTTGCGCCTTCAGGCACGTGAATGTGCAAATCGTGTTTTTCGAAGTAATCGTCTGCGATCCCCATGCCTGCAGCACGCGAACGAACCACGGTAAGCGCCGCCTGTATCGATTCCTGCATTACCTCACCCAGCTTACCGGTTTTAATAATACGCCCCTTACCCGGCGTTGCAGCGCCTTCTAGCGTTAGCAATTCACCACCTACAGACGTCCAAGCCAAGCCCGTGACTTGCCCTACTTGATTGTCTGCGGCCGCTAAGCCATAAGAACATTTACGAACTCCCAGATATTCTTCCAGTAGCTCTTCAGAAATTTCTTTGGCTGCGTTGGTTTTATCCAACATATTGGCCTTCACAACTCGGCGGCATAATTTAGCGACTTCGCGCTCTAGACCACGCACACCGGCTTCACGGGTGTAGTAACGAATAATTTCACGCAACCGATCATCAGACACGTCTATTTCGCCGTCTTTCAAACCGTTCATCTTGATTTGCTTAGGTAACAAGTAACGACGAGCAATATTTACTTTTTCGTCTTCGGTGTAACCAGGAATACGAATAACTTCCATACGATCCAGAAGCGGCCCAGGAATATCCATACTGTTTGACGTGCACACAAACATAACGTCCGACAGATCGTAATCGACTTCTAAATAGTGATCAGCGAATGCGGTATTTTGCTCAGGATCGAGAACTTCAAGCAAAGCAGACGCAGGATCACCGCGATTATCCATGCCCATTTTATCGATTTCATCAAGCAAGAAGAGTGGATTCTTCACCCCTACTTTGCTCATTTTCTGAACCAATTTACCCGGCATTGAACCAATGTAGGTACGACGATGACCACGAATTTCAGCTTCGTCACGCACACCACCTAGGGCCATACGAACAAACTGACGATTAGTGGCGCGTGCAATTGATTTACCCAGTGATGTTTTACCCACACCCGGCGGCCCAACCAAACACAGCACTGCCCCGCGCACTTTCTTCACACGGCTTTGAACCGCGAGATATTCGAGAATGCGCTCTTTAACTTCTTCCAAGCCAAAGTGATCGGCATCCAGAATTTCGCTCGCCTTGGCAATATCGTTATTCACACGGCTGCGCTTTTTCCAAGGAAGGTTAACCAACCAATCAAGATAACCACGCACCACCGATGCTTCCGCAGACATCGGCGACATCATGCGCAGCTTTTTCATTTCAGCGTCGGCTTTTTCTTTCGCTTCCTTGGTCATTCCAGCGTCGTCAATACGCTTGGTCAGTTCTTCAAATTCATTACTGCCATCTTCAGAATCACCAAGTTCTTTTTGAATGGCTTTCATTTGCTCATTCAAGTAGTACTCGCGCTGGCTTTTTTCCATCTGCTTTTTAACTCGGCCGCGAATACGCTTCTCAACCTTAAGCAAATCAATCTCTGATTCCATGACCTCCATCAAATGCTCAACACGCTCTTTTGGATCAAGCAGTTCAAGCACAACTTGCTTTTCATCAAGTTTGAGCGACAAATGCGCAGCAATGGTATCCGCCAAGCGGCTAGCATCTTCAATCGAAGAGATCGTTGAAAGTACTTCACTGGGTACTTTTTTAGACAGCTGCACGTACTGTTCAAAGTGGCCAGTTAAAGAACGCAGTAACACTTCGTTTTCACGGTCATTCAAGTCATTTTCATCTTGAAGAGTCACTTCACCACGGAAAAGATCGCCCTCATCCAACAACTCATTAAGCTGAGCACGGACATCCCCTTCCACCAACACCTTTACAGTGCCATCAGGAAGTTTTAGCAGCTGTAAGATGGTGGCCACCGTACCAATCTCATGCATGCCTTCGAGACTAGGAGCGTCATCAGCAGCATCTCGCTGCGCGGCCAACATGATGCGCTTGTCGCCTTCCATTGCTTCTTCAAGCGCTTGGATGGATTTTTCACGACCAACGAATAAAGGAATGACCATTGCAGGAAAAACAACGACATCGCGTAGAGGTAACAAAGGAAGAGTCTGACGGGACATAATACCTACCTGATGAAATTATGATGACAATACAAAGATACTGGGGGCGCTCGGAGGGGAATACAAGTCACAGAAACGATAAAAGGAGCACTAGGCTCCTTTTATCTAACAATCACAGCAGATATGTGACTCAGTCGTCGTCTGGCGAGACTTTACCAACATCGCTGCTTTCGTAGATAAGGATAGGATCAGCCTCACCACGAATAACCGTATCTTCGATCACGACCTTAGATACATGCTCTTCAGATGGTACGCGATACATGCTATCAAGCAATGCAGACTCAAGAATCGTACGCAGGCCACGAGCACCTGTTTTACGTTCCATGGCCAACGTTGCTACAGCATCTAACGCTGCATCACGGAACTCAAGTTCCACAGATTCCATTTCAAACAAGCGCTCATACTGGCGTACCAGAGAATTACGAGGCTCAGTTAAAATACGAACCAAGGCATCTTTATCGAGTTCATCAAGTGTTGCCACAACAGGCAAGCGACCAATAAATTCAGGGATTAAACCGAATTTCACCAAATCGCCCGACTGAATTTCACGTAACACATCACCGACAGATTTCTCGTCTTTTTTACCCTTAACCGTGGCCGAGAAACCAATACTGCTCTTCTCAGAACGATCACGAATAATATTATCTAGGCCGGCAAACGCACCACCACAGATAAACAAGATGTTGGATGTATCCACCTGCAAGAACTCTTGCTGAGGGTGCTTACGCCCGCCTTGTGGAGGAACCGAAGCCACCGTCCCTTCGATCAGTTTCAGTAAGGCCTGCTGTACGCCCTCACCTGATACATCACGAGTAATGGATGGGTTGTCCGACTTACGTGAAATCTTATCAATTTCATCAATATAAACGATGCCACGCTGGGCTTTATCTACATCGTAATCACACTTCTGCAATAGCTTCTGAATGATGTTTTCAACATCTTCACCCACATAACCGGCTTCGGTTAGCGTGGTGGCATCTGCAATCGTAAATGGCACGTTTAATAAACGAGCCAGCGTCTCAGCCAATAAGGTCTTACCGCTACCCGTTGGGCCGATCAGCAAAATATTACTCTTGGACAACTCTACGCCCGTCTTGCCGCCTTGATGCTGCAAGCGCTTGTAATGGTTGTATACCGCTACGGCAAGAACCACCTTGGCCTTATCTTGGCCAATAACGTATTCATCCAGTGTCGCTTTGATCTCCTGCGGAGTCGGCAGAGCGTCTGAACTACCTTTATTCTCGGCTTCCTGTACTTCTTCACGAATAATGTCGTTACAGAGATCGACACATTCATCACAGATAAACACCGAGGGACCAGCAATAAGTTTACGAACTTCATGCTGGCTCTTACCGCAAAATGAGCAGTAGAGCAGCTTTCCGCTGTCGTCACCTTTGCCTTTTGTATCGTCGGTCATTCGACTGCCTCGTAGTCTTACTTATTGTATGTTCACAAGATGGTACCTTTTGGCGGCTATTTCAAGCCGCCAAAGGAAATTCACGTGGAATATTTCGTTATGCCCGTTTTGTCAGGACTTCATCAACCAGTCCGTACTCTTTGGCAGTCTCGGCATCCATAAAGTTATCACGCTCTGTATCGGCAATAATTTTCTCTAATGACTGACCCGTATGCTGAGCCATAATGCGATTTAAGCGATCTTTTGTGTTCTGGATGTTTTCAGCTTGGATAAGAATATCCGTCGCCTGCCCCTGAGCACCACCACTTGGCTGGTGAATCATCACACGTGAATTAGGTACACTAAAACGCTTACCTTCGGCACCTGCCGCCAATAGGAATGCACCCATTGAACACGCCTGGCCAATCACCATAGTACTGACGTCGGGCTTAATGAACTGCATGGTGTCATAGATAGACATCCCCGCAGTGACCGAGCCGCCCGGCGAATTGATATAAAGATGAATATCCTTGTCTGGATTTTCCGACTCAAGGAACAACAGCTGAGCCACTACTAGATTGGCCATATGATCTTCAACTGGGCCAACTAGGAAAATCACGCGCTCTTTAAGCAGACGCGAATAAATGTCATATGAACGCTCACCACGTGCAGATTGCTCTACAACCATAGGTACCAGCGCATTGGTCTCGATTATTTCTGATTGTTGCTTAATGGAGTCAAACATTCGACCCTGCACTCCCTGACAAGAGGTAAAAAAAAACAGCCGTACCCTAAGGGTAGCGACTGTCTTTGAGTTTAGCCATCTATTGGCCAAATGTCAGGTATGAATGGTAAGTTCTTACGCAGATTGGTTCGCCATGCGAACAATTTCTTCATAAGTTGACTCAACCTGGCTAACTTCAGCCGCTGCCATTACCTTCTCTACTACCTGATCTTCCAACGCGAGCGCTTCAACTTGAGCACGTTGCTGCTGGTTAGTCTGGTAATATTCACGCACCTGATCAGGATCTTGATAAGAAGAAGCAACTTCTTCGATCAACTGCTCAACTTTTTCGTCAGACGGCTTAAGGTCGTTTGCTTCGATGGCTGCATTCATTAGCAAGCCAACCACAACACGCTTCTCTGCCTGTTCTTTGAACAACTCAGCAGGAAGCATGCTTGCGTCTAACTGCTGACCGCCACCAAACTGCTGAACAGCTTGCTGACGCAGACGATCAATTTCTTGATCAGTCAGTGCTTTAGGCACTTCAATGCTGTTGGTTTCCTGCAAACCAGCAATCACTTGCTGCTTAGTCAGGTTACGGATTGCACGAGCCAGCTCGCGATCCATATTCTTGCGAATCTCTACTTTAAACTCTTCAAGGTCAGCAGTTTCGATACCGAAGCCTTTGAAGAACTCTTCGTTCAATTCAGACAAAGTAGGCTTCTTAACTGTTTTAACCGTTACCTTGAACTGAGTCGCTTTACCTTTCAATTCTTCCTTGTGGTAATCATCAGGGAAGTTCAGATCAAGAGTGACCTCTTCGCCCGCTTTCTTACCAGCCAAGCCAGCTTCGAAGCCTGGGATCATAGAGTTAGAACCCAGAGTTAGGCTGTAATCACTAGCCTCACCACCTTCAAATGCTTCGCCGTCGATAGAACCAGCGAAATCGATAACCAACTGATCACCGTCTTCTGCTGCTTCTTCAGATTCGTTCCACTGCGCCTGCTGCTTTTGCAGGTTAGAGAGCATAGTTTCAAGGTCTGCATCAGTTACTTCTGCAGTACGCTGCTCAACCTTGATACCTGAGAAGTCAGCCAAAGTAACTTCAGGGTAGATTTCGAATTTAGCTTTAAACTCAAGGTCCTTACCGTCTTCATCAACAGTAGGTTCAAAAGTAGGCATACCAGCAAGCTTTACTTTCTCTTGCTCTACCGCCTGGAAGAAAGACTGCTGCATCTGCTGGTAAACAGCTTCGTAGCGGGCCTGTTTGCCGAACATTTTTTTAGCAACATTCGGTGGAATTTTACCCGGACGGAAGCCATCTAACTTGCGGCCTTGTGATAGCTTCTTCAGCTCAACCGTGACTTTTTGTTCAACTTCTACAGCTGGAACGCCAATAGTCATACAACGCTCAAGACCAGCGGTTGTCTCAATAGACACTTGCATAGATGCCTCTCATGTAATTTAACAATGGAGCAACCAGCCTCCGGCCAGTTGCGTAGATATAAAGGTCGCGGATTATAGCTTAAGGCCACCCACGATAAAACCACCAAAATTCAGCCACGTTTCTGCAGATATAAAAAGTGAGGTAAAAAAGGGATCGCGCACGATAAAAACAACGTGTAAAAGTGAGTTTGGCGGTAAAACCAGAGAGTCATCAGGCAATGAAAAAGAGAAAAATGGGGTGGCCGACGGGGATCGAACCCGCGACAACAGGAATCACAATCCTGGACTCTACCGACTGAGCTACGGCCACCACTACATCCTGCGGAACACCAGAATGGCGCACCCGGCAGGGATTGAACCTGCAACCCTCGGCTTAGAAGGCCGATGCTCTATCCAATTGAGCTACGGGCGCACGTCCATTTAATCAAGCAGATTAAATGGTCGGGGTAGAGAGATTCGAACTCCCGACATCTTGGTCCCAAACCAAGCGCGCTACCAGACTGCGCTATACCCCGATCACACTTCTGAGGGGTTACCCCTGAAGTGCGAGCGCATATTATAGTTGGCGCACTTTAACGTCAATGTCTTTTTTAAAAAAATGTTTAAAAACAATCGCTTCGGTAATTTTTCACACCAGAAGCGAATTAGCAGCCAACAGACCTTTGTTTTAACTTCCTAGCATGAGAAAATCGCGCGCTTATGAAAACACAGCAAGGTTAATCACCCTTATGTCCGCACAACTCATTGATGGCAACGCAACAGCCAAAGCAATGCGAGAATCAATCCGCCAACGTGTAGAAGCCCGAACGAAAACAGGCCTACGCGCCCCAGGACTTGCAGTGGTCTTAGTCGGCAATGATCCGGCCTCTGAGGTGTATGTATCCCATAAGCGCAAAGACTGCGAGCAAGTCGGCATCATTAGTACCGCCTACGACCTCCCAGACACGACCAGCCAAGCTGAGCTAATCACCTTAATAGACGAACTCAACAGCAACGACGAGATCGATGGCATTTTGGTACAGCTACCCTTACCTGCCGGGTTAAATTCCGATGAAATTTTAGAGCGCATTGACCCGAAAAAAGACGTCGACGGTTTCCACCCATTCAACGTAGGTCGTTTGGCACAGCGCCTTCCTCTACTTCGCCCTTGCACGCCAGCAGGCGTTGTTGATCTACTTGATGGCACAGGCCAAGACATCACCGGCATGCATGCCGTCATTGTTGGTGCCTCCAACATCGTGGGTCGCCCAATGGGCTTAGAGCTTTTATTAAAAGGCTGCACAGTAACAACGTGCCACCGCTTTACCAAAGATTTGGCTTCGTTTGTAAAGCAGGCTGATATTGTTGTGGTGGCCGTTGGCAAGCCCGGTATTGTTCAAGGGGAATGGATCAAAGAAGGTGCCATTGTCATCGATGTCGGCATCAACCGCCTAGAGTCAGGTAAGCTGATCGGCGATGTAGACTTTGAAGCCGCCGCCGAGCGCGCCTCATTCATCACACCGGTTCCAGGTGGTGTTGGCCCAATGACGCGCGCCAAACTACTAGAAAACACACTATTTGCTTGCGAAGAATTGCATAACTAAAAAGCAACTTGGACTTTAAACAGCATCTGCTTTGACAATGGCTAGTTTAAGCAGATGTCGCCAACGAATGCTTTAGCGCGTGTCACCGATAAACTTCACCCCAGCACACACAACCTCATCCCCAGCTCGTCGTCGGTTGATACTTTTTAAGATACTTTTAAAGGCACCTCTGAACAATTCAGTGGCGACTCAGTAATCCCAACTCACACCCAGTTTAAAACGATACTGTTTATAATCTGCCGTTGGCAAATTCGACTGATAAATATCACGCCCAGCGTCCGCTTCGAGCGTCACCCCCCACCAAAGCGGGTACTCAAAGCCGGCATTCAAACGAATGCGGTTATCTTTTCGACGTTCGCCAATGTCAGTCCAGACCGCCTCATAGTGACGAACCTCCCAAGCCCCCTGAGCCATTAAACTGAGTTCACCCACACGGTATTTCCAGCGTAAACGCGAATTAACGGACTTATAACCAAACGGCTCACTTCGGGTGTCTTCATTTCGAAATACACCACGCAGTGAAATATAATGACGAGTGCGATTAATTAGCCAAAACACATTGGCCCTGCCCCCCAACTGAGTGGCGTCTCGTTCAGGGTAAAGCTCAAAGGTTTTATCGCCAATATCCACTTGAGCACGCACATACCATTGCGATGAGAAAAAATAGCCAAATGCAGGACTGAGACGACGGAGCGCCATAAAAGGCTGGCCCTCAAGATCAGCGTAGGCGATCAAGGCAACAAGATCAGAGGTATAAGCCCCCTTGTTGTATCCCAAACGTAGGTAACCCGTCTGTAAGTTGGTATCAAACTCCGGCGCTTGCTGCCAGCGCGTGATGCTGTACTCATAACGCCCCTGCCACTCATAACCACTTTGGCTTTTTGATTTCCAGCCTAAATAACCACTCGTGCCTGTCGCCCAATCACCCTGATTTTGAGTCGTAATATCGGCTTCGGGTAAAATATTGCTGTCATATTCAGAAACAACCGAGGCACCAAATTGAGGCCCAGCCACCACCTGACCCGAATTTAATATCCCAGCAACGAAAAAAAGAGCAACCGCAGGCGCGGTTACTCTTTTAAATTTTAGAGCGGCAGTCTTGTACTCTGACTTGTGCTTTAGTGAAAGACAATTCAACTCAGTCTCTGCCCTGTCTGATTAGTCGTTTTCTGATTCGTCATCTTCGGTATCATCAGCGTCAGAATCATCAGCGTCAGAATCATCCTCGTCGTGATCCTCATAACGATCATCCTCACCGGCTTCTGTTGCCACGATAACACTGCCATCAAATGACCCTTTCACTTCAAGATAGCCACCAACTACTAAGGTTGCTACATCAAGTGCACTCAAAGCAGAAAGATCCACCGTAACGCCCAGCATAGTCACGGTCCCAGACACAATATCTATCGAATCAATGGGCGCTGTGATTTTCACATGACTGTCACTGTCTTCACGTTCAAGACGCAACGCGCGATAGCTACCGTCAGCGTCAACAGTCAATCGCAGCTCAACATAGTCACCCGTAACAACTGAGTCCAAATTAAAGTAATACTCATCATCGCGTTCATCGCGCACTCGGGTACGAGTATCAACCGTCGTAGTAATACCCATCACAGTCAGCGTGCCATCACCAACAGCAGTGACAGGACCTTCCAGCTCAAGTTTAACTTCGCTTTCAAATTCCACTTCTGCCGCGACCAATTGACCATCACCATTAAAACTACCTTGAACTTTCACTGTCGCATTCAGTGCCAGTTGAGCTTGAGTTCCATCCTCATATTCAGTTGAACTGGTCAACAACACTTCAGTACCGCCAATCGTCATAGTGCCGGCGATAGCATCATAGGCAGAGATATAACCAAAGACACGAATTTCACCATCGTGATCACGATACATATCTTCTTGCTCAACTTTACTAGCGACTAGAACACCAGTATCAAGGCTACCCTCAACTTCCACCAACATGCCGTTACTGATAGCCGAATCTTCCAAGTCCAATGTGGCGACACTACCGTAATCCACGGTCATGCCAGCAATGGTAAAGGTCATCGCAACATCATCTAAATCCGCAACCGTGCCACGCAGTTCAATATCGGTACTGTCTTCAAGTTCAATGTAACTTGCCAGCACAATGCCGTTGCTATCGCGCAGGCCGCTCACCTCAAGGTACTGACCCACGGTAATGGTCTCTAGGTCAACGCCGCTAAAGACGGTCATAGCATCCACCGAAATGGTCTGTCCAAGAATCACTATAGAGCTAGTGGCTGGATCTACAGAGGTAACAGGGCCACGGATATCGGCGTCATAACTGATACGCAGCGCCACACCTTCGCTGCCATCATCACGCCCTTCAACAATTACAAGTTGCCCCACGCGTAGCTGATTCTCAACACCACCACTATCATTAATTTCAAATTCTGTGTCTGTGCTCTGATAATGAACACCGTTGACAATAACACTGCCAAAACCATCAACCGTACCCACCACTGTGCGGCTTTCTTCCGCGGCGGATGATGCGGAAGAACCGCTACCACCACAGGCAACGAGTAAAATGGATGACGAGAGAATCAAAGCTGGAAAGACGATTGTGTTTTTCATAACGTACCTCGTGAGTTTTAAGTAGCAGGTATTTATGACCCGCTTGTACTTAATAACGAGCGACTTCCGATTTTATTCCTCGTAATTTGCAGTATTTGCGTCAAGATTGAGTAAGCCGAATCCAAACACTGCATCGAAGCCAGGCACACCTAAATCCTGAGCCGTACGCTCTAGGACATCTAGTGTTTGTCCACTGGCTAATACACTGGCAGCTAATGCCGCCGCCACCGAGGTGCCGCTTTTCACAACCATCGAACCCTCAGCATCTGCTAAGCGGATACCGACGCCTGGTGCCGCAAAACGAACGTGATCCCCCTGAACTGCACGCGAATAAATACGTAATGCCTTATCAACCGCCGTAATGGCAATTACACCCGGCTGCGCTGCTGGATAACGCGGATAGGCTGCTGGGCCTTCGTTGCCTACCGATGCCACAACCCGGACGCCTTGCTCTAAAATCGTATCCAGCGCCAACGAAAGTACCTTATTAGGTGGGCCAGATAACGAAAGGCTAATAATGTCGAGATCATTGCCGATGAGCCAATCCAAGCCTCGGATCAAATCTGCCGCCGATGCTATCACCATGCCCTCAGCTGTACGCCCAAACACTTCTGCATTAAAAATCGTCGCCTTGGCCAACAAACCACATTCGGCAGTAAATACAGACCCCATCGACGTACCATGACGATAATCTGGTTTGGCCAGCTTGGGATAAAATGGTTTTTGGCGCACATTATTGCTGTCAAAACACGCATGAGCGACATCAATAGAAGAATCCATCATGCCGATACGCAACGTCTCTTGGGTCATACTATGGACACCCATGAGCCGAGCGGCTTCTTTTGGCATGAGCCCTAGCTCGCCGATGGCAGCCTCTTCAGAATCCAAAGTATAAACATGGTTTTTCTCAGCGCTCTGCGGACGCTCTTCAGCAAACGTTACCAACAACTGACCGAGGCGATCTAATTTCTCTACGGAGCGAACGTCCGCCCCGGATTCTAGGGCTCGCTCCAAAGAGGCCTCATCCATTAACTCAATATATTCATCTGGAACAAACAGAACTTCTAAATCATCAAGGCGCTCATCCAACTCCGCCAACTGATGAATTGATTCCAGATCATCTGGGAGTTTATGCTCTGTGCGCTCGAGACGATCTTCCATATGATCCTCAAGATCATCTTCAAAGTCGTCGTCTATTTTCTGGTGTTTTTCGAACATATCCTCTAGGCGATCTTCGAGGTCATCGTCAAAGTCTTCGGCTCTTTCCATTCGTGCTTCAAGTTGATCTTCGAGCTCGTCTTCTAATTCATCTTCTAGGTGTGTCTCAGCGTCTTCACGTTCATCCTCCGAATCCTCCAAGGCTTGCAACTGCTCTTCTGCGAGATCTTCAAGATTGTCTTCCAGATCATCATCACTGGCATGGCAGAGATTACCGGACAGTGCCAGAATAACAGCCAATAATGTAAGGTTGATAATATGCAAAACAGTCTCCAAGAATTTAAGCCTTCACTTACTGTAACGAACAAAACGCTAATTTATTTCACAAATCAGGGAATATTTTTATAAAAGGATCGTTACTCATTATATGACAACTCAAGAACAAGCATTCCGCCAACGGCTGATAGATATGCTGCCGATACTGCGACGCTATTGCTATGCCCTGACAGGTGACCGGCACAACGCCGATGATTTACTGCAAGCCAGTGTAGAAAAAGCACTGCAACGCTGGCAGCAGTATCAACCGGACACGGAATTTGATCGTTGGATGATCCGGCTGTGCCGCAATCACTGGATAGATACCATGAGAACCAACAAGCCGAACGAAGAATTTCAGGAAGAATATATGGCGCAAGATACGACCGCCAACCCAGAGTCGCTGACCATCAGTCAGAATGCCCTTGATCAACTCCAAGAACGCATCAGTAAACTCAGCGAAGGACTGCGCATGGCACTGTATCTCGTAGCAGTAGAAGGCCGCAGCTACCAAGAAGCTGCGAATATTCTAGACGTCCCGACCGGCACTATCATGAGCCGAATAGCCCGAGCTCGTCAGCAACTGGCTGACGGCCCTAGTGACGACAGAGACAACGCACAGACAAGGCAAAGACCTGCGAGGTGATTATGAAATCTATCGAAGACACAATGCTATCTGCATACATCGACAACGAACTCGGCCCCGAAGATCGACAGAAGACGGAAGATGCATTATCAAACTCCGCGTCTCTGCGTGAACGATTACACATACTGCAAGGGTCAGACCTCGCCATGCGTGACGCATTCAAAGAACTCGATAACACCCCCATGCCTGCAGGACTTGAGGCACTGATTCGCGGTGAACACAACACTGTACAAGAACAAAGCAAGGTCGTGCCCCTACGGCGTAAAATTCCCACACCAGCGTGGGGCATTGCAGCCAGCGTTATTCTTGGTGTTGTGCTGTTTTTACAATCGCCACAACCACTGATGGTGTCAGAGGAACTGAATCAATTTGCCAACCAAGCAACCAGTGGCAGTATCACCCAAGGCGATGGTTGGCGGGCGGAACTGGTTATGAGTTTCGAACAAGAAGACGGAACGCGATGTCGAGAAGTGCGACAACACACCCCTGAAATAACCACCACATTTCAGGCTTGCGGCGCGCCCAATGATTGGGAGTGGCAAGTGGTCGAACAAGATACCCTCTACCACACCGCAACAGGCGAGAATGCACAGCCCATTAATACACTGTCCATTGAAAAAGAGCAGGAATGGCTTGGACTCCAATAGTGACAGTTCACCACAGGAATCCATTCCACATTTCACTCGATATCAGCAAGCGCCTGTAGATAATCCAGCCACTGTTTTGCTGAGTTAGTTGTCTCTGGTAACTGTTGAGCACGTTGAAAATAAACACGTGCTTTATCCTTTTGTTTTAATTCAACAGCACACTGACCTGCCGTCATCAAAGCCTTAGCACGATTTTCCGCATCCGCGAATTGAATCAACCAGTCGGCCACCGTTATGGCTCCCTCGCAATGTCCATCGACTAATTCAAGTTGCAATGCAGTTACAGCTAGACTGACGTCGCCAGTATCTTTAGCCGTTTGCAGTAATTGCGCAGCCGCATTTTTGTAATCACGCCCCTGCTGCAACGCAATGGCAATGCGTCGTTGATTATCAAGATTGTTAGTAAGTTGCTCAGACTGCAGGGCCGCTTGCAGGGTTCGCGCTGCACGTTCAGGCACCCCTAGCATCACTTGCAGCTGCGCCAACAGAAGGACTTCATTTTCGTTGTCGATTAACCCACGCTGCTTTGCCAGCTCTAGCGTCGCTAGCTGATCGCGCTCTTTGCTTTGCAATTGCTGCATTGATGCAAGCTGTAGCCAGTAATTTTTGCTTTCCGGCGACCGGGCAATCAGTTGTTTTAACGTTGCTTCTGCGGCGGCGTAATCTTGTATTTGATATTGACCAGACGCTAATGAGGTCAGCCAAAACTCCATTGGCTCATCCGCAATAGCAATGGCTGTGTTTAGCAAGGGAATAGACTGTAACCAGCGTGCGCTTTGAGAATCATCCAACTGCCAAGCAAGCGCCAACATAACATAGGCAAGCGCCGGGGGAGTTTGCGCTTCTGAGTTTTCAGGAGTCGCCTGATCAAGCGCATCCGTTAATATCTGGCGGGCATTAAGCCATTGTTGCGTACTCAAATATAACTGCCCGAGCTGCATCGCCAATTGAATCTGTCGTGAACCATCAAACTGTTTAAGTGAATACGCTCGCGCTAACGTCTTAATAGCCTCAGGCTCATCATCTAACTGTTGATAAGCCTGGCCACGCAACTGCAACACAAGTACTAGGCCAAGCCCTTCGCTCCATTCTCGCGCCGCAGAATCTGACGCCTTAATCACCTGGCGGAAGTTTCCATCCGCCAACACGGTTTGCAGCGATTCGATCACACGGTACTGACGCTCAGACAGTGTGCTCTCCGCCAGCGCTACGGACGAAAAAAGCGCGACAGCCAATAAGACCATTAATGATGAAAATTTTGGCTTACACATCGTCATTTCAATTTAAACTCAACGGTTTGAGTTGCCGTTTGCGCCACTGACTGGCCACCCACCACCTTAGCAGCAAAGCGATAACGGTACATGGCTCGCACGGCTTCGCGATCAAAAATACCCGGCGGCTCAGCCGCAATTACTTCGACGTTTGTAACTGAACCATCGGCAGAAATAGACAAGCGCGCCGTCACAAACCCCTCGATTCTTCTGGACTTAGCTCGCTCTGGATAAATCGCAGGCTGGCGTACCAGAGGCATGACTTCGGTATCGCCTTGACTGATACCTACCAATAAATCGCCCATCATCGACATGCCGGATAACGCCATATCTGTGCTCATAGGGGGCATCTGCAACGACGGCGCTTGTGGCATATCCTGAGTGGCGTTTGTCGCAGCTGGCGTTGGAACCTGAGGGATTTGTGGCGGCTCAGGTAAGGTTCGACTGCGCGCTTCAGTCTCAGAGTCTTGTCGGCGCTGTACAAAATCAATCGCTGTTGATTCATTGGTCGGCCTTTCAAACCCGTCAGGCGGCGCGACGATGGAACTCATTACAACAAAGAGCACAAAAGCGACGGCAAGTCCGGGAAATAGGCCGATGAGCGTCTTCATATTAACCGTCTGTGCTGGCGGCGATGGAGATATCAGAGACGCCAGCCAGTCTGACTTGATCCATCACCTTGACTAAGATGCCCGTCGGGGCGAATTCATCGGCTTGAATCACCACCGCACCTTCCGGAGCCTCGGCCTTCATGCGCTCGACATTGGCGCGCACAGCACGAACATCAACGGCACGTTTATCAACCCAAATCTCACCGTTCGCACGAATGGCAATCAAGATATTACTGCCCTGCTTTGCTTCAGCGGTTGAGGCTGATGGACGACTCACCGTAATGCCGCTTTCTTTTACAAAAGAGGTGGTGACAATAAAGAAGATCAACATGATAAAAACGATGTCGAGCATCGGTGTGATGTCGATATCGTTTTCTTGGCCATCGGGATTAACGTGACGTCTAGCCATGTACGCCACCTTTTGTCTGGTTGTCCATTAACGGAAGCTGCTCGGACAGGGCTTGCACCGCACGCTGGCTTAAACGCTGAAAACGACTGCGAAAATACACCCCCGACAGCGCAACTACCAGACCTGCCATCGTTGGCAAGGTTGCTTGTGCTATGCCTCCCGCCATTTCGCGAGCATTCCCTGTGCCCGTTGCTGACAACACATCAAAGACTTGGATCATGCCCGTCACAGTGCCGAGCAAGCCCAACAAAGGGCAAATGCCAATTAAGCTGCCAAGTAATATCTGCGAATGTTCCGCCTGAGTTTTAAAACGACTCAACCAAGCTTTGCGAATTTGGCGTGCAGAGGCGCTGACGGTATCTTGTCGCGCGTGCCATTGCTTAGCTAACTCAGCAGTTTGCTGGTGGCGAGTACGGTAAAAGAACCATAAGCGTTCGATAATCACCGCCCACAATAATGCCGCCGCAATAAACACGGCATACAGCACGGGGCCGCCTTGATCGAAGAAACTGAACATCAAACTCAGCGGCGAGCTCACTTACTGCTCTCCTTGTCTATTCCTTCATTCTTATATTCGTTCTTGTCCTCAAGCGACTGCGCAATAATGCCCGCCGATTGCTCATCCAGAATCTGCACCAAGGCCCGGCTGCGGCTGGCCACCCAACTGTGTAATAACAATAAAGGCACAGCAACGACTAAGCCCAGCACCGTTGTAATCAACGCCTGAGAGATGCCTGACGCCATGAGTTTGGCATCACCAGAACCAAACGCGGTAATTGCCTGAAACGTCGCAATCATGCCAGTAACCGTACCCAACAAGCCAAGAAGCGGGGCAACACCCGCAAGCAGCTTAATAATGCCCTGCCCACGTTCAATGGCGGGTAACTCTTTTAAAACAGCCTCGTCTAGCCGTGCTTCAAGTAACTCTGAGTTGGTAGAAGGCGACACGGTGGCCGAGTCCAATTGTGCAACTCCGATGATTCGACCCAGTGCATTATTGGAACTCGGAGTATCTACTGCAGATAATTGTGTGCGAACCCCCTTTTCAATCACAGCTAAAGCAATCAAGCGCCATAATGCCAAGCATAAACCGATCACACCCAGCGCCATGATGATGTAACCCACAGTGCCGCCTTGCTGAATACGTTCACTCCAAGCTGGCACAACGGAGTTAATACTGAGCAAAGCGCCGCGACTCGGATCAATTGCCAAATTAGCCATCGATGATCCACTCAAGTAGGCAGGAATTAAACCCGCTTCATTTGGCTGTCGCGCCAATAAACGAAACGCTTGTAGCTGTTCATCCCAAAGAAAATACCCATCCGTACTGATCACGCTAAATGCACCGATCCGAACAAGCTCTTGTGTTTGAGTACTTCCGTCTTTCTGAATAGTGGGAGCCTTAAACTCGGTAATTTCACCGCTCAGGTTGGCTTCTTGGCGAAGGGTTTGCCATAACGCTTTTAAATCTTCCAACTTCGGCAATGCTTTCGAGCTAGCCAGTGCATTGAGGTCCACAGGGGTCTTTTTGAGTTCTGCGTTCGTACGAACAAGACTGTCAGCCGTTGTGCTTTTTAAGTCATTAGCGACTTGGCGAACCACACCAAACATTTCGCCTAAGCTACCGGTGCGCAAACGAAGCGCCTCACTTGCTTTGGTTATTTGCTCCTCGTTATCAGCAAACTGAACCTTTAAATCGTCCGCTGTTTCTTGAGCTTGTTTAAGTAGCTTTTTTGCTTCCGCTAATGCCGTTTGCTGTTGTTTAAGATCAGATGAAAACGCCGCTTCGCGTGCTTGATTAATCTGGGCCTCAAACTGACGAAACTCTTTGGCTGACGTGATCAGATCTTCCGCCACAGAAAAATTGGTCAGACTAAGAAGGCAAGCAATGATAATGAAGTATTTCATTGGCCACCCTCATCACTAATCACAGAAGGCGACGCAAGGGGCAACGTAATAAGTTGCGGTGCAATGGACTGCTCAGCAACTCGACGAGCCAAGCTAATATGGTTGATATTGCTACCGACCGATTGCCAATCATCACTATTAACATTCCAGATCCAGGCTTGGCTTCCATCTAATGCTTGGCGATAAATAGCCACACGCCCGATGCGTAAATAGTCGTAGGCAATGCCTTGCACTTTCTCCCGGTAGGCTTCGATAGTACGGCCATAGTCCACTTCGATCTGTAAGGCCTCAAGCACTCGGCGAAACTTCTCTGAAACGGTGACATCAGCACGCCCCAACATGTCGGTTAAAACCGCCACACGCGTTTTGCGTTCATTACTCAAGAAAGGCACACCCGCATTAATATCAGCAGCAAGCTGCTCGACCATTAGCTGCATTAACGGCAAGACACCTTCTTCGGTATCGTCAATAGTGTCGAGCTGAGCCTGAATACTACTCAGCTCATCCTCTTGATTAGCAATGATGGTGGCCATTTGTGCGTTATAAAGCCCAAGCTGTTCTGCCTTAGCGAGTGTTTTGCGGGTTTCATCCAACAAAGCACGCGTCTTATCATCAAGTTGATTGATGCGTGCTTGGGTATTAGCCCCTTCTCGATCAGCCTGACCGACAACCGCCGTGGCTGAATTAAATTCAGCCGTGTTTATTTTAGCCAAACTTAATTCATCACTAGCAATTGCCGGCCCTGCGAGCAGCAGGCCGACGACACCAGCCTGTAACCATCCCGTTTTCATGCTGTCCTCTTTGTGCGCATAGGTTCTTATTTAGAGGTTCGTATTTAGTAATCTTCAACAATCAAACCTAATTGTTCACCCAGGGCTTCGGTGCCACGTGGTGCAATCACAGCTCGGCTACCTTCTTGCCCTCGCAAGTAAGTGTCTGCCACACGCTGAACATCAGCCCAAGTAACGGCAAGCAGGCGATCTCGAAATTGCTGGCGAACAATTTGTGTGCGTCCACCTTTGTCCATATGGAAAGCTTGCTTGGCTTCACCTGCCGGTGACCCTGGGCGATCAAGACTACCGATCAATCCAAGCACAGACTGCTCAACCAAATCGTCACCACTCTTCATATTCAGCACCCAATCAATCGATGCCTTGAAGTCATTGAAGCTACCTTCTACACGAGGGTCACGGTAGGTGTAGAATTTAAACGCCGCCATCGATGAATCTTGAGTTGCCCCCGCACCGTACGCGCCGCCTTTTTCGCGAATGGCTGTGTGCAAATGACCATTACGTAAGATGCCACCCAATACCGCCAACGCGGCTGAATCTTCATGCACTAAAGTCACGGTAGGCAATGCCCAGGCACAGAAGTTCACCTGCGAATCAACCATCCAATACGTTGCTGCCGTATCCGGTGTCCATAGGATTTCGCCACTTTGTTTCTGGCTTCCAGAAGCCCAGTTCGACGATAAGGACTCCATATGCGCCTTACCATAAACATCATCGTGCACCATTAAGGCACTGTCTGGTGTTTTATCAATGGTGGCATACATATCTTGCATCGCCGTGACCAAAGAGCCAGCACCATTGGCTTTTACGTCTTCGGTGCGAGTTTTTAAGCGCTTGGCTTGTGGCAAACCGCCCAGCTCATTCATAAAGTGCGCAGTAGGGTTAAGTGGAGCTGATGCCAGCGACATCGCCAATGAATGACCGCCACCCGTGATGCCTTGCTCTTTGCGCGCGCGGGCTTGACCCAATAAATCTTTTAATCGCTTTTCTTCAGTAAAATCAGCAGCTTGCCAAGTTTCTTTAACAATTGAACTGAAGTCTTGAACGTTACTCCCCAATGCCTTTCCAGACATAACCAAGTAACCGCTCATGGCATTACAGTCATCGATATTGCCTTTTACAGAGGCGTACGAAGATAGCGAGCCAACGGTCGCTGTTTGACGCTGCTGTTGCGTTAGGTAGTCATAGCCACCTGCACCTACTTCCGTCCACACCTGGGTAAAGAACGGCAACCAAGTCAGTTGTTCAGGTGTCATCGGAGGCAGGTCGGCCAGCAGCTGCTGATAAACAATACCATTCGTGCCAGTAACGTATTCTGTGGTGGGCAAGCCGCCATCGGATTTAATATTCGTTGGAGCGACATACGCAAGTTCAGGCGTGACATCTTCAAGCGTTACTTTTGGTAGTAACTCAGGATCATCTTCAGCAGCCTGGCGCGCTTCCAGCGCAATCGATTTTTGCTTAACGGCTTCAAGATCTTCTGGCGACATTTTCGCACGCATGTCTGCAAGGCGTGCTTTTTCAGCGGCGACTTTCTGTGCATTAAGCTCAGCATCAGGCTTTAAGGTGTAACGCACTCGATGCGTATTATCGAGCAGCAAACGCTTAACAGCTTGCTGCATAAAGTTGCCAGATGAGGCGTGTTCTTTTAAACGCGCCAGCGCAGGGTCAAGATTCAACAAGGCAACCGGGTCACCGTAATGAGTGGCTGCTGGCAGAGAATTAAGAATCAACTGTAAGCCGTACGGGTAAGAATCACCACCGACTTCACGCTGATGCAATTCAAGCTGGTGCAAGGCTGCATCAATCAAATCCTGATCAACACCATCACGCGCAACGGTTTCTAGTGTTTCGAGGACGAGCTTCTCAATGGCTTCTGCATGTTCTGGCTCACTGCCTTCGATACCACACATAAAGCTCATTTCGCGATTGGAATCTTCCAAACCACACATGGGCGACGGCGAGGTGCCAAGATCTGTTTCCTCAAGTGCACGACGCAAAGGCGAAGCGGAGTTATCGAGCAAGACTTGGCTCACCAAGTTCGCTTCAAGCTGTGCATCAAGATCAATCGAATCCCCTAATAACCAACCAATCACATGGTGCGTTTTACCACTTAGGTCATCGCTATCGACACCGTAACTTGCCTCAACCGCTTGTGGCTCTGCAAAACGTTGCTCAGGGTCTACTCGCCATTGCTTATCTTGGCGTTCAAAACGACTGAGTGCTTGATCATTCATTTTCGTTTGCAGCTCAACCAAGTCGAGATCGCCAAAAGTCATGAAGATGGCATTGGTGGGATGGTAATGCGTGGTGTAAAAGGCTTTAAGTTCGTCGTACGTCAGATCAACGATATTCTCTGGCTCACCACCACTGTTGTAATGGTACGTTGTGGTTGGAAATAGCACACTACTAATCCCCTGCCACAACTGAGAAATAGGCGACGACATCGCGCCTTTCATCTCATTAAATACAACGCCTTTATACACCAACTCAGAATCTGGGTTCGTGGTGTCTTCAAGCTCGACTCGATGGCCCTCTTGGGCAAAATCCAACTCATCTAAACGCGCAAAAAACACGGCATCGAGATAGACATCGAGCAAGTTGTTAAAGTCTTTATCGTTTTGCGAGGCAAACGGATACGCGGTCCAGTCACTGCTGGTCATGGCATTCATAAAGGTATTCAACGAGCGACGCGTCATCATAAAAAAAGGATCGCGCACTTGGTATTTTTCACTGCCACATAAAGCAGTATGCTCAAGGATGTGAGCCACGCCAGTTGAGTCATGTGGCATGGTACGCAAAGCCACCAGAAACGCTTTTTCATCATGGTCACTGCGAATGTGATAATGCACCGCCCCCGTTTGTATGTGTTCATAATGCTCAATATTGATATTAAGCGACTCAACAGGTGTGGAAGAAATATGACGAAAAGCAGCGTGGTTTTGCGTATTGTCTGACATGACTTAAGCGTTATCCTTTAGACTAAGTAACTGATACTAACACCGGTAATGGATGCCTTGAAATGAATACCCTAGCTTCTTTCTCTGATATTGGCCTAAACACTGAATTTCCTGTTAACGAACAATGCCAATACCTGAATCACGCTGCCGTCGCGCCGTGGCCTGAAAGTGCTCGAAAAGCCGTTGCCCAATTTGCGCAAGAGAACACCCAGCTAGGCTCCGCCAACTACATGCAATGGCTCAATATTGAAGCTCAATTGCGAAGTAACTTAGCATCGCTTGTTGGTGCATCGGTCGATTCCATTGCCTTCGTTAAGAATACATCGGAGGCATTATCCTTTGTGGCGTACGGTATCGACTGGCAGCCCGGCGATGTGGTGATTATTTCGGACGAAGAATTTCCTTCTAACAGGATTGTTTGGGAGTCACTCGCCAGCAAGGGCGTGATCGTTAACGCGGTGAGTTTAAATGGGGAAACCCCAGAGCAGCATATACTCGACGCAATAGCACAAGGCGCTCGCCTGCTTTCCATTTCCGCAATTCAATACGCCAGCGGCACACGTATGGACTTAACCAAACTCGGACAAGCCTGTCGTGACAATGGCGTGCTGTTTTGCGTGGATGCTATTCAAGCCATCGGTGCGGTTCAATTTGACGTAAACAAATGCCAGTGTGATTTCGCCATGGCTGACGGCCATAAATGGATGCTTGGCCCAGAAGGCTTAGGGCTTTTTTATGTGCGCCCAGAAGTGATGAATCAGCTCAGCCTAAACGAATATGGCTGGCACATGATTGAACACATGGGTGATTACAGTCGCAAAGATTGGGAAATAGCAAAAACCGCCCGCCGCTTTGAGTGCGGCAGCCCCAATCTACTTGCCGCACATGCACTAAAAGCCGGTACCGACCTATTGTTAAACATCGGCATGGACAAAGTAGAAGCCGCTATATCCGCACGTGTGAATTACCTA
This sequence comes from Oceanobacter sp., assembly GCA_002733645.1. Classification (GTDB taxonomy): domain Bacteria; phylum Pseudomonadota; class Gammaproteobacteria; order Pseudomonadales; family Oceanobacteraceae; genus Thalassolituus. Next base: position 37,767 of record NVWL01000047.1, read on the forward strand.
GCCAGCGAACTCACCAGCGCAGGTGCAAAATTGCTCACACCACACCATAGCCTTGGTCGCTCCGGTATCATCACATTTGATACCAATGGGCATAATCCTGTAGAGATTTGGCAAACGCTAATGAAAGACGGCGTTATAGGCATGCATCGCGGCGGCGGGATTCGCTACTCCCCGCATTGCCATACGCCGCAAGCGGCATTGGATACCGCTGTAGAGAAAGTAGCGAGGCTGTGTGGGTGGTGAGATTCGAGGGCTAACGGAGGTTTAGCTTAAGCCGCAAGCTGCTTATCTAAATAGTTGATGATGTCATTCGACTCATACAACCACTTAACGCTATCGCCCTCTTCAATTCGCAAGCAAGGCACCTTCACTCGGCCACCTTCGGTTTCTAGCGTTGTACGGTTCTGATCGTGTTTAATATCACGTAATTCAAGATCAACATTCAAGCGGTGAATTGCGCGACGAGTTTTCACACAAAACGGACACGCTGTTAACTGATACAAAGACAAGCTCTTGGCCTTAGCTTGAACGGCAGTTTGTTCAGCCTCACTGCGCTTAACTTGCTTGGGCTTTGTCAGCCAACTAATAAACACAATGATATAACCTAAACCGTTTCTTAATGCTTTAATCAACATGCTTGCACGACCTATCTCAACTGAATTGATTGAGTAAAAATGAGGACAGGATTGTATCGGGTTGAAGGAGATAATTAAACAGCAGAGACGCCAACGGCAATTACGCTAACTGAAAAGATAATCCGAAACCAGTAGCCCCCACATACCCAGAACAGCTAAAAAATTGATCGTAAACACTGCCCCCCGCAACCTGATATTTGAAGTAAAAACCTGCACGCCACTATGTACAAGCCGACCACCAACAAACACCCAAGCCAACCATAGATACGCCGAGTGATAGTTAACACCTGACGAAATAAGCAATACACAAATCGCGTAGAAAAAAAGCGGCCATTCAAATTGATTAGAGAGATTCGCACTAACTTTGGACTCTAACGCCCCAAAAGGATTACTTCCGTCTACACGAGCACCAACTCCCCATACATTTGGAGCCCTCACTACCGTGAGTGCCACATACAGAAATGCAGTCAATGTGATATGCGCAAACATGGGGAGTAATAATGGGCTATACATTGTTAAATAAAGTCATTTTCAAAAACCTCTACTTCCAAAGATCTTCATCTAGATAGACAAATGATGATTCACTATCCGCTCGGCTCTTAATCTCTTTGAAATTTATTATATCGCCGACTTGAATATCAAGGCATTCTTTCGCTTTAACTACATATCCTTTAAGGGTTGTGGCGGAGAAGCGCTTTAATGTTGTATCGAATCCACCTGCTCTGCCACGGATGTGCACTCTTTCTTCATTGCAGCTAACGCGAACCACCTCATCTTCCAGCACCCAAATTTCTGACGGATAAAATATTGACCAAAGCATCGCTATTAACAGTGCGGATACAAAAACAAATATTATCGGCAGCCTCTTTAGTTTTGTAAGTTCAGGAGGTGCTTGTTTTTTAAATCTGTGCAATTACTTTATTCCTTGTAATATCCTGACATTTTTCAAACTTAAACCAAGTGCATATGCTGACTGCATTTTTTGTTAGAGATAAAATCCTGCAAACATTGCGGTATTCGACCGGCGTTCCTTGCCAGCCTAGATAAAGGGTAAACTTAAAGCCTTGGTAATTTAGGTGGCACCTTGTGTCTGATTTTGTTAGAGATAACGACCTTTTCAATCTCTACTTTTTGTGTACTGTCTGAGATCAAGTAAGCACGCCAGATAACACTACCTGAATTAGCAAGCCAGTATAAGCTAGTGCTATCAAGCTCCTGCGCGGAATTTGCTTCGGATCCATTCGTTTGAGTAGTCGTAAGCCACGCCCCTGCTTGATAATATTTCCAGGTAGCACCATTATCTAAAGAAAGCTGATAAACAACCTCACCTTCATTATTAGGCCCTAGCACCTCCGAAAAGCTTTTTATTGGCGTTGTAAAATTAAATGGATCTATGGATTGAACATAAGGCCTCGAATCTGAGTACTGAGATAAGTACAACTTATTTTGCTCATAGGCCCATGGGTTACTTCCCGGTACAATGCCATCATTTGAAACATAAATATCCAACAATCCGTCATTATTAAAATCGGCTGATGTAGCGCCGTGAGACTGCCCTAAATCTCCCGGTATGTCTTTGGCAACAAAGCCAGTTAACCCATCACCAAAGAAGAGTTTATTCTGGCCGTTACATGCTAAGTAAAGATCCATATTGCCATCGTTGTTAAAGTCTTTTGAAATCACATCCTTAGAAAAACCATTAACCTGTGGTAGAAAAGTACTGATAAAATTACCGTAACCATCACCTAGGTACAGTTCGTCTTGATTCGGGCCATTGGCGATATAAACATCCACATTGCCATCATTATTAAAGTCTGCAGCTGCCACAGCAAATGACTGCAATAGGTATCCGTGACCAAAACTTGTAGGGAAGCTACCTTGGCCATCACCTAGGTACACCTTGTTGCTATTTACATTTGTATTTCCGTTTCCATTAAAATCAAACCCAGTCACATACAAATCTAAATTACCGTCGTTATTAAAATCAGCAACAGCAGAATCTGTCGAGTTATAGAAATCACTTTGCAATACCTGCTCAGTAAAAGACCCTGTACCATCACCTAAATAAAACTTATTTAGGCCAACAGAACCACCCATAGATAAATTAGTGACGTACAAATCCATGTTGCCGTCATTATTGAAGTCACCAGCACTGGCTGAATACGTTGCCCCTCCAATATCTCCCGGAATAATACTTGCAGTAAATGTCCCGTTTCCATTATTCAAATACACGTAGTTTTGCTGCATCCCGCCAATGGAGACAGTGTAGATATCAAGGTGGCCATCATTATTGAAGTCAGCCGACACCGCATTAAAAGCGCGTTCCGGGAAGCTACTCGGGGCAAACGAGCCAATACCATCACCAAAATACAACTTAGGGCTCCACAAAGCCGAGAAAATATCTATGGTGTTGTCATTATTGAAATCGCCGAATATTGCATACTTCGACGGATAGGTATCACCGGGAATGTTGTTTTCAACAAAATTTAGCTGCAACTGTGCAAGGCTTTGTTCAATATCAGTAGCATCAACATCAGATTCAATATAGTTGGCCGCATTATTAAAATTGTACGTTTTTTCACTCCCCAATGAGGCTGCAACGTCAACGGCCATAAAACAGGGCACTGACAATACCATGGTAAACAAATTGGTTATCTTACAATTTTTACGATACATGTTTGATACTCCTATTTCTGATGATGGATACGCTAAAGTGAAATACTTATAGACTCTCGAACAACTGGGACAGTCTGCTAAGTAATAAGAATGCCTGATTTTTACACAAGGTCAATTCTGATAGCCTAAAGCATGAAATATGTATCAGGAGGCATTCTTGTATCTAGAATGGTGACTAAACCAAGGAAGGAACTGATCTCGCTTAAAACGCACTACTACCACTGCTTATCTCGCTGTACTCGAAAAGCATTTTTATGCGATAAGATTCAAGTGGCCGTAACTTCCCCCCAAAGAAGCTGAATTGAGAATCTACGAACCTGCCCCATCGAATCTCAATTTAGAAACTCTTCGTCTGTCATGGCCACTATTTCAGACCGAGAAATCGACTTGATCTTTATTGGCTCAATACCTATCACTTTACTTCCTTGTGTTTAAGATCGGCGTTTACTTTATTGGGGTAGCCTTCGTGTGCCGCAGGCGCATAATCTTAATAGCATTTGTTAAGCTTCACTGTCGGGTAATACCAAAAGTCGTTCACTGCGCCACACTCGAATAATTTGGATTGATTTAGAATCAAGCATATAAACTATTCTATAGGGCGGATGAATAATTTCACGAATATGTGGCTCGTCAAATTCAGGGACAACTCTGCCAAGTTGCGGGTTATCCGGCAGTGATTCGACACGCTCAAAAATTTCGGTTAAATGTCTGCTGCCAACTTCAGGAACTTCTTGTTCGTTGTAATAAGCCTGAACCTCTTTAAGATCCTCAAGAGCAGAATTAGAAAAACTGATCTTCATTTAAGAGAGGCCAAGCGATTTTTTTGCGTCTTTAAGTGAAACAGTATTACCTTCTTTGATGTCCATAAGTCCTTGGGCAACCGCTTTAACAAAGGCCAGTTCTTCCGCAGTTTTTTCGTATTCTTCAAGACCTTGAACGACAGCAACTCCACGCCCACGGCTAGTGAGCAGCACTGGGCGGTGCGTGTCTTTGGTCTGATTGATGATTTTGCCTGGATTCACCTTAAGATCAGACAGAGGGACGATATCTTCTGAGAACTTGGTATGCATATGACACCTCACAAAGTAACAGGTCTATTTATAGCACCTGTTAACAGGTCTTGTAAAGTGGAGCCTAACGCCCGAATTTGGTGTTTACTGAAAGGAGGTACATGAAAGCCTATGGACAGTCAGCCCAAAAGTCTCAATTTTTACGATACATGCTTGATACTCCTATTACTGATGATGGGCAGACTAAGGATAAATACTCATAGATTCTTGAAGAACAACTGGGACAGTCATCCTAAGTAGCTCAAATTTAAACTGACAGATACCGCTTAAAAAACGGGTAACAGTCAGATCAAGTCTGAGCTACTACAGTCTATATATGTCCATTTATCACCTTAGTGGCACTCGACTCTAACCCCTTGAGACCCCTTGAATTCTAAGACCCCTTGAATCCTAGTGATAAATTGTTATCTGCTTTCCAGAAAATCTCTCTTCTTCTCACTTTCGATGTGGCCAATCTTATAGTCGATTTGCTTTTCCACGTAGGCTTTGTGATTAATAAGTTTGACAGACGTGAAGATCGACGCAAGTTTTATTAAGAACTCTTTTTCCTTTTCCAAAATTGGCACACGGCTTCCAGACCATGATCGCGTTGTAAACTCATAATCTAACTTTATGAAGTGATCTAATTCATCATCTAATGCAATAAACTCTCGAACCATATCTATTCTAAAGTCCTCCCTCATGCCGCTCGCTACGCAAAACAGAAAATGGATATATTCAAAATTTTCACAGTGTTTTTTCATACTGTGAATAAGAAACGCTTCCTGCCGATCTGTATAATCATCTTCTCTTGCATCTTTTGATTTTTCAAATAGTTTTACGAATATATTGTCATGCCCAATATACGATTCCTTTTCTTTCTCAAAAATGCATAAAGCATATGCTTCTACGTCCGATAAATAAGTTTCCATTTTCCATAGAAATTTCATATCCGGCATATTTGTGTAACTTGAAGGCCACCGCTCACGGCTATAAATTTTATCTACGACAAGCTCTAGTATTTTGCAGTTTTCAGTATAAAGAATCTCTAGTGTTTTTCCCGCATAGTCAAAGTGATTATCGAAGTCGATCATAACCAGATATGCCTCAACAACAATTTCCTTATCTGTCCCGTATAGCTCCATCAGTCTTTTATTGGTTGAAGAATACGGATTGAAGATGTGATCCAGAGGTCGGACAAAACCAAGCTCTTTGGTAGATTCATATTTATCCAGCATAATACGAGTAACCTTACAGAAAACTGATTCGTCTACTGTTATATATTTTTCCAAGAAATCAATACCGAACAAATACTCCCAGCTGTCAAGGCTTGTGATAAGTGTAAGTAAGTTTTTTAAGCCTTCTTCGTTTATACCTTCGTCTGGTAACGCAGAATAACAGGCTAAAAGCCAGTGCCTTTTCCACTTAAACTCCTTAGAGTTGATAAGCGTAAACACATCCTTAGAAGGATTATTTCTCACTAACTCAGTAATAAATATATAGGTATTTAGTTCAAAAATATCGTCATATTCTAAGTAAATGGAAGTGTACGCAAAAAACTTATCTTTGTGTTTTTCAGCAACAACATTAAATACAATGCGCATCCCTTCGCCAATTGAGTAGCTTCTATCCCTGCCAGTTAACGAGTCATGCAGGATGGCAGCTTGATCTAAAAACGCACGGAATTTATCTTTATTCGTATCTTCAAAATAAGCTGCTATTTCATCAAATCTATACTTCTTGTACTCTTCATAATCTATTTCGAGCATTTTTCTCTCTGCTCGATCTTCGAGTAGCAGATCAGAAAGCCGAAGAATTTCATTATCGAAATCAGTTTTCCACGATTCAGGGTAATCGACTGAGATGGAGTCTAACCGCTCACAAAGATCTTTAACTAAAAAGCAGTGGGATATTTTATTCTTATCGAATTTCGCTATTAGATACTCTTCTATAGCAGGCAAGTCGGCCTTTGCCATCTCTTCACTTTCATAGCCAAGCCTGCTTATATATTCTTTAATGACCTCAAATGCATAGCCGGATACCGGCTCATCCAACATCAATAAAGAAAGATGCAATATCAATTTCTTCCGTATCGGATCTAGATACTCATCAGGGGATAATCTAAAGGTGATAATGTTTATTACATCACCCCGCCAAATGTGCTCTCTGTGTTCGATAGGCAAGAAAGATTTGGCCACTAGAATAAAGAGCCTTGAATATAGATAATTATCCTTTGTGCTCATCCTTTCTATAAGTAAATCTACCAATGTACTCTGTATGGAGTAAGCATATTTCCAATCGTCAGGCTTAAACGCATAATCATCAGCGAAGAGTTTAATAACTTGCCCCAATAAGTCTGGATATTTTTCAAGATAATCACAAATAAGATTCGTTGATATATTCAATTCGCTTTCGCCAATATATCGAATCTTGCAGAGGATGCTTAGAATTAAATCCTCAGTGTTACTTTTTGATTCTTCAAATGTGACCTTTTCCCAACCGTCAGAATGCTTGGGTGTATTTTCTATAATCTCGTTTGTGAACGTTAAAGCACTGGTTGGCAACGCAAACCAGAACGCATCCAAAAAAACTAAAATTTCATCTCTATTGCTAGACGACAACAATTCTTCGTATATTGTCGTCACTTCCTGCCTAATATCGGCGATGATTGCCCTTTGATCGAATGCTCTTATTACTGGGTTAAGTGCATCCGCAATTGCGCCCTTAAATCTTGGGAAGATATTTTTTACTATCGTGGAGAAGGATATTGTTTTTTTATGGAATACAGCCGAATAGAATAAATAGGTAGAAAGCACCTGATCAGACATTCGTACCACTTCATCTTCATACAAATCTACGATCTCTAGCTTATGAAGATGTTTAACATGATCCCAAAATTCTGATCCCTGAATGCCAAATAGATCACGCACAATACTCATTTGAACTTCGTTCAGCTTGTCAATTTTTCTGAATAGCGAAATTGCGCATGCCGTTAGTAAAAGATTAGGATTGCCTATGATCTCTTTGACACCATCGTTATTTCCAAAATAGTCATCATATAAGGTGGCTACATTTTGGATCGATCGTATGCTTTGTTTTTCAATAGCAACTCTTGCTGCCATTATTGCCAATCTAGCATTACCGTCAGCTATATCCTGTATCCTTTGCTGATACTCGAAATTCTTTATGTCGAATAATTCTTCTAGTAAGTTTTTTATCTGATCGTTTGATAGCTTATTTACCACCAACTTATTTATAGCTGTGACTTTATTTGCTTTTTCAACTACAGAATCAACTGCGTAATCCCTAACTGTCGCCACCATTCGGTAATTTCTAGATGCGTCATATTCATTTAAATAATGTAGCAAGTAGTCTATTCTGCTATCCAATCTGTTTGCATCGTCAATTAATATTAGGTAGTTTCCTGGCTCGCTAAAGCGACTCTGCAAATCTCTTACTAAATCTGCGCCTTTATCAAACACACAATATGCTTTAAGGCTAGGGTCTTTTTTACACATTTCATTAAGGAGATTTACGGAAAAAAGTGTTTTTCCAACACCTGCGCTACCAGTCACCAATAGAAATTTAGACTTTTCAAGTAGCGCACACCCATGATCTAGCAATTCTTCTTGAAAAAGTAATTTGTTATCGATTGGTGTGGTGAGATGATTGTTGCCGTAACGAGCAACAAAATCATCCGTAGATAGAATCTGACCAGTATCTAATGACAAACCAAGATATTCTTCTGATAGAATCGGATAACAATTTTTAATTCCGAACGCGATTGAATCAAGACCACACAAAGTTGGAACTATATTAAGCTTTATACATTTTTGACTAAGCTGATTAATTTCGTTTGTGGCTAGCTTCCCAAGATAGCAGATAATGATCTCACTAATCTGATCTATTTTTATACCCGTTTTCCCTTCATCCAGACACTTATCAATATCATCCGAAATCTTGTCAAAGAGCCTGTCCTGCTGCACTGTATATTCAGAAAAAATGTACTTCCCGTCTTTTTGAATAAAAAGCGTGTCGGGAGTTCCCTTTACCACTCTATCCGTGGTTTGCATCATTCCAATTGGGTTTATATTTTTATAGCCTTTCCTGTGTAACCAGTCATCGCATAGCCGCTGAAAAACTCCGCCTTCGAGTTCAAGTAATTTGCTTTTTATTTGATTTAATGTGGCCATATAAAATTTAACCTACAAACAATTAAACGATTTTTATAAGGGAGAAATTTAGTGCCAGAGCAATAATTCAACGTCTGCTTTAGGTAGAAATCAGACTTACTGCGACCACCGTGTAACGTCCTCATTTTGGGTGATTTGGAGCGCAGCAGAAAACCAATCCGACAACATGCGTTTGTTAGCCATGATTTCCTCCGCATGTGCAGCAAACATCATACTCAATACTGATTACATTGCCTGGGCACCCATCTTGAGTACAATCTTCTCTTTTTACCAGATGAAGTGAATCGCATACAAAGCAGAACAACTGTTCCGAATCATATTCATTAGGTCTTAGTACTGCATACTTTGGCTCGATTGAATCATATTTTTCACTTTCGTATTTGCACTCAGGACATATATAGAGGCGCTGTTTCCTATCAATTTTGAAGAATCGCGTCGTTTCTGCCGGTTTCAAGAAATCGAAAACAGTTAAGAACTCCTTGGCCACCAAGCCTTCTACATGGTCAGTATCTAAAAATACATGTGACGCGGCTGAGTTATTAAGGAATTCTCTTCTGGTAGCTACCCAGTTTTCACTGGTATAAAGATATTCATGCACATCAAGAAGAATTAAAACCACATCTTCAGCCGATACATTTAGCTCTTTATCTACCGTATGCATGGCTTTATTTCGTAACTTTCTAAGCCTTTCAAATAAAATAGAAAAATCCGAATCTAGCTTTTTCTCGTGAACCGTATCGTGAACTCTAATTAAATCTTGGGCATCGATAGCTCTGAACTCTGAATAGCTTATTCCTGTTCCATCATTGTCTTTTGGCCAATCAGAATGATTTCCGGATATAAGCAAGTAAGGACTAACCGCAACAAGCCTACCTTTTATCGCAAGTTCTACGCCTTGCTGGGCAATGATCAATGATGTCAGGATTCTTTGGCGAGCTGCCTCCCAAAAAGCCTTTTCATCATCTTTGTCTACTTCAACGTAGCCTCTGGCCTCTTCGAGAGCTAGCAAAAATGAAATAACAATATCCCAAGCAAAATCAAATTGAGCCTTTGCTGCGGAATCAAACTCTTCGCTTGTTGGAATATCCTTAATCATGAATTTTGAAAATTTCCTTGAACTATAAGTTTCTGGCTAACAGTTTATTCATACGCATGCGCGTTTTGACGCTTCGCTTCCTTTTGATGTTTCGAGTCTAACCCACTGTCTCTGCTACGAAAAGTGCCTTCAACTATCACTTTCCTTAGCGTGTAAACGCGCATGCGCGTTTACACGCCAGTTAACTCTTCACACTTGGCACACTATCACTTTGGCAAAATTCGTAATGTATTGATTAGTAATAGTTTTTATTATTCGTCGGCGGCTAATCGCGCATGGCAATTTTTTGGTGGAACGTAAACGCGCATAGAATCTGTCAAGTCGCTAGATATACTGTATATAACCTACAAAACTATCAGTAAATTTTCCTTTCAATATAGCTCGTTCCAATCACAAAGGGGTTTAAAGGTGACTATCCATTTTCATGTCCGGTTAACCTAGGCAAGTTTGAATTGATGCAGTGATCTTTTATATGGCTAGTTGATATGTTGGGTTACGCGCTTCGCGCTAACCCAACCTACGATTTTGAGCGGTATTTTCACATTCGACAAACACAAAAACGCCGGGCAATACCCGGCGTTTCGTTATTCAGCTAACAGGTCAAACCCGTTACGACTTCGACCAGCTCGTCCCTTCTGGCACGTCTTTTAACACGATGCCTTTGGCAACCAGTTCATCACGCACGGCATCGGCAGTGGCGAAGTCTTTGGCTTTTTTCGCCGCGATACGTTTGGCGATCATTTCTTCAATCCATGCGGCGTCGTCACCTGCACCGGCTTGCAAGAATGTTTGTGGGTCAGCTTGTAAGCAACCCAGTACACTGCCTAAGTATTTAAGCTGACCTGCGAGTGCAGCTTGTTCGTCGCCGGTGGTTTTGTTCACTTCGCGCACGAGGTCGAATAAAGCGGCGATGGCTTCAGGTGTATTGAAGTCGTCGTCCATGGCGGCATGGAAGCGTTTTGAGTATTCGTTGTCGATATCAACTGCTTCCCCAACATTAGCTTCTTGAAGTGCGTTGTAAAAACGCTCCAGTTTGGCTTGCGCTTCATCTAGGCTGTTGTCTAAGTAACTTACGTGCGAGCGGTAGTGGCTTGAGATTAGGAAGAAGCGCACTACTTCGCCGTCGTATTTTTCGAGAATATCGCGAATGGTAAAGAAGTTGCCTAGTGACTTAGACATTTTCTCAGCACCTAAGCGCAAGGCACCGGCGTGTATCCAAGTGTTGGCGTAGGTTTTGCCAGTCGCGGCTTCGCTTTGGGCGATTTCATTCTCGTGGTGTGGGAATTTTAAGTCTGGCCCACCACCATGAATGTCGAAGGTATCGCCTAGGCAGCAGGTCGACATGGCAGAGCATTCGATGTGCCAGCCCGGACGACCAATGCCCCATGGCGAATCCCAATGTGGCTCTTCAGGTTTGGCGGCTTTCCAAAGTACGAAGTCGAGTGGATCTTCTTTATCCGAATCAACGCCCACGCGTGAACCGGCTTCGAGTTCATCCAATACTTTGCCCGAGAGTTTGCCGTAGCCTTCAAATTTGCGCACGCGATAGTAAACGTCACCGTTGGGTACGGCGTAGGCGTATTCTTTTTCGATCAGTGTTTGCACAAGTTTGATGATGTCATCAATGTGCGCGGTGGCGCGTGGCTCGTGTGTTGGGCGCTCAATGCCTAGCTGATCAAAATCGTCGTTCATGGCGTTGGCGAAACGATCAACCAAATTTAAAAATGGTTCGCCGTTTTCATTCGCGCGTTGAATAATTTTGTCGTCGATGTCGGTGACGTTACGGATGTAGTTTACGTCCAGCCCGATATGACGCATGTAGCGCACAATTAAATCGAACGCTAAAAATGCGCGCGCGTGGCCAAGGTGACAATAATCGTAAACCGTCATGCCACACACGTACATGCCGACTTTACCGGGTACGAGGGGTTTAAATTCTTCTTTCTGACGAGTCAGGGTATTAAAAATATGTAGCGTCATGACTTAGCCTTGGGTCAATGAATTATCTTCGCGCAAACCAATGGTTAAATTGAAAACTGGTTTGTCTGCTGAGTGGTCGTAGCGATCAGCCACGTAATACCCTTCTCGCTCGAATTGGAAGTTAGATTCTGGAGCAACCTGTCCCAGCGCGGGTTCGCTGTAGGCCGTGACGATTTTTAATGAATCTTTGTTTACGTGATCCATAAAATCGCCGTCGCATTTATCCGGCGCTGCGGTGGTGAATAAGCGCTCGTACAATCGTAATTCAATGTCTTTGCATTGCGTTGCCGACACCCAATGCACTACGCCTTTCGGGTTAACACCGTCGGCTGGGTTTTCACCCAAGGTGCCTTCGATTAAGTTGGCACGAACGAGCACGACATTGCCCTGCTCGTCTTTTTCATAGCTGGTTGCTTCAATCACATAAGAGTGACGCAAACGAATACGCTTACCTGGGGTAAATTTCTTTTTAAATTTCTTGCTGTATTCTTCTTTGAAGTCGTCTTGATCGATCAGGATTTCACGCGTAAATGGCATTTCGCGTGATCCTAAATCCAACTCGTGGTGATAATCTGCAGAAACCATTTCTAGGTGATCTTCGTCTAGGTTTTCGATCACGACTTTCAGCGGGTTAATCACACACATAGCACGCGGTGCATTTTTATTTAGGTCATCACGCAAAGCGTGTTCGAGCATGGCAACATCCACCATGCCGTCACTGCGGCTGACACCAATCATGTCGCAGAAGTTACGTACCGAGCGCGGGGTAAAACCACGACGACGCATACCGGCAATGGTTGGCATACGTGGGTCGTTCCACCCTGCGACCACGCCGTCATCCACCAGTGCTTTCAACTTGCGCTTTGAGGTCACGGTGTAATCTAGGTTTAGGCGGCCAAATTCGTACTGCTTCGGATTGCCCGGAACTGGCAAATTCTCAATAAACCATTCGTACAACGGACGGTGATCTTCAAATTCCAATGTACAAATTGAGTGCGTGATACCTTCTAGCGCATCCGACTGACCATGGGTGAAGTCATAGTTCGGGTAGATACACCACTTGTCGCCGGTTTGATGGTGATGAATCTTGCGAATACGGTACATGATGGGGTCACGCAAGTTCATGTTTGGCGATGCCATGTCGATTTTAGCGCGCAGTACTTTTGCACCTTCATCGAATTCACCGGCTTTCATGCGGGCAAACAAATCGAGGTTTTCTTCAATGCTGCGCTCACGATACGGACTGTTGGTGCCAGGCTCGGTGAGCGTGCCACGATATTCGCGTGCTTGCTCGGCATTTAAATCACAAACGTAGGCGTTGCCTTCTTTAATAAGGTGCACTGCCCACTCATGTAACTGGTCAAAGTAGTTAGAAGCGTAATGAATCTCACCCGCCCACTGAAAGCCCAACCAAGTGATGTCGTCTTTGATGGCATCAATGTATTCTTGGCTTTCTTTTTCTGGGTTGGTGTCGTCAAAGCGCAAGTTGCATGCGCCACCAAACTGCTCGGCCACACCAAAATTAAGACAGATCGACTTAGCGTGCCCTACATGCAGGTAGCCGTTTGGCTCCGGCGGAAAGCGGGTCACGACGGAAGACACTCGCCCAGCGGCGAGGTCTTCTTGAATGATTTTTGCGATGAAATTATTGGCCGTGCTCGTTGTCGTATCAGTCATAACTGTCCGTATATGTGCAGTATCGTGCAAAAAAACTGTTTCTGTTGCCTTTATTCATGCAATCAGAACGCAGTGGGCCATGTCAGGCCACTAAAAAGGCGCTATTATACGCGCTCAAATCCCTTAAGGGATACCCGAACAACAAACTTCAGAGGCTAATAATGATTCTGCTGACTACCAACTTTGGTGATATCAAAATCGAACTGAACCACGAGAAAGCACCTAAGACAGCTGCTAACTTTGAACAATACGTGAAAGACGGCTTCTACGACGGTGTTATCTTCCACCGCGTGATCGACGGATTCATGATTCAGGGCGGCGGTTTTGAGCCGGGCATGAAGCAGAAAGAAACACGTGCTCAAATCGAGAACGAAGCAGACAACGGCCTAAAGAATGAAATCGGTACGCTGGCCATGGCCCGTACGATGGACCCTCATTCAGCCAGCGCTCAGTTCTTTATTAACGTCGCTGACAATGCCTTCTTGGATCACACGGCTAAAAACGATCAAGGCTGGGGTTACGCTGTATTCGCTAAAATCGTTGATGGTATGGACGTGGTTAACCGCATCAAAGGTGTATCAACAACCATGGCGATGGGTCACCAAGATGTTCCTGCTGAAGATGTGATCATCGAAAAAGCTGTCGTTGTAGAAGCATAAGTAGAATAAGTTTACTCATGACTCACTACTTTATTTCGGATCTTCATCTAGACGCCCAACATCCAAAAATGTCGAACGGCTTCTTTGGTTTTGTGAAAAATCTCCAAGAGTCAGGCTCTGCTAAGGCAGAGTCTCTCTACATATTGGGTGATTTTTTTGAGACTTGGGTGGGGGATGATTATCAAGATTCATTGAGTGAACAGATTAAATGTTCACTCAAGGAACTTAGCGACTCAGGTGTTGCTGTCTATTTTATGCACGGCAATCGTGACTTCTTGATGGGCGAGCAATTTGCCAACCAATGCGGTGGCACGTTACTCGATGAAGACACAATTATTACCGTGGGTAATGATCGCGCCCTACTCATGCATGGCGATAGCTTGTGTACTCGCGATATTGAGTACATGAAAGCCCGACAACTTTTGCGTAATCCATTGTGGCAGGCCGATTTTTTAAGCAAGCCAATGGATGCCAGAGTTGCCTTTGCCGCACAAGCGCGATCTGAAAGCCAATCAAGCCAGCAAATGAAAGCCAACGATATTATGGACGTCACACAAGCTGACGTTGATAGTGAAATGACGAAAGCTGGTGTCGTGCGTTTAATTCACGGCCACACGCACCGCCCAAATACCCACTCATGGGAATTTAATGGTGAGGCGCGTGAGCGTATTGTTCTGGGAGACTGGAGTGATAGCAAGGGTTGGATGATTCGCTGGGAGGCAGGTGAATTGCCAAGCCTTGAGTCGTTTGAGTTCTAGCTCGTCTAAAGGTGGAAGCTTATGATTAGTCGCGGTGCGGTTTAATCCCCATACCGGCTAATCATAATCATCGAATCAACCACTCTAAAGCAAGTGCTTCGTCATCGAATACCCTAAAGTTGTAATTCGCGTTACGCATTACGGTTTCAAGAAACCTAAACGAGTCGTTTCCTTCCGCTTTGAGTAATGCTCCGCGTATTTCTGACGGGACTTGTACTAGCGCTTTTAGTTTTTCGTACGCAAATTCATATTTTTCATTTACTGTGGTCGTACTTCTTGTATTTCTTAAATCGAGAAGGAATCGATTAATTTCAACCTTGTCGTTTACTTCCTTCAACCCCAGAGTCGCCTCCATCGCGATTGGCATCGTCATCAAAGGGGTAAGCACTACTAGCTGAATATAAGATTTATCATATGCAACACTGATTTCAAATGCTTTGTCCAAAGCTACATCCTTAAAAAATCGATGTTTATCAACACTCTGCATCAGCACGACGGCCGCCGACTGATCCTTCGCTCATAGAATTAACACTACAGGAAGATTTAACATCAAGCACCAACTGAGATATTTTTATAATTATAGCTTAGGCCAATAAATTCACACCTTAGCCCTCGGCGCGACCTACGAAGAGGCCTCAGCAATGAGTTAATACTTATTCAAAATCAATAAACTTAGGAAGAAACATCAAACTTAACCCAATGGCTAATAAGGGAAGCGTATCGGCTATAAAATAGGGATAAACCATCAAGGCAATGCCTGAATACTTCACGACCGTATTGGCTTGTTTTCGGCCATAGATAAAATAGCCAAAACCGATTGAACTGAAGAGCAAACCAAGGAATAAAGTTTCGGTATTGAGGTTAAGCATGGTTATGCCTCGTTAGGTCAGCTCAAACAGCTCTAATCTATTCAAACACTTGCGGCTCGGGTTCAAGCCAAACTCCAAACCGTGAATAAACCGAATGCTGTACTGCCTTTTGCAAAGTACGTACATGGGCCAAAGTAGCGCCCTCTTTCGTTGTTAATACCAGTGCCTGTTTTTCATACATGGACACTGGCCCAATGGCTTTGCCTTTGTATCCACACTGATCAATCAACCAACCTGCAGCGAGCTTTACTCCCACCACTTGAGGATACTGAGGCATAGCAGGATTTTGCTTACGTAAGGTCAGCGCTAATGTTTCACTCACGATGGGGTTATGAAAAAACGATCCCGCATTTGGGTTAACAGCAGGATCTGGCAACTTTGAATTGCGCACACCAACAACCGCTTGAATCAAAGCATCTGAGGTTAGGCCATCGCGGTCTAGCGTATCAAGCGGCGCGTAAGTCAAATTAGGCGAGAACGTTTGATGCAGCCGGAAACGCACCCTTAAAATAACAAAATCATTTTTTAGTTCACGCTTAAACACCGATTGTCGATAACTAAAACGACACTCGCTCGCGGTCAAAATACGAAGCTGTTTCGTACTCAGCTGATAACCGACAACATGTTCAATCAACTCCCCGGCCTCGACACCGTATGCACCGATATTTTGAACCGGCGAAGCCCCCACCAAACCGGGTATTAACGCGAGATTTTCTAGCCCGTAACCGTATTGATTACTACAGCACACCCACTGGTGCCAATCGACACCGGCATCCACATCGACCCAAGCATAAGCATCATCTTCATGAACTAAATTAATTGTTTCCGCAGACGATTGCACAACTAAGGCGTTGACGTGCTCGGCCAGTAAAATATTACTGCCGCCGCCCAATACGCGTAAAGGAAGGTTGAGTTCACGTGCACTGCGTTGTAATTCAATCAGTGATTCAAGAGAGTTGAACGCTGCAAACGCGCTTGCTTGGCCCTTCAGTTTAAGGGTGTTTAATTCGGAAAGAGAAACATTGTGCCTAATCGACATCATCCAAGGCGCTTCCGGATATCGATAATCAAACCGTCGCAAGCGTCTTCAACCAAATCAACCACATGGCGGAACCCGGCTTCTCCACCGTAATAAGGGTCAGGCACTTCGTGTTCATCAAAGCTACGACCAAATGCGCGTAAGAATAACTTCGGGACAGTGCCACCCACCGACTCGTGAATGACCTTTAAATCAGAAAAATTACTGCGATCCATCGCTAGGATGTAGTCGTAAGTTTGAAAATCTTCTTCAGTCACCTGCCGAGCTTGTTGATCTGAAATATCAACACCACGAGCAAGCGCTGCTTGCTGTGAGCGCGGATCAGGGGCTTTACCAATATGCCAATCTGCTGTGCCCGCAGAATCGACGTCAACTTTATCAGCCAGACCTTCATCTTCAAGCCGCCCCAGCAAGATGCCGTGCGCCGTTGGCGAACGACAAATATTGCCTAAGCAAACAAATAAGACACGAATCATGCCTTGTTGTTGCCTACCTGAGTGCCTGCTTGCGCTTTTTCGAGTTTTTCTTCTTCACTCATTTTGCGCGCTTCGCCTTCTAACATAACCGGCACACCATCACGCACCGGGTAAGCAAGGCCATCGAAGGTGCAAAGCAACTCAGCGGCTTCTCGATCAAACTTCAACTTGCCCTTACACAGTGGGCATACGAGCATACTAATTAGTTGTTTATCCATGAGCGGGGGTTCCCAATCGTATTAATAATTCATCTATTTTTTGTGCAGCGTCTGCCGTTGGTTGGGCATCGACCTGTAAAAACCAAGTATTGTCGTTACTAAACTCTCGGCATTTCACCCAATCTTTTTCTGTCATGACGACAGGCAATACATCACTAAAGGTAATGTCATTTTTCACAAATGCATGATGATCCGCAAACGCATGTTCTTCAACCATATAACCGAGTGTTTTTAACGTCGTGAAAAATCGAGCTGGGTTACCTATACCCGCAATGGCATGAACTGACTTGTTGGAAAATGTATCCAGTTTGGCCTGTTCGCCCGTGTTCGCATTCACTAACGCCACTGGCTGAACGATAAAATCTTCGCCATTTACTAAACACAGATCCACACTGTTTAGTCGTGATATTGGTTCTCGTAATGGGCCTATCGGTAATTGCCAGCCATTACCAAACCCACGGGTAACATCAGAGACAACAATCTCACCCGCACGCGCCATAGCGTAATGTTGTAAGCCATCATCAGACAAGACCAAATCAACATCGTCTTTTAAAAACTGTACCGCACGTGATCGTTTAGGGTCCACAACGATGGGACATCCCGTACGCGTTAATAATTTAGGCTCATCACCAGATTGACTAACGGGAGTTTCTGCAGTGACATTCAGTGGGTAGGTATCTGATTGCCCACCATAACCTCGAGAAACAATCCCCACACGTAAACCTAGTTCACCCGCGCGTTTCGCTAAGTACGTTATTAAAGGAGTTTTTCCTGTTCCGCCAATGGCGATATTGCCGATGACCAATACAGGCACGCCCAGATTCTTGACGGGCAACATCCGATACCACAACCGTCGTAACCCCGAAACCAGAACAAAAATGCACCATAAGGGAAGCAACCATAAGTTACCCAACGCAGAGCCGTACCAGTGTCGCTCAATGTGAGCTGCGATGTTAGATTGCTCTGCCATATATGTAGCCCATCAATCTATACGTCAGAAAACTGTAGCTGATGCAGTTGTGCATATGCACCCTGCCTTGCCAGTAGTTCTTCATGGTTACCTTGTTCAACAATTGAACCGTTATCAATAACAACAATTTTATCGACGCTTTCGATAGTGCTAAGTCGATGAGCAATCACGAGCGTGGTTCGGCCTTTCATGACTTCTTCCATCGCGGCCTGAATATGGCGCTCAGATTCCGTATCAAGAGCAGACGTTGCTTCGTCAAGAATTAACACTGGAGCGTTTTTCAATATTGCGCGAGCGATAGCAATACGTTGACGCTGCCCACCAGAGAGCATGACGCCATTTTCACCCACATGGGTGTTATAACCTTCAGGAAGCCTGTCGATAAATTCATGGGCGTGGGCTGCTGTAGCCGCTGCAACTACGTCCTCATCACTTGCGCCTTCTAACGAACCGTAAGCAATATTGTCTCGAATAGTTGAGTTAAATAAGGTCACTTGCTGAGACACAATAGCAATTTGATCACGTAAACATTCAAGGGTTAAATCTTCGATATTTTCACGATCAATTTGTATGCAACCATCAGTTGCCTCATAAAAACGAGGAAGCAAATTCACCAGCGTTGTTTTACCACTGCCGGATTTGCCAACAAAGGCCACCGACGACCCAGCTGGAATATCTAGCGAAATACCTTTAATGGCATCTTCGGCAGCTTGGTCATAGCGAAAACGAACATTTGAAAAAACAACATGGCCTTCGCTGTTTTGAAGTGTTCTGGTGCCCTTATCTTCTTCCATATCGGTATCAAGTATTGTGAATACCGATTCAGCCGCCGCGACGCCTTTTTGAATAATTGAGTTAACGTCAGTTAATGCGCGCATGGGTTTGGCAATCAAAGACGCTGCGGTAATAAACTGCAAAAACTCGTCCGTTCCCATGCTACCTGATGCTACACGCTGGAACATAAAATAGACCATAAAGGCTAAGCCAATAGCGATCACTTGCTGAGACAAGGGCACGTTAATCGCGTTGGTTAAGGCAAATTTCATGGTTTGTTTTCGGTTTTCGTTACTAGCACGAACAAAGCGTTTGGTTTCTTGCTCAAGGGCGTTGTAGGTTCGAACTTCCCGGTACCCACTGATCGATTCGTTTGTTACCTGGGTAACGTCTCCCATCGAGGCTTGAATGCGTCGGCTGTAGCGACGGAAAAAACGACTGGCCTGCGATACCAACAAGCCAATGACAGGAATAACGACTAAGAACACACCAGTTAAGGTGTAATCCAACCAAATCAAGTAAGCCATCAAACCCACTACCGTAAGGCCTTCTTGTATCACTGTGGTGATGGCTTTTGTGCTTGCACCGTTTACTTGATCAACATCGAAAATAACACGCGAGATCATTCGGCCACTGGATTCACCGTCGTAATAACGGCTTGGCAAGCGCAACATGCGGCCAAACAATTCAGTACGCATCGCATGAACTACCTCTCGCCCCACTTTTGCAGTGAAGTACTTACCAAGGAAAGTACCGATTCCACGATAAAGATAGATACCAACGAGCGCCGAGACGAGAAACCAAATGTTATCTTCCGATGGGTTACGCAATGTTTTTTCAACAACACCCATTAAATGAGCAAGCGCAGGTGCGGATGACGCAAACATGGCAAAGCCAACCACACTCAGGAAAAAGTACCATTTGTGTGGCCATACGTAGCTTAATAGGCGTTTATACAAACCCCCAGCGGTGGGTTTTTCAGACATGTTAGCTGCCGTTTGCAGGTTGACGGGTAGTGATGCTCAAGTTGATTAGCCCTAATTGGCCAGCCGCATCCATTGCTCTAACAACCGACTCGTGCGTCGCTTTAGCATCGGCCGAAATAACTACTGGTGCAGTATCCCGACCTTCTAGCACCTTAGTGATGCCTTTTTTAAGTGTATCTAGCTGGTTATTCACCAATGATTGCCCGTTAATACTGTAGGTGCCGGCATCGGTAATTAATATCTCGATCGACGCGGGCGGCACGTCACTCAGCTCAGCACTTGCTTCAGGCAAGCTGATATTGAGCTGGCTTTCTTTGGTAAAGGTGGTCGACACCATAAAGAAAATCAGCAATAAAAAAACAATATCAATTAAAGGCGTCAGATTAACTGACAACTCTTCTTTGCTTTGACGACGGAAGTTCACCCGGCGTTCTCCGTTGAGTCTGACACTTCACGTTCGCCGTGAAGAACATCTACCAACTTAATGGCTTCCTGTTCCATAAATACGACAAGCTCATCCACGCGACGCTGCAGTATGCGATAACAAATCAAGGCTGGAATCGCGACCACCAAGCCTGCCGCTGTGGTAATTAACGCTTCAGAAATACCACCTGCAAGTAAGTTTGCTTGGCCTGTACCTTCTGCCATGATTTCTGCGAAGACCTTGATCATACCAATGACCGTACCGAGTAAGCCCATTAAAGGCGCAACGGCGGCAACGGTTCCTAGTGCGTTAAGGTTTCGCTCCATGGAATGAATTTCGTGAGACGCCACCTCTTCGATACTTTCTTTCATGATCTGGCGACCATGACGAGAGTTGATCAAACCTGCGGCTAGTACATTACCCAACGGACTAGACTCGCGCAAAGATCGAATTTTAGCGGCATCTAACTGCTTATTTTTCATCCAGCCCCACACTTGCGTTAACAAGTTTTGTGGTGCAATTTTGCTTGCACGCAGGGTCCAAAAACGTTCAAACGTAATTGCTAGTGCCAGTACCGAAGATATAAGAATGGGCACCATCATCCAACCACCGCTCTGGATGATCTCAAACATATCCAGCGTCTCCTACGAGTTATTTTGATCGCTACTCTAGCACATGGCTTTGATAGGAAAAATCCCTTTAGATCAAGGGGCTGACAAATACTTTACGGCAAATCCATTAAGTGACTCGTATCCGTTATCTGGTGACCGTTAAACTGTTCATTACTAGTCAGATTTCCACTTAGGCTTCCAGCCCTCGCGAGCAGTATGCACAACACCGTCGGGCGTCATACTAATTTTTCCTACCTGGGCTGTATTTCGTAGTGTTGCGCCTGAGCCTGCAATTCGTTCAATGACTTCCTGATGAGGATGGCCGAAACGATTACCAAATCCTGCGCTTACCCAGACTTCCTGCGGTTGTATTGCGTTCAACCAAAAGCGAGCCGTACTTGTTTTACTGCCGTGATGTCCGGCAATGAGTATATCGCTGGTTAATTTATCGGCGTTATGACTAACGAGATAGCGCTCGACATCGATACTTGCATCCCCCGGCACCATTAATGTGTGCCCGTACCAATGCAGTTTAACGACACAACTGCTGTTGTTGTCGTCGGTTTGAATATCAAGCGGTATGGGATAAAACTGCAATTGGATATTATCGCTAACGATCAAGGTATTTGATATTTGCTCCACTGTGTCAGCCAAAGAATGGCAATTATGCAGTGGCTGTGAAGGCTTGCCTGATAACCCTGCGATGGGCTGGCCGACCAATATGTTGGTAATTTCAAAGCGATTTTGTAGGTCCTGTGCGCCTCCGGCGTGGTCATTATCTGAATGGGACAACACCAAATAATCAATTTGCCGTGAGTTTATGTTTCTTAATATCGGGGTCAGTATCATTTGCGCAATGGAAAACTCAGCAGAAAGCGCGGGGCCGGTATCTAACACTACCGTATGATTTTCGTCACTGACCACTAAGCTCTGCCCTTGCCCGCTATCTATTAGCCATAACCCGGGAGTCGTTGGTACTGGCAAAATAATTGAGACGATATACAGAACAGGAAAGGTAATACCTAACACCCACCCCCTCGCTCCCATCAACGTCAGGCACACAAGCACCAACCAACAAATAAGTATGTCGATGCTAAGCATGGGCAGGCTTTGCAAAGGTAATGCGCTGAGTTGCTCAAGAACTTGCCAGTAATAAGAGGTGATCCAAGTTAGAGCATCCATCGCTAGCTCTGAGATTCCCCAATTGGCAAAGGCACCTAAACTAAGAAAGGTCAGCGGTAAAATACAAAAGGTGATGATAGGAATCGCGACGGTGTTAGCCAGTATATGAATAGGACTAACCAGCTGATCAAATAGGATAGACACAGGTAAGAGCACGACAATGATGACGAGTTGAGGTAGTAAAAAGGCTGATAGTCTTGAAGAACGTCGCCCTCGAAAATAAAAGACTAATGCCGCCACCGCTGAAAACGAGAACCAAAAGCCTGATTGAGTCCAACTCATTGGGTTAACAATAAGTACCACAGTCATAGCCCCCACAACTGACAGCCATGCATTGAGTCTTTTCGGGTAGTACCAAACAAAGGCGATAAAAAGCAACATAACCCAGGCACGAATCAACGACAGCCCGGCACCAGCAACAACAACGTAAGCCGACGCAAACGTAATTGCCCCCACGAGCGGTAACCACTTAAACAGCGCGATATAGCGTGGGTGGCTTACTGTATTAGCAGGAAGAGCTACTCTAGTGATGCGCGACAACACCTTCCCCAATAACAAACCAGAAAAGGCAATCAAGCCAACGTGCAAGCCGCTGACTACGAGTAAGTGCAGGGTCCCAGTTTGTTGAACAAGAGCCCACTGCTCCGAGGTAAACGCCGTTTTATCACCAAGCACCAACCCCTTAACCCAAGGTGCGGTGGCAGAGGTTTGCCCGACTAACGCCGTAGATTTCAGTCGATCAATCCACCCCGCATTTGCATGTTCAGTGATGGTTGCTGAACGAACATAACCAATGGCATCAATACCTTGATACAACATACTTGCTTGGTAGTCATAAGCGAGGCCGTTCTCGAAGTTACGCGGTGTTCGCAGTTTAAAAACACCTTCAATACACGTGCCTTGACGAATTTCGGTACTGTTGCTTGGGTCATACCAGCTAAGCCGTACTCGGCGTAGTCCATTTGTCGACACGGTATTATCTTTGAGAGCCAGCTCAAAACGCAGGATGCCACCAGTTGCGCTGCGCGTGTTCAGCTCATGTTTTGGAGCGTTGTGAATGCACCCTGACAACGCGAAACTCTGACCGCTAAGCTCAAGGGGTAAACGATGATCCATCTGCCTTTCAACCCAGGAAAACGAATACCACAACCCCAACGAGGAAAGTGCCAACAAGGCCAGGATTGGCTTGCGCTGGTTAGGTTTTAACCGAATAAACAGAAGGGAGAAGACGACTAATATTATTTGAAGGTAGCAAGATTCACTCACCGATAGCATAGAGCCTGCAACCAGCGAAAATACTACTGACAATGCTGTACTAATAAGCATGAGATCCATTGCCACTCCTTGGCGTAAAAGGCATAATCCATCCGCATTATTTAACCGGCGACGAGCATGCCCAAAAAGCTATTAAAACGACTCTTTCCGTCGCCCGAACAGGTTCGGCGTAAACGCTCTTTGCGTTTCCTTGCCCCACTGTTCAGTAAGCCTAATTTGTTTCATATCAATAGACGCGCCGTAGCACGAGCGTTTTTGATCGGGGTGTTCACAGCATTCTTACCGCTGCCCTTTCAAATGGGTATTGTTGCTTTTCTTGCATTCTACGTTAACGCGAACCTGCCAATATCTCTAGGTTTAGTCTGGATCAGCAATCCGGTCACGATCCCTCCTATATTTTATGCTACCTATTTATTGGGCACGGAAATTCTTGGCATCAAGGTGGATGATTTTCAGATTGAGTTATCAGTGGAGTGGTTTCTTACTGAGCTAACAACACTCTGGGTACCACTCTTGGTTGGATCGTTAGTCACCGGCATGGTACTAAGCGTTTTATCGTATTTTGGGATTCATTTAGCGTGGCGCATGCACGTTATCCATAGCTGGAATAAGCGGGTTTCAAAGCGCGCACTCAAACAAGAGCAACGCGCCTTAAATAATAAAAACAGCGCACCAGGCAATCACTCTGATAGCTGAAGCGTGCCATTGGTAAGTAAGAAAACGCGCTCCATGCGTCGTGCCAGTTGCTGATCATGCGTTACGGTCACAAACGCAGTGTCCACATCCGCTCGCAGCTCATCCATCAATTTCTCGACTTCTGATGCGGTCGATTGATCCAAATTTCCCGTTGGCTCATCTAACAACACGAGCTTTGGCTTAGTGACTAGAGCGCGAGCAATCGCAGTCCGCTGACGTTCGCCGCCAGATAACTCCGATGGTTTATGCTCTCCTCGCCCTTGCATACGCAATCGAGCTAAGCTTTTCTCTGCTCGCTTTGCGGCCTCTTTTTTATCAATGCCTGCCAACAATAAGGGCATCATGATATTTTCGAGTGCGGTAAATTCAGCCAGTAAGTGGTGAAACTGATAAACGAAGCCAATATCTTTGTTACGTACTTGAGTGCGTGCCTTTTCACTCATCTGTGATAGGTCTTGGCCAGCAATTTTTACCGTGCCAGCATCTAGCTCATCAAGGCCACCAAGTACATTCAGCAATGACGTTTTGCCTGAACCCGAGGCTCCAATAATGGCAATCGACTCGCCCGGCTTTACCGCCAAATCAACATTCTCCCAAACCGTGACCGCCTGCGGCCCAGTGGTGTAGGTTTTACGCAGCCCCGTCGCTTCAAGAACATTATTACTCATAACGAAGTGCCTCCGCTGGTTGAATTCGCGATGCACGATACGAAGGGTATAAGGTCGCTAAAAAGCTGATCAATAAGGACGCCGACACTACAATTGCAACATCCATCAGCTTTAGCTGGCTCGGCAAGTAGGATATGAAGTACACGTCAGCACTCAAAATCTGAAAGTTAAATAATTTCTCTAGCCCTGCTATAAGCTCAGAGATGGTCAAGGCGCCAATCACCCCGAGCACGGTACCAAGCATCACTCCGACCAACCCGATCGACAACCCTTGAACCATAAAGATTCCCATAATGGTTCCCGGACTGGCTCCCATGGTTCTGAGAATGGCGATGTCCGCTTGTTTGTCGGTCACGACCATAACCAAGGTCGAAATAATATTGAAGGCGGCCACGGCGACAATAATAAGTAGCAGCAAACCTATCATGGTTTTTTCCATACGGATGGCTTGGAATAAGTTACCGTGGGTTCGAGTCCAGTCAGAGCCGCTAAAGCTTGTATCCAACTCGCCCACGATTTCCCAAATCCCTCGTGGAGCATCAAAGAGATTGTCAAAGCGAATCCGTAATGATTGAGTTTGTGCATCCAAACGCCCAAGCTTTTTTGCATCCGCAAGATTAATGACCGCAAGGTTAGAATCTAACTCTGCCCCCACTGAGAATATACCCGTGACGGTTAAGCGTTTGATACGTGGTAGCACACCAGCAGGAGATAAGGTTGCTTCCGGCAACATCATGGTCACTTTATCCCCCAAACTGACACGGAGGTGGCGAGCGAGTAACTCACCAAGCACAACGTTAAATTCGCCATCTTGCAGCGAGGCAAGGTCGCCTTCATCCATGTGCTGGGGAAGTATTGAAACACGATCTTCCGCGCCCGGCTCAATCCCCGTAATCATGACGCCTTGCACTCGGCCGCCATACCCAAGCATGCCTTGAAGGCGAGTCAATGGAGCGGCAGCTGCCACCCCAGGAAGGCCCTCTACTCTGGTCGCTAACACTTCCCAGTCTTCGATGCCGCCGTATTTATACAACACGGCATGAGGAACCATACCAAGAATACGTTCACGCAATTCACGGTCAAACCCGTTCATCACGGAAAGCACCAAAATTAATACCGCAACACCGAGTGTCATGCCGATCATTGACGACATTGATATAAAAGAAATGAAGTGATTGCGACGCTTGGCAGCGAGGTAACGAAAGCCGATCCAGAAAGGAATACGGGATACCATAAATCAATAACCGTGATATCTAATAAGGAATGACGCGCAGTGTGCCTCAAGCCGTTGCCTTTTGCACCCTGTGTCTTTCCTATCTATTACTAGGCAGACCTATTCCGCCACCTTACAGAGCCTTTACGCTGCGGATTCATTCCGTAACTCAGCGGCGCGAAATGGAACACACTGTCAGTTATCTGGTGCTTGTATCCATCCTGCTTTCCACTAGGATTAGTATCAGCCATATCGGAGATACGTCATGCCTTACGTTACTGCAAAAAAACTGCTTCTACTTCCTTTCTTAGCGATGCCTTTCGCCAACGCTGAAATTGTTGAAATTCCAGCAGAAGAAATGACAGAGTCTTATATAAAAGACACCACTGTCATTATTCGCAAACAGGCTCCTAGTGAAATAAGCAAGACCCGCTCTGTTATACGTGTATCTCCTATCGAAGACGATTTTTCCGAAGGTGAAGCCGCTTCTAATGGCACCGAGGTCCAACGTGCAGCTTACGAGCAAATGCCATTTGATATGACCGCCCAAACGCAATATCAATTTGAATCGGCGAGTAGCTACGCGATTGAGTCTCCTGCCTATGATGGCGATCGCCACGCTAATGATGATCGCTTACGTCAAATACTCGGCCTGGAAGCCGGCGAGCCCATTGATTACTCGAACTTACAGTTTCCTACGACTCCGATTGCGCCTGACGGCACGATACTGCCCAACAACGCAAATATAACCGGATCTCAATTCCAAATCGTCATCCCGAACAGCAATAACTATGGCTCAGATGCTTACAACAGCGCCAATGGTGAATTGGGCGTTACTATCACCCCAGAACAGATCACTTTTCAGGTAAATGCACCGCGCTAAAAAAAAGTGATTTTTAGCACTTTTTTTATTGCGACGACTTGTTCGTCGCAATAATTTAAAAAAATACTTATTAAAATCAATAAGATACAAAGACATCAGTAATTCGTAAAGAAAACATACAGGTATGGTGTTCTGTCTATAAGTGCGATAGAGTAATCACACTATAAGAATAAAGAGCATTTTGTGTTATGCGTTTCTCTACTTACACTCCAGCAGCATTAAAGAACGCTCCACTCACTCAAATGGTTGGTGAGTACAAGGTTGAATTTTTGGCCTATGAAAGCGTTGGCAATATGGATAAAACACCTGTGATGTTTTTAGGTGGCGCTTTCCAGAGCTTTGCTTCATTTCGTAACGAAGTAGAACAAATCTTAGAGCACTGCCCTGTTATTCTTGCTGACTTCCCGTCGCAAGGTGGAAACGACCAACTTGCCCCTGAACTTAATATGGAAGACTACGCAGATCTAATCGCGGGTTTCCTGAGGGCTCAAGACGTCCCTACAGTTCAGTTAATGGGTGTAAGCTACGGCTCAGCAATGGCTACCTTATTTGCCTCTGCTTACCCAGATATGATTGACCGCCTGTTGATCTCAGGTATTACCTGCTTCCGTCGCGAAAGCCTTATTACCTTGCTTGAAGATTCCCTGACTTTGCTTGATGCCGGAGATATGGATTCTTTTGCAACCACTGCCGTTTGCAACTTGATTAATCACAACCGTATGGAAGACACCAAAATCGGTGCTACTTATCGTCGTCTGCTATTCCGCCAGATTGCTCGATTAAACGACAATGAACGTCAGCGTTACGCTCAAAACACGCGTCGTTTGTTACGCTTCCAAGGCTTTAAAGGGTTCCCTACGTGTGAAACACTCATTGCTACTGGTGAGTTTGATAACTTTACCCTTCCTCAAGAAAATGCAGCCGTTGCTCGTCAATGTGCGAAAGGTACATTTGCCGTAATCCGTAACGCTGACCACTTAGCTCAGTTCGAACAAAAGTCGGCTTCGATGGAAGTCGTTTGTCGCTTTATGACGGGCCAATCTCTTGAGGGCATTAACGGTGTTGATGTTTACGACCCACAAGCGTTTGACTTTGCAAACCAGCGCTTACAAGGTCGCTTCCGCCCAATGGAGCAACCTTACACTCTGACCGATGAAGCAACAGGTAAAACACATACCGTCCGTATTGAAAATATTAATTTCAGCGGATGTGAGTTAGAGCAAATCAATGCCGACATGACTCTGACTGATGCATCCGATCAGCTTTACTTAGAAATTCCAGAAACGGGCCACCGCTACCATGTGCGTATGCTGGTGAAAGATAAGAAAACCATGCGCTGCTTAATTCTTCAACGCGATATGAAAGGTGCTGAAGCTTTATTGTCTTACCTGCAAGATCACCTGTTGATGATCCGTGAGAACCAACCAAGTATGGAAGAAGTTGCCGGCAAGCTTGCTTAAGACCCGCCTTCAGCTTTTCTGACTCAATAAAAAACCCGCAATTGCGGGTTTTTTTATACATTAAATTGAATACGTAAATAACAACTCGGCTATAAATTAGGCGTTCTAAATACGACGAAATGGTGGCAACGAGTCGAGCAATAAGCGACCGTATCGCTGTGATGTTAAGCGCTTATCGAGAATGCTGACTTTACCAACATCCGTCTCCTTCCTAATTAATCGCCCACACGCCTGAATCAACCGAATGGAAGCTGCAGGTAAAGCCAGCTCCATAAAAGGGTTTCGGCCACGACTCTCCATCCACTCTGAAATTGCCGACTGAATAGGATCATCCGGAACCGCAAAAGGAATTTTTACAATCACCACATGAGTGACGTATTCACCTGGTAAGTCGATGCCTTCAGCAAAGCTCGCCAAACCAAAAATCACATTTCCATCACCATCATCAATACGTTTTTTATGGCGACGGACAATTTCCGCTTTAGGTAAGTAGCCCTGACACAACAAGTGGTCATACCAATCACGAATTAATGCATCTCGTGTTGCTTCAAGCTGTGCACGAGAACTGAAGAGCACGAGTGTGCCCACTTCAGGATCGACAGCCTCTTTTAGCCACTCAACAACATCATTCTCAAAATCATCACTCTTTGGATCTGACGCCAACTGCACCACTTCCAGCTGTCCATTTTCTGCGTAGTTAAATGGACTAGCGACACGTTCGTAGGTTGCCCAGTCTGGTAGACCAGCTTCCCACTTCAAGGCATTAAAGCTATTCAATGCCGTCATGGTCGCCGAGGTAACGACAGCGCCATAACAACGACTCCAGAGGTTTCTACGTAACTGCGCTGCCACTGAAATCGGCGAGGCTGAAATCAGAATATCCCAATCTTCACCGTAAGGGGTTTTAGTTAACCAACGCGCTACAGGCAACTCACCTTCACCCTCTTCTGTTGCCAACCAAGACAGTGACTCAGATAATTCCTCAGCCTTGGCCAGCATGATGCCAATCGGCGCCTGCCAAGCTTCGGCTATATCTCGAGAAAGATCGCCGTTTTCACTCGGGTCGAGTGATTTTTGCAACATATCACTAAGTTTATCGAGACCTGCGACTAAGGGTTGCAACGGTGGACGCATTGCCGCAAGTAGCTCACGTAATGGATCAGGTAGACGCCCAAACTCAAATCGCTGGCGATCTTTTTCTCCTATTAAATCCATCACCAAAGGCCATATTAAACTTATATTTTGGCTCAAGACTCGAATATGCTCTGGCGCTTCTTTGAGTGAGTGCATTAAGCCAACGGGCATTCCCGCTTGGGCAATAAATTGCTCAAGCAGCTTCTCAAGCTGCTTTAACCATTGGCGGTGAGCTCGTACGCCCATTTCAAGACGAAAGTGATTTAACGCTTTATCCGCAAGATGATGACCTTCGTCAAAAACATAGATCGTTTTTTCTGGCGATGGCAGCACAGCCCCACCACCTAATGATAAATCGGCCAACACTAGATCGTGGTTAGCAACAATGATGTCAGCGTCTTCCATTTCGCTACGCGCTTTATAAAAGGCGCAATTTTGGAAATGCGGACAACGGCGATTAGAACATTCACGATGTGTTGCTGTTAAGTGGCTCCATTGGCTGCGCTCTATTTCATCAGGCCAGCGGTCACGATCCCCGTCCCAGTCACCCTTGCCATATTTCATTAGCATGGTTTCGTAGAGCTCTCTGTCTGCTTCTTCCGGCGTTTGTTCAAACAGATCCACCGTCGCCAGAATTCCAGATAGGTGTTGCAGTGATTTATCTAATTTAGCCAAACACAAATAACGACCACGGCCTTTAGCTAAGGCAAATTTAAACGGTAAGGACAGATGCTTTTTTAATGCAGGTAAGTCTTTGTCTAGAATCTGTTCTTGTAGCGCAACCGTGGCCGTTGAAATCAGTAATTTTTTTTCTTTTTCTATCGCTATAGGTAAAGAGGCTATCAAATACGCCAGCGTCTTTCCCGTACCAGTACCCGCTTCGACGACAGCGATGCCTGCGTCGTTATCCCGCTCGCCCTTTTCGTCTTCACGCACTCCCGCTAACGCCTTAGCTATTTCGGCGATCATGACGCGCTGACCATAACGCGGAAGCAGCGACATCTCTTTAATTGCTTCGCGATAGAGGCCTTGAATACGGTCTTTGGTTTCTTTGCTTAACATGAATTAGTTTGTACCCTGAATGGCTTGCCAACCCTTGGACCGGCCAATAACTACTGGCCAACCTGCGACATCAAGAATAATTCCACCTTGGGTAATTTCTTGCAGTACTACACCTTTTACAATGGTTTCCCCCTCGCGCCATTCTCGAGCGTTCATTACAACTCGCCGTTTGTCCCGCACGGAACTGTATGTGTGGCCTGTAATTTCAAGGGTAGGAATACTCTCAAGTGCTTCAAAAGGAGCTCTGGCTTCTGTCAAGGCAGCCGAGTTAACAGATGCATTGGTCGTCTCTTTTTCAGAGGCCGTTTCTAGAGCTGCGTTAGTGGCTGTGTTAGTGGCTGCGTTAATCTCTGTGTCTGAAGCTATATCGACACTAGCAGGAGTTATAAGAGTGCCTAATCGAGTTTCGGAAACGGACTTAGATTCCCTGTTCGTCGTCGCCTTTTCCATCTCCAGACCTGCCATACCAACAGACACAGAGTTCGTAAGAGGAAGACCTCTCTCCTTAGGCTGTATACGCTCAGAGTTCTCTTGAGATTGAGTTGAGTGTTGCGTTGAGTGTTGCGTTAAAAATAAAATGGCAACGAGGCATATAAGAATAAATATCAATAAAAATGCAACCCAGATTGCTGAGTTACTTGATTTTGGTCCCACTAATTTTTGGTGCCCACCTCCCGAGCTAAAGGCCACCTTAGAACCCGATTTACTCGGACTGGAGTCTGAGCCATCACGCTCCGACTCTGATTTTTTTAGGGCATCGAGTATGTAGGACACTATTCACTCTCACCTTGAAGATACATTAAGGTTTTGGGTCCTATAATTCGATCGGCTTTCAGCCCTTTACTAATCTGGAACTCTGCCACTGCACGCTCTAGCAGTGGATCGTAAAACTCAGGATCAGCCTGCACCTGTACTCCCCCAGGGCCTATTGAAGTCCACTCTTGATCCCAAGTGATAGCAAGCTGACTTCTGACCCAACGAATCACGGGGGACGTTTGCCCCGGTCTCACAGCAACATCATATTCTACAGGAGCACTCCACAATATCAGGGCTTCGCCTGTGTATCCGGACTCATACTCTGAAAGAGTTATCCATATATCAGGCCCTACCTTGAATGCTACTGGCTGATTTATCTCTCGTAGCTCGGCCAGCGGCCAATCCACCCATAAACACACATAACCTTGAGCCCGAGCTGCATTGCAATTATCCACATTAAGATTTTGTTCATCAGCCAACAAAGCTAAGGGATCATTGTTAGATAAAACCGGTATTAACGATTTAAAAGGCAAAAAATATACAACCGCCGCGATACATAGTGCCAAAGCCATAATAAGTAATGGCAACAGCAGTGGCTTAGACTTAGCAAACATTGATGGCGAAGGAGGAGCGACACCAAGAACCTCGATCACCGCCTGCCGAGCTATTGCGCGATCAACTACATGCTTACCTGTTGCGTAAGCGCCCAGAAGAGCACGATCAGCAATACTATTAATTAACCTAGGGGTGCCGTTACTTGCCTGCCAAATCACTCGAATAGAGTTTCGATCAAACAACATCTGATCACCACCGGCGCACAAAATTCTGTGTTCTAAATACGCGGTAGTTTCGTCTTGCGATAACAACTCTAAGTGGTAACGAGCCGTGATACGCTGATTAAGCTGTCGAAGGTCATGTCGTGCTAATAAGTCGCGCAACTCAGGCTGACCGACCAACACCAATGTCAATAACTTCTCTCGATGAGTCTCGAGATTTGTGAGAAGCCGCACCTGCTCGAGTAAAGCTGGTGGCATCGATTGAGCCTCGTCGATAACGCAAATAACCCGCTGATGGCTAGCGTAAAAATC
The DNA here is from genome assembly GCA_002733645.1 of Oceanobacter sp. Taxonomy (GTDB): domain Bacteria; phylum Pseudomonadota; class Gammaproteobacteria; order Pseudomonadales; family Oceanobacteraceae; genus Thalassolituus. The sequence continues at coordinate 70,274 of NVWL01000047.1, forward strand.
AACGAGTGCTTCATTGATTACCTTGTAAATATCTTTAAGACTAGAGTCTTCGTAATAATGAATACCTAGATCATCACAGAGACTTTGCATCAACTCTATAGGAGAGAGCTGGGGGTTAAATATATATGCAACACGATCACACTCGGGCACGGATTCCATCAATGCGCGACATAAGGTTGTTTTACCTGTACCGACCTCACCGGTCAGACAGATCAAGCCTCCCTGATCAGTAAGTGCATAACTTAAATGAGCTAAAGCCTCCTGGTGGCCCTTTGATGGGTATAGGAAGTCAGGATCCGGTGAAATAGTAAAAGGTAGCTTATCTAAGCCAAAGTACTCTAAGTACATAGAACATCCAGTCGTTCAGCGCTGCGCAATCATACCGGATTTATGCAGACTCTGCAGTCACCACTGATAGCTGGCACTGAGTTGCAAACGAGCATCCCTGACTTTGTTGATTTGTAGATTATCCACAAGATAGTTTAAGCGGAGCCCTTTGAATTTAAGATCGACTCCTACCTGTTTCTTCGTCGATGCTAAAGCACCGACCTGAACATCGCGAATCTTAAAATATTTACCAACCGTTAAATTAAAGTATTTTTCATGCCAGTAAATATCTGCCAAAACATTTTGCGGCAGGTAAGTACTGGATAATTGAAGTGTTGGCGAGATATTAATTTGATGATCTTTGTTGGTATCAATGCCCGATGCTGCGCCACCGCCTAAATTACACACAGACTCTTCAACCTCACCAACGTTGATACATCCCTGACGGTATGAAGCTTGAAAAAACTCAAACCGATTCCACAGGTCAGAAACCTTGGCATTAACTAACCACTTATCGTTCCACTGATACTGCCCCTGCAATGACAAGCTATAACCAAAGCGTAAATCTTCTTCACCCCGATAATTTAAAATTTTGTCTTCGTCAAAATAATAATCTAAATAGGCGGACGCGTTAGTCCCTTCGCCTGCGGCAGAAATACCACTCAAAGAACCTAACTGATAATGGCCAACTTTATACAAGGTAAACGTTGGAAGTATTTTCCATGTTGCTCCGTCAGCCTCTCCTTCAAATACATACCCAGCAGAAACACCTCGAGCATCGAATGAAGTAACATCAAGGTCAATTGAACGTCCGGCTTCACTCTCAAGTCCACTCTCCACCTCGGCATACCAGGCTACAGTATCTGGTGTGAATTCGTAGTAATAGTAATAGCGACGCTCCGCCGATAAATAGACATTATTATATTGTGCAAAAGCAGAGGCTATGCCGCTCGCAAAAGCATACTCGCCGGAATTCACTGAACTGCCCCAGCCGTTAATCATGTCATCAATAGAAACAGGTTCTGAGCTGGCTTCAATGTTGAAATTAAAACCAATCTCAGCCTCTGAAGAAAAGCTAAGATGTGAAAAGCAGGCTAAGCAGAACGCCAAGCCTGCGGCAGGTTTATTCACCTAAAACCATCCATGAGCCATCTACAAAACGGGCTACGAAGACACCGTCTCGCTCTTCCCGGATGGTGGCAACCAAAGCACCTCGAAAAGTAAGGAAGGCAACTGCATCACAGCCTTCCGCTGAACTCAATTTATCACGATCGTTTACACCACATCCGAATTTGTCATCACCCTCTTGATATTCTACACGGCTGACCAAACTCGCACCGACGGTTTCCTCACTGCCCGAAAGCACCACCCCTGTGCGATAAATAATGACATTGCCTAATTCGATTTCATTAGTAATAAAATCACCATTTTCATCAATCGAGTCTTCAACACTCACTTCGTATTCCAAAACGAAGCCTTGGGCTTCCTGCCCTACTGGAATTTCGATATCTGCAAGGTCATACTGACTAGCATAAGCATATGCAAGACTGGCTGAATAAATATCATTGGTACTACGTTGTAGCGCAGCCTCTAATGCAACGGGAACATATTCGCCATCTTTAACCATTTGACTGTTAGTTGCGACATACAGCTTTTCAATACCTAATTGGAATGACTGTAAAAAAGTGCCTTCATAAGGGCCATAGGTACCAGCAGGCATGGCATTAAATTCGCCATCAACAATAATATTGCCGCCACCTTCATTCAAATCAATGGTGTATTCGCCATTTGCTTTAACCGCATAAGTGCTCAAAATACCTTCTTTAAAGTTAGCTTCAAGCAAACTTGACAAGGTACGCTCACCAGCAAGTAAAGTAACAGCGGAGCACTGCGAGGCAACACCACCAAGGCTATCTACAATACATCCTTGGCTACTTGTTGCATCCGTTGCGGCATCATATGGGTAGATGCGAATTCGAATAAGCGACGACTCACCAATTAGCTCTTGGTCGAACACATCAACAACAGTGCCATTTTCAAGTGTTTCTTTACCAACATATAAAGAAACCATATTAGGTATAGTCACAGGTGAGTCAGCACGAGACTTAAAGAACTCTGAAGACGTTGGCCACTTTTGGCTCGGATAATATTGCAAAGAAAAAGACGTCAACAATTCAGATTGAAACGCAGTGTTATTAATTGGCGATGCATTCTCCAAGGTTTCTGGAGTTAAATCGAAAAACGATCCATCTCCACTTGCTGAACGCACCCAAAAAACTAGAGAACCTGGGTTATAACGAATTTCTGCCGAAGGATTTAATGGATCATTAACTGCATACAAGTTTGTTTCAAATAACAAATCAATCGCATGGTCACCATTATCTGCCCCAGAGTCGGTGAGTGTCCCGGTAAAACGAACAGACGGCCAAACAACGGTTATTTGAGTTGGTTCGATATTATTTAGATCTGGAATAGTTGAAGACTCATCCTCAAAAACCAATCGAATATACGGTTGCTCTTCACGAGAAAAATCAGAGATAAATCCTTTAGACCAAGTGTAAGTCGTCGAAATAGAACCAGTAGTTTTAGTCAACGAACCATCACTAATATCTAAATCAAACTCTGTATATGGTGCAGACTCCCCAACCGGAGTAAGCGTAACAACCAGACTACCACCAATAGTTACTTTTGACTCTGACTCATTGATCTCAAAACCGCCGCCCGGCGTACATGACCCACCATTTTTACAAACACTTAAATAATTTGCGGCAAGTAAAATATCGTTGAAAGCGGCAAACATTCCCGGTGATACATCCGTGTACAAAGATTCATGTGCGGCAAAATAAGCATCTAAACGTCGTCCGTGCGCAGGATCAACAAAACTTGACTGACTCGGGTCTTCACCCCAAAAATTCTTTATTGCTTCTGTTAGATCAGCAATAAATTCTTTCGATTTTCCAATATTTGTTGCCCACTCTGCTAACTCAGCAGGAACATCAACTACAACATTAGTTTCCTCCCCATCCGTTAAACTATTTAATACCGTTTTTAATTTACTGAGTGAGGATTCAGCTTCAGGTGGTAATCGCGCTCCGGCGCCTTTTAGATAGTTAATATTTTCTTCAAGCAAGCTTGCAGCTTGGCCATAAATATCAGCTAATGTGACCTCACCAATACTATTGTCGCTATCTTTTTGTAAAAGCTGACCTTTTTTCCGACGCAAAACTTCAGTAATGTCGGTTAAAGCATCGGTGTAACTGATTGATTTATCTCTGGCTATTAATGGGAGTGCTCCAACCAGTGCTCCCATGTAGATGCTTTCTTGCAGTTGTGTCGAGGACAAATTTTGATCTTTGGTGATCTGGCTCGGCCCGATAGGTTTTACAAAAATAACGTCAGAAAGACCAAACATTTTTGAAATATGGAGGTTGGCTAATTCAATCGTGTATTCGTTATACACACCAGTTTCTGCCTTATCAATATCAGCCAACACTGCTGCGTCGATATCGTCTCTATCATCAAGGCTCAGACCGTTCTGAACTGCATCAATATATACGGTCTTTGCTAAGCTACTGGCCAGGTCTGTCAACCAATTGACATTAACCGTCATGCTATCCGCGACTTCACCAACAGCAGCACGGATATCTAAATCTTCAGGAATTGAAACGTAACCTTCGTAAGAAACACCCGAACACCCACCCACGGATTCACATCGATAACCAACATTACCACTGTCATTAGTCGCAATAAAAATCATGCTACGACCAACAAGTTCTGGGTCTAAAATGACCTCAAAATCACCAGCATCATTGGAAACATCATAACTACCATCAAATACTTTATTACCAGCATCATCGAATATGCGAACTGGAGCTCCTTCTGCATTAATTGCTACAGCGGTGACGCGCGCCCCAGTGATCGACGAATCAACACGCCCGCCTAGGTTAGTAATAACCTCCTCATCCACAGTTCTCGTCGAACTAGAATTCCCCGAACACCCAAGTATCAGTCCAGAAACTAAGGCAATGCCCATTATTTTCAACATATTATTATTACTCTAAGCATGAAGGCTTTATAGCTATTCTAAGCGCATAAGACTTCCAGAATAGCCGCTCAACGCTTGTTTTACTGCCCCTTTACACAAAAAAACCCGGCAAATGCCGGGTTTCTTACAAAGCTTTACGTCTGAGACGAATGGCTAACTCAGTTAGCCGCTTTGAACTTCAAGCGGTAAGCGTGAAGTAGTGGCTCAGTGTAACCACTTGGCTGCTCTTTCCCTTTGAAGATAAGATCAGAAGCGGCTTTGAAGGCGATACCGTCGTAGCCTGGTGCCATGGCAATGTACGTTGGGTCATTAGCATTCTGACCATCAACCACAGCGGCCATACGCTTCATGCCATCCTCAACCTGTTCACGAGTACAGATACCGTGCTCCAACCAGTTAGCAACGTGCTGAGAAGAGATACGCAGTGTCGCGCGGTCTTCCATCAAGCCAACGTTGTTGATGTCTGGCACTTTAGAACAACCAACGCCTGCATCAACCCAGCGTACAACGTAACCAAGAATACCCTGACAGTTGTTGTCGATTTCTTTCTGAATCTGCTCTGGAGTCAACGCTGCTGCTTCATCAGCGGTCATCAGAGGGATTGTTAGGATGTCATCAACCGAGGCATGAGTACGTGACTTCAGTTCGTTCTGTACCGCGAATACGTCTACTTTATGGTAGTGCATAGCGTGTAGAGTCGCAGCCGTTGGTGATGGAACCCAAGCGGTGTTTGCACCGGCTTTCGGGTGAACGATCTTCTGCTCCATCATCATGCCCATTTCATCAGGAATTGGCCACATACCTTTACCGATCTGTGAACGACCTTGAAGGCCAGTCTCAAGACCTGTATCTACGTTCCAATCTTCGTAAGCGTTAATCCAGGTCTGCTGCTTCATGATGGTCTTAGGCACGAATGGGCCTGCCAACATGGAAGTATGGATTTCATCGCCAGTACGATCCAAGAAGCCAGTGTTAATGAACACGACACGGTCTTTGGCAGAACGGATACATTCTTTCAGGTTAACGGTAGTACGACGTTCTTCATCCATGATGCCCATTTTCATAGTGAAACGTGGCAAGCCAAGCGCGTCTTCGATACGACCAAACAATTCGTCAGCAAACGCGACTTCTTCTGGGCCGTGCATCTTAGGCTTAACGATGTTCACAGAGCCAGCAGTTGAGTTCTGGAACGGTGCATTGCCTTTCAGATCATGCATAGCAATCAGAGTCGTCATCATGCCATCCATAATGCCTTCAGGCACTTCAGCGCCGTCAGCTAGCAAGATTGCAGGGTTAGTCATTAGGTGACCAACGTTACGGATGAACAACATTGAGCGGCCTTTCAGCTTAACGGATTCGCCGTTAACGCCTTGGTATTCGCGATCTGGGTTCATGGTACGAGTGAAGGTTTTGCCACCTTTAGTGACTTCTTCAGCAAGGTCGCCCTTCATTAGGCCCAACCAGTTGCCGTAAGTTACTACTTTGTCAGCCGCATCAACCGCAGCAACAGAGTCTTCACAATCCATGATAGTGGTCAGAGCCGATTCCATCAGGATGTCTTTTACGCCAGCCGCATCAGTCGAGCCAACCGGGGTGGTTGCATCCACTTGGATTTCAAAGTGCAAGCCGTTGTTCTTAATAAGAACAGACGTCGGTGCAGCAGTATCGCCGTTAAAGCCAACAAGTTGAGCTTCGTCTTTTAAGCCAGTCGTTGAGCCGTCTTTCAAAGTCACAACCAGCTTGCCGCCGTCGATAGCGTATTTGGTGCTATCAACGTGGTCGCCTGCGGCTAACGGAGCAGATTCGTTCAGGAAGTTACGAGCATATGCGATAACCTTGTCACCGCGGATTTTGTTGTAACCGCCAGCAAGCTTATCCGCGCCATCTTCTTCAGAGATAACGTTAGTGCCGTATAGCGCATCATACAAAGAACCCCAACGAGCATTGGCAGCGTTAAGCGCAAAACGAGCGTTCATTACCGGTACAACCAACTGAGGACCAGCCATTGTGCCGATTTCTGGCTCTACACTTGCTGTTGTTGCTTCGAAGTCACCGCCTTCTGGCATCAGGTAACCGATTTCTTGCAAGAACGCTTTGTATTCAGTCGCGTTGTGCGCCTGACCTTTACGCTCAGAATGGTACGCATCAATCTTAGCTTGAAGATCATCACGTTTAGCCAACAAAGCACGGTTCTTAGGTGCTAGCTCATTTGCTACTGCATCGAAGCTTGCCCAGAACGCTTCCTGTTCAACACCAGTGCCTGGAATCGCTTTCTCATTGATGAAGTCGTACAACTCGCGAGCGATCTGTAAGCCGCCCTTCTGAACGTAATCTGTCATTGTTTAGCCTCAATTTTTTAATAAGCACAGGTTTTGCCGTGCTAGAGATCAATATCAACAGTCGCCTCTCGAAAAACGCACTCAGAGCGACGAAATTTTAGGGCCGCGAGTATACCGCAAGCGCTCTCGGACTGCTAACCAAGAGCGTTGTTTTGAACTTGAGTTAAAAATACTTATTCAAAACCTATACACAACATATACATCATGTGCTAATTTTGTACTTGGAGCTTGGCCGCACCAATCAATCCGTGAACCAACTGGAGGTCTGAAATGGCTTCAAGAAAAAGTGCAAACCAGAAGTTTGACAAGGTAAACAGTGAGGAACGTCGCAACGTTTTAGAAACAGACGTTGAAATATTCCTTAAAAACGGCGGAAAAATTCAGGAGGTGCCACTCGGAATGAGCGGAGAGCAAAACTTTTTGAAAGCAGGTGCGGACGTCCGTCCATGTACTCGGGTGAATATCATGTCGCCGATATCCCTAGGCCGGATATAAAACTCGTAATAACAATTGGAGGTAATTGGGGTACTTCAACGTACCCCGTTTGATTTCATGATTAGTTCAATGTTTCCCAGCTGCCGTCTATGTAGCGAATGACCCAAATGCCAGACTCATTGGCAATTTTCCCATACACCGCATCACGAAAGTTAATCACAAATACAGAATCATCAAAGTTACGCGACGTCGCCGGCTCTGCTGTATTTGAGATCACGCAACGATCGAGAAGACCTTCTTCATTAACGCGGTAACGGTACAAGGGAAAGCCGGTTAGAAGATCAAGCTGAGAGCCAGCCAGAATTTCGCTATCTACTGTATCGCTCGTGCCATCAGCGTAAGTTAATGAAACACCGTCTTTGTAGATCGCAATACTACTGGTCTCAACCGTATTATTTTCTGTGCTGAAATCAAAAATAATACGATCTAAATTTGGGCCGACGCCAGTGTAAACACCGGTAGTATTTACTGAGGTGTAATCATGAGATAAGGCCGCCGAGATATTCACCACATTGCTATAAGGTGCTGTGACCTGAATATCAAGCAGGGTTTTAGGCTCTGTTGTGCTGTTATAGTCCAGTAAAATTTCTGCAGTCACACGAGCAGTGCTAAAACCAAGTTGAGCCGGAAGGTAAAGCGTGCCATCTAATTGCTGCAGGCTCGTTGGTAACGTATCCAGAATCAAGCAACCATTTGTATCAGAGACCACTGGAAGCTCAACAAAATACACCCCCTTGCCGTCAACCTCAGGACGAGAGAAAACACCCAACTCCCATAGCTCATTCACTGCAGCCTGAAGATCGCGTTCACCATTCAAGCGTTGTTTAGGTTGGCACTTTGAGACGGTAGGTGCCGAACTTCCTCCAGAGAGAGTGCACTCTTCATAATCGAAAGTCGCAATCATCTCTTCAATATCATCATCAGCATCAATGTCGGTTGTATCTTCACGCATCACCGTGGGATAGAAGCGATAGCGTAATGCGTCACCACCATTGATAAAGTATTCAAAATATTCGACTGAGCGCTCATTAATTGTTTCTACCCCTGTACGATAACTCACTAAGCCAGTTTCAATACTTCCTTTCGTCAATCCAGAGACACCTGAACTGTCAAAGAACGAGTTAAAGGAGGCAAAGCTCGTTTCAGGGTAAAAGGCATCGGCTTGATTCGACTTCGCAGACACAAACAAAGATGCGATATTTTTGTCGTTATCAGACTCATCCTCAACCACATCAGAGATTCGTGAGTTAAGCACCACTTCTTCAATATTGAAACGACGCTCGCCAGAACCGGCTGGATCAAGCACACCGATGTAAGACAAGGTAAGTATGCCCGTTAACTCAGTTTCAGAGTCAGTCGCAACGTCCGCTGCATCATACAAAGCAAACTGCGACCAGCGTATTTGATACGCCACTTCAGGTTGGCTTAGAGGGTCTTGAAGAACTGACACGGGTTCATCGTAAAACACTCGTAAACTCGGACTGCTAACAATGTCATCGTTATCATCAAGTAGGTAATCCAATTCAAGCATTAGGTCGTTGATTTTCAGCGATCCAAGAATCACAACATCGATGCCCTGAGAGCTGGTTGGGTTCTCATTACTGTCATTAAGATTCACATCGGCGACTTCTTGTTGAACTGTCAGTTGCCCGCCGTTAATGGTTAAAACGCCGTTACTGTATGAAGAGCTGTTGTACCACGCCCAACTACTATCAGCGGTAGGACACCCGCCTCCTAGGTAACAGTCTCGATAAAACTCAAAGACTTGTTGGTAAGCGACCATCAGTTCATCTAGATTTTCAGCATTATCATCACCAATGGCCTGCAACAAGTTGCCGTACTTATCCAGCTCAGCACGATAACCATCTTCAAAGAAGTTTTCATCGTAGTTACGGAGCAGATCAACAAACGCTTTTGCACGAGTAATGCCGAGTTCGAAATCTTCAAGGTCACTCCCCAACAAAGTCGCCAAGGAAGCAGGCGTTGTTGTCGTTAATTCACCATCAGCAAAAGCATCACTGTCGCTTCGTAATTTGGAAACAACCGCATCGACATAGGTTTGAACCGTGCTGTTCGTCACTTCCGCTTGCTCAAGATTATCCGCAGCTTTCGTGTATAACGAAGATAGAGAGATCGTTTGCCCCCCCCCTTTTTGATAAAGCTGAGCTGCATTGGTAATCAAGTCCGCAGCAACCGCCTGAGAGAAAAACGGTAAATCTACCGTACCTTCATACTCTAATTCATAAGCTTGTATCGCCGCTAAAATCGCACCATAACGAATTGAATCCGTCGCTTCTGTGGTGTTTTTATCTTTCAACTCATTCAATTGCGTAAGATCAGCAGGCTCAGAGTTTTGTACTGCCTCTAGACCAAACAACCGTGATATCTGAGATTCCGCCTGTACAACCGAATACACAGAGTAATACCCCGTCTCTAGCCATCCGGCATCTTGTTGATCACCACTCGACTCGCTATACACTAACGCCTGAGCCAAACCGGCAGCCAAATCAGTTAATGACGTTATACGAACTCGCTCACCATCAGAAAGACCATACGCCACTGAGCGCCAACCGGGTGTGGCAGCAACACTGTAATTATCACCAAAGCTGGCACTACCGCATCCTGCCACCAACTGACAGCGACGTGTCGTCTGAGCAACGCCTTGAGCATCATCTCGGTCACGACCGTAGACATCGAAGTAAAATAACTCATTACCATCAATAATGACTTGCGCTTCGCCTTGATTATCTGTCACGTAAGGCGCATAAACAGGCGCCCCCGGTTCCACTTCGGACAACCGGCCAGATTCAGAAATAAGTACCGACCGGATCAAGGCTTGATCAAAATCTTCTTGCCCAACCTGAACATCAACTGAAATGAGACTGCTCGACGACCCTCCGTCATCACTGCAACCAGACATCACAGCAGCGGCACCAGCCACCACGGCCGGCGCAATAACTCGACACGCCTTAGGCGCACGAAGAGACAGAGAGGTAAAGCGGACACTACTAGTTAAACGGCGAAGAAACATAGGAAGAAAAATAGCCTGATTCACAAAAACCTCGGATGTTCAAAAATATGGCTGGCGGCAATAATAACAGCCCGGCTAATACATACCAGAACTGCCTGATCTTCACTCGTAAGGAATTGCCAACACAAACGAGGAATTCCGCCTGATTCAGCAGCGACTTTCCTTTATACTGCCGCCCATTACCGGCGAAAGAACACATTGAAGCTTTCAACGGACAGATCCATTAGTACAGAGCTTATTAGTAGAGACCTATGCACTTATTCGTCGAACAACTCACCAACGTTGACTTCAGCTACCTAGATTTAAGCCGCGGTATTGTAGGCGAAACATGGTGGGCATCCGCCATATTAGAAGGTGAGTTGGATCAGCAAGGCATGGTCTGTGACTTTGGTACCGTTAAAAAAGTTCTACGTAACTGGATGGACGATGAAATTGACCACCGCTTGCTGGTGCCTGAGCTTGCCGAAGGTCTAACCATCACACAATCAGCAGATCGCATTGAACTGCGTTGTGATACGGCTCGCGGCCCAATTATCATGAACGCACCGCGTGAAGCCGTGACTTTAATTGACGCTAAAGAAATCACAATTCAAAGCGTAGCTTCATGGTGCATTCGCCAGTTGGAGCCACACTTTCCTAATAGTATTGATCAACTATCACTCGACTTCACTCCTGAAGAAATCAATGGTGCTATGTACCATTACAGTCACGGTTTAAAGAAGCACGATGGCAATTGCCAACGCATCGCTCATGGTCACCGTTCCCGAATTCAAATCTGGCTGGATGGAAATCGTAATCAAGATGAAGAAGCTTACTGGGCTGATCTCTGGAAGGACATCTACATCGGAAGCAAAGAAGACCTCATCGATAGCCCTGAAGACGAATACCAGTTTGAATACACAGCACAACAAGGCGAATTTTATCTCTCCCTGTCAAAACAACATTGTTACCTGATAGATACAGATACCACCGTTGAACTGATCGCCAACCACCTTGCTAACAAGATCAAAGCACGCCACCCCAATACCCAAGTAACAGTGCGTGCGTTTGAAGGGGTCAACAAAGGGGCGATGGTGACTCTTTAACCTCTAACAACCCATTCATTTTCAAGACATAAAAAAAGCACGCTCAGCGTGCTTTTAACAACTCCAACGAGACAGCCAGTATCTTAAACCTGAGTTTCAATCTTTCGCTTAATTCGACGTTGGCCTAGCCAGAACAATACTAAGGCCACCGGTAACAAGTACCACATATATCCATGCAGCTCCTCGCCAAACTGTCGCCCTAAATACAACGTAGTGAAAAACAGAGCCGCAGCCCACCCCACAATAGAGACAACATTGGCTAAGCAAAAAGGCACTGGATGCACCCGCGCCAAACCACACGCAATGTATCCAAAGGTGCGAATTCCAGGCATACACCGAATCAACATAATTTGACTCCACGGTGACAACTGCAATGGGCGCATTTGCCGACGAATCAAGGGCTGTCGCATTTTATGACGGAGCCACGGCCACACTAACGCCAAACGTCCTAGTAAATACAACGCGGTATCGCCAATAAAGATACCGAGACACACGGCAAAAAAAGCTAAGCCCGGAGCCATTTTTTCACTTGCCGCCAGAAAACCAGCACCAATAATAGCAATATCTTCGAGTACAAATGTCGATATCACCACTAAAAAAATTGGCCACACCGGGTGATCATAATAAAGGAGTAAATCTTCGAGCATGCCGTATCCACGTAAATTTTGACGCGAGATTGTAGCAGAACTCCCCCTTTTGCCTATCTGAACAACATCAATTTGAAGATTTTTTCAGTCAACTACTGAGTTCGAGTGAGAAATCCGTTAAAATTCCGCGCCATTAAACAACCTCATTCATCAGCCTCTTGAGAGACCCCATGGAACTGTCTGCACTTACCGCAATCTCCCCTTTGGATGGCCGCTACGGCAGCAAAACCATCCCGCTGCGCGCCATTTTTTCTGAGTTTGGCCTTATTCGTGCCCGCGTTGAGGTTGAGATCCGCTGGTTGCAGCGACTGGCTGACCATGACGCCATTCCAGAAGTTCCAGCCTTTTCAACGGCGACCAATGCCCAACTTGATCGTATCGTATCGGACTTCAACGAAGCGGACGCTCAACGTATCAAAGACATCGAAGCCACCACCAATCACGATGTGAAAGCGGTTGAGTACTTCATTAAAGAAAAATTTGCCGATAACGACGAACTTCAAGCCGTAAATGAATTTGTTCACTTCGCTTGCACCTCAGAAGACATCAACAACCTGTCGCATGGTTTAATGTTAAAAGCAGGCCGAGATCAGGTCATCGTGTCGATGATGAAAGACATCGCCGAAGCGATTCGTAAGCTAGCCCACGAGTACGCGGCGATTCCTATGCTGTCTCGCACCCACGGCCAAACGGCTTCACCTTCTACACTTGGTAAAGAGATGGCGAATGTGGTTGCTCGTCTTGAGCGCCAAATCCGCCAAGTTGAACAAGTTGAAGTGCTAGGCAAAATCAATGGTGCCGTAGGTAACTACAACGCCCACTTATCTGCTTATCCTGATATCGATTGGCAAGCCAATGCTGAAGTATTTGTCACGTCGCTGGGCCTTAACTGGAACCCATACACCACTCAGATCGAGCCTCACGATTATATCGCAGAATTATTCGATGCCATCGCTCGCTTCAATACCATCTTGATCGACTTTGACCGCGACATCTGGTCTTACATCTCAATGGGCTTCTTTAAACAACGCACCATTGCTGGCGAAGTGGGCTCATCGACCATGCCGCACAAAGTTAACCCAATCGACTTCGAAAACTCAGAGGGTAACTTAGGTTTGGCAAACGCTGTGTTTGCTCATATGGCAACTAAACTGCCTATTTCTCGCTGGCAGCGCGATCTGACTGATTCCACAGTGCTACGCAATATGGGCGTTGGTATGGGCTACAGCCTCATCGCTTACCAAGCGTCAATGAAAGGCATCAGCAAACTACTCGTTAACGAAGAGCGAATCGCTCAAGATCTCGATAACGCTTGGGAAGTACTGGCCGAGCCAATTCAAACCGTCATGCGTCGTTACGGTATTGAAAAACCGTACGAGAAACTGAAAGAATTTACTCGCGGCAAAGCCATCACTCAAGATGCAGTCGGAGAATTTATTGCCACGTTGGATCTACCACAATCAGCAAAAGATGAGCTTAATGCAATGACACCTGCTAGCTATATCGGCAACGCCATCGCACAAGCGAAGGCTATCTAAGCGACTTCTTGTTTATAGAGCCTCCTTCGGGAGGCTTTTTTGTATCTCACCGTTGTAGGTATTTCAATGCACGTATTAGGTCATTTAACAGTTGAAGAATTTCTTCGAGATTACTGGCAACAAAAACCGGTATTAATACGAAACGCACTGCCAGAGTTTAAAGCCCTTATTCCTGCTGATGAACTGGCGGGAATGAGTCTTGAGGAAGACATTGAATCCCGCTTGATTATAGAAGAAGGCAGCAACGGGCCTTGGGAAATCCGTAAAGGCCCCTTCTCTGAGGCCGATTATCGCGCCCTACCCGACAACAAATGGACGCTGCTCATTCAGGCGGTGGACCAATACCTTCCCGAAGCGGCAGATTTATTAGAGCATTTTCGGTTTTTACCGTCATGGCGGATTGATGATCTAATGATCAGTTACGCCGTGGACGGTGGCTCTGTTGGCCCACATTACGATCAATACGACGTATTTTTACTGCAAGCCGAAGGACAGCGAGAGTGGCGTATAGGGCAAATGTGCTCAGAGCAAAGTTCCATTTTAGAAGGCCCTGCGCTTAGAATTTTGGCCGACTTCAAAGAAACAGAGCGCTGGGTGCTTAATCCCGGCGACATGCTTTATTTGCCACCACAGCTCGCGCATTACGGTATCTCTCAAGGCGAGTGCATGACCTACTCCATCGGATTTCGCGCTCCATCAACGGCTGAGTTATTAGAGAGAACTCTTGATACCATCTTACCAACATTAACCGAAGACCAACGTTACGCCGACCCCAACCTCACCCTGCAGAAAAATACAGGAGAAATAGGCGATGACGCCATCCAGCGCTTACGCTCATTACTGGAAGCTTCATTAAATAATGATCGGCTTCTAGCCGACACGTTGGGCCAATTACTGACAGAATCAAAATACCCCGATCAAGCCCCAGAGTTTTCTGCCGAAGAACTCACGCAGAATTTAACAGCGTCATTAGATGAAGAGGCTTGGCAAAATTTCATTGAAGACCTACACGACATCCCCACACTCACTCGCAGTGAAGCGGCACGCTTTGCCTGGCATCGCTCAGGCTCACATTTGAACTTTTATGCCCAGGGCGAAAACGTGACCTTGCCCGCAACCACAGAACGTCTGGTTGCCATGCTAGGCAATCAGCGCCATTATGAAGTGTGTACTATCCTTGAGTCAGCACAAGACGACGCATCAAAAACGCTACTCATCGCTTTGTGGCAACACCAATTGATACGCGAGGGAGATGAATATGGAAATCCGGACAACTGATTGGAAATCAAGTCGAGACTTAATTCGGAAAATCAGAACCGAAGTTTTTATCGACGAGCAAGGCGTGCCTCCTGAACTTGAATGGGATGACGCCGATTTAAAAGCCACGCACTTTATTGCTTTTGAAGGGCGCAATCCTATTGGTTGCGCGCGCCTTATGGATAACGGTCACTTTGGCCGCATGGCGGTTGTAAAAGAGCACCGCCATAATCATTGGGGGTCAAGATTACTCAGAGCCATTGAAAGCCACGCTCGCAATGAATTGAAAATCAAAGAAATCCACGCCAACGCTCAAACTAAAGCCATCGCATTTTATAAAAAAAATGAATTCAATATTCGTGGTGGTTTTTTTGATGACGCCGGTATGCCACATGTAGAAATTCATAAAGCGCCCGGTGCTCCGCGAACTAACTGGGTCATGAGTCCTGGCCGCGATGAAACCATTTATAATCTCACCTCAATAACTGACATGGTGGGTTGGATTGAATTAACTTTAGGGGCCAACCCTCGCTCTGCCACCCTCATTTGCCATGATCTAAATTTACCAGTTTGGGCGCACCCTGCCGTACTTGATGCAATCAGTGAGTTCGCCCGTCGCTCACCAAAACGTCGCGTTAATATATTAATTCCTTCAGAGCGAACCGGTATTTCAAGGCACCCCCTACTGCGACTCCAGCAGCGTTTAAGTAGCCGAATGACATTAGGTATTCACTCTGGTGCAGATACGAACTTATTAATTACCCCGAGCTGGGGATACATGAAAATAACAGAACCCTTGAACGCCATCGCTTGCATGGGAGATCCGGGAACGGTTCGCCGTCTCGAATCTCAATATTCGCATTTATTGCAAGTAGCTCAACGATCTAAAGAAGCGCGGCGTTTAGCGATATAACTAACGTAAGCATTACCAAATAAGTAAGACAATATGACATGTGCTGACTACCATGGTCAGCACCCAACGTAGACGGCGATAAGAACGACTGTAAGTTTTCACATACAGCGGACGCTGCTCTAATAGCAACAAACTTATAAACCCCACCAATAGCCCCCAAAGCGCATAGGTAAAAGGCATAAAGTACATCAGCCATCCCCAAAGAAACACACCAATAGCGATGGATAAGTCGATATTATTAGCTCTGTCTGGATGAGCTTGCTGAACGCCCCAGCAAGAGCCTGACATAAAGCTTAAAATAAATGCAGAGTACACAATAAAGAACGACTCAGCACCGTGAACACCAAAAGGGATAGCCAAAGTGGCGGCAATAAAAGGCAGCAACCCAGCGTATCCTAAACGTTCAAATAACGGCATGAAATTCCCCCATCTATAGTCACTTTGTACTTCTATAGTCACTTATTCTTCAGTAGTCACTTTGTTCTTCTTTTTATACAGCGCTCTGAAGTTTTATAAGCTAGATAAGTTACCTATTTAACTCACTAAAAAATTATAAGCCAGCCTGCAAAATCGCACTCACTCTTTCCGCGTCTTGTGGCGTATCAATGCCATGACCCGGTGCTTTATCTATGATGGCCATATGAATACCTACGCCATACCAGAGTGCACGCAACTGCTCTAATGATTCGGTAAGTTCCAGAGGACAAACGGCCATTTTTTGATACGCTTTTAAAAACGAGACTCGGTAACCGTACATGCCAATATGACGATATACAGACATTTTCTGCGTGACGCTACCTTGCCCATCCCGGTAAAGATCACGATCCCAAGGAATAGGAGCGCGACTAAAATACATGGCAAACTGACGCTGATTTAATACAACCTTCACTACATTTGGATCAAAAGCATCATGGGCCGTCGTCACCGGAGTGCAAACAGAGCTCATGCCGGCATCGTCGTTATCCAACAAACCTTTCGCCGTTAACTCAATTAATGATCGAGGAATTAATGGCTCATCCCCCTGAAGGTTCACAACAACGGTGTCGTCACTCCAGCCTTTAATCGCTACCACTTCAGCGATACGATCGGTACCGTTTTCGTGGTCTGGGGATGTCATCACCACATCCGCACCAAATGCACGCGCAACACTTGCAATACGTTCATCGTCAGTCGCTATAACAATACCGTCCGCCTCTGCTTCCAAAGCACGTTCATATACATGCTGAATCATAGGCTTTCCCGCCAAATCGATGAGCGGTTTTCCCGGTAAACGGCTAGATGCGTAACGGGCGGGAATAACAATTTTATAAGAGGACATTCACTACTCCGTTAGACGTTATAAAACTCACGATACCATTCAACAAAACGTTCAATGCCATCAGTCAATGATGTGTTTGGAGCAAAATCCACATCGCCCATCAAGTCATCGACATTCGCGTAAGTGGCCAATACATCACCCGGTTGCATATCCAAGTAACGCTTATCCGCCGTTTTGCCAAGTGCCTTTTCGATGGTTTCAACAAAGGTACCTAACTCCACAGAATCATGATTACCAATATTATAAATTTTGTATGGTGCCGAGCTACGACTACTGTCATTAGACTCTGGCGTCCAACCAGACACAGGCTGTGGAATTTTTTGCGAAATACGAACCACGCCTTCTACGATGTCATCAATGTAAGTGAAATCGCGTTGCATTTTGCCGTGGTTATAAATATCAATGGTGCGACCTTCAAGAATGGCTTTGGTAAAACTAAAGTACGCCATATCCGGACGACCCCACGGGCCATACACTGTAAAAAAGCGCAGCCCTGTGGTGGGCAAGCGATACAGATGCGAATACGTATGCGCCATTAATTCATTGGATTTTTTTGTCGCTGCATACAAAGACACAGGATGATCAACACGATCCCCTGTTGCGTATGGCAACTCGGTGTTTAATCCATACACAGAACTCGATGACGCGTACACAAAATGTTCAACATCATTATGACGACACCCTTCGAGCATATTCACAAACGCAACAACGTTACTGTCCACATACGCGTGTGGATTTTCAATGGAATAACGCACCCCTGCCTGAGCAGCTAAATGAATAACACGATCAAATTTATGCTCTTTAAATAATGCTGCAACGCCATCTCGATCAGCAAGCTCAAGTTCAATGAATTGAAAACCATCGAGTTTATTCAACCACTCGAGACGGCCGTGTTTTAACGCAACGTCGTAATAGGTATTGATGTTATCCACACCAATAACTTCGTGCCCTAACTCAACCAATTTTTTACTGGTAAATGCGCCGATAAAACCTGCAGCACCCGTCACTAATATTTTCATGAAAATTCCTTCAACGTTGGAAACCAACGCTTTTTATAATATTTACTGTTCGTTTTTTAACGTTTCGAATTCAGGTAGCATGGCCTTGATGTAGGCATCTTTTAAATCCATACGGCTGCCTAAAATGATATCGGCAACCTCGCGAGCGACACCTTTGCCACCCGCCGCACTTGTCACAATATCGGCATTATCTCTGACCAGCCAAAATGCATCCTGTGGAGCAACAGCTAAGCCGACACGCATCATGACTTTTAAATCAATAACATCATCACCGACATAGCACACTTGTGAAGGCTCTATATTTAACTCAGCCATTAACGTTTGCAGGCAAGCCCATTTATCTTTTGTTCCGGGATAAAAATAGTTGATACCAAGGTCTTGGGCGCGACGAGTTAATGGAGCAGAACTTTTCGCTGAGATAATGGCAGGAATCACATCGAACTCACCCAGTAACTTAATGCCCACACCGTCTTTCACATTAAAGTGTTTTACTTGCTCACCGTCATGGGAGTAAACCAAGGTGCCGTCTGTCAATACACCATCAACATCAAACACAACAAGTTTAATGGCTTTCGCCTTTTGGCGGGTAGAATCAGAGAGTTGCATTACCGAGAATCACTGGAAATAAAAACGCTATTGTAGCGCGTATCACGAAACGTTGTAAGGATGTCAGGCTGAAGCAAGAGGCAAAGAAAATTTATAAAATCACAGCGAAAACAACACTACTCGGACGAGTAAAAGATGGTATCCCCAAGGGGATTCGAACCCCTGTTACCGCCGTGAAAGGGCGGTGTCCTAGGCCTCTAGACGATGGGGACCCAAGGAACTCGTATTACATGAGGTAATACGTTAAAGCAATACGTTTATGGTGGAGCCTAGCGGGATCGAACCGCTGACCTCAACACTGCCAGTGTTGCGCTCTCCCAGCTGAGCTAAGGCCCCGTCACAAAACGTGCGCGAATAATACTGATGCCCCTCTAGGGTGTCAACACTTTCGCACGTTACTTGAGAAAAATAATTCAGCGAAACAATAACTTACGCGCTGCCGCTACCATTCTAGCGACAACCCAAGCGGCGTATCACAGCCACCGTACTTGGGTTGCATAAGCGACATTAATCGGTTGTTTCTGATGCTTCAATAGCGCGAACAATTGCCTGAAAATCTTTTTCAAGCTTCTTCAGTTTCTTCTTGCCGGGAGCACCCAAAACATCAATTGCGTGACGAATTCGTGCACGACTCATATCAGGGCCTAGCAACGCCATAGTATCAAGTACAGAGATAGTCGATGACGTACCTGCGATTGCCATAAAAAATGGGAATAAGAAATCACGAACCTTAATTTCCATCTGCTTGGCCAAACCAAACAAGGCTTTTTCGATGTTTTCTTTTTCCCAATGACGAGTGGCTTCCAGCAACCATAAGCCATACTGTAAAACAGCAACCACTTCTTCGCCTTCATACGCTTTATGCTCAAAGCTTTCTGGCGTAAGCGGGGTTAAACCAGACAGAAAGTGGCCTGCTAAAGGCGCGACGTCAGAGAAGACTTCAACGCGCGGCTGAAGGTGAGGAATCACCGGCAACACTCGCTCAGGGTTGAAGCCCCAAGCAGCAAAACGCTCCGCAAACTGCTCAGCAGTTAGCTCACGTAGCCAAAGGCTGTTAAGCCAACGCAATTTTTCGACATCAAAGACTGGCCCACCCAATGACACACGCTGAATATCAAAGTTTGTGAACATCTCATCACGACTGAACTTTTCGCTTTCATCCGGCATCGACCAACCCATACGACCCAGGTAGTTCAATACCGCTTCTGGCATAAAGCCCATGCGCTCGTAATACATAATTGAAGTCGGGTTCTTTCGCTTACTTAACTTACTTTTGTCCGGATTACGCAACAGTGGCATATGGCAAAGCTTAGGCATATCCCAACCAAAGTACTGATACAACAACACATGCTTAGGCGCCGAACTGATCCATTCTTCACCACGAATTACATGGGTGATGGCCATCAGATGATCATCAACCACATTGGCAAGGTGATACGTTGGCATACCGTCCGACTTCATCAGGATCTGAGCATCCACCTGAGACCAATCAAGTTCAATCTCACCGCGTAGCATGTCGTTAACAACACATGTACCCTCTTCCGGCACCTTCATACGCACAACAAACGGGGCACCCGCTGCTTCACGCTCGGCAATCACATCCGCAGGTAATTCAAGATCCGAGACTTTCAACGCAGTCAGGCTACCGCCTTCTTGCTTGGTAATACGCAACTGATCAAGTTCTTCATTGGTACGGTAACAGCGAAAAGCATTGCCGCTGTCTAATAGTTTCTGCACGTGTTCTTCATAAATAGCGCGACGTTCACTCTGGCGGTATGGACCATAGTCACCGCCAACATCAGGCCCTTCATCCCAGTCCATGCCCAACCAACGTAAGCTATCAAGAATGGCCTGTTCCGATTCCGGAGTACTGCGCTGCTGGTCAGTATCTTCGATGCGCAGCAAGAACTTACCGCCATGCTGACGGGCAAACGCAAGATTAAACAACGCAATATAGGCGGTACCAACGTGGGGATCGCCGGTTGGGGAAGGTGCGACTCGGGTGCGAACAGTCATGAGTTTTCTCTTATGAATCAAATCTGGCGCGATTATAGAGAATTCCTGAATTTAATGCATGACGTTATCGGCCCTGATCTGTTTTTCCATGTCAGTAATAATGGTAATGACTTTTTCGCTGGCCGCTTCCATTGCCTGCAAGGATTTCAGCATTTGGTCGCGATTGCCTTGTTTCAGACTTTCGATGGCCTTAAAGCCATTATCATGGACACTACGGTGCGAACTATCGAGGCGCTTGTATGACTCAAGATGGCTGTACTTTTGACGGCCTTCGCCCTCCGCATACCATTTGCCCAGACGACAAGAGGTGTGATCAGCAAGCGAAAGAGCCGCACCCTCACCCTCATGACTGATGCAGTTATAAACCTGCCCTTTCCACACAATATGATCTAATTTTACGGTTTCTAGAAAAGCTTCTGCTGACGTTAGTTCAAAACTACGATCAACTTGGCTGGCCACCTCACCCACCTGTCTCACATGAGAAGACACAGCGTTAACTTCATCAGAAAGAACCGCACCTCGCTCGCCCAGTGCATTTATCCCAAACGCAACGCTATCTACCTCTTTAGCGATGGTTGAAATCAAAGCATCTATCTCAGCGGTTGCTTCAGCCGTTCGTCGCGCCAACGTTCTTACCTCATCAGCCACGACCGCAAAACCACGACCTTGTTCACCCGCCCTTGCCGCTTCTATGGCAGCATTCAATGCTAATAAATTAGTTTGCTCAGAAATTCCTTTGATCAAGCTCACAAAGTTTTCGATCCCTGACGCTACTGATTTTAAACCGCCAACAGAGACTGAGGCATCTTGGGACTCTTTTTGAATAATTTGTAACGAGTCGGTGAGTTGAAAAAGAGATTTATGAATATCGTCAACACGCACCATCGACACCTGAACCGCCTTTCCTTCTTCTGCCAACTTACCAGCAGAAGAAGCCATGGTATTTCGGATATCGTCAATTGCCTGTGTCGAACTGAACCATAGCGCCTGAAGTTGCTCAACGTACTCCAATTGCCGCATACCAAAACAACAACGCATCTCGGCGACTTCTTTCACTTTATGCAAGAGTTCGTTTTCACGTCGTAGTTGAGAAATCTCGGCCTCTAACTGAGCAATCCGAGATTTATCGTCATTGATTTGGTTTTTTTTAAAAAACACTCGATCAGTTCCTCTATTAGTTCCCTTACAGGTAAGTTCCTCTGCAAATAAATTCTTATTGAATCTGCATAGAAAAGTTCTATTGAGTAGTCTAGTTGAGAATGAATAGTTGTCACGGTTAAGACATCAATCGCGCAGGTCGCTCAACAACTGCGGGAGTCAGTCAACACTGTTGTCAGTAATTGTTTTGCCTTTAGAACGAACAACGTACTCTGACGGCGTTTCTCCGGTCCAACGCTTGAAGGCTTTACTGAATGCCGATGGCGTCGAAAACTCGAGTAATTGGGCTAGTTCCGCAACGGAGCTTCCACCACGAGCAAAGTATCCGCGCGCAAAGCGTTCACGAATAACATCCAACTCTTGTTGATAGGTCGTACCACTTTCAGCCAATTTTCGACGCATAGTACGGCCACTCATCCCCAATTCACTCGCAGCGGCTTCAAGCGAAGGTAAGGCTCCATAAGAACGAAGCAAGAAGTGTCGTAACTTCAGAGGTAAGAATCGCATCGCCCGAGTAGGAATGCGTTGAAATAAGGTTTTTTCAGCCGTCATAGCCAATAAGCGATTGGCCAAAGGCAGCTCATATTCAACACTAGGATTTTTACGAATGATACGGTTCTGAGGGCAATCAAATATCACTGGGCACTGGAAATAACGACGATAAATATTTCCCCACTTTGGTTCAGGGTAAGCAAATTCAACACGAATCGGCATTAATTCGGGATCACGACCCACGAGGTCGGAAACGATATTATAAAAACTTACGCTGTTTAATTCGATAAAATAATGCGTATAAGGAGCTAGCGATATATTTTCCTCAATCGTAAACCAACTTAACTCCCCATCAATATGAACGGACATTTCCAGCGGTGGAAATAACTCACGACAAAACCGTGCCACTGTTTCCGCACAGTCTTTCAGAGTGGGTTGAGTAACGGCAGCCAAGCCGGCCATACCATGATGAGATACACTCATTATGTTTCCGATAAACAACCCTAAATAAGGCATTTTGATTGCCGTCATAGTTTGCTCGACTAAGCCAAGCACCTGTCGCGTTGACATGTAACGCCCCGCCACACTGCCATCTGACAGATCAATCCCTACATTCATAAAAAGTTTGTTGTGATCTAGTCCCATTGAGGCTTTCATCAGTTCATTCAAGTGACTGGCCCGGGAAGCACCGTCGCCCTCTACCACATCAAGCCCTAAGTCTGGCTTTTGACTGATATTAAAATACGTAAGAATATGCCCAAGAGGAATACATTGAGTGTCCAAATCCATCGTCGTTATTCAAACCTCGCCAACCAAGATAGAATAGTGGCAAAAAACGCCACGCAATTAACAAAAGTACAGACACACGGCCTTACGTTCAACAAATAGCTAAAGATAAGTAGGCTGAATACTATTGAAGGGAAATGAAAAAACAGTAAGTACTAGCGTGAACTAGACTCACGCTAGTGGAGCATTCAACACTGAGCATACATCTCAACGTTGAACATCAATAATAATTATTAGGACTGTTCGATAGCAAAGACTGCACCAATACGCTGAGCTTCTTTTGCAGCACGTGCGCGAATATCATCCTGATTGGTGTATAAGTTTTCAATCAACTGCAGTTGCACTGACTGTGCTCGTTCGACAGACATTTCTTTGTTTTGGATTCTTGCTGGTAATTGATTCAGGACTGCTTCCGTCAATACGACACGCTCTTCATCTGAAGGCGTTTTTTTCAATAATTCCAGCTGCTTGTTAAATCGAACAAGATTAACCAATCTAACCAACTCCTCGTCGGCATTTTTCTTTTGTTTCGCAACCGATGTCAGCATTAGCCACTCAGCAGGCGAAATGTAGTCGGGACGCTCATTAATAGCCGTAGCCTCCGAGACATCACTTGCCGCGTTTATGACCGCGTTAAATGACTCTTTTTGCATATCCATCAATTTTTCAGGAGCCATCTGGGACAACGCTTCAGCTGAATAGTCATTGCCATCAGAATTGACGGTGTTGACGTATTCACTCCCCGCTAAAGACTTAAGCGCCTCTTCATCGGAAGACTGGAGATAAAGGTAACCACCAAACCCGAGTAGCACACCCACACTCATTACAACTGCTATTTTCATACTCATAAATTTTCTCCAACACCTGATATTCAGGCAGAAACTGAAATGAGGTTAAACAAAACCGGGGGCATAAGCCCCCGGCAAAACAATCACACTACATTACTATAGAGGTTGTTCTTATTACAGACGCTCTGGAGCAGGCGCAACAACACGGAAGTTGTATGTCTGACCAGGGCCAGCAACTAGAGAGTTGAACAATGCAGTCATCCAGCCACATTCAAGTTCAGCAAACTCAGTTTCACCAGCAAAGACAATGTTTCCTGCACCAAGGTCAGAGATAGGACCTTCGTAGTTCAAGTCGAACGTTGCAGGTTCAGTTGTTTTACAGTTAAACGGAATTGGCAACCAGCTGAAACCAGCGGTATTAATCAGAACGTTTGCCTGAGTTGAACCATTAATCGATAGGATACCGTCACGACTTAGCTGAGTTTCTGAAACAATTTGACCCACTGGCTCAACAGACAAACCAACCGTCAATTGAATCAAGATGTTCAACTTTGCTTTAAAGTCAGGAACATTAAGATCACCAATCAAAGACTCTGCCGTAATGTTTGCGTCAGCAGTAATGGTGGTATCTTCAGGCAGCTCAACTGTTTGATCCAGAGTTGCAAGGTGCAATTCAGCATCAAGGTTCCACTCATCAAGACTTACTATAAAGTCACCGCCACCAGGGTTAGCATTAGATACTGGGTCTGCAGCAAAGCTGTAACAGCTATTACGTGGATTATCACCAGCAAAACGCTCATCTAACCAGCCAAGAACGCCCGGGGTCGCTTGGAATAAAGTCACAATGTGCTCACTTGGGTAAACATCATAAGTCACTTTATTGAAACGACGACAGTAGTCATCTTTCAACGCAACACTTTGCTCGATAGGAATAAACTCATCCGCCGTACCATGATAAATAAGTACAGGAACATCAGCACCAGAAGTACCCAGATTTTGCTCTTCAATACGGTTCTTAATTGAAGGGACTGTTAACAGTTCATCCAATGTTTTGTTATCAAGCGTGAAATCTGAAAGCGGTAGATTGATGTAATCAAACAAGAACTCAAATGTACACTTGGTTTTGTAATCAGCAATTGCTGCTAAACCATCATTACTAGCAAGGTCATTCACCGGAATATCATCTGGGTACTGTTCAGATAGACCAATAATACCACCCAATAAGAATGAAGAACCTACGCTACCGTTCAAGAAGTCTGCAACAACAGGAAAGTCTGCTGGAGCACCACCGGCTGCAACACCTACTAGGTCAATTTCACTTGCGTAATTATCAGCAATTTCAGCAACCCAACCAGCGGTTTGACCACCTTGAGAGAAGCCCCAAACTGCAGACGGTGCATCTAGATCGATACCAGCATTAGGAATTTGAGCCGCTGCACGGAAAATATCGAGAGCAGCATGAGCCTGAGATTCACCGGCAAGGTACGTAGGTACATCACCGTTAGTGTAACCCGCGTAATCCGTTACCAATACCGCGTAACCTTTTTCTAAGGCTGCACGAATGTTTGCAATTTCGTAATCCGTTCCTGCCGTTAATTGCTTAGACGGAGCACAGCTTTGATCAAGACCGTGAGTACCTACTGCGTAGCTCAGTGTTGGACGCTCGCCAGCACCAGTCCATGCAACACTTGGAATAATTACCGTACCAGTTACTGCGTTTTGAGCACCTAGAGAATCTGTAGAGCGGTAAAGTACGTTATACGCCTTTTCAACTGAAGCGTTATCGCCAAGATTAACATCCGCATCACGATACCAAATCAAATCACCATTTTCTGATGTTTGAATTGAAGGTACGTCATAGAAATCATTACCTGATGGGCCTTCCATAGCAGCCATTGCTACACCTGGAGCCATAGCAGCCATAGCAAGCGCGAGACAGCTGACTTTATTTTTAAAAGCAGACATAGAGCAAACCTCTGTATTTATTTTATTTTTATTAAAACGTGAACGATTTCTCATTCGCTAAGATTAATTTACGCCTGCATCGATGTGATTGCGCGCAAGCACTGGACAGTCATCGGTTCATTCTGGCCAGCTCTTAAATGAATTATTATTAATATTTTTTAATAGACAGACGTAGCTATGTTCAATCAGGCATGGCTAAGCAAAACAGGGACAGTCGTCGGTAATTTTTGGCCAAAAGACAATGCGTACATGTACAAATCCGCACCCTCTCACCCCATTAAAAAGTCATTTTCCAATGGAGATCTGCGAATAAAAACTAAAAGAAAAAATGCTATTTGGGCTTACGAATATTTTCTAAATATTCTCGTGGGGAAGAACCAGTCCAGCGACGAAACGCCTTGGCAAAGGCAGAAGAGTCTGCAAACCCTAATAGATGAGCCAACTCGGTAATTGACTCTCCGCCTCTGGCAAAATATTCTCGCGAAAACTTCTGTCGAACAAAATCGAGTTCTTGTTGATAAGATGTACCATCATCAGCAAGCTTACGACGCATTGTTCGTCCACTCATCCCAAGCTCTGTGGCCGCTTTTTCAAGAGATGGAAAAGCACCATAATAACGAACAAGTAAGCGTCGAACCCGTAATGGCAAAAAACGCATGGCACGCGTAGGAATATTTTCAAATAACGACTTCTCTGCCGTCATTGCCATCAAACGATTCGCTAAAGGAAGCTCATGTTTGACGAGATCTGCTCGGCCTATGATTCGATTTTGCACACAATCAAATACGACAGGGCAAGCAAAATATCGACGATAAATATGCCCCCACTCGGGCTCAGGGTAAGCAAGTTCAACACGTATTGGCATCAAGGATGGGTCATTCCCGACTAGATCTCGGAAAATGTTATAAAAACTCACAAAATTAAGCTCTACAAAGAAGTGCGTAATCGGCGCTAACGACACATTCTCATCAATAGAAAACCAACCCAGCTCATCTTCTATCGTAATGCCCATTTCCAAGGCAGGAAATAACTCTTGGCAATAACGAACCACTGCCTGCCCGCAATCCCAAAGGGTTGGCTGAGTGACAGCCGCTAATCCAGCCATACCGTGATGAGACACCGTCATAAGGTTTCCTAGAGGTAGTCCCAAATATGACATATCGAGTTCATCGATCACTTCAGACACAACCGACAACACCTGCCTCGTTGAGACAAACTTACCGACAACGTCTTCATCAGACCCCAGAATACCAGCACGTTCACGAATTGCAGCCAAATCCAGTCCGGTGATTGAACTCATGATTTCATCAGGGTTTGACACCGACAAACCAGCTCGCTTCATCAGCCAGTCAGCGTCGTGTTCAATACTTTTCTTGATATTGAAATATGTTTGGATGTGACCGAGTGGCAAACATTCGGTATCTAGATCCATAGCCATGTCCATTAATTTTTATTATGAGGATTGCTAAATTGACAACATTACTAAAGTACACCCAGACAAAAGGCCACAGCAATCTCAACATGTTCACAATCAAAGTAATGTCCGCATTTAACCGAATTAAGGCCAACTTATGATCGCTCCGGGATCATAAAAAGACATTTATGGCCACATTTATCCACTGCACCAAAACAGTCTCATGGAAAAGTAATAGGGAGAAATCAGACTAAACTTCCCTTTCAGACTCCAACGTTGTCTCGCTTCGCTCGACTCAAATCCACGGGGATTCATCTCACCTACCTCGCAGATCTTAAAGAATATCGATAAATTTCAGCCACAAAAAAGCCCCGCATTGCGGGGCTCTTTCATTAAATAGTGGCGGTGAGGGAGGGATGACTTGCGCCCTTCGGGCCGTCGTCGCAAGCTCCGACGTTGTCTCGCTACGCTCGACTCGAACCCACGAGGGTTCTCACCCTGCCTCACCACCCTAATCACTGAACAATAACCAGACACAAAAAAGCCCAGTCTCTCAACTGGGCTTCTTAATAATGGCGGTGAGGGAGGGATTCGAACCCTCGATAGGGATAAACCTATACACGCTTTCCAGGCGTGCTCCTTCAGCCACTCGGACACCTCACCTAATTCTTTACATCTCTCAATGTGTCTTCAGTCACACGCTATGCGTGCTCGTGACCGTTTCTGAGGCCGCGAACTATACGCAGAGCGCTTTTGAAGGTCAACAGCCAGTCGCTAATGTCTTGTTTTTTATATGGTTTCACCCGTCCAAGGCGCGACAAACTCATTGATATTCATTTCAGGAACAGATTTCAGGCTAGTGTTCGCGTGCCCAACGTATAAAAAACCAGTAATTACTTCGTTATTCATTAAGCCTAGAGCCGTTTTGACCCCCTCACACTCCGCCATGTCGCCGGTACGCCAAATAGAACCTAAACCCATGGCATATGCTGCTGTCAGCATATTTTGAACACCAGAGCCTGTTGACAGAAGCTGCTCTTCCCGTGGGACCTTAGGGTGATCCACCAACCGCGTAACTGCCACAATGACTAGCGGTGCTCTAAGTAACATGCGCTTTGTTTTCTCTCTCTTCTCGTCAGACAAGACTTGCTTAGCCTCTTGCTGCTGAAGAAAGATCTCACCAAGCTTTGCTCTTGCTTCGCCTTCTATCGTCAAATACCGACTCGGCCTTATCCAACCATGATCCGGCGCACGCAATGCCGCCTGAAAGAGTGTTGTTTTCTGAACCTCAGTAATATCAGGCCCTGTCAGCTGAGCAACAGAGACCCTCTGAGTAATTGCTTCGATTGCATCCATAGACGTTCCAATGTAACTTAATGCGCCAAACAGAAAGCCTGACCAACTTATGTCAAATAGGACAAGGCCTTGCTGTGACACCTGTTAACGGTATATAACTAGGACTAAGAAATTATCATTAGTTCCTAAAGCCGTTCGCCAAATGTTAATAATAATAAAACTCGGTGATCATACATGTCGAATCCACAAACACAGTCTCAATTCAACGAGACGACACTTCCAAAGCAGGATTACATGGCCCGTATTTTCGGCTATGCGGTCGCGGCTTTGTCTGTGTTTACCGGTATTCATTACGGCTACTTTCCCGAGACCAGTGAAAACATTGCAATCGTTGCATTGCTCTATCCTCATCTAATTTATATTGCCAGCGGCCCGTTCCGACGCCGCAAAGCATACACGACACGACAGTTTCTGATACATGGAGACGCACTTTTGTGTGGCATATTTTTAGGGTTAATTCACTTCCCTTTAGAAATCGTTGTGCTCTTCGTCATCATGATCAACACCAGTTTCATTGTTGTCGGTAGCCTAACAGCTTGGGCCTTTTGCATCATATCCCTTATTTCTGGTGCCGGAGCTGCTTATCTCCTGACGGGTAACGTGAGTGCCCCGCCTGTGCCATACGAGGTGTTTCTAGTTACCGCCGCTGGCGTTGGGTTTCATTTAGCGTTAACCGCCCATAACAGTTATCGACAAGCACGAGACCTGATGAGACTAAAAATGAAGTTTCAAGGCCAAGTGGAGCGCTTTCAGGCGCTGTCTCATCAAGTGTCCAAGTATGTTGCACCTCAGATTTGGGAGTCTATTTTCTCTGGTCGCCGACAAGTAAGGCTAGAAACCCAGCGTAAAAAGCTAGTGGTGTTTTTCTCTGACATTGTTGGTTTTTCGACGCTTTCGGAGCAAATGGAAGCAGAATCTTTCACCGATTTGCTCAATACCTATCTCACTGACATGTCGCACATCGCCCTCAAATACGGCGGCACCATTGATAAGTTTATCGGTGACGGCATCATGATTTTCTTCGGCGACCCTAAAACCAAGGGCACCAAACGAGACGCCCTGGCTTGTGCATCCATGGCCATTGAGATGCGGAACCATATGGAAATTCTCCGTCAGCGCTGGTCTGATCAAGGCATTTCTGCCCCACTGCAAATTCGCATGGGTATCAGCACGGGTTATTGCACAGTAGGTAACTTTGGTACGGAAAGCCGCATGGATTACACCATCATTGGCAAGGAAGTAAATCTAGCCTCACGACTAGAAACAGAGGCGGCCCCGGGCGAAATTCTTATTTCACAAGATACTTACACACTTATTAAAGAACGCATCAGTTGTCGGAGCCGGGGAAATGCGATTGTTAAAGGGTTTAGAGACCCAATCCCAACCTTCCTGGTGATGGATTACTTATCTCAGCAGAATCAACAAAATCAGCGCATATCGCAAGAAGCAGATGGCTTTATCCTGAGAATTGATCAAGACCAGCTCAGCGATGATGAACGAGATAACATCGCTGATACTCTAGAGCGAACTGCGCGCAACTTGCGCAAAGACCACCCTACTGGCGAAATGATTGAAAATTTAACGCCTCAAAGCCTTCCTCTGACGTCCGAAACGGATTGATATCCAACCCGCCACGACGAACATAACGAGCGTACACAGTGAGCTTTTCTGGCTTACAACGCTCCTGAATATCACGATAGGTTCGCTCTACACACTGCTCGTGAAAATCTTGATGCTGACGTAACGATACGATATAGGCGAGCAACCCAGCCTGATCAATTTCGTTGCCTTCGTAGAATACATACAAACTTCCCCAGTCTGGCTGCCCGGTTACGGGACAATTTGACTTCAAAAGATGACTGACCAGCCAACCTGAAAAGTGGCTTCCTTCTTGTGTATTCAATAATGAGGCATCTGGTTCGTAGCTACGAATGTCGACATCTAAGTCATCAATCAATATCGCCTCTGGCGCTGTGGGGTAAGTCGCATCAGCAGCATGAAACTGAACACTGACCTCAGCACCTGCTGCCTCAGATAAATCCACAACCATACGTTGACGGGCGGATTCTGCATCTACAAAACGTGTTTGATTAAAGGAGTTTAAGTACAGCTTAAACGACTTAGACTCAATCAAATATGGACTACTCGCTGGCACACGAAATTCCCCTCGGCACACCACTGGCTTTCCCTTAGCATTTAGCCAAGACACCTCATATCCATTCCAAATATCCACCCCAAAGAATTGAATATCCGCGCGGGTTTGGCCACTCGCTTTCCAACTCTCATCCCGATCAATAGGAAATAACAAACCGGCATCATATTCATCCGGGTACGCAGACAGCTGTCCCAGTGGATTATCGGTGCTCGTTACTGACCCCATAATTATTGCCTCATTCCAGTACCGCGACGCAACAGCCAAATACTGTAGCCACCAAGGATAAATATAAATACAAACAACATAGCAAAAGCAAAACCGATATGAATATCTGAGACACCAAGCACACCGTAACGGAAGGTGTTAACCATGTATAAAATCGGATTTAACTGTGACACCCCCTGCCAAAAATCAGGGAGTAAACTGATCGAATAAAACACACCGCCTAGGTACGTTAAAGGCGTGATAATAAAGGTGGGAACAATGGCAATATCATCAAATTTAGTCGCAAATACGGCATTAATAAACCCGCCGATTGAAAACAAAATGGCCGATAAGAAAACCACCGCAGCCATAACGCCAAAATTATGAACCTGTAGATCAGTAAAATACAAGGACAGCAGAGTAACAATAATCCCGACTGCGACACCTCGTGCCACACCTCCTGCGACATAACCTGCCAAGATGGTAATAGGATAGACAGGAGCGACCATCATTTCTTCAACGCTGCGTTGAAATTTATTACCAAAAAAGGACGATGAGACATTCCCATAGGCGTTAGTAATTACACTCATCATAATCAAGCCCGGTACGATGTAGCTCATGTAATCAACACCGCCCATCTCGCCAATACGGCTACCGATTAAATTACCAAAAATAATAAAGTACAACGTCATCGTAATCGCAGGTGGCAACAATGTTTGCTGCCAAATACGCATAAAGCGACGTACTTCTTTGACCACAATTGTTTGAAATGCAATCCATTGAACGCGTGTCGGATTCATGCTGTTTTCTCCTTCACTAGATCCACAAACAGTTCTTCAAGACGGTTCGACTTAGTTCGCATACTCCGCACTTCCACTCCCTTTTCCGTAAGCAGCGTAAAGATACGGTTAATGCTCTGCCCTTTATCTACAATGACTTCGATGGACTCATCTGAGGTGACTTTTATTTCAAAATCATCCAAAGAAAAGTCATCCGCAACCGGCGCACAAACATCAAATACAAACGTT
This sequence comes from Oceanobacter sp., assembly GCA_002733645.1. Lineage (GTDB taxonomy): Bacteria > Pseudomonadota > Gammaproteobacteria > Pseudomonadales > Oceanobacteraceae > Thalassolituus. Next base: position 102,256 of record NVWL01000047.1, read on the forward strand.
TCTGTTGAGAGCTGGCTCAAAAGCGAGCGCATGCTGGTACTTTTTATGATTTCGCCTTTATTTATGATGGCGATATTACGGCACAGTTGCTCGGCTTCCTCGAGGTAATGTGTCGTCAAAATAATCGTTGTACCTTGGCGGTTAAGGTCTTGCATGAAATCCCACATTGAGCGACGAAGTTCAATATCAACGCCAGCGGTTGGCTCATCTAAAATTAATACTTTAGGGCCATGCACTAAGGCTCGGGCAATCATTAATCGACGCTTCATACCACCCGACAGCATTCGCGAAGGTGTGTCACGCTTATCCCACAAGTCGAGTGCCTTCAGGAGCTTCTCAGCACTTTCCTTCGCCTCAGCAGCACGCATACCAAAATAACCCGCTTGCGTGACGACAATATCAAAGACTTTTTCAAACTGATTAAAGTTGAACTCTTGTGGTACCACGCCCAACGAACGACGAGCGTCAAAAGTATCACCATTCACGTCGTGCCCCATGACCGATGCCTTACCAGAAGTCTTCTGAACCAGCCCGGAAACAATGCCAAGCACAGTAGACTTCCCAGCCCCATTTGGGCCAAGCAAAGCAAAGAAGTCGCCTTCCTTAACTTGAAGCGTGATACCCTTTAATGCTTCGAATCCGTTACCATACACCTTGGTGAGGTCTTCAATTATCAGAGCCGCAGCCATATATCAGATACCTATTTATAAAGAAATATTGAGAGAATAAATGAACAACCGACTGGCCTATCACCTGGAACTACTGCAAGAAACGTTACAGCGCCTTGAAAAAGCAGAAGAGCGCGAATCTAACGCTGTCGGAGAAGAGATTCTACAACAATTTCGCGATCTTATTGATCAGCTCACGGAACACAGGGATTCAGCGTACGATACAGGACAAGACTTGTTCAATAAAATAGGCACCCATAATCCTCAAATCATGCCCGCCATTGATCGTGCCCTGTTCTGGTTCTTCGGTGGCAACTGCATGCACTTTATGACCGATGAAGAGATCACGCGCTTTCAGCACCTAGATGAAATGTCTGCTGACGCAGAGGCTGAAGGCCGCGAGTACGACTACCGCTCCGCAGGGCGCAGCTTACACTGAAGCTCGTCACTGCGTGCAGCCCACTCACTCGTCACGACGATAGAACCAGCTCAGGCATGCGCTGGTTCTATGACTATGACAGCAACTAACGATTTATCACTGAACCTTTTTTGGAAAAACTCTCAGGCATAAAAAAAGCCGATTCATTTCTGAATCGACTTTTAAAATTTGGAGCGGGAAAGGAGACTCGAACTCCCGACCCCAACCTTGGCAAGGTTGTGCTCTACCAACTGAGCTATTCCCGCAATACTTCTAAAAAGAAGTGGTATCCCCAAGGGGATTCGAACCCCTGTTACCGCCGTGAAAGGGCGGTGTCCTAGGCCTCTAGACGATGGGGACACATCGTTAAAGCATGCGCATTATTAACCTTATCCCATTGATTTGCAAGAACTTTTTCAATAAAACTTGGTTAACGCCTAAGTGCAACACACCACTCCTTAATTACTGCATACCATGATCAATATGAATTTGGAGCGGGAAAGGAGACTCGAACTCCCGACCCCAACCTTGGCAAGGTTGTGCTCTACCAACTGAGCTATTCCCGCGATTCATACTTGATATGGTATCCCCAAGGGGATTCGAACCCCTGTTACCGCCGTGAAAGGGCGGTGTCCTAGGCCTCTAGACGATGGGGACGTCTAATCAAGGAGCGCGCATTCTATTTTTAGAGACGCTATTCGTCAATAGCTTCCTAAGATTTTTTTTTGGCCTAAACTAAATCCAAGACACTAAGCGTCTTGCTCCGTCGTTATTTAGCAGTCAACGGGGAAACCGGCACCGCTAAAACAAAGGCTATAGCCTATGAACAGTAACACCATGATTGCCTTAGCAATTATTACCGCCGCCATTGCCCTTGCCAGCGTTACTTTTAAGCGATGGATTGAACAACGTCGCATTGAGAGAATGCGCCAAGCCATTTTACATATTGACGGTATGAGCCGAGCAGCTAGTACGGGGGAAACTTTACGCCCTTGGATCTCTGCTGACGCCATCCGGTTACTGGCAGCAATCATTCAATACCACGGCCAGCATTTAGGAAAACTTCATCTGCAAGGCACACCTCGGAGCGACCGTGCAATGAATCTTGCTGAAGAGTGGCAGCACTCTACTCCACCGGCAAATTTGGAACCCGTGCCCTCCAACCCCAGGCAAGCTAAGTCGCTAAGAAGCACCCTGATGAATTATTTACAGCTAATCAACGACGCGCATCAAGCCCGCTTGGTTAGCACCGAAGCCGCAAAAGATCGTATACGTGAAGCCAAAGTATTCAACGCTCAAATTTGTGTCTCAACCTATCAAGCCCGTGCAAGAGTTGCACTAAAGCAAGAATCCCCAAATCAGGCGCTACATTTCATGAAACGAGCCGAAGCGACAATAAGAGACCTAAAAGACTTGCCCGCAGATTTAACAAACGAATTGAATATACTGCAAGAAGGGATCAAGCAGCTTGAATCAGCAAGACAAGAGCAAGCTGGCACTTCACGCCTTGCAGGAGAAGCTGACGAGTTAGTCGAAGCACAAGATGCATGGAAAAAGAAGAATTTTGATTGAGCTATTCACAGCTATCTCAGCGTAAATAAAATCAGCTGAGGATCACTGCGAATAGCCTATAGCTCAAAACTTAAGCCAATGCTTTTTCTATATCAGCCTTCAGTGACTCAGGCTTAGACGTTGGTGCATAGCGTTCAACAACCTGCCCGTCACGATTAACCAAGAATTTCGTGAAGTTCCATTTAATCGCCTTGGTGCCCATCAACCCAGGAGCCGCCGCTTTGAGATCTTGATACAAAGGGGCAGAATCATCGCCGTTGACATCGATTTTACTGAACATCGGAAAGGTCACGCCATAATTCTTTTGGCAAAACGCACCGATATCAGCAGCACTGCCCGGCTCTTGCTTACCAAACTGGTTACATGGAAAACCAAGAATCACCAAACCACGATCTTTATATTCTGCGTATAAAGATTCAAGGCCTTCGTATTGGTATGTAAAGCCACAGTTACTGGCGGTATTAACAATCAACACCACACTGCCTTGATACTCACTAAGATCTTTTGGTTCGCCATTTAACATGGTCATTGTGCGGCTTAGAACAGTCATAACATCCTCAATTACAGCAATATAGGTGATGCATTACGGTATCGTTACCATAAAAAAATGCAAGCGCACCATTACGTCAACGCTTCGTTCGTTTATTCGTCTGGTGCTTCTTCAGTAAAATTCAGCGATGCTGAATTGATGCAGTAACGCAACCCGGAAGGCGCTGGGCCATCGGTGAACACATGCCCTAAATGAGCATCGCAATGCTTACACACCACTTCTGTCCTTACCATAAAATGGCTGGTATCCGAGCGCTCTTCGATATTGTTTTCCTCCATCGGAGCGGAAAAACTCGGCCAACCGCAGCCAGAATCAAATTTATCCTCCGACAAAAACAAGGGTTCATCACAACAAATACAGGAATAAGTCCCCTGCTTGGATGTGTCATAGTACTGCCCAGTAAAAGGACGCTCCGTTCCGGCTTCTCGTGTCACCCGAAAAGACTCCGGAGAAAGCTCCTTGCGCCATTCATCTACGCTTTTATTCAATTTTTTCATTATGTTAACCACTTTCAGACAAGGTCAGGTCAGAGTATGATTGACCACTTTATTTTTAGTTATGAAACAGGCGGGCAAGTTCCATGGAAATTCTTAAATCCAATAAACTGGCGAACGTATTTTACGATATTCGTGGACCAGTACTGGATGCCGCCAAGCGCATGGAAGAAGAAGGCCACCGAATTCTCAAGTTGAACATTGGTAATCCTAAGCCTTTTGGTCTTGATGCGCCTGAAGAAATTATTCAGGACGTTATATACAACCTCCCTGACTCTGAAGGCTACTGCGACTCCAAAGGCCTCTTCTCTGCTCGCAAAGCGATTATGCAGTATGCCCAGCAGAAGCGAATAGCGAATGTCACGATTGAAGATATTATTATCGGCAATGGCGTCAGCGAATTGATCGTTATGTGCATGCAGGGGCTGCTCAATAATGGCGATGAGGTATTAGTCCCTGCGCCAGATTACCCTTTATGGACAGGTGCTGTCAGCCTTGCCGGTGGTAAAGCCGTGCATTACGTCTGCGATGAGCAAGCCGACTGGTTCCCAGACTTGGACGACATCCGCAACAAAATCACAGATCGAACGCGTGCGATGGTGCTGATTAATCCAAATAATCCAACCGGTGCCGTGTACCCTGACGAAGTTATCAAGGGCATGCTGCAAATTGCTCGCGAGCACAACTTGATTGTATTTTCAGACGAAATTTACGACAAAATTTTGTTCGATGGCGTCACTCATACTTCAACAGCCTCTCTCGCTGATGATTTATTGATCATTACCTTTAACGGTTTATCTAAAAATTATCGCCTAGCCGGTTTCCGTTCAGGCTGGATGATAATTAGCGGCGCAAAGCACAAAGCCCGAGATTACATTCAAGGGTTGGAAATGCTCGCAACCATGCGCCTGTGTGCCAATGTTCCTTCGATGCACGCTATTCAAACCGCACTGGGGGGTTATCAGTCTATTAATGACCTAGTTAACGCTGATGGTCGTATTGTGCAACAACGTGATATTGCCTACGAAATGCTCAACGACATTCCGGGCATTAGCTGTGTTAAACCGAAAGGCGCTTTGTATTGCTTCCCAAAAGTCGACATTAAGCGTTTTAACATTCGCAACGACGAGCGCATGGTACTGGACCTGTTAGAGCAACAAAAAATACTGCTCGTTCACGGCACCGCCTTTAACTGGGCCTCACCGGATCACTTCCGCGTCGTATTTTTGCCGCGCCCAGAAGATTTGACCGCCGCAATGACGCGTATGCGACACTTCTTTGAAACCTATCAACAGATATAACGGAATAGCAGATGCTTGACGTTCATATCGACGATTTTTTCAGTGATACTGCAGTCATTCTTTTGAGTGGCTTGCAGAATTTTCCGGCCCCTCAAATTCTTTTTATCGAAGATATATGTGGGCCTGATGACACCGATGAATTCGGATTGCACTCCCCTCGCCATCTTGCAACCTTAGGTGCAATTCAATGGTTGCGAGATGAGGGCTATGTCCGCTTTGGGGTGATCGACCGACAAGAGTCAGTGGATGACTTTGTGTTAACCAGCAAGTCGTTTAGCCGATTAATTAAAGTACTAAGAGACTCTGGCGAACCTGTTTTTCGAGAATTAACCGCAGCCAGAACGGAAGGCGACTCCATCCGCCTACGTCAGTTAATGACCGACTGCATTATCAACGAGCTTTAATTTACTTCACTCGCACATCAAAACCAGCATTTTCCAGAGCCGCTTGAAGGTCGTGCGCGCGCGCAGGCACACCAACACGCAAGGTTGTGGTGTCACGGCGTAATGGGTATTCACGGCGCAATTGATCAAAGGTCGCTTTCAGGTCTTTACTATGGCGCACCGCTGAACGCATCACACCATCATCCACACGAATCTCGTACGCAGCACGAATCGCCGTTCTCAATGCTTGATAATGCGGAGCCTGCTCACCAAAGTTAACCCGTTTAATGCCTGGTTCAGGTAAAAACTGTGCCAGTTTCCCTCGAATAGGCAATCCAAAAAATTCGCACGCGCCCTGATACACCAGCTCGGTGCCACGCATCTTGCCATCCAGCGAATACCCCGCAATATGCGGCGTACCCAAAGCACACCAGTCTAGGAGTTCGGTATTCAGCTCAGGTTCGTTCTCCCACACGTCCAAAATAGCGCAAAAATCATCGTGGGTTTTAAGGTGCTCAAGTAAAGCCTCGTTATCAATCACGGCCCCACGAGACGCATTGATCAAACACACGTCTGGCTTCATACGTTGTAATTCAGCCTCTCCTATAAGGTGCCACGTAGGATGCTCACCAGATTTTTCGATCGGGGTGTGCAATGTCACGACATCACAGCTAAGGACTTCATCGAGCGCTGATAGTATTCCAACGTCAGCTTCGCTTTTAAAAGGATCACACGCTTTCACGGTCAACCCCATTTGCTCCAGCCGTTGGCGAAGCTTTAAGCCAACGTTGCCAACACCGACGATGCCAACGCTGAGGTCTTCAAAACCAATGCCTCGAGTATCAACCAACACACTTAACGCACTCATCACGTAATCAACAACGGCTTGGGCGTTACAACCCGGAGCGCTACAAAAGCCGATGCCACGTTTTTTTAGATAATCGAGGTCAATGTGATCTTTGCCGATTGTGGCAGTGCCCACAAATTTTACACGGCTGCCTTCAAGTAGTTCTGGCGTGACTTGAGTAACCGAGCGAACCAGCAGTAAATCGGCATCGCGAACGTCCTCGTTGGTCATTGTGCGTCCAGGAAGGCGTGTTATTTCGCCAAAGTCGCCAAAGAATTGGTCTATCAGAGGAATATTTTCATCGGCAACGATTTGCACTGGGTAACACTCTATTCAATATGGAAACAGCATTGTGGCAATAGCTCACGTCAAAAACAATGATCACAAGCTAAGGCACCTCTGAATAATGCATCTTTATTCTACTCAAGTAATCGTTAACGAGACGCCCTACCCTCGACGTTACTTCAACCATGTCGCGTTCGGCGATACCTAAGCGTTCCGCGTTGACAGGATTGAGCAATAACCGATCACGTCAGCCGCAGTCGAATGCTCTGATAAACCGGAGAAATATTAGACCTGACACTCATAAGTTTTATGAATGATGCACATCAGGGTGACTAATGAGCCTGACGCCATTATTCCTGTATACTCCATGCTAACTTAAAAAAGGTAGATCCCTGCATAGGCTGACCGCCTGTTCAGGAAACTATCTTCTTACTTAATGGTACTTAGTCAGAGCGAAACACAATTCCTCGTTGCTGACTAAAGTGCCGATACGTTACCACTGAGGCTTTGAGAGGGTCGCTAATGAGTTTGTATTCAGAATATCTGGAAGAAATTGAGGTTCGTAAAAAGGATCTGGGTTTACACCCAAAACCAATCGATAGCGAAGAACTGCTGTCTGAAATCATTGCCCAAATTAAAGACACCGGCAATGAGCACCGCGAAGCTTCTCTTAACTTCTTTATCTACAACACTCTACCAGGCACCACGCCTGCCGCTGTTGTTAAAGCTAAGTTTCTGAAAGACATCGTAACCGGTGCAGAAACCGTTGCTGAAATCTCTGCTGAATTCGCGCTAGAGCAACTGTCTCACATGAAAGGCGGCCCTTCTGTTGAAGCGCTACTAGACATCGCCCTATCTGACGACGCGAACGCAAAAGCCGCTGGTGAAGTACTTAAATCTCAAGTATTCCTATACGATGCTGACTACGAGCGCCTATCTGCTGCATTTAAAGCAGGCAACGCCATTGCGAAAGAGCTACTAGAGAGCTACGCAAAAGCGGAATTCTTCACTAAGCTGGACAACATTCCAGAGCAAGTTAAGGTCATCACCTACATCGCTGCAGAAGGTGACATCTCTACTGACCTTCTATCTCCAGGTAACCAGTCACACTCACGTGCTGACCGTGAACTGCACGGCCTGTGCATGATCTCTCCGCAAGCTCAGCAAGAAATCAAAAAGATGGGCGAAGACAACCCAGACGCTAAAGTGATGCTGATCGCTGAGAAAGGCACCATGGGCGTAGGTTCTTCCCGTATGTCTGGTGTTAACAACGTGGCACTGTGGGCGGGTGAGAAAACCTCACCATACATCCCATTCATCAACAACCGCCCTGTAGTTGCTGGTACTAACGGTATCGCACCTATCTTCCTAACCACAGTGGGTGTAACCGGCGGTATCGGTCTTGACCTTAAAAACTGGGTTAAGAAAGTAGACGCGAACGGTAATGTAGTAAAAGACGCAAACGGCGATCCAGTACTGGAAGAAGCCTACTCTGTTAAGACGGGTACCGTTCTGACCATCGACACCCAAGCCAAGAAGCTGCTCGACAGCGAAGGCAATGTACTGGTTGACGTAGCAGATGCTTTCACCCCACAAAAAGTGGAATTCATGAAAGCTGGCGGTTCTTACGCAGTAACCTTCGGTAAGAAGCTGCAGACCTTCGCTGCTGAAACACTGGGCGTTGAAGCTCCTGTTGTTTACGCTGCCTCTAAAGAAATCTCTCACGAAGGCCAAGGCCTGACTGCTGTTGAGAAGATATTCAACCGCAACGCCGTTGGTGTCACTTCTAAAACACCTCTACACACTGGTTCTGACGTTCGCGTTAAAGTGAACATCGTAGGTTCTCAGGACACCACTGGCCCTATGACCTGTCAGGAACTAGAAGCCATGGCTGCTTCTACTATTTCTTCAGACGTTGATGGTGCATTCCAGTCTGGCTGTCACACAGCGTCTGTATGGGACAACAAAGCGAAAGCCAACACGCCTAAACTAATGGCATTCATGAACGCATTCGGTGTAATCACTGCACGTGACCCGAAAGGCGTTTACCACTCAATGACTGACGTAATCCACAAAGTATTGAACGACATCACTGTTGATGATCGCGCAATCATCATTGGTGGTGACTCTCACACCCGTATGTCTAAAGGCGTAGCGTTCGGTGCTGACTCTGGTACGGTTGCCATCGCACTTGCTACTGGCGAATGTGCCATGCCAATCCCTGAGTCTGTAAAAGTGACCTTTAAAGGCCACATGAAAGACCACATTGATTTCCGTGATGTTGTTCACTCAACTCAAGCACAAATGCTTAAGAAATTCGGTGAAAACGTATTCCAAGGTCGTGTAATCGAAGTGCAAATCGGTACGCTACTGGCTGACCAAGCATTCACCTTCACTGACTGGACAGCAGAGATGAAGGCGAAAGCGTCTATCTGTATCTCTACTGACGAGACTCTCATTCAGTCTCTAGAGCTTGCTAAGTCTCGTATCCAGATCATGATCAACAAAGGCATGGAAAACGAAGCTGGCATGCTACAAGGTCTTATCGATCTAGCTGACAAGCGTATTGCTGGCATCAAGTCTGGTGAAGAGCCAGCCCTTGCACCTGACGATACTGCTAAGTACTACGCTGAAATCGTTGTTGATTTAGACCAAATCGACGAGCCAATGATCGCTGACCCAGACGTAAACAACGAAGACGTATCAAAGCGTTATACCCACGATGTTATCCGTCCAGCGTCATACTACAACGACCGTAAAGTTGACCTAGGTTTCGTTGGTTCTTGTATGGTTCACAAAGGCGACATGCAAATCATCGCTGCTATGTTCCGTAACATGGAAAAACAAGGCAAAGAAATCAGCTTCAAAGCA
>NVWL01000048.1 GCA_002733645.1 Oceanobacter sp.
CTGTGACCACCAAGGATGGTGGAAATGCAGGTTTTGCAGGAGCAAAAACCTGCCCAAGAGTAGCGCCTTGAACTGTCACTTTCCTGAAAGCCGCAGCCGTCACTGCATTAATCAGAGGTGCCCTAGGGCACTACTTCATTAATCAGAGGTGCCCTAGGGTTTTGGTTTTAGCGTTTCGGAACCCAAGCCCAAATCATATTCGCGGTGACGGTTTCGTTACCTTCTTCGTCGGTCATTTTTACCGGCACAGCGATGTCGCCTTTTTCTTCCGTCACAATACGCTGAATGTCATCATCACTGAGCGTTGCTGTGGCGGTTAAATCGCCCTTAGTGCGTTTAAGGTAGGTGAGTTCCATGGAGCGTATCACCACAACCCGCGAGTCTGGCACGTTCATCGCCGTGACAAATCCGGTGGCTGATTCAGCCACTAGAGCCATCGCCGCTGCGTGAACTGTGCCGATGTGATTGCCGACTTTTTTGCGGTTTTTCAGGACTACTACACATTCGTGGTTGGTCAGAGTTTCTACACGGCAGCCCGCAGTGCCTGCAAAGGGAATTATTCTGCCAATTAGTTTAGAGCGTACAAATGGCTGCCAACCTTTAGGAAGTTTGGCGAGGTTGTTCATTACTTTATTTAAACGGTTCATTGTTTACTCCAATTTTTAGCCATCGTTATGTGCTCGCATTGGCTGAGACTGAGGATTTTTTTTCTTCGATTGCTTCCATACTGGCCTCAATGACGGCGGTAATTCGCTGTCACTACAAAAACTAAAACCAATACGTTGATAAAACCTGATGAGCTTAGGAAGCGGAAACAAATACAGTGGTTTATCTACAGACAACATGAGTGCTCTGCATAATTCGCTGCCGAGCCCTTTGCCACGATGTTCGGGCAAGGTGCATACATGGCGAATGAGATAACAATCATCATAGTCGATCATACGAGCCACACTGATCAATGTATCTTGATAAATACCTAGTAGGGTATCCGTGGGGCCAGCTCTGCCACTGTAGTCAGCGGCCTTGTATAGCGCATTGGCTTCAGTGACGCTGGCTTTAAAGATGTCAGTCAAGGCTGCTGCTTAAGTTCAAGGCTACTGATGAAAGCCGTAAGGGTGTGCGCACTTTCTTTGGGTATTTCTAGCATTGGGACATGGCCGACGCCTTCAAAAATTTCGACCTTGGCTTGCGGGATATAATTCTTAAATGTTTCCACGGCCGATACATCTAACACGCGATCTTTCTCACCCCACATGATCAGAGTTGGCATATCTACTGTGGTGTCGACTAATTGTTTGTAATCGTCACCGCTCATGCGTTCGCGAGTAGCGATCATGTCATCGAATATTTCATAATTTAATTCAGCGCGGGCTACTGTGTCGCGAACCAAAGCCGGACGTAATGGCCAAGGCAGCATTGGTGGTTTGGCCATCACCATATCCATGCGGAATTCAAAGCTGTCTTTGTCGGTAGCGATGAGGGGGTTCGTGCCTTGTTCGAGCATAGTGAAGTATTCACTTTTATTTGCCCCGTCCATCCCCGCTGCGTCAATTAACGTTAAGCTGGCCAGTTGTTGCGAGTATTTTGTCGCGTAGATGGTGCTGATCGCCCCGCCCATTGAATTGCCTACAATATGAAAACTATCGATGCCTAACGTCGCGGCTAAGGCATGGAGACGCTCGGTTTGGAGTTCAAGGTCGTAACTCTCGGCGGTGGGCGAGTCACCATGCCCAGCAAGATCAGGCGCAATGATGTGGTAGTCGTCAGGTAGATGATCGGCAAAGCGTAACCAAGTATCTTTGTTGGCAGAAAAACCATGCACCAGCATAACCACCGGCCCGCTACCTTTACGCTCTAAGTAGGTCATCTCAATATCGATGGTTTGGGTTTGGTGTTTTTCTAAACCTGCTTTATCACGACCTATCTCTGTGACTTTGGCAAACAGGGCATCTTGTTGATGAGCAGTGCAGCCAGTTAATAGCGGTGTCGTCAATGCCGAGGTGGTAATGGCGGCAATCACTATGCTTCTTTTTAATATCTTCATGAGATTCTCTTTATTTTTTACACATCATTAAGCTAAGGCCGATTGGCTAATCCAGTAAGTTAACAAGGGTATAAGCTAACAAGGATAAGGGGGCTAAGAAGCGCACTGGCCTATCAGGGCTTGCTTCAATTGTTCAATATCGGCAATCACGACCTCTATTTCGGAGGCCTCAATTAGGTAGCCGGGTTGACAAACCAGCAGCATGCCAGTCGACCACTCAATGTGAAGGTGCGGATGTGTCAAAAGCCAGTGTATTACCGTTTTATTAAACAAAACGCGAATTTTGTGCGCTGGTGTACCGGCAATATGCCACGCATGTAGAGCGTCAGGTAAGTCAACGGCGGGTGTTTTTACTAAAGACTGTTTTGGTTGCTCGGTAAAACAATCAGCCTGAATCCAGGGTTTTTGGCTGGCCGTAAAGCGAACAGCTAGCGTGAGAGGACAAGGCACTATAATCACCGTTTGTGGGCTAGGGCCGTGAGCATTCATGCTGATGAAATCAAACATGACAAGGGTGTCGTTCTCTAACCAGTGCTGTACATAGCGTGCTTCGCCGGTGCTCATTACTTGAAAGTCAGCCTGTTTAATATGATGACTCAGTGCACGCCACGGCTCGTAACTGAGTTTAAGCTGGTCTCCAGCGGAGGCTAGCTGAGCGGCCCGGCCATTGGCGGTAAAGCGCAGTAGCCACAACAGCAAAGAGACAAAAAGCGTGAGAACGACAACCGCCGCAATAATGGTATGCATGAACTAATGATAACGGATTTATCGTGGGGTCAGGGCATATTGTGTGGCATCGACTTCTTCAGCAATGGCGCTTAACTGGTGATCCTCTTCATCAGCTTCTAAGCCTAAGCGGGCAAATGCGCCGACAGTCGCCGAATCTATTTGTCCTAATGGGTGATCTGTATCGGTGTAGCTTTGCAGTACTGCGACTTGGACTAGGTCGGTGAAGTCGACGTCATCCGGTTGGCGCTCAAAGGTTAAATACTCTGATGCGACTTTTATTAAGGCTTCAGGAAGGTCCCAAGACTTTAATACTAAGGCCCCCAGTTCTTGGTGCAATTCGGCAATAACATGATCGAGGGATAAGCTGTCTTTAAGCAGGGTATCGCTGTTTTCGGCGTAAGCCAAAATAGGAAGCATACCGATTTGGTGAACTAAACCAGCAAGAAGGGCTTGGTCTGCCGGTAGCTGGGTAAAGTGACGGGCCAGGACCTGAGCGGAAGCCGCCACTTCAATCGCACGACTCCAGCAAGCGCGCATACGCTTATCGATTAGTTCATTGGTGGCTTGAAACATTTGTTCCATCGCAATACCAATCACTAAGTTGGTGGTGAAGTCGATGCCTAATCGTGAAACGGCGGTGGTAATGTCAGTGATAGGAACAACGGTGCGGACCATCGGGCTATTAGCCACTCGGAGTAAGCGTGCGCTCATTGCTGGATCTCGCAGGAGCACATGAGATAAGTCATTGATCGTTGCGTTTTCGTCTTCGGCAACTTCACGCACGCTTAATGCGATTTCTGGCAGGGTAGGAAGTACTAACTCATCGTTTTTGAGTTGCGTAAGAATATCTTCCCTGACTTTTGATACGAGGTCCTGAGTCATGGTTCAGCTCCGGTCTGGATTGTGTCACCAACTGATGAGTGCCCCGGAGTAGAACCGGGTGTTATTCTTCAGTATAGAAGACCTTATCCAAAACTACGGCCTGACCAGACATTTCTGCGTTAAAAGATTCATCGTGACTATTAACAACCGCTAAGCCGTGTTTTCCACAGCGGCTGGCAAGCTCGCCAATGGTTTTGCCGTTGTTCTGAATCTCGCTCATCACCGCAGGCAAATCAGTCTCGGTGGATATTCTGTATAAATTCTTTTTACTTTTCCCGAGGTACTGCAAACGTGCAATGATTTCTTGGCCTGTGTAGCAGCCTTTAGAAAAACTAATACCATGCTGATGTTGCCAGCCTATGTATTGGGGCACCCACGCTTCGGTGGCTTCTGCTTGTACCCACATCCAGCCATGTGTAATGTCTGCTAATAGCCAGGCAGACTCCGCGCATAAATTTCCATTTAGGCGTTTCTCCGAACTGTTTTTTGATCCCCAGAATTCTTGGCGACCATCCGCCCATGTTAATTGATAGCCATCTTCCAGAACGTGGAAGGATGCGTCCGCGGCTGCTGTGTCCTCGGGATTAATGATGCCAACCAAATACAGATCAGTCGCAAGGCTCAGTGTTGATTTGAAGAATACGATGTATTTTTTCAAATGCGTCATCAGAACATCGGCTTGCACGCGTGGTAAGCGTAATAAAAAACCGTCAGGCGTTTTGACCAAAATAAAGTTGGCCACCATGCGCCCTTTCGCTGTACAGCATGCTCCGGCTAACCAGTTATTGCTGGTTAAGGCGCTGGCATCACAGGTAAGTTGCCCTTGTAAAAAGCGTTCGCTATCGGGGCCTGTTACTTTAATTAAACTAAACTGGCTAAGTAGAGTGGCAGCAGGGCGGTTCTCGCTTGGGTGGGTAGGGACAAATCCTTGACTGGAGACTGAGCCGAATTCATCAAACAATTCATCAAACATAGACTTTCCTTGGTAGAACATGTGTGCTGCTAATGGGATGCACTCTTCATCAATGCGTGTCATCAATGCGTTGAGCGATTCTAAGGAATTCTTGCCCAGCTATCACGGGGTAATATGTAAGGGTATTTGAAAGTGAGTGATTTTCCCTTAACGTTACGATCAACTGGCACCATGATTTTTCGTTATACTGGCATCTTGTTAAGTGTAAAACCCATAATGGAGAGCAGTAAGTGAGTGAAGATATAGAAGCGAAGCGCGCTATTTGGCACAGCCGTCGAGGCATGCTTGAACTGGATGTTTTACTCGTACCGTTTGCAGAAAAAGCCTACCCACTGTTGGATGAGGCTGATAAAAAGCGTTATCAAGATTTGTTAGAGTGTGAAGACCCTGATTTATTCACCTGGTTTTTAGAGCACACACCACCGGGTACTAAAGACATGGAACGTATCGTCGAACTGGTGCTGGAACATGCACGAAAACCCCGCTGAGTGGCACATCCTTCCCTCACGACGACAACGGCAGCTTGATGTTGCCGCTTTGCTCGTCGTGTCTTTTATTTTATTTTTAACACTCAGCCATGTGTTCGTATGGTTCGTCTTACTTCCCTTGTTTGGTATTTTTATACTTTGGCGATGGCCCCAGCCCGATGTCGTGATTGGCGTTGGTCAGCAAGGCTGGTGGCTAAGGCGTGATACCACCAAACAGATTACTCAATGGCGTGTTGGGAGTATTCGTCGCCGAGAGTTCGTGTGTTTGGTGTGGGGGTTTTGGCCGTGGCAGCTTATTCGTATTCGACCCGATAGCCTGCCGGATATGGAATCGTTCCGGCGACTAAAATTTGCCTTATATGGCAGTGTTTAAGGTGTGTTCCAGAAGCTACAAGCATTCCTAATGCACCTCTGAATTATTCAGAGGTGCCCTAGTTCTTTTAAGTACTTCGCCGTCACTACAGTATCAAAGGCGCGAGGAAGTGCGTGCGGGTAATCACGACTGTAATGTAATCCACGACTTTCTTTACGCAGCAGTGCTGAGCGAATAATGACTTCGGCCACATCCACTAAGTTCCGTAACTCTAACAAGTCGTTCGTGACCTTGTGATTACCGTAGAACTCTTGGATCTCTTCCCGGAGCAACGTCACTCTATGCTTGGCGCGCAAAAGGCGCTTCGTGGTGCGTACAATACCCACGTAATCCCACATAAAGCGGCGTAACTCATCCCAGTTGTGGGCAATAACAACGTCTTCATCTGAGTCTGTAACTTGGCTGGAGTCCCACTCAGGAATGGTCTCTAACTCACGGCTCATATCAATAGTGGCAGTAATATCTTCAGCCGCTGCTCGGGCAAATACCAAACACTCTAACAATGAATTGCTGGCAAGGCGATTTGCGCCGTGTAGCCCAGTACTGGCGGTCTCACCTATCGCATATAGACGGCTAATATCCGTGCGGCCAGCGTTATCAGTGACTACGCCACCACAGGTGTAGTGGGCGGCTGGTACGACAGGGATAGGGTCTTTGGTAATGTCAATTCCCAGTTCCAAGCAGCGCTCATAAATCGTTGGAAAGTGCTCTTTAATGAACTCGGCTGGCTTATGCGAAATATCTAAAAATAAGCAATCTGCGCCTAGGCGTTTCATTTCATGGTCAATGGCACGAGCGACGATGTCACGGGGTGCTAGTTCTGCACGTTTGTCAAAGCGATCCATAAAGCGACGGCCATTCGGCAGCAGTAATTTACCGCCTTCACCTCGAACGGCCTCAGTAATTAAAAAAGACTTCGCTTGTGGGTGATATAAGCAGGTTGGGTGAAATTGATTGAATTCCATATTGGCGACACGGCAACCGGCGCGCCACGCCATGCCAATGCCATCACCGGATGCACCATCAGGGTTACTTGTGTACAAATACACTTTACTTGCGCCACCAGTGGCCAGCACCGTCGCACGAGCGGTAATGGAATCGACTTCACCGGTGCGATTGTTTAAAAAATAACCGCCGATACAGCCTTGTTCAGATAAGCCCAGTTTCTCGCGGGTGATGAGATCAATGGCAATGTAATCTTGCAGTAGGGTGAGGTTTTTACGTTGTTTGGCTTTTTCTAATAATGTTTCTGAAATGGCATGGCCGGTGGCATCGGCGGCATGAATAATTCGTCGGGCACTATGTCCGCCTTCGCGTGTCAGATGAAAATGATCTTCAGCGTCACGAGTAAACGGCACCCCTAGATCAATCAACCATTGGATCGCGGCTGTTGAGTTTTCGACGGTGAAGCGTACAGCGGCATCATGGCAGAGGCCCGCGCCAGCGGTCATGGTATCGTTGATATGCGCCTCAACACTGTCTTCGTCATCAAGTACGGCGGCGACGCCACCTTGGGCCCAGCGTGTTGAGCCAGCATCAAGCGTATCTTTGCTGATCACCGCCGCTTGAATATGATCCGGTAAAGATAGCCCCAGAGTAAGCCCAGCAGCACCGCTGCCAATAATAAGGACATCGTAGGTTAGGCTTTGGCTCATGGTATTGCTTGCTCCAAAAAGGGCGTTAAATAGGTGCTCTAAGAAGACGCTATCCGTGCGAGTACAGCCGCACTATAATCTGCGACGGCAAGGTTTACAAAAAATGTGCATCAATGGGGAACTGCGATCTGCGCGGGTGGTCTATTCTTAGCAGAGTGTCATGATATGTAAGCTCATGGAACTGCTCGGGAACTATCTCGCTATCGCTGCACCTAACCCCTACTGCCATAACTGGAGGACCTTGGTGTGACTCATTCAGCGAACGCTGCAGAGAAGCAGCAGATAGATACGGGTAACAAAATGACAGATCAGACAGCATCAGACCAGCAGCTGGTCGCGCGGGTCCAGAAAGGGGACCGCCGTGCATTCGATCTGCTAGTTCTGAAGTATCAACATAGAATCCTAGCTTTGGTTGGACGTTTCATCTCTGACCACGCGGAAGCTCAGGATGTGACACAAGAAGCATTTATCAAAGCGTATCGTGCGCTACCCTCATTCAGAGGGGATAGTCAGTTTTACACGTGGATGTACCGAATCGCAGTAAACACTGCGAAGAACCACCTTATTAGCAGAGGTCGCAAGACACCGACTCAGGATATTGATCTAGACGATGCTGCGTACTTTGCCGATGAATCGAATATGAAAGACGTAAACACTCCCGATGCGCTGTTACAGCGTGATCAACTGAAATCAGTAGTGTTTGCGGCAATCGAAGAACTTCCAGAAGAGTTACGCCGAGCCGTAACGCTGCGAGAGTTGGAAGGAATGAGTTACGAAGAAATCGCGGAAACCATGGATTGTCCAATCGGGACGGTAAGATCTCGAATATTCCGTGCGCGGGAAGCAATTGAAAAGAAAATGCGGCCTCTTTTGAGTGCGACGGCCTGACTGCTTGATGGGTGTAGTGTATGACAGATCGAAAAAATGAATCTTTATCCGCTCTCTGTGATGGAGAATGTGATGAGCTGGAAGTACGCAGGGTATTGAATCAATTTTCATCAGACCCTGATTTGCGTGAACAATGGCGTAGGTATCACTTGCTTGGTTCTATCATGCGAGAAGAACCAGTCAGCAGTATTGATCTTTCTGAAGGGATCATGCAAGCGCTGGATGGTGAGCCAATGGATGAGGTTCCGGCCCGCTCTCAGACGCCCGTCGAGACCTCAGTAGCTCACACGGCAGCGGATAATAAGCGCAGTCGTTCTCAGTGGTTGATGTCTGGCGCAGTTGCGGCATCGGTCACCTTGGCCGTATTGGTCGGGGCGCGCTTTGCATACGACCCTTCAGCATTGGATGGATCTATGTCTGGTGCTGCACTGGTGATGAACGATTCTCAAAGTGCGATGGAATCTGAAGCGATTTCAGCAATAACCGTCGCGGCAAATGAGCCAGTCGTAGAGCCATTGACGGTAGCGAATGCTGATATATCAGCAGAAGAACTTCGTAAAGCCCAAGAAGTACTGAGCCAGTATGTGCTTGAGCATGAAAACGAAGCGATTAATGCGAATGAGCAGGGACTGCCAACTTTTGTACGTGTTGCCAACTTTGGTGCAGATAACAAAACAGCGGTCAGGAAAGACTAATATGAAGTGGGCACTGTCATTGTGCTTACTGCTCTCTGTTGGACTTATTTTCACCCCAAATACTCTGCACGCTCTGCCTGAGGAATCAGGCAAAGCGGAGCTTTGGCTAACGAAAATGTCAACGGCGTTCAGTGAGTTGAATTTTCGCGGTCTGGTGGTCTACGGTGATGGTGATCACTGGGAGAGTTTGGAGTATCGACAAACTCAGCACAAAGGCACGCACTTAAGTCGCACCCAATACCTATCTGGCATTCCTCGAACTCAAGTTCGTAGTGGTAACGAGTTGTTTTGTATCCACTCAGGTGACCACATTGCGGGTTTAACTCCGGATGTGTTTAAACCTCTCAATCGAGATTTAGCCAGTAAACTAACCACCATTTTAGCCAGTTACGAGGTGGGCGTTTTTAGCAATATTGAGCGCATTGCCGCGAATGATGCGGTCTTTATCACCCTTACCCCAAAAAGTGATGATCGCTACGCGTATCAATTGTGGCTTGAACGCACGACAGGACTCCCCCTGAAAGCCGACCTGCTTGATATTAAAGGTGATGTGCTACAACGCTTTCAATTTGCCGAACTTGAGTTGAATGTGACCACCCCCATATCCATGTTCAGCAGCAGTGAGAGTGGCCATGCGTTACGCCTAAAACCAACGCCTGATCGTGTTTCCAGCAGCGAGGCCAGCTGGTGGCCGGCATGGTTGCCGTCAGGTTTTGCACTTCAAGGCTATAATAAAGTTTCTGGTTCAGAGGGGCGGCAGGGGGAGCGACTGACTTTTAGTGATGGTTTATCTTCATTTACGGTCTTTGTCGATCATGTTGAAAATGACCTCGGTCCAGATTTAACACGACGCTGGCATGCGACATCGGCAACAGTGCGTCATACTCGCAGCAATACGGGTGACTTTCGTATCAGTGTCGTGGGCGAACTTCCGTCCGTGACCGTATCGAAAATCGCAGAATCCGTCACCTTAGTGGATCAACTGGCAAGTCGATAGATACTCGCCCTCCCATCCTGTTTATACTTGTTACTATATCTATTAGTTTGCGTAGAAACGTGTAAAGGATAGTCAGAAACTTGAATCAAGAAATTGTCGAAGTCGTTGAAATAGGCGAAGGTGGTGTTTGGGTCGAGGGAATACAGCGCAGCGCATGCGGAAGCTGTAGTGCTCGTGCCGGCTGTGGTCAGCACACGTTAAGTAAACTCGGTCGACCTGTGCGTTTGTGGGTAGAGACACACGATGCATATAGCTTGGGTAATCAAGTCGTACTGGCGTTGCCTGAAGGGTCGCTAGCGTTCAGTGCTCTGAGCCTTTATGGGTTGCCTTTAATTGGGTTGGTTATTGGTGCCGTGCTTGGCAATCAAGGTGGATCAGAAGCTCAATCTATGATGGCAGGCATATTAGGTTTGGTGATTGGTTTGGGCGCGGCGCGATTGTTTGCTCGTCGTAATAAAGACGATTGGCAGCCTACTATTGTTAAAGAGTGCTCAGGTCATCCACAAGCGATTGAAATAAACACTTTGGATTAACATTTTGGATGAAAGTTGAGGACATTATTAATGAGATCCTTCGCACGTTTCCTACTACTAACCTCTGTATTTCTAGCGTCTTCTGTTTGGGCGAGCCTGCCTGACTTTACCGATTTGGTAAAAGAAACTTCTCCGGCAGTAGTCAATATCAGTACGATTAAACACGCCAAACAAGCGAGCCATTCTGCTCAACAATATGGGATGCCCGATGATATGCCTGAGATTTTTAGGCATTTTTTTGGTCGTCAGTTCCCATCCCCCAATAATCCAGGATTTCCTCGTGGTCAACAAGATCGAAGTTCTCTGGGGTCCGGTTTTATTGTGTCAAAAGATGGCTACATACTGACAAATAACCATGTTGTTCAGGGGGCAGACGAAATCATTGTCCGCCTGAACGATCGCCGAGAGCTAGAAGCTACGTTGATTGGCGCGGATGAAAGCTCAGACTTAGCGGTGCTTAAAGTGGATGCCGATAATCTACCTACCGTTGAGCTTGGTGATTCAGAGGCGTTAGAAGTGGGTGAGTGGGTTGTTGCCATTGGCTCACCTTTTGGCTTCGATTATTCAGTGACCGCTGGCATTGTCAGTGCCAAAGGGCGCAGTTTACCCAGCGAAAATTACGTGCCCTTTATTCAAACCGATGTAGCAATTAATCCGGGTAACTCAGGGGGTCCATTGTTTAACCTTGAGGGCGAAGTCGTAGGGATTAATTCACAGATATATACACGTTCAGGCGGATTTATGGGGGTATCTTTTGCCATACCTATTAACGTTGCCTTAAACGTCGCCGAGCAATTAAAAACAAACGGTAAGGTCAGTCGAGGTTGGCTTGGGGTGGTGATCCAAGAGGTCAGTAAAGATCTTGCGGAGTCGTTTGGTTTAGACCGCGCCGCTGGGGCTTTAGTAGTTCAGGTGCTGGGTGGCAGCCCTGCTGAAACATCTGGGCTGATGAGTGGTGACATCATCACCAAAGTGAATGGCAAAGAGGTCTATATGTCCTCGGATCTACCTCATCAAATTGGCCGTTTGAGTGCTGGTGACAAAGCCAAACTGGATATCGTGCGAAGTGGAAAGCGTAAACAAATCACCGTTGAGATTGGTGATCTGCCTTCCGCGGATGACCCTCAGTTATCTAGCAACACAGGCCCTGCGGAGCGGCAAAGCAATCGTATTGGCCTTGTGGTTAGTGAACTAAACGATCGTCAGCGCAACGAAGAAGGCAATGGTGTACTCGTTAAAGAAGTACGTCGAGGCCCAGCAGCGATGGCAGGTGTCACCCGAGGTGATGTGATTAGCATGATCAACGGCGAGATGATTCGCAGTGTGGAAGACTTCGCCCGCGTCGTGAAAGACCTGCCTGAAAACCGCAGCGTACCTATGCGTATTGTGCGTCGTGGCCAAGCATCCTTCATTCCGTTGCGTATTGAATAAGCTAATATTCACTCCTAAGTATCAAGGTATTGCACGAAAGATACGTGCAGTGCCTTGTGCATGTTGGCTTTCATAGCCTTAGCTCGGCCCTTCAGGTAAAATCCGCAGATTGATGTAACTACCGGATGATTATTCTGTGAGCCGACTGGACCACATTCGTAACTTTTCTATTATTGCCCATATTGACCACGGCAAATCTACGCTGTCAGACCGTTTTATTCAGGTCTGTGGGGGGCTTAGTGATCGTGAAATGCAAGCGCAGGTTCTTGATTCAATGGATATTGAGCGAGAGCGCGGGATCACGATCAAGGCGCAAAGCGTTACTTTGTATTATAAAGCGCGTGACGGCGAGACCTACCAGCTAAACTTTATTGATACCCCAGGGCACGTTGATTTCAGCTATGAAGTCAGCCGATCCTTATCGGCCTGTGAAGGTGCCTTGCTGGTGGTCGATGCGGCGCAGGGCGTAGAAGCTCAATCGGTGGCTAACTGTTACACCGCGATTGAACAAGGCCTAGAAGTTCGCCCGGTATTGAACAAAATGGATTTGCCGCAGGCTGATCCGGATAAAGTGGCCCAAGAGATCGAAGATATTATCGGCCTTGATGCCACTGAAGCAGTACGTTGCAGTGCAAAAAGCGGCTTGAACGTTGAAGATGTTCTGGAAGACCTTGTTGCTCATATCCCCCCACCGGTTGGTGATCCTGACGCACCACTACAAGCGCTGATTATTGACTCATGGTTTGATTCATACCTTGGTGTTGTATCCCTTATCCGTGTAACCAATGGTGTGATTCGCAAGGGCGATAAAATTCGCATGAAATCAACCGGTAAAGACCACCTCGTTGATGAAGTGGGTTACTTCACCCCAAAGATGACCAAGCGTCCAGAACTTGGCACCGGCGAAGTAGGTTACATCTGCGGCAGCATCAAAGACATTCATGGTGCGCCTGTTGGTGACACAATAGTTTCAACCAAATTTCCAGACGTTGATTCTTTGCCAGGTTTCTTAAAAGTAAAACCTCAGGTATACGCTGGTTTATTCCCGGTATCTTCTGACGATTATGAAAGCTTCCGTGTGGCGTTGGATAAGTTGTCTCTCAACGATGCCTCTTTATTTTTCGAACCTGAAAACTCCGATGCGCTAGGTTTTGGTTTCCGATGTGGTTTCCTTGGCATGTTGCACATGGAAATTATTCAGGAACGTTTAGAGCGAGAATACGATCTTGATTTGATCACCACGGCACCGACAGTAATTTATGAAATCGTGAACCGCAAAGGTGAAGTTCTTCACGTTGATAATCCGTCTAAATTACCAGATCTTGGCTCTATTGAAGAAATGCGTGAGCCTATTGCTGAATGTAATATTCTGGTGCCGCAAGAATATTTAGGTAACGTGATTTCGTTATGTATTGATAAGCGTGGTGTGCAGGTTGATATGCAGTACACCGGCTCTCAAGTAGCGCTACGTTACGAAATCCCAATGGGGGAGGTCGTTATGGACTTCTTCGATCGCCTAAAATCAGCTAGCCGTGGTTTTGCATCATTGGACTATTCGTTTGTGCGATTCCAAGAAGCACCGCTGGTGCGTCTGGACGTACTAGTAAACGGTGATCGTGTTGATGCCCTTGCCGTTATTATGCACAAAGAAAGCGTGCGCCGCCGTGGCGGCTTACTCACCGAAAAAATGAAAGAGTTGATTCCGCGTCAGATGTTTGATGTGGCAATTCAGGCAGCCGTAGGCACACAAGTTGTTGCGCGAACCACAGTAAAAGCATTACGTAAAAACGTAACCGCCAAGTGTTACGGCGGTGATATTAGCCGTAAGAAAAAACTGCTTCAGAAGCAGAAAGACGGTAAAAAACGCATGAAGCAAATCGGCAATGTGGAAATTCCACAGTCGGCTTTCCTCGCTGTACTTAGAATGGATGACTAAATTATGAAGCACCAAAAAGGCCTAACTATGGTATCGATCCTGCTGCTTGTATTGGGAGCAATCGTAATATTACGGGCCTTTATGGTGATCATACCGAGTTATTTTGATCATGCAGAAGTCGGCGTTATTTTAGATAGCCTTGATGAAAATAATCGAATCAATGCAAAAACCAGCACGAAAGTAATGCGTGAAGAAGTCGCTCGGCGTCTGCGTGATAATAACGTTGCATTCAGTGTCGATACTTTAGAAGTGCAGAGAAGTAGTGCTGGTGCCGTCATTAATTGGAATTATGAAAGCCGTAAACACTTTCTCGCTAATATCGATATGGTACTGACATTTCAGAGACAAAAAGAACTCTCCAAGTGAATAATCCCTTGCTAAAACTATCTCAACGTATTGGTTATACCTTTCGTGATGAAAGCTTAATTACCCTCGCGCTTACCCATCGAAGTAAATCTGGTGTGAATAACGAGCGTCTTGAGTTTTTGGGTGATTCTATTTTAAATTTTGTGATTGCAGATGCGTTGTTTGAAAAATTCAGCAATGCCAAAGAAGGTAAGTTAAGCCGCTTGCGTGCGCGCATGGTAAAAGGCGTTACCTTAGCGACCATTGCTAAAGATTTTGATTTAGGTGAATTTTTATTACTCGGCTCTGGTGAGCTGAAAAGTGGCGGACATCGACGTGAATCAATACTTGCCGATGTGGTTGAAGCTATTATTGGTGCGATTTATTTAGACGCGGGCTTAGAAGTCGCACGTGAAAGAATTCTTTCCTGGTATCAAACTCGTCTTGATGCTTTGTCGTTAGAAGACCCAATCAAAGACCCAAAAACGCGTTTGCAAGAACATCAGCAGGCTGAACACTTAGGTCTACCTAAGTACGATGTGACCGACGTTCATGGGCCAGGTAATGAGCAGGTATTTACCGTGACCTGTAGCATCCCTCAGTTAAACCAAGACATTAAAGCAAGCGGCAGCAGTCGCCGTAATGCAGAGCAGGCTGCAGCCCTTGTTCTGCTCGGCAAATTAGGTCTCGAAGAGGATAACTCACAATGACCACTCGTACTGGTATTGTTGCTATCGTAGGTCGCCCTAACGTGGGTAAGTCCACCTTGATGAATCGTATTTTGGGGCAGAAGTTATCCATCACTTCACGTAAGCCACAGACCACACGACATCAGATTTTAGGTATTGTGACGGAAGACGACACCCAAATTATCTTTGTCGATACGCCGGGTATTCATAAAGGACAAGATAAAGCGATTAACCGCTATATGAACCGTGCAGCGACAACGGCGGTAAAAGACGTTGATTTGATTGTCATGGTCGTGGATAGAACCCGCTGGACGGACGAAGATGATCTCGTGCTGCAAACCATCAAGCAGCAACGCGCGCCGTGTATCTTAGTGATGAATAAAATCGATTTTATTCAAGATAAAGAAGAGATGTTGCCATATCTAGAAGTTCTTAGTGGTAAACATACCTTTGATCAGATAATTCCTCTGAGCGCAAAAACAGGCCACAATGTTGATCGTATTGAGCACTTAATTCGCAGTTATTTACCTGAAAATCCTTACTTCTACCCAGAAGATCAAATCACTGATCGAACGTCACGTTTTTTGGCCGCTGAATTAGTGCGTGAGAAAATCATGCGTCAGTTAGGCGATGAACTGCCCTACGAAATGACAGTAGAGATAGAAGAGTTTTCCCATGATGGTGGCTTGATTGAAATCAGTGCGCTAATTTTGGTAGAAAGACCATCGCAAAAACGCATTGTGATTGGTGATAAAGGCTACCGTATTAAGCAAATTGGTATCGAAGCGAGAAAAGACATGGAGTCTTTATTTGAAAGCCAAGTCATGCTTAAAACCTGGGTTAAAGTGAAGTCGAACTGGTCAGATGACGAACGTGCGCTACGCAGTTTAGGGTACGACGACAGAACACAATGAGGGAGTGGTTTGTACTGAGACGCCAGCCCGTTGCCGAGCGCGATTGGTTGCTGGATGTTTTCAGTAAAAATCAGGGGGTAACGCAGGTTAGGTTATCCCCGCCCACTCGCCTAATCGATTTACATCAACGTTGCCAAGGCGACTGGCGTCCAGATAAAGATTGGCCGCGTCTTAAAGGCGCAGAGGTCTTAGAAACATTTCTCCTCACTGATGAAACCTTGGTGTGTGCGTTATACCTTGATGAACTCCTACTTAATTTTCTGCCCTCGGGCGAGCCTGTTCCAGAGGTTTATCAGCTTTATCTAAACACCTTGCAAGGCCTTCAGAGAAGCCCAAGAGCCGATGTATGGTTGAGAGTGTTCGAATATCAATTACTCCAGTATATGGGGTTAGGTATCAATTGGCTGGATAGCGACGTAGGGCCGGTACAGACTGATTGTAATTATACTTTTGTTCCAAGCTCCGGTTTTATTCGTAGCGATAATGGAATTGCAGGTGACATCTTGCACGCAATCGGTGATGCTGCTTTTTCATATCCGGGAGCACTTAAAGTTGCGCGTCAGGTGCTGAGGCAAGCGATTGACGCCGCCATCCGTCGGCCTTTAATTAGCCGCGAACTTCTATAGTTTAATGAATTTACCGAACAGGAATTTTGTATGAGTACTGCACGAGTGTTATTAGGGGTAAACATCGATCACGTGGCGACCTTACGTCAAGCTCGCGGCACTCGTTACCCTGATCCAGTTCAGGCTGCCTTTATTGCTGAGCAGGCAGGGGCTGATGGCATTACAATTCACCCCCGTGAAGATGCACGTCATATTCAAGTGCGTGACGTTCGAGTGCTTGCAGGCACTTTACAAACACGTATGAATCTCGAAATGGCCGTTACTGAAAATATGCTTACGCTGGCGGAAGAAATTAAACCCGCGGCGTCCTGTTTAGTGCCAGAAAAGCGCGAAGAATTGACCACGGAAGGTGGTTTGGACGTTGTATCCCAAGAAGCTCAGGTCACTGCTGCAGTAAAACGCTTGCAAGCGGTTGGGGCTGAAGTCTCTTTATTTATTGACCCCGATAACGCTCAGATTGATGCGACCGTTCGTACGGGAGCACCAGTGATTGAATTACATACCGGGGCATACGCTGAAGCTGAAACCCCTGAATTGATGGAAGAGGAGCTGCAACGTATTCGCGCAGCGGCCTCTTATGCTGCAAGCCAAGGCTTAATTGTGAATGCGGGCCATGGGTTGCATTATCATAACGTTGAAGCCATCGCGGCCATTCCAGAAATGAATGAATTGAATATTGGCCATGCGATTATTGCGCAAGCTCTGTTTAGTGGGCTAGAAAAAGCCGTGCGTGATATGCGTGATTTACTTGAAAAAGCACGTGCCTGAGTTACTCCGTTGACTGTTTCGATGTTTAATTCAGCGGCCATATTAGGTGTCGGTACCGATCTTATTTCACAAGATCGTATCGGCGCTGTGATTCAACGTCATGGTGAACGTTTCCCTCAACGTATTTTGGCCAGCGACGAGTTAGCAATATATCAGACTCACTCCTCACCGATTAATTATCTGACCAAAGCTTTTGCGGCAAAAGAAGCGTTAGCAAAAGCGTTAGGTACAGGCATTGCGCTGGGGGTCACTTTTCACGATTTCTCGATTTTGCGAAACGCGAACGGTGCGCCAGAGGTTGTGGTTCGAGGAAGAGCTAAGGGGTTAATGGATGAGCGCAGTGCTCATGCCAAATTACTTATTAGCCTCAGCGATGAGGGCGATTGGGTTCAAGCGTTTGCGGTGCTTTCTTCTTGAAGCATGGAGCGCCAGTCGTTGTCACTCGTCCAATTTTCTAAGCGTGTTATTTCGGTGGTGACTTTACGCATAGCCGAAGGAAACTCACCGCTACGATTCGCCTTTAATGAGGTTTCAAACTGTTCGAGCGCAGCACGTAGGGCGGGGATGCCACAGTAACGTGCGGCTCCATGCAGCTTGTGAATCGTTTCGAGTAAGTCATCAAGCGATTCAATTTCCCAAAAAGTAATGATGTTTTGCTTTTCAGTTTTGAGGCTGGCGATGAGCATTTCAAACATCTCGACCGCAAGCGAGACCGTACCATTTGCGTGTTGTAAGGCAATCTTGCTACTGAAAATCGTTTGTACGTTTGATGAGGTGGCGTCACGGCCATAGCTACGGTTACCAGTCTCCGTATCCGTGACATACCCTGTCCAGCGTTCAATAATACGAGCAAGCTGTTCCTGCGATACCGGCTTGGTTTGATAATCATTTAAGCCTGCGGCGATTAATGCTTGGCGCTCGTCAGACATAGCATGCGCCGTTAATGCAATCACCGGTATGTTGCCACGTCCCGGCAGTTCACGAATACGACTCGTGGCTTCTGTTCCAGACATTCCCGGCATTTGAATATCCATTAAAATCATACTCACACTTTCACGCTCAACGGTGGCAACGGCTTCAAACCCTGAAGCGGCTTGGAGTACCTTTACGCCTAATTCGCCTAGTAGCGTTACTACTAATTTCAGGTTGGCTTCGTTATCATCCACGGCAAGTATCGTTGGCCGTGTTTGCAGGGCTGGTTGTATGTCTTTATCGACGACTTCTTCTACTCGGCCTGTTATCTCTCTCAGAACACTGATCAGTCGCTGCTGAGTAAAGGGGGCTGTAATGATTGGCGTTCCCTTGGGGATAAGGTGCGCTTGTTGTATATCGCCATCACGAAGAAGCGCTAAGAAAGGGACGTTATTTTCAGTACAGCGCGCCAGCCAAGCGTGCACGTTAGATTGTTGATCTAATGCATTATCGATACTAATAATCGCGGCGTCGGGTGTGAAGTTTTCGCACTGTTCAAAAAACTCTATGCTTTGGGCGCAATGCTTAACGTCGGCCCCACGGCGTTTTAATAATTCGATGGTGTCGACAGGGGATTCTTCGCTGTCATCAATCATACAAATTTTAAAATCGCTCAACACGGTTGGCAATGGCGGTGTATCGTGATCAAGGCCCGCTTCAATCGTGAAAGAAAAAGTAGTCCCGATACTCTCAACACTGTCTACCCGAATGTCGCCATTCATCGCTTCAACCAAGGCTTTTGAAATGATTAATCCAAGGCCTGTGCCACCATATTGTCGGGCGATACTCGGATCTGCCTGAGAAAACGCCTGAAATAATCGCTCCTGCTGAATTTCACTCATACCAATGCCGGTATCACGAACGTCAAACTGAATACTGATATCAGACGCTTCATTACGAATCGGATACACGTTTACAGTCACAGAGCCTTCAGGCGTGAACTTAACGGCGTTGTTTATCAGGTTGGTAAGAATTTGTTTTAACCGTAGGCGATCACCACAGATAAAGTCAGGAATATCTGGGGAAATATACTGGCGCATTGCAATACCAGAGCTTACAGATTCCGGTGCCATTACTTGCATTACCTCCTCGACTAAGTCTCGGAGATTAAAGCTAACATTCTCCAGAATTAACTTACCCGCATCAATTTTAGAGAGGTCTAAAATGTCGTTAATAATATTGAGAAGATCTTTGGAGGATTTACGAATAGTTTGTAAATAATCATGCTGACGTCCACTTGTCTGAGTGCGAGCGAGTAAATCAGAGAAACCCAAAATACCATTCAAAGGTGTTCGGATTTCATGGGATACGTTCGCTAAAAATTCAGATTTCGAACGATTTGCTTCCAGTGCTTGTTTATGTCCTAGGGTCAGTTCGTGATTGCGAATTTCAAGTTCATCAATGGTTTCTTGGCTTTCACGGTTTGATTGCTCAATGTTTTGTTGATATTCAATATCGGCACGTTGAATTGCGGAAGCCATCGAGTTGACACCGGAAGCAAGATCTTGAAGTTCGCCGTGTTCTTTAACGTGTACTCGGGTTTCCATTTTTCCAGCGCGAATATCATTCAATGCTTCACTGATGCCTTTAATTGGGTCAGAGATACGGCGCGAGACTCGCATCGCAATGATTGACCCAATTAATAGCGCAATAATAATGATCGAAAGAGAAGTCGCAAAATGCTGATAGCGAGCAAGACGAGTATTGGCGTTTGATAATTCGATTTCAGCCCAACCCAATAGCTTCATTTCAGACTCGGGTTGAGTTTGTGCATAAAACTGATCGGACAACTGATCTGCAATCACTAAGTTTTGTGCATAAATAGGTGCTTTAACGCGAATTGATCCAGGGGTTTCTATCAGTTGAAGTTGGCTTTCTTTTAACATAGTTGAGCCAACACGCTCAGTTATCATGCGAGGGCCTGCATGGGATAGCAGGTTCATTTCCTGATCAAAGAGATTGACTGAGCGCACATCCGGCTCTTCTAGCATGTTGTTAGCGATGTTTTGCAAAATACCGATACTGCCCGTCATAACGCCGTATTCGCAGGTAGGTGCAAGCTGTTTTGCCATCGCTAAAGCGCGTTGCTCTAGAAGGTCAGTGAGGTCGCTAGATCGTCCAGCCACGAAAAACAGCCCCAATACCAGTGACACCAAAATGCCCGGTAAGAGAGCTGTAAATAGGATGCGGTTGCGAATACTCCAGTTTGTCATATTCCGGACGCGTTGATAGTCAAAGATGCAGAATATAGTTGTGGCATAGTGAGTGCAAACGAAACCGCTACCGTATGAGAAGTGTTCGAGGTGTCATCGGTCTTTCAACTGGGTAGAATGTCGCCTTTCAATGATTCAGGTGCTCCCAATGACCAATGTTCGTTATCCAACCATTGCCGATTGTGTTGGGAATACTCCGCTTGTCAGGTTACAGCGTATGTTGCCAGAAGGATCAAGCAACACCGTCTTGCTTAAGCTTGAAGGCAACAACCCCGCGGGTTCGGTGAAAGATCGTCCGGCGTTATCCATGATTCAGCGAGCCGAAGAGCGTGGCGACATTAATCCCGGTGACATATTAATCGAAGCTACGAGTGGTAATACCGGTATTGCGTTAGCCATGGCGGCGGCGATTATGGGCTACCGCATGATATTAATCATGCCGGATAACGCGACCATGGAACGCCGTTGGGCGATGGAAGCTTACGGCGCTGAATTGATATTGGTTTCCAAAGAAGAAGGCATGGAAGGGGCGCGTGACCTTGCAGCTAACATGGAAAAAGCGGGCAAAGGTATTGTTCTTAACCAATTCGGAAACTTAGACAATCCAGAGGCGCATTACCTGGGAACGGGGCCCGAAATCTGGCAGCAGACGCAAGGCCAGATCACCCATTTTGTCAGCTCAATGGGTACAACGGGAACGATTATGGGGACATCTCGTTACCTGAAGGAACAGAACCCAGAAATATGCATCGTTGGTTTGCAGCCTTCAGATGGTGCCGCCATACCGGGAATCCGTCGTTGGCCACAAGAATACTTACCGACCATCTTTGATAAAAGCCGTGTTGATCGAGTGCTAGACATCGGTCAACAAGAAGCAGAAGACACCATGAGGGCGCTTGCCCGTCGTGAAGGTATTTTTTGTGGCGTTTCTTCCGGTGGCTCTGTTGCGGCGGCGTTGGCTCTCGCTCAAGAATTAGAAAACGCAACGATCGTAGCCATTGTTTGTGATCGCGGAGATCGCTACCTATCGTCTGGTGTGTTCGCTCCATCTTGAATTTAGACCCTTTCGCCCCAATATGGGGCAGTACACTACAACTCAGAGTTCGTCGTGAATCAAAAAGCCAATGGCCGTGTGGTCACCCTTACTATTGATAATTTAACGTCTGAAGGTCAGGGCGTCGGGCGTCTTGGGCGTGATGTGTATTTCGTACCGGGTGCGTTGCCGGGCGAAACAGTGACGGCGCGGATGGATAAACGCAGCAAAAAAATCTGGCATACCCGATTAGTGGAGGTTCTTACGGCTTCCCCCAACAGAATCGAGCCGCTCTGTCCGCACTTTCAGCGTTGTGGCGGCTGTCACTTACAGCATCTTAATTACGACGCGCAGGTTGAGTTTAAACAGCAGCGTGTCGCACGTGAGTTGTCTCGACAAAAAGTAGATATTCCGCAGTGGCAGGCACCATTGCTCGATAATCCTTGGCATTATCGCCGTAAAGCACGTCTGGGTGTGCGCTCCAGTAAAGAGCAAAAACAAAATTACGTTGGCTTTCGTGAGGAAGGCTCTGCGCACTTAACCAATATCAGTGAATGCTTGGTGTTGCCTCAACACCCCGCACTTAACTGGGATGCGTGGCGAGACCTTATTGGTACGCTAGACGCAGCTAGCTTGATTACTCAGATAGAACCTTTGTGGGCTGATAATGCCCTAGTGTTTGTACTGCGTGTGCTTAAGCCACTGTCAGAAGGGGATCAACGCAAGCTCAGTGCAGCCTTTGATGACTGGCAAAGCCAAGTACCTGAACGTTCATTGCAACTTTGGGTACGTACCGAAAAAAATGCCGATCCTAGCTGCGTATGGCCGCAAACGCCGGAAACCATTTGGCATGAGGTCGAAGGGCTGAAACTTAAAATTCAAGCCGACGACTTTATTCAAGTAAATGCGGCCATCAATAAAAAAATGGTAGCTCAAGCATTAGCTTGGCTGGCACCACAAGAAAATGAAGTGATTTGGGATTTATTTGCAGGTCATGGCAACTTTTCGATGCCGCTGGCAACTCATTGTCGACAAGTCGTTGCAGTAGAAGGGCAAGAGGGTATGGTAGCTAGCTTAACGCAGCAGGCGGAAAAGTTGGCCCTTAGCTTGCAGGCAAAACGGGCAGATTTATCTGTTGAAGGTGCATTGTCGATATTGCCAGCACCCGATGCCGTATTACTTGATCCGCCACGAGCGGGAGCCGCGGCTTTGATGCCCGAGTTAATTCGCCGTAAGGTTGGCCGCATCCTCTATGTATCGTGCGACGCTGCCACCTTAGCGCGAGACCTCAGTATGCTGGCAACATATTATAAAGTGACCAACGCAGGAATTATGGATATGTTCCCACAGACGCACCATGTTGAAACCATGGTGATGCTGGAGTACCGGGGTAAATAATGGTTAAGGTTCGCGAAGATCACCCGCTGCTTCATGACGGCTCATTAGATATTGATCGCTGGCTAGAAACTATTCGTCAGGCATCCGATATCAGGAAGCCAGAAGAATTACGTAATGCTTTGATACTGGCCAAACAACTGTCAGATGAGGCAATAGCTAACCGTACCTATTGGTCAATTGATAGTGTGCAAATGGGTATCGAAATGGCCCAGATTTTAATAGATTTGCGATTAGACAACGCCTCTATTATTTCTGCCATTCTGTATCGTGCCGTGCGAGAAGGGCGCTTATCACTGAAAAAAGTTGAGCGTCAATTTGGTGAAGAAGTCGCTAAATTAATTGAAGGCGTGTTGCGCATGGCAGCCATTAGCGCGATCCAAAATTCCAGCGACGAAGTCGTACTCGGGCAGCGTGAAGCGCAGGTTGATAACTTGCGCAAAATGCTAGTTACCATGATTGATGACGTGCGGGTTGCCTTAATCAAGCTGGCAGAAAGAACGTCTGCGATTCGTGCCGTTAAAGATGCGCCTGAAGATAAACGCCGTAAAGTCGCCGATGAAGTATTTAATATTTATGCGCCACTCGCTCATAGATTAGGTATTGGTCACTTAAAGTGGGAGCTAGAAGATTTATCATTCCGCTATTTAAAACCGGATGCATACAAAAAAATTGCCTCGTTACTCGATGAGAAACGCCTTGCCCGGCAGGGGTACGTCGAGACGGTTGTGCAAACCATGCGTGACGAAATCGGCAGTGCAGGTATTCGCTGCGATGTGTATGGCCGAGCCAAACACATTTACAGCATCTGGCGAAAAATGAGTCGCAAGAATCTCGATTTTACGCAGATTTATGATATTCGAGCCGTACGCATATTAGTCCCAGAAATTCGCGATTGTTACGCGACATTAGGTATTGTGCACTCATTGTGGCGGCACATCTCGAATGAGTTTGACGACTACATCGCCAACCCGAAAGAAAACGGATATCGCTCATTACATACTGCGGTGGTTGGGCCGGAAGGCAAAGTCCTAGAGGTGCAAATTCGTACACACCAAATGCATGAAGATGCAGAGCTGGGTGTCTGCGCTCATTGGCTTTATAAAGGCACCGACCTCAATGCCAAAGACCAAGGTTATGAACAAAAAATAGCCTGGCTGCGTCAGGTACTTGAATGGCAAGAAGACCTTGATGATTTACCGCGCTTTATAGGAGAGTTACGTTCAGACATCGATCCTGATCGTATTTATGTCTTCACGCCAGACGGGCATGTGGTGGATTTACCACCCAAAGCAACACCGCTAGATTTTGCTTATCGAGTGCATACCGAGGTAGGAAATAAATGCCGTGGCGCTAAAGTGAACGGGCGTATTGTTCCGCTCACACGTCTATTAAATACCGGCGAACAAATTGAAATTTTAACGCATCCAAATGCTCATCCTAGTCGTGACTGGTTGTACCCAGATGCTGGGTATATTCATACCACACGTGCACGAGCCAAAGTAGCACATTGGTTTAAATTGCAAGATCGAGATAAAAATATTGAAGAAGGCCGTCACATGGTGCTTCGAGAAATAGATCGACTTGATCTTGTTGATGAGCCATTACATGACATTGCGCAGCGTTTAAATATGCGTAATGTTGAAGACATGTATGCGGCGGTAGGGGCAGGTGATTTACGACTTGGGCAAATTGTTCATCAGTTATTAAAACAAGCCGATACCAGCAGTCATCAGCAGCAGGAATTGCCTCTACTGCGTCGTCACGATACCTCAAGTCAGCCGAATGACGGCGGTGACGTTGTTATCGAAGGCGTTGGTAATTTAATGACACAAATTGCTTCATGTTGTCACCCGGTACCTGGGGACGATATTCGTGGCTACGTGACGTTAGGGCGTGGGGTTACGGTGCATCGCAGTGATTGTGAAAACTTATTGCACTTAGCCTCCATCGAATCACGCAAAGTGTTGCAAGTTAGCTGGGGTCATCGTCCGGGTAAAATGTACCCGGTGGAAATGGCCATTCATGCTTATGACCGTGCCGGTTTATTAAGTGATGTAAGTTCGTTACTCGCTAACGAAAAGGTCAATGTTGTTGCTGTAACCACACGCTCTGACCAAGGCGAAAATACAGCGGCCATGAATTTAACCGTAGAAGTCGACAGTCTTGAACGGCTGGCTCGTGTGATGAGTAAAATTGAGCAACTTCCCAACGTGTTGAGTACACGTCGTATTCGAGCGGGTGGTTAAATAATGCACACAATAGACGATCTTTTGTATTTGATGGGACGGTTGCGCAATCCAGAAACAGGCTGCCCATGGGATTTAAAACAAGACTTTGCCAGCATATTACCGCATACCCTTGAAGAGGCGTATGAAGTTGCTGATGCCATTGAGCGTCAAGACTGGCCGCATTTAGAAGAAGAATTAGGCGATTTATTATTCCAAGTTATTTTCTACGGACAAATGGCCGATGAGAAAGGCTGGTTTAATCTACACAGCATTGTTGATCGTTTAGTTAGCAAACTGGTTCGTCGTCATCCACATGTATTTCCAAAAGGGACACTGGCGAGTGAGCGCCAGCCTAGTGAAGTGTTTGATGACGATCAAATCAATCAGCGCTGGGAAGATATAAAGCGAGAAGAAAAATCTTCCGAAGACGCTGATGTTCGAGTATTAGACCAAGTTCCCGCGACACTGCCGTCGATTACCCGCGCGTACAAACTGCAAAAAAAAGCCTCATCCGTCGGTTTTGATTGGCCGCAAGGGGATGAGGGGGTATTAGCTAAAATTCGTGAAGAGTTAGACGAAGTGGTGGTTGAGTTAGAGGCAGGTAATAAGCCCTTGCTGGAAAAAGAAATCGGCGATTTAATCTTTGCCGTTATTAACCTAGCTCGTCACAATGGCATTAATCCGGATACGGCACTGCGTGGTACGAACCAGCGTTTCTATCATCGTTTTTCTTATGTCGAAGACACAGCAAAAGAAGCCGGTGGCTGGGGCGAGCTGTCGGCAGATACGATGGAAAACGCTTGGCAGCAGGCCAAGCGTGCGCTACAAGAAAACGACTGAAATTATGGCGCTGCTCAGTGCAGTTGTAACGAAAATTTCAACGTTAAATACTAATGATGACCTTCAGATAACTCTTGAAGATGCTTACGGGATAACCGCAAAAACTTAGGTGTTAGCCCAACGTCTTCGTACATAGGGAAGCCATCCTCGTCTTTGGCAATGACTTTTTCCCCGGCGACGTAAGGAAAACCAGAGGCTAGGTCATCCAGTGCAGCGCTAATCACATCGCGTAGTAATTGCTCTTTGGTCATTGAGGGAAACATTTCAGATAAAGCTTCAATCCGTGCCGCATCCCCGACCGATAACGGTAAACTGTATTTTTGGTCAGTCAGTTCTGCACCAAACTCTTCCTGCCAATGTTTCATAAGCTTTTGAACTTTCATCGCTGAATTCCCTTAACCTAGTTAACCCAGATAATCACTTTGGTGTTTGGTCTCTTAGTTATGGCAAAAGTTTCATCAAACGTCACTCATTTCTGGAAACATTGGCAGATCAATCAACTAAGGAAGAGAGCAAACGATTAGCTAAGTTTGGCAATGACTTGAGTTTCCGCCATTTTGGAGCACACTGAATACATCGAAAGAATGAGGAGTATCTGATGGAAGAGCTAGATGTCCTATTGCGTGACAAAGTACGCATGCTTGGAAATGCCTTGGGTGAAACCATTGAGCAAGATCTGGGTGGTGACACGCTCAATCAGATTGAGAGCATACGAAAGCAAGCTAAGCGCGCGCGAACTGGCAACGAAAGTGAGCGTGATAAACTACTGAAAATGCTCCGGGGCTTGTCTGATGAATCACTGGTTCCGGTGGTACGTGGTTTTAATCAATTCTTAAATTTGGCAAACATAGCCGAGCAACAACATGGCATCAGTTGGCGTAGAAGTGATATCTTGCAAGACAACGTTGATGGCATGTTCGGTACCTTATTAGCACGTCTCGATGATGCTGGAATTCATGGCGCAGAACTGAGTCAGAAAATTGCCGACGTCAATATCGAACTGGTGCTTACCGCTCATCCAACAGAAATTACACGTCGCACACTGATTCAGAAATACGACGAAATATCTCGCCTATTACAAGAGCGCGATAACCTCAGTGATGAACATCCTCTGCTCTCTTCAATTGAAGATAAAATTGCCCGCCTGGTTGATGAAATTTGGCATACCGACGAAATTCGTCAAATAAGACCCACCGCCGTGGATGAAGCAAAGTGGGGCTTTGCCGTTATTGAAAACTCACTTTGGTATGCCGTCCCTGCATTGCTACGCGATGTTGATAAAGAGCTAAAACAACGTGATGCGCCCCCCATTCCTCTGAATGCCGTACCAGTGCGTTTTTCATCGTGGATGGGGGGAGATCGGGATGGAAATCCGAACGTTACCTCTGTCGTCACTAAGGAAGTGTTATATCTAGCACGCTGGATGGCCGCCGATTTATTTTTGCGTGATATCGATGTACTGGGAAGCCAGTTATCCATGTCATCAGCGACCCCTGAATTTAAAGTAAAATACCCAGGCCATGAACCGTATCGTTCGTGCTTACATGACTTGCGAAGTCGCTTAGAAGAGACTCGTGAATGGGCGCAACTCCGCGCTGCAGGAGAAGACAGCGACAGCAAACCACTGCTGAACGACGAAGAACTTACTCAACCATTAATGGCTTGCTATAACAGTTTAATGGAAAGCGGATTAACCACGATTGCGAGCGGACATTTATTAGATACATTACGACGTAGCGCGTGTTTTGGGTTGAGTTTAGTACGCCTCGATGTGCGCCAAGAATCGAGTCGTCATTCCGCAGTATTGGAGGAACTCTGTCATTATTACGAATGGGGAGACTACCTTGCATGGTCGGAAGATGAAAAACAGACGTTTTTATTAAAAGAACTTGAGTCGAAAAGACCGCTGATTCCAAACGACTGGCAGCCTTCTGCGGAAGTCAAAGAAGTACTCGACACCATGAAGGTGTTAGCGAGACCCATTGGTCGAGGGGTATCTTGCTACATAATATCCATGGCCAGTGAACCCTCGGATATTTTAGCGGTAGCCCTCTTATTACGAGCAAGTGGCGTACGAAATCGACTACCTGTTGTCCCTTTATTCGAGACCTTATCCGATCTTGAACAATCTGGGCCGCGCATGGAAAAACTTTGGCAGGTGCCTTGGTATCGTGAATACAGTGATTGTCGTCAGCAGGTAATGATTGGTTATTCGGATTCATCCAAAGATGCTGGGCAGCTTGCTGCGGTGTGGTCACAATATCAGTCGCAAGAAACCTTATCGAGAGTCGCTGAAGAACAAGGCATCAGTTTGCGATTATTTCATGGTCGCGGCGGTACTGTTGGTCGTGGGGGCGGTCCTGCTCACCGAGCCATTTTGGCACAACCGCCGGGGTCCGTTCGTGGCGGCCTTCGAGTCACAGAGCAAGGCGAAATGATCCGGTTTAAATTTGGCTTACCTGAGGTGGCTGAACGAAACCTGAAAATTTATATCGCAGCGGTCATGGAAGCGAACTTCCTACCACCGGAGCGTCCAGAAGAATCTTGGCGTGCAACGATGAATGAATTGGCAGAGCAGGGGGTCGCTTCTTATCGAGCTATGGTGCGCGATAACCCTGACTTTGTAAGTTATTTTCGCGCAGCGACGCCGGAGCAAGAGCTAGGGAAATTATCATTAGGCAGTCGTCCTGCCAGGCGAAGAAGTGGTGGTGGTATTGAAACACTGCGGGCTATTCCTTGGATTTTTGCATGGACACAAATACGCTTAATGTTACCGGCCTGGCTTGGGGCGGATACCGCATTAAATGATCAACTGAGTCGAGGCAAGCTCGAAAAATTACGAGAGATGTATGCCGAATGGCCCTTTTTCCGGACCTATATAGACATGCTTGAAATGGTACTGTCGAAGGCTGATGGCTCCATCGCTGAATATTACGAAGCACGCTTGGTGGAAGCTTCAATGCAATCACTCGGCGAAACACTGCGTGAGCGCTTAGCACACGTTCGGGAATTGGTATTAGAAATCAAAGGGCAGAAAGAACTGCTTGAAAACAGCATTGCATTGCAACATTCCATGCAAGTTCGTAATCCTTATACTGATCCTCTTCATTATCTTCAGGCAGAATTACTGTGGCGGGAGCGTCAAACTGAAGATGCAGTCAACAGTGATGTAGAGAAAGCCCTGATGGTTACTATGGCGGGTATTGCAGCAGGTATGCGCAATACAGGCTGAAGTGAATATCGCTCTATGAATGGTGAGACAACCAGTCCTACCAAGGTAGGACTGGTTGTCTGCTTAAAATTGACTAGAATCACTTGAGCAAAAGTTGCCTAAGGGGTAAGGTTAGGCCTATTTTTTTTACGGTTGGTTGTATTTTGTACAATGTGATCAGCGAAGCCAGTTATTGTCAATATTGAGGAGCAGTGCATGCGCGTCATTCTTTTAGGGGCGCCGGGTGCAGGTAAAGGTACCCAGGCCCAGTTCATCTGTGAAAAGTTCGCCATTCCACAAATTTCTACCGGAGACATGCTTCGCGCTGCTGTAAAAGCAGGCAGTGAACTTGGCCTTAAAGTAAAAGAAATTATGGAAACTGGTGGCCTTGTTTCAGATGAGATTATTATTGATCTGGTGAAGGAGCGTATTCAGCAAGATGATTGCGCTAATGGTTTCCTATTTGATGGATTCCCACGCACCATTCCACAGGCTGAAGCGATGCTTGAAGCCGGTGTTGATATTGATTACGTTATCGAAATCGATGTTGCTGATGATGAAATCGTTAAGCGCTTGAGTGGTCGTCGTGTACACCCAGGTTCTGGTCGTATTTATCACATTCTTTTCAATCAGCCCAAGATTGAAGGTAAAGATGACGAAACCGGTGAAGACCTGATTCAACGTGCCGATGATGAAGAAGAGACCGTACGTAAACGTCTTGCGATTTATCATGACCAAACCGCACCTCTGGTTAGCTTCTATAAGAAGCTTCGTGAAGAGAAAGGTGATGCCGCCCCTCAGCACGCACATATCCCAGGTGTTGGATCACTTTCAGAGATTACCGCTAAGGTAATGTCTGCGCTTTCTTGATTGATAAATCATTAAGTAAAAGCGGTATCAAAAGAGGAGGCTTCGGCTTCCTTTTTTTGTGCTCCGAATTCATGTGGTTAACATTTACTTTATGCTGAGGGAGGATATAGGAAGTCTAATGTGATGAATTAGCTAACTGCGAACAAGTTCACTCAAAGAGACGTTTGATTTCTAGAATCCGCTATTAATTTTCATCAACGCCCTGTCAAAAGCTTCAACGTCTAAAGCGTTACAGAATTCATGCGCACGACGACATGTATGCAGGAGGTAGTCCGATGCAGGAAGCCAAGGCCGAGTACGACTGCATTAATCAGAAGTACCCTGTTATGAAATCAGAAGAATGATCGAAGGATCATTTTAGCGGCATGATGTTCGGCATCCTAAAATAATATTGTCGATTGCTAGTCGCGTTATAAAACTGTCGCACGCGCCTCTCATCTTAATAACAGTACTGATAAATAACTCCAGTCTTAGCCATAATACGTTTAAAAAATAGCACTGCTTTGGTCTAACGAATGTTTCAAATGAGGCCCATTATTAGAATTGAGTAATCAATATCGATTACTCAATTAGTCAGAATAAAGTGGAAAAAGCCCGTTTAAGTCATAATTAAAGAAAAAAATCGTTATTTTTTGTTTTTTTTAACAAAAATACTATTATTCCATCGGTTACTTTATATACTGATATGCAGTAATGACAGTTACGATCAATAATCAAAATCGAAATATCAATTGATTGTTTCTGGAGAGGTGGTCAGCGCTCAGCCAAACCCCTCCTTTATAACGCTTTTAATGAACACGTAAGTAAAAGAGGAAATACCTATGGCTAAACCTAAAGCACCTGCAAAACGCGGTCGTAAACCAGCGGCGAAAAAGCCGGTGGCATCTGCGAAACCTGCTGTTGTTTCTCCGGAAGCTAAAGCTGTTGATAAAGCAGTAGCTGCATTAAGCAAACACCAAGAACGCGTTGGTAAAGCAGCAGACAAGCTCAAGCAAGCAAAAGCAAAAGCGTCTTCGCCAAAAGCGACCGCTGCTAGCAAGCGTGCAGTAGCCACAGCAGCAGCATCTCTTAAAGCACTTAAAGATACACTGGCTACGCTTCGTCAAACTGTAGCCTCTGCGAAAAAAGATCAAAAAGTTGCTGAGTTAAAAGCTCGTATCGCCGCAACGAAAGAGAAAGCAACAGAAGCACTGGCTGAGTTTGAAACGACTCTGGCTGATAAAGCACAAGCTGATTTAGATAAAGCATTGGCTAAATTTTCTAGCCAGTGGAGCGCCAAGCGTAAGAAACTTGATGCTAAGAAAGTAAAAGCCAAAGCAAAAGTTCAAGTAAAGTCGGCGGCAACTGCTGCTAAAAAACTTGAGTCTGCAGTGAAAGCATTAGAAGCCAAACCTGCAGCATCGCGTGGTCGTCCTGCCAAAGCAGCGACAACGAAAGCCGCACCGAAAAAACGCGGTCGTCCGGCGAAGGCAGCTACAGCAAAAGCAGCAGCGAAGCCAGCAGCTAAAACAACAGCAGCTCCTAAAAAGCGCGGTCGTCCAGCGAAAGCAGCTACGACTAAAGCAGCGGCTAAGCCAGCAGCAACTACAGCAGCGCCTAAAAAGCGCGGTCGTCCGGCTAAGGCAGCAACGGCAGCGAAGCCAGCAGCCAAAACAGCGGCAGCGCCTAAAAAGCGTGGGCGTCCGGCGAAGGCAGCTACAGCAAATGCAGCAGCGAAGCCAGCAACAGCGCCTAAAAAGCGCGGTCGTCCAGCTAAAGCGGCAGCGACATCAGCTCCGGCAGCGGCACCAGCAGCTCCTGAAGCCGATAAGTCTTAATGCTTATTTGCTTTATAGCTTAACGATTAAAAACCCAGCTTTGGCTGGGTTTTTTTATGTCTACAAGTCTTGGTGTCTCTATTGTTGGTTTAAACATTACACGCGGGTGAAGTGCAGATGTGTAAAGCTATTGCCCCATGACCTTGCTAGAAATGTCCATTAACATCGATTAATACCTCGACCGAAATTGTCGTGGGGCTTTCGTCGCATGACGGTATTAATCAGCGGTGCCTAAAGTGTTCCAGTATTTATGTCGTAAACTCAGGCTGAGTGCTTCAGCGTTCGACGATAAACTTGATATACTCTTGATAACTTTCTCAAAGCTCCTACCTTATGCCCTGTTTACTGATAATTGATGCGTCATCTTCTCTTTGTTCTGTAGCGATTAATCAAGGGGGGGAGACTGTGTGGCTAACAGAAGATCAACCTCGACGTCACGCCCAGCGTTTGTTGCCCATGATTGATGAGCTGCTAGTCGATGCCGGTGTGCAACGTAGCCAGATTGATGGTATTGCTTTTGGCCGTGGCCCAGGTTCTTTTACTGGTATTCGTATTGCTACTGCAGTTGCTCAAGGGTTGTCTTTGGGCCTTGATCGCCCGGTGGCGGGGATTTCTTCATTAGAGTCTGTTGCACTTGCCGTTATGAAGGAAACCGGTTCAGAACGAGTTCTGGCAGTTATGGATGCTCATATGGGAGAAGTCTTCTGGGGATGCTTTACTCGCGACGGGAATGTATGTCGGGTACTGACAGAAGAGCGTGTCGGATCACCTGAAGAGTGTTTGAAAGATATTGAAACCTTTGATGGTGTATTGGCTGGCGATGGCCTGAAACTTATGCCATTTATTGAATGCTCACAAGATTTTGCCATGGTGCGTCCTGAAGCAAAGGCGATGTCGGCCATTGCGCTAGAGTATTGGAATCAACAATCGTTTGGTGATCCTATAGATCACTCACCTGTTTACCTACGACAGTCTGTGGCGTGGAAAAAGCTCTCTGAACAACCTAGCTTATTAAAGCGATAAGGATATAGCGTGGATTTAATTGAAATTATCGTACTTGCTGTGCTGCAAGGGTTGACTGAATTCTTACCAATTTCTAGTTCTGCTCACTTAATATTACCGTCGCGCTTATTTGGTTGGGAAGATCAGGGGTTGGCTTTTGACGTTGCTGTTCATGTAGGGACGCTAGCGGCCGTTATGATTTATTTTCGCCAAGATATCTATCGTTTAATTACGGGCTGGGTAACAACAGGTTTTACTCGCCATCCGAATGATGATGGTCGATTAGCCTGGTATGTTGCTCTGGCGACGATTCCTGCTGGATTAGCAGGGCTGCTTTTAGGTGATTGGATTGAAGAGCATTTACGCTCTACAGCGGTCATTGCAGCGACCACAATTATTTTTGGTATTTTGCTGGGTGTTTCCGACAAAATCCGTCATGGGCAATTGAATTTAGTCAGTATGACCTTGATGATGGCGCTGGTGATCGGCTTTGCGCAAATGGTGGCTTTAATTCCAGGGACTTCACGCTCGGGTATTACTATTACTGCGGCCTTGTTTTTGGGGCTGCAGCGAGTAGAAGCAGCACGTTTCTCTTTTTTATTGTCGATTCCACTGATTCTTGCGGCGGGGGGGCTTAAGTCACTTGAGTTAGTGCAAGCCACCACGGCGGTTGATTGGAATGCGTTGATATTGGGAATTGCGATTTCAGCCGTTAGCGCATGGGTGTGTATCTACTATTTTCTCGCTTTTATTAATCGTATTGGCATGATGCCTTTTGTGATTTATCGATTACTGCTCGGCGGCATGCTCGTCCTGTTTTTCATTTAATGACGCGCCTTTCATCCATTGACGTGCTACTGAGAGCATCATGACTGACTTGTTTTGTGACGATGACACACTGCAAGATTCTGCGGCACTTATTGCTGAACGTTATGGTTTTGGCTTGCGTACGGATGTACTTCCGTTATTGCCTGAATATTTTTTAGTCTGGTCGCGTGAGGGTTTATCTTTGGTTCAAGGAGATAAGCCTAAAACCCGCGTGATGGTCGACTTCTGTGCTGGTGCGACTGCGCATCGACGTCGTTTTGGTGGTGGCAAGGGGCAGGATATTGCCAAAGCGGTTGGCGTTTCGGGAGCCTATCAACCTACGGTTATTGATGCGACAGCGGGCTTAGGCCGTGATGCATTTGTATTAGCCACCTTGGGCTGTCAGGTGCAGGCGTTTGAGCGTCAACCTGTGGTTGCTGCGTTATTGGAAGACGGTTTAAAACGTGCTGAATTTGACCCAGAAGTGGCGAGTATTACTGCTAACATTGCGTTAACTCATGGCAGTAGTCATGAATTACTCAATCCTCCAGAGTCTGGCTGGCTGGCTGATATTGTTTATCTTGACCCAATGTTTGATCACGATGCTAAACAGACAGCGGCGGTAAAGAAAGACATGCAGGCGTTCCGGGATGTGGTCGGACAGGATTTAGATGCTCATGAACTTTTAAATCGAGCCATTGCGTGTGCCCGTTGTCGTGTAGTGGTTAAGCGCGCACGAACGGCAGAACCTTTAGCGGGGAAGGCTCCTTCATATTCGCTAACGGGCAAATCGAATCGCTTCGATGTGTATGCCCGCGCGAAAGTTACTGCACCTTAAATACTGTTCAGGATGGTTTGGCGTAAACGCCCATCGAGTACATTTTCAAGTACGGCGATCAGCGGATTTAGGCCAATATCAAACGACAGTAAATCATCGTCGTTCACGGTGACCATTTCTTCTTTAATTAACTGCTGAATTAACGAGCGAAATAACGCTTTGTCAAAAAATTCAGGTGCATTAATACCAAACAATAAACTCAAACGTTGAGCCAACTGTGCAGACTGCTCTTCCAGTTGTTTAGCCCCTAAATTACCACTGCCCTGATTTTTTAAACGCGATACTGCCAAAAAGTAGCGTTGCAAAGTCTGCATCATGGCATCCGCCATGCCCTGCATGTGTGGATAGGCATCGGTGTCATCGGTGGCGCAGTGATAGTGGTCGTCATTACGACAAATGTAACCGCGCTTTTCTAATACATCGAGCCAAGATTGCACAACGCCTTCAAGTTCTTCTTCTTTCCAGTATAAGAATAATTCGGCTTTTAAGAA
The DNA here is from genome assembly GCA_002733645.1 of Oceanobacter sp. GTDB lineage: Bacteria > Pseudomonadota > Gammaproteobacteria > Pseudomonadales > Oceanobacteraceae > Thalassolituus. The sequence continues at coordinate 34,687 of NVWL01000048.1, forward strand.
GGGGTATAACGTCCGACAGCTAGTGACCACTTCCGCAAACGTATAGCGACGATTATTAATAAGCAGGCAGGAGATCAGCGAGGGGAGTGCAAAAATATGCAGTATGTTATTGCGATAATAAGTCAGAGTAACCGCTTGGCGCTCATTCGTTTGAATCAGATCTCCCATAGGGTGAGTGCTGCGTGACACCGAGCCAAGCTTTTCCGCGTGAGCGAGCCAATCAGAGGCATGTCCGTTTGGTAGAACCGTCATGCTGGAATAAGGGGCCATGGCTAATAAGTCACGGTAGGCTTCCATCTGACGTTTCAATTGCGTCTCATCCATTGCTTGGCGTGGTGCGGATAAAATTGTCATGGCGACCAAGTTAATTGGATTCACAGAGGCGGCGCGATTGATCTCTGTTACAACCGTTTGAGCTAAGTCATCGACCAATTTAGGGGCCCACTCAGGGCGATAATTACAGTCGCTGTAATCTTGTTTGTTCCAGCCGGGTTGGCGTTCATCTAAATACGGTGTTAGGTGTATCGGATCACCAAAAGTAACGTGTACTTTACCAAACGACTTTTTCAGTGAGCGTAAGGTACCGACAACATCGAGTAAGCTTTCTTTCTTTTTTTCCTTACCGCGTAATTCACCCAGGTAGCTTTTTTCTTCGAAAACTTTTTCATAGCCGGTATATACAGGCACAAAAATAATAGGCTTTTTTGAATCACGCAGATAAGAACGAACCGTCATTGCTAACATCCCAGCTTTCGGGCTGAGTGTTCTTCCTGTACGGCTACGTCCGCCCTCTACAAAGTATTCGCTGGAGTAGCCATGGGTGAAGACAGAATGAAGGTATTCATCAAATACCGCCCCATAAAGTTTGTTATCCCGGAAGGTGCGACGCATAAAGAAAGCACCGCCACGACGCAAAATAGAGCCGACGACTGGCATATTTAAGTTAATGCCTGCGGCGATTTGCGGTAACTGCAAACCACGCCCATACAGTACGTAAGACAGCAGCAGGTAATCAATGTGACTGCGATGACAAGGCACATACACAATCGTGTTGTCACGGCTTACGTCTTTTAACTGATCTATATTGTGAACTTCAGTACCGTTGTAAATTTTGTTCCATACCCAAGTCAGCAACAGATCCAGAAAACGTAAGTTGGTGTAGGAAATATTCGACGCAATTTCATCGGCGTATTTAAGTGCTTGCGCGCGCAACTTTACGCGCGAGGCACTTTTTTCTGCAATCTCGTCATCGATGACTTGGCGAACCATTGGGCGATTCGGAATGCGGTGTACTAAGGTACGACGATGTGAAAGTTCTGGGCCAAGTACCGATTTGGTTACTTTGCGATTGTGCACGCGGAGTACTCGCGCCAGCTTTCGGGCGATCAGTTCAGGGGACGTTTCCGTACCGGCTAATTCCCGCAGAGAAAGCGGTTTACTAAAATGAACGAACGTATTACGGCCATTAAAAATAACCGCAAAGAAGGTCATTAAGCGGCTGCCTAAACTGCCGGCATTCTGGAGCCATATTTTCAAAAATGAACGTTCGCGTTCTGGTGCTCGTCCCCACATGACTTTGACGGGAATAACTTGAATGTCGCGCTCATCATCTTCTAGCATCCACTCCGCTTGGCGCATTAGTTGTTTCGCGACGATAGGTACACCATCTTTACGAAAAGGATTGGCGTGGCGACGGTAGGTGCTGAAGTACGGACTTCCGGGGATGATTTTAGTAAGCCGCTGCTGGAACGGTGGAGTCCATCCTAATTCGCCAACTTCTTTATTTATCACAATTTGTTCAGCGAATGACGGGTACTGCATGGCGTAGATAGAAGGCTTGTTGGGGTCAATATTTAAGCTGCTGGTGTCTGCACCAATGATTCTAGTTTTTACAAGGCGGTAAAGGAGCTTCGCTTGCCAATGGTTAATCTTGCTCCGGATCTTTCTGATAACACTCATAATCAGGCCTGATGGATCATAATTTGGGGCTAGTGTACCCCCACTGACTGGGGGTTTAAATGTCATAATCAGGTAAAAACCAGTTTGATTAAGACATTATTTAAAATCTAGGGCACCTCAATAGTGAGGAGGCGGTGGTTCGTCGGCTGGGTTGCTAATGCCGCTATCGCCCGATTGCACCTGTTCGAGTTTACGATAGACCAATTGAAGTGCTTCTTTTGAGATACGAAACTCCCGGGAAAGCGCTGAAAGTTCGTTGTTTAGTGTGTCTACAGTATCCTCAAGAAAGGCAATTCGTGTCTCCATTTCTGTAATTCGTAGGCTGTTCTTGCTACTGTCTTCTGGCGGCATATTGGTGTCCGAGGGCTATCATGTTGATTTTTGTGTTTAATTGGGCTTTCATAGCCGACTTGTCAATGGCTTGAGAAGCTTTATCTACAGGCCAGCATGATAACAATCAGTGATTTGAGATAATACATGGGTAAGTTAATGATTCGTAAAATAATAGTGGCAGTTATCTTTGCTGTAGTTGCGCCGGTAGTCGTTGTTGCGTTACTGGCAGCACAGGCAAAAGGGTTGAGCTTGTCTGGTGATGCATTGTCTTTTGCATCTTTAGTTAAAGCTGAAGGTATGTCTGCATTTATGGCAGTGATCGGCGCTTTGGCGTTTCTTATCAGTTTCGCCTCTGCGCAATTGGTGCCGGCACGTCGTCGTCGTCAGCGTAGTAGCGGTACTGTAGTCGAGAGTGATGTTGATGATGGTCGCGAACGTGGCGTCGTGAAGTGGTTTAACGTGAAAAAAGGTTTTGGCTTTATCACATGGGACGAAGGTGAAGATGTATTTGTTCACTTCCGTTCGATTCGTGGTCAAGGTCACCGTTCATTAAGCGAAGGGCAGCGTGTTAAGTTTGCTGTTGTTCGTGGTGATAAAGGCCCGCAGGCAGAAGACGTTTCAGCGATTCGTTGATCGTTTGTATGTTTGATATAGAAAAGCGGCTTATGCCGCTTTTTTTATAGCTATCGGTTGTACTTCAAGTGCGTTTGGTTGATGTAACTCTATAGAGTCACAACATTGAGACTCCCCAAACCAGCAAAGCATGAGTTTTACATAATAAAATGACATAAAAAAACCTCCGTTCAGCTAATACTAAATTCAGTATAGCCCGGAGGTTTTGATTCGCCAGAATTGATTAAAGTTTAAGCAATGCTTTGAGTAGGCGAGGGTTGGCTACAGCAACATTAGCAGGCGCAGAAATCTGCGGCTGGCCATTGATATCTGCAAGTAAACAGCCTGATTCTGATGCCACTAAGCTACCAGCGTTTAGCGATATAGCATCCATGTCTGACAATAAGGCCGCTTGGAATCGATCAGCAGCAACATAAGCCAAAGATAGAGCGCCAGAGCCGATACAGCGTACATCGTAGCCGCCTTCCATTAAACTCATGATCTTAGTGCGCTGCTGGCCTGCGTTTTCACTTAAGCCCATCGGCTGAGTAAATGCCGTGATCGAATCGGTTAGAGACGCCAAGTTGCCACAACGAATACGGCGATTGTTGAGAAGGGCACCACGACCACGAGAGGCGCTAAATTCATCACCATTCATCGGGTTTAAAATAACCGAGTGCTCAGTGCGTTTGCCATTGAGGCAATTGATGATGATAGCGAACGCAGGAATACCCACACGGAAGTTAGAAATGTCATCAATCACACACACTTGCCATAGCGGCTGAGCAGTATCGTGTTTTTGAGTGCCGGTTTCGCGGCCTTCAAAGCCATGATCTGGTAATGACTTTTTCAGTTCGAAAATGATGCTCTTTTCGAGACCAATGGTGCAGTCTGCAATGAATTTTGCTTTTTCTTGATCCGTGCTCTGAACCGCGTCATAACGATCGAGACGACGTACCAAATCCTGACCAGCATTACGCGCAGCGCGCAACGCCAAGTTCACCATAGGTTGCATAGGGTATTCCTGTATCTTTAAAGAACAATCAACAGCGCAGCCATGTTACAAAAGCGTGCCTATTGAAAAAATTAGGGCGCGAAGTATAACAGCGGAACGCTGGTTGGCGAAGCCCGTTTTGCGCTACACTGCGTGCCTTTATATAAAAATTCTCTCTTTTCGTTCAATACGGACCCTCTAATGCTCAATAAGCTCCGCATCGTTATGGTGAATACCACCCATCCGGGAAATATCGGAGCCGCGGCGCGAGCCATGAAAAACATGGGGCTAAGTCGCTTATACCTCGTTGATCCGATCGCTAAAATTGATGATGAAGCGATGCAGCGCTCTTCAAGGGCCGAAGACATACTCAACAACGTCGTTATCTGCGACACGCTAGAAGAAGCGTTGGCGGATTGTGGCTTAGTCGTGGGGACAAGCGCTCGCAGTCGTACGATTCCTTGGCCGCTTATGAATCCGCGACAGTGTGGTGATCGAGTGGCTCAGGCCGTATCAGCAGATAATGAAGTGGCTATCGTGTTTGGTCGTGAAAGCCGTGGCTTAACGAATGAAGAGCTACACCTATGTCATGCCCACGTTCATATTCCGACGGAGGAATCGTTTTCCTCGTTGAATGTAGCTCAAGCGATACAGGTCATGGCGTATGAAATGCGCCTTGCCGTCCATGAAAATGTGGGACAAGAAGACCAAGAATCACAAGAGCGCTGGGGTGTCGACTGGGATTATCCATTGGCAACCCACGAACAGTTGAACGGTATGTTGCAGCATATGGAACAGACTATGGTTGAGATTGGCTTTCTCAACCCGGATACTCCTAAGCAACTGATGTCGCGCTTACGTCGTTTGTATCAACGGGCTGCGCCAGATCAAGTAGAAATTAATATTATGCGGGGCATGATGACGGCAATGCAGAGCCAGATTCGCTCGGCTGACAAGGGATTAACGCCTGAGGCTGGCCAAATTTCCGAGCCAGTTCCCGAATCAGATCCTGAAGGAGATAAGGTTTGAGCATTCGCACATTGCGCGAAGACATCGCCTGCGTATTTGAACGCGACCCCGCCGCACGTAACACCTTTGAGGTGCTAACAACGTATCCGGGCCTTCACGCTATTCTTCATTACCGCATGGCTAATTGGCTGTGGCGTAAGGGGCTGAAGTGGTTTGCTCGATTTTTATCGACTTTCAGCCGTTGGATGACAGGCATTGAGATACACCCGGGGGCGACCATTGGACATCGCTTCTTTATTGATCATGGCATGGGTGTTGTCATTGGTGAGACCGCAGAAATTGGCAACGACTGTACTCTGTATCATGGTGTCACGTTAGGCGGCACCAGCTGGAAAAAAGGCAAACGTCACCCAACCTTAATGGATGGTGTGGTGGTTGGCGCTGGGGCGAAGGTTCTTGGCCCAATCACAGTTGGTCGAGACGCCCGTATTGGCTCCAATGCGGTGGTCACAAAGGACGTGCCCGAATCCGTCACTGTGGTCGGGATACCGGGGCGTATTATTCGCAAAGCCACGACCATCGATGAAAATCGCCGTCGTGAAATTGCCGCCAAAATTGGCTTTGATGCTTACGGGATGGCGGATGATATGCCCGACCCGATTGCTCGCTCGATTCATAACTTGATGGATCACATGCACGCGGTTGATAACAAAATTGACAGCATGTGCAAAGCATTGGCAACAATGGGTGACACCACATGCAGTGACGCATTGCCTGAATTGGAAAAAGAAACGTTTGTCAGTCTGCATGAGCGGCTTGAGAAAGAGCGTGAAGAAGATGAGCAAGAAAGCAACAACAATGGCAACAACAGTGAAAAGGGCTAACCCCTAATTTCATTCCTCCCGACGATGATGGATAAAGTTGACTAGAATAGTCGGATTTAAGCATAATCAAGACAGACTCACCGAGGTAGCAATATGCGTTTAACTACCAAAGGCCGGTATGCCGTCACAGCGATGTTGGATCTTGCGATTCATGCACGTCAAGGGCCTGTCAGCTTGAATGATATTTCTGGGCGTCAGGGGATCTCTCTGTCGTACCTTGAACAACTTTTTGCCAAGCTACGCCGTAGTGGCCTTGTCTCTAGTGTGCGAGGTCCGGGTGGCGGTTATCGATTGAGCCGCGAAGATGCTGATATTAATGTCGCAGATATCGTTGATGCCGTGAACGAATCGATGGATGCCACACGCTGCAATCGCAAAGGCGATTGCCAAGATGGTGTAGAGTGTTTGACTCACCATTTGTGGATGGATTTGAGTGATCAAATCCATGACTTTCTGACGGGCATATCTCTAAGCCAATTGATTGGTCGTCGTGAAATCCGTGATGTGGCTGATCGTCAAGATCGCGAAACCTTGAATCGTATTGATGCCCTTCTCGCGGCTGACGGCCCAGCGTAAGTAATCATTAGGCACTTTAATATCATTGAAGTGCGCTAGCCCTGTGGCTTGACCTCCCTACGGGTGTGCGGACAATGCGCACCACGATTTAGTTGTTAATTAGAGCCTGTAAAATGAAATCCCTGTATCTAGACTATGCCGCCACCACACCTTGCGCGCCGGAAGTTGCAAAACTAATAAGTGAGTGCCTGACGCTTGATGGTAATTTTGCTAACCCGGCGTCGCGATCTCACCGCTTTGGTTGGCAAGCAGAGCAGGCGGTTGAAAAAGCACGAGGGCAGGTTGCGGAGTTACTTAACGCCGATCCTCGTGAAGTTGTCTGGACGTCAGGTGCGACCGAAAGCAATAACTTAGCGATCAAAGGCCGTGTTGAATATTTGCGACTCGAAACCCCAGATATCCCTTTGCATATTATTACCTCGTCCATTGAGCACAAAGCCGTGCTGGATACCGTCGCTTACCTCGAAAAATTTCATAATGTGGATGTGACCTATCTCACCCCAGATGCGGATGGCCTGATCTTGCCGTCGCAAGTGGAAGGGGCGCTGCGTGATGATACCTGTTTGGTAACCTTGATGGCGGTTAACAACGAATTGGGGACAATCACCGATATTCCAGCAATCGCCAAATTATTGAAAAAGCATTCGGCGGTCTTTCATGTCGACGCAGCGCAGGCTGTGGGCAAAATGGTGGTCAATGTTCAAGCCTGGGATGTGGATTTACTCTCGTTGTCCGCCCATAAATTTTATGGCCCCAAAGGGATTGGTGCTTTGTATGTGCGTCGTGAACCGCAAGTAAAGATCATCAGTCAGATGCATGGCGGTGGTCATGAGCGCGGAATGCGTTCAGGCACCTTGCCGACCCACCAGTTGGCGGGTATGGGAGAGGCTACCCGACTGGTTAGCGAGCAACTTAGCGACGATGAAACACGCATACGCACGCTACGAGATCGACTCTGGCAGGGCATTGAGATACTTGGTGATGTTCATTTAAATGGCCACGAAAGTCAGCGTGTGGCCAACCACTTGAATGTCAGCTTCGGAGGTGTGGATGGTGAAATACTGTTGGCATCTCTGGCGAAAGTGGCGGTATCGTCTGGATCGGCCTGTACATCGGCCAGTGTGGAGCCATCGTATGTCCTTAAAGCCATTGGCCGTAGCGATGTGTTAGCCCACGCCGGTTTGCGAATGAGTGTTGGGCGTTACACCACCGCCGATGATATTGAACAAGTGATTAGCGAGATTTCACGCGTAGTGACCCTGTTGAGAAAGCAATAATCGGCGAATGTCATTCGATAGGTGCGATATCCCAGTTATTCGTCCGCTCCTTTATACAACTTTCATCGAAAGGTGCGTATAATCCGCGAGTTTCTCAATCCTAAACTTACTTTGGAGCATAAAAGATGGCTGTTGAACGCACTTTGTCGATCATTAAACCGGACGCAGTTGGTAAAAACGTAATTGGCGAAATCATGACTCGTTTTGAAAAAGCAGGTCTGCAGATCGTTGCTGCTAAAATGATGAAGCTAGACGACGAAAAAGCGGGCGGTTTCTACGCTGAGCACAAAGAACGTCCTTTCTTCGGCGACTTGGTTGGCTTCATGACTTCTGGCCCTGTTGTTGTTCAGGTTCTTGAAGGCGAAAACGCTATCGCTAAAAACCGTGAGCTAATGGGTGCTACTAACCCTAAAGAAGCTGAAGCTGGCACTATCCGTGCTGATTTCGCTGAAAGCATCGATGCTAATGCTGCACACGGTTCTGACTCTGCAGAATCAGCTGCGCGTGAAATTGCTTACTTCTTCAATGCTGAAGAAATCTGCGCACGCTAAGTGATGCAGTAAGGGAGAGGACTGGACACATCTGACGAATGTCAGTACGACGGTGGCTAACTTCTCTCCCTTATCACCCGACCAGCGGCTTAGGCTCTGGTGTCATTCAGGTAATTTTTTAATGTCCGACGTATCTACAAAAACAAACCTACTGAGCCTTTCACCGGCCAAGATGGAAGAATTCTTCCTAAGCATTGGTGAAAAGAAATTCCGTGCCCAGCAAATGCTGAAATGGATACATCAGTATGGCGAGTCAGACTTTGAAAAAATGACCAACATGGGCAAAGCGCTGCGGGCTAAATTAGCCGACATCAGTGAAATTGCCTTGCCTGAAGTTGTGTACGAAGATATTTCCAAAGATGGCACCCGTAAATGGGTGATGCGTATGCCAGGCGGCAGCTCCATCGAAACAGTTTACATTCCGGAAAATGAACGAGGCACCTTATGCGTTAGCTCGCAGATTGGTTGTGCATTAGATTGCAGCTTTTGTTCGACCGGTAAACAAGGCTTTAACCGCGATTTAAGTGTGGCCGAGATTATTGGTCAAGTATACGTCGCAGCGATGAGTTTTCATGAGCCAGGTGAACGTCGCGAACGCCGCATTACCAACGTGGTAATGATGGGTATGGGCGAGCCATTATTGAACTTTGATAACGTCGTCGACTCTATGCAGTTGATGATGGATGACAACGCTTATGGGTTATCTAAGCGTCGTGTCACACTCAGTACCTCGGGCGTTGTGCCCATGATGGACAAACTGGGTGATGTCATTGATGTCTCGTTAGCAGTGTCACTGCATGCCCCAAACGACGCATTACGTAATGAATTAGTGCCTATCAATAAAAAGTACCCATTGGCTGAGTTAATCGCGGCGACCAATCGTTATTTGAAAAAATTGCCTGATAAGCGCAAAGCCACCATCGAATACACCATGATGGATGGCGTCAATGACGAGATGGAACACGCACATGAGTTGGCGGAATTAATGAAGCAGGTGCCGTGTAAAATTAACCTGATTCCATTCAATCCGTTTCCGAATTCTGGTTACCGTCGCCCAAGCAATAACCGCGTATACCGTTTCCGTGATTACCTAATCAGCCAAGGCCATGTTGTCACCATCCGCTCAACACGTGGTGATGATATTGATGCTGCCTGTGGTCAATTAGTCGGCAACGTTGAAGACCGAACTCGACGCAGTCAAAAATATTCAGAATCGGCAAAAGCCAATGCGACTCGCATTGATGCAGTACAAATAGATAACGAACAGGATGGTCGTTCAGTATGACATTCCAACAGTTAACAAAATGTATTTTAGTTCTCCTGCCTGTGTTTGTGCTCAGCGCTTGTGTGACCACAGAAACCGGTCGCTTTACTAAAAAAGCATCCCCTGAAAAAGCGGTAGAAAACTACACGCAATTGGGTCTAGGTTACTTAAATAAAGGGCGACCTGATTGGGCACGAGATCGTTTGAAAAAAGCACTCGATATCAACCCCAATGACCCAGAAGCCAATGACGCTATGGGCTTAGTTTGGCAAGCAGAAGGCGAACTCGATTTATCTGAAGAATTCTTTAAAAAAGCCATTAAAGAAGATCCGAAGTTTGTACTAGCAAAACACCACTTGGGTCGTTTGTATCTGAAAATGGGTCGCCATGATGAAGCGCGAGAGCCACTAGAAACAGCATCGGGTGATCGTTACTACAATAATCGTGTAGGTGCCTATAACGACCTAGCTCTGAATTTTTATCGTATGGAAAACCCAAACGCGGCGATTGAGGCCTACACGCAGTCGATTCGTTTAGCGCCTTATAATGTCGATGCCTTGGTTAATATTTCTACCTTGTTATTTGAAGCTCAGCGCTACGATGAATCATTAAAATACTTTGATCGCTTTGACCGCTTAGTTCAGCGTAATCAAAACGCGCATACTGCGCACAGCTTATGGTTGGGCATTAAACTGCTGACCATTCATGTGCAAACAGCGCGGACGATTGAGCTGGCGGCTGAATTAAAACGCCGTTTTCCGAACTCAAACGAATTTACTATGTATCAAGAATCATTAAGCGAACAGTCTGGTGGTGGGGTTTAAATCATGAATAAAAACATGGAAAACCCAATTAAGCGCCGCAAAAGCCGACAAATAATGGTGGGTAATGTGCCGGTCGGTGGTGATGCCCCGATTGCGGTGCAAACCATGACAAACACAGAAACCACTGATATTGATGCCACGGTTGCTCAAATTCGCCGCGCGCAAGATGCTGGTGTGGATATTGTTCGTGTTTCAGTACCGACTATGGATGCAGCGGTCGCTTTTGGTGAAATTCGCAAGCAAGTGGACGTGCCGTTAATTTCAGACATTCACTTCGATTACCGTATCGCCCTTAAAGTGGCCGATCTCGGTGTCGATTGTCTGCGAATTAATCCGGGTAACATTGGTCGTGAAGATCGTGTTCGCGCGGTGGTTGATGCCGCTAAGCAAAATGGCATTCCCATTCGTATTGGTGTGAATGCTGGGTCGTTAGAAAAAGACCTACAGAAAAAATATGGCGAGCCAACACCAGACGCACTGGTTGAATCCGCCATGCGTCATATTGATATTCTTGATCGTCTGAATTTTCCGGACTTTAAACTTAGTTTAAAAGCCTCGGATATTTTCATGACCGTGGCTGCGTACCGGAAAATTGCGGACAAAATTGATCAACCTTTACATCTAGGTATTACCGAAGCCGGTGGTCTGCGTGGCGGTACAGTAAAATCCTCGATTGGCTTAGGTTTATTATTGTGGGACGGCATTGGTGACACCATTCGAGTTTCATTGGCCGCCGATCCAGTCGAAGAAGTGAAAGTCGGCTGGGACATGCTCAAATCATTAAAGCTACGTTCGCGCGGTATTAACTTTATTGCTTGTCCTAGTTGCTCGCGTCAGAACTTTGATGTGATCAAAACCATGAACGAGCTAGAAATGCGCGTTGAAGATATCCGTACCGATATGGATGTTGCTGTCATTGGCTGTGTCGTGAACGGGCCAGGCGAAGCAAAAGAATCAGACATTGGTTTAACTGGTGGTCAGCCAAACTTGGTCTACATCGACGGCAAGCCAAGCGGTAAATTAACCAACGACAATCTGGTTGAAGATTTAGAGCGCATGATACGAACTCGCGCACTTGAACTTGATGAAGAACGCAAAGATCTGATTACTAGCGATAAGTAAGACTGGTATTAGACGGCAAAGAATAGGCAGGAACAGAGTTAACATGGCGAAAAAAATTCAGGCAATCCGTGGCATGAACGACCTACTACCAGCCCAAAGTCCGGTCTGGCAGTATTTAGAAGGTTCAGTCAAAGAGATGCTCGCTGGGTACGGTTACGACGAAATTCGTATGCCGATCCTAGAACAGACCGCACTGTTCAAACGCTCTATTGGTGAAGTTACCGATATCGTTGAAAAAGAAATGTACACCTTCGAAGATCGCAACGGCGATAGCCTGACCTTGCGCCCTGAAGGTACGGCGAGTTGTGTGCGTGCCTGTGAAGAAGGCGGCTTGCTGTACAACCAGACTCAGCGCCTGTGGTATACCGGCCCAATGTTCCGTCATGAACGCCCGCAGAAAGGTCGTTACCGTCAGTTTTACCAAGTGGGTGTTGAAACCTTTGGTATCGCGACACCAGATATCGATGCCGAATTGATTCTGATGACGGCGCGTTTATGGCAGCAGCTGGGCTTGAGTGATGCCGTGACACTGCAACTGAATACCTTAGGCAGTAACCAAGCGCGTGCGGATTATCGTGATGCTTTAGTCGCTTACCTAAAAGAGCGTGAAGATAAGCTGGATGACGATAGCCTTCGTCGTTTAGAAACAAACCCACTACGTGTACTGGATAGTAAAAACCCAGAGACACAGGCTTTGTTGCAAGACGCGCCGGAACTGCACGATTATCTTGATGCCGAAAGTCGTGAAGAATTCGACACACTGCGCAAGATTTTAGATGCGGCGGGTGTGAAGTACGAAATTAATCAGCGTCTGGTTCGTGGTCTCGACTACTACTGCAAGACCGTGTTCGAATGGGTGACTGATAAGCTTGGCGCACAAGGCACCGTATGTGCTGGTGGTCGCTACGATGGCTTAGTCGAGCAACTCGGTGGTAAGCCAACGCCAGCAGTAGGCTTTGCCATGGGCGTAGAGCGTTTGATTTTATTGTTAGAAACGCTAGAAGTGATACCGCCAGAAGTAATGCAAACCATAGATCTATACGTCTGTGGTGTCGGTGCAGGCGCAGACCTCGCAGGCTTGCTATTATCAGACCGTTTGCGCAGCGAGCAGCCTTGGTTGAGAATTCAAACTCACTGCGGTGGTGGCAGCTTTAAAAGCCAGATGAAAAAAGCCGACAAGAGTGGTGCTGTATACGCACTACTGCTTGGTGAAAGTGAAATTGAAGCGGGGCAGGTGACAGTTAAAGATCTGCGCGGCGGCACAGAACAACAAACGATTAGCCAAGATGAACTCCTTGGCTGGTTAACGGATAATATGAGCTAACGTCGAAGACATTAGTTTCAACGAACGACCAATAAGAAAAATGCTGTCGGAGAGCAGATAATGAGCGAATTACGTACGGACGAAGAACAAGCAGAGATCATCAAAAAGTGGTGGTCTGAAAACGGTACAAGCCTACTGACGACTATTGCCGTTGCGGTAGCTGGTGTAGTGGGTTGGAATACCTGGCAGGACAACAAGCAAGCGACTGGCGAAGCAGCATCAGCTGTTTACACCCAGTTGGTAGAATTGTCAGCTCAAGACAGCGACGCTAATTCAGTCGAAATGCAAACACTGGCTGAACAGCTAAAAGGTGAATTTGCTGATACCGCGTACGGTGACTTTGGTGGCCTCTTCATCGCTCGCATTGCGGCGGATAAAGGCGATTTTGACGCGGCTGCAACAGAACTAAAAGCATTGGCTGATACGGCTGAAAATCCAGCGGTTAAGTCGATCGCTCAAGCTCGCCTTGCTAGCGTCTTAAATGAACAAGGTAAAGCGGATGAAGCACTAGCAGCCTTGCCAGCCAAAGCTGACGCAGCATTTGCTCCACAAATAGAAGAAGCACGCGGTGATGCACTGTTCTTGAAAGGTGAATTGGCAGACGCACGTGATGCCTACCTACGTGCGATGGAAGCGGCGCAAACACTTGGCCAAACCAACAATACCTTGCAACGTAAAATCGACAGCCTAAAAACAGGTGGTGATGCCTAATGCGTCTGGCCCGAGCTTTCTTTCCAATAGCAGTGTTGGCTTTTGCTGGTGTGATGAGCGCGTGCTCGTCTACCCCTGAAAAAGTACTGCCTGACGTCACCGGTGATACGGATATTTCCGTCAGCTGGCGTACCTCACTCGGAGAAGGGCCGGGAGTCACCTTCACTCGCCTAAAAGCGACTGTCGGTGATGGCGTTGTATACGCCGCAGATACTGGCGGGCAAGTTTCCGCGATCAACCTTGAAAGTGGACGCCATGAGTGGAGTGTCGACCTAGAACAAACCATTCTTGGTGGTGTGGCACTGGCGGGTGATCAGCTATTTGTTAGTCTACGTGAAGGATCATTAGTCGCGTTATCTACGGACAATGGTGAAGAGCTTTGGCGCTCCATGCTGCCAAGTGAAGCGGTTGCGATGGCCTCAGCGGACGAGCAACGTGTGTTTGTACAAACCGTCGATGGTCGCGTAACGGCGCTTGAGCGTGAAGATGGCAAACAAGCTTGGTCATATGAAGCCGGAATGCCAGTGTTATCGATTCGTGGAACCGGCGCACCGCTCGTATTGGAACGCTTAGTACTCACAGGGTTTGCCACAGGCAAATTGGTTGCACTGGATAAAGTGTTGGGTATCCCGCGTTGGGATGTTCGCTTGGGTGTGCCTGATGGCCGCTCAGAGCTAGAGCGCCTTGTGGATGTGGATGGTGCCCCGGTCGGAGAAGGTCGTATTATCTACGCGGCCGCTTATCACGGTAATTTGGCGGCGATCAGTGAAAACGGTGATGTGATCTGGCAAGAATCTGGATCAAGTTACACCAGCCCGGAATTAGCACTAGGCAGCATTTATCTCACCCTCGACGACGACACGATTCAGTCGTACGACATGGTCACAGGCGCACAAGCCTGGAAACAAGACCAACTGCAAGGACGTGGCTTAGGCCAAGTCACTGCTATAGGCACTCAATTAGCTGTGGGTGATGAAGAAGGGTATGTTCACTTCCTGAGTCAAGTCGACGGTGAAGTGACAGGCCGTATTCTATTGCGACCTCGACCTCTGCACATCAATTACCCGCATCAGGGAGAAGCGACCAACTGGCGTTTGTCTCGCGGCCGGGATTTCGGTATTCGCAGTAATATGGTCGAAACTGACGAAGGACTGTTGGTCTATACCAACGCTGGTGAGCTGCTGCTACTCGACGTTAAATAAACACGGGTGAGTTCAACACCACGCCCTTATTTTTGAAACATTTTCTGAGGTCACCATCCATGGTACCCGTCATCGCCCTGATTGGCCGTCCGAACGTCGGTAAATCAACATTGTTTAATCGTCTGACCAAAAGCCGTGATGCGCTTGTGGCAGAAATTGCTGGCCTGACCCGCGACCGTAAATACGGCGAAGGTAAGGTGGGCGATCATCCCTTCATTGTGATTGATACCGGTGGTATCAGTGGTCAGGAAGAAGGCATTGACGAAGCCATGGCAGGGCAAAGTTTCCAAGCGATACAAGAAGCCGACATCGTCTTCTTTATGGTAGATGTTAACGCCGGCGTGACCGCAGGCGACCGCATGATTGCTGAATACCTACGTCGCAATAACAAATCTGCGTACCTGATTGCCAACAAAATTGATGGTAAAAACCCGGACGTCGTTCTGGGTGAGTTCTACGAACTCGCCATGGGCGAACCTCTAGGTATCGCCGCTGCTCACAACCGTGGCGTATCAGCACTGATTGAGCACGTCATGGACCCATTGTTCGACAAAGAAATAGTCGAAGAAGAGGAAAATGGCTATTACTACGGCGAAGAAGAATCTGAAAGCGCTCGTGACCACCAAGCGCTTAACATCAAAGGCATCAAAATTGCCGTGGTGGGGCGTCCTAATGTCGGCAAATCAACACTCGTAAACCGCTTCTTAGGCGAAGACCGTGTGGTGGTATATGACGAAGCAGGCACCACACGTGACAGCATATATATCCCATACGAACGTCACGGTCAGGACTACACGTTAATTGATACCGCTGGTATTCGTCGTCGTAAAAACATCTCCGAAGCGGCAGAAAAATTCTCCATTATTAAAACCCTGCAAGCGATCCAAGACTGTAACGTCTGTATTCTTGTACTTGATGCCCGCACCGGCATCGTAGAGCAAGATCTACACATGTTGAGCTTCGTGCTTAACTCGGGTCGCGCATTAGTATTAGCAATCAACAAATGGGACGGAATGGACGCTGATGATAAACAGCGTGTTAAAGACGAACTCGACCGTCGCTTTAACTTCCTCACCTTTGCAGATACCCACTTTATATCTGCGCTACATGGTACCGGTGTAGGCCACCTATATGAGTCTGTTGATCATGCCTATGCCTCGGCGATGGCCAAATGGCAGACCAACATGCTGACACGCATCCTTGAAGACGCCGTTGCTGGGCACCAGCCACCGGTGGTTCGTGGTCGCCGACCTAAACTTCGTTACGCCCACCAAGGCGGTTCCAACCCGCCGCGTATTATCGTACACGGAACCTTAGTTGAATCACTCAATGAAGACTACAAACGTTACCTAGTAAACACCTTCCGACGTGTACTCGACATTAAAGGCACACCGGTGCGGTTTGAGTTTAAACAAGGTGATAACCCTTACTCCGACAAAAAGAAAGACGTGAAACACTCCACACGTCGTCGTGCTGAAGCGGTTGTACGTACCGATAACAAACGTAAGATCAAACTCGATAAAGCACGTAAGCAGCTTAAAAAGACGTACCAGAAGCCGAAGTAATAAGTGTTTTTAAGTGACGACGAAAAGCCGAGTGCTGGATAACTAGCCCTCGGCTTTTTTGTGGGTGAACGATCAGTTTGATGTTGAGAGCGAGGAACATCGGGTAGTGCCTTCTATACCTTCCAACATGAGAGTGTCGGAAGATATAAGAGGTATCGCTTGATGTTGTTCAGGGGGATAAATAATTAAATGGTCTCCCCACAGGAGGCCGAACTACTGCCTTTTTGCCTTATTTTTGCCACAAATGGAACGTATTTTAGTATTTGATACCCCCAGAAATACCCCCAGAATTATTAGCTGAGGCTAAGGTTATCGTTATTCTAATGGGCCGCTTGTGCTATAAAGTCGTTAGGAAAATCCAACAAGGAAGAATTTATGTTCAAGTTTATCTTAACTGCTGTTATCGCTCTCTGTACTCAGGTAGCTATGGCAGATGGCACTTTTAACTATAGTGGTTTGATTGCAAATGGTGGTTTCGTCAAAAGGGGGCTTGAAGATACAGACCAAGAGCTAGTTGCTTCTAACATCGGTCTAACTCTGAATAATGAGCTTAGTAATCAGTTTTTCCTTTCGTTATCACTAGGCCACCAAGTTATTGATGATGATATTTATTATGATGGTGTTTATGGCCAATTTGCGGGTACATCTACCTCTGTATCTTTGGGGCTTGGCCGTTATTTTTCTGTAAATCCGTTGCTTGATGTTTATTTCAGTGGCGGCATTATCCTTTCGCGTTATAACACGGATGCTCTTTTTACCGATGCTTTTGGTAATAGTTTGTATATTGAGGAAAGTGAGAGCGATTCTGCAATAGGTGCGACCTTAGCAGCGCGGATGCTTCTGAATTCAAATGGCAAGGTTGAGTTAATGCCAAGGCTGCAATTAACGTCTAACGAAGGTGAGAGTGATACTTCCGCCGGTATGGCTATAGCGTTGAACACCTCAAAAAAATTAAGTTTTGGTTTCTCGTTTGATACATCGTTAAAGGAAGATGTCACAGCCTTTGGACTCTTTGGTCGTCTTTATTTTTAAAGGTAAAGCGTACCGGCTTGGTAATATATAAAGGTATACACATAGCGACTAACTGACTCATGAAATTCAGGGGTACAAGTACACATAGCGACTAACTCTTGAGGTGATTTGGTGGCGTGGGGTGGTCATTGATACACATAGCGACTAGATGAATACAGATACCGACCACGAAATATTTAAGGTCGGTACTGTTTCCATTGATTGGTTGCTTGCTTCGTTGCTGCAATATCAGTCTTACCTTTGCATTCGTCTATTGGTTGCCAAGTGATGGCATAAAGCGAGCATCGGTTTTTTCCACCTTGCCTAGAAAGTAAAATTAGCCCCGTGTTTAGTAGTTCAATTTTAGCATTCTGGAGTGTGCTGGGGGAGTGCCACCCCCTTGATTTCAGTATGCTGTAAGGTGCGCATAAATCACCGTTATTGTGCCCCTTGTATTGGGCTGCAATATCCACCAGCAACTTTACCGCCCATCCTCCAAGTGACAGGTAGGCTTCACTATCTAGAACAGTGTGAGGTATGCCAAGGTAAGAACTTGTCCCTTTACGTCCCTTGAGCTTAGCTCTCTTATCTGACATCAGGCTGTGCCACCTCTGGTATCAGTGAACTTAAACTCTGTTTGCATAGCTTCCTCATAGCGTTCCAGCGCAGAGGGCAGACGCAGTGACTCTCTGAGGGCCAGATTTTTAGAATCACAGGCAAGCTCTCGCTTACGAATGGTTCGGGCTTCTGCGTCGTCCAGTGGTTTTCCTGTTAGGTGTAACGGGCTGAGCTGATACAGCCCTCGCCCTTTATCCTTATTGAGGTTTTTGATTAACCAGAAGCCACCACTTTTACTGCGTAAAGATTGAATAGCTGAGCGGGGGTCAACTTCTAGGATTTGGATTAGTTTTGCCGTTGGTACTGGGTAGCCACCAGCAAGTGCCAGAAGTACCCTTCCTGCTTGGGTACGTTCGCCGGGTATATGGTGCGCCATGACGTGGCTAAATACTCTACGAAGTGTCAGTTCCATAAGGCACCCCCGCTCATAATAACGCCGCAATAGGGAAGGCTGGTGGCCAAAGGTACAAAGGTTTGTGCGTATACAAGCGTCAGAACGCGGTTTATACGCTGGTGTCTGAACTGGTAAGGGGCGTTCATATTTCACCCCCTGAGCGGCTCTCATTGATTCGTTGCTCAATCCACGAATAGACCTCTTCAGCGATCCATGCGGAAGCTCTGGTGGATAGTTTAATCTGTCGGGGGAATCGACCTTCCGCGATCATGGCGTGAACCTGAGAGCGGCATAAGCCGGTGGCCTGTTTAACTTCAGGGAAGCGCATCAGGCGGGGGAGTCGGTTTTGGTTGTTGTCATTCATCTAGTGCCTCCTGTAGGCGTTGTTGGTGACTACAGGGGAAACAATAATGCTCAGCGCCGGGTTTAATAATTATCTACGCTAGCGTCTGGGGGGATTAAATATTAAGGGTATCTTTTACTATTTTGGTCGCATTTTCGACAGAATTTAGCTTGCGTCGACCCGCTTTGGTTAAATAATCAGGCAAGGTGTACTGCGTTTTTATGTACTGTTTAAACCATTGCTCGGTGCGAAGATTGTCGCTCGTAATATCACTATTAATCTGCCCGCACCTATCAACCATATATTCCATTACTAACTTGGCTAGTGCGGTGAAGTTTAGTTCTTGATTAACATCTGAGTCCAATACATCAATTAGGGCTCTGCCTATTAGATCGGCTTCTTTCTCTGAAATTTTTCGACTGTTAATGCCGCCGAGTACTTGAGGGTAATTGGCTTTTTCTACGGCCAGTTCAAGCTCTGTTCTTGTTCTTCCATCATGCCTTTTGAGAAGTTGCTTATCGCTATTTATTAGTTTGATATGTGAGTATTCCAAACTTTCACTAGCAGTTAAAAGGTTTGTTTGCTGTTCAATTATCACGCGATCGGTGGGTATCTCTCCGCGTTTCATTGGTTTGATTATATTCGTGAAAAATAGGCTTAGTAAGTATAAAGTGAGTGTCTTATACAGAACCATATGAATGGTACTTGCAATCGTATGATCCGGTGCTTCTTCATCGGCCAGCCATAGAAATAAAACTGGGGAGTAGGCTTGAAGCTCATTTTTCGGTTTACCAGTTCGTAGTAACTTTCTTCGTCCTGTGTGAAGTGCCTTATCTAGCGCTGCCAAGGCGTTGCGCGTTTCCTGCCGGCCGAAATTATTTTTGTCACTTGTTACCGTTAACATACGATTGTAATTACCCATAACTTGCACGGGGATGATGTGATTTTGTATGTCAAAAATAGGCCCCTGACTTACCATTTCATGGATGCTTGTCACTATGTCGTCTAATGAATAAAGATAAGTTTCAAACCATTCTTGATTTTCCATGGTGAAGTTACTCCTTTTTCAGAACGGTATCAGCCCACCACTGCAACATTTCCCGGCGTTCTTCCAAATAATCAGCGCGGTTGTAAGCCTTGCGCACCTGATTGCGTTCTTCGTGCGCTAACTGCTTTTCGATCACTTCCGGTCGAAAGCCATTTTCATTCAGGACGGTAGAGGCCGTTGCTCTCAGTCCGTGGGCGGTTGTGTATTCTTTAAAGCCTATCCGCTTAATAAGCACCAGAAAAGCGTTTTCTGATAACGGTTTGTCGATAGTGTTCGGGCTTCTCACAATAAAGCGCGTATGGCTGGTTAAGGCTTGAAGGCTTTTCAAAACGTCTATGGCTTGATCGCTTAGTGGTATTAGGTGGTCGGCTCGCATTTTCATGCGCTGGGCTGGTATTAACCATTGACGCTTTTCAAAGTCGATTTCATCCCAAGTGGCAAAACGTACTTCACCAGTTCGCGTCATTGTGAGTAGTAAAAGTTTCAGTCCTAGCTTTACGACAGGGTGGCCTTCATCGTTGTCTATGGCTTGAATAAAGTCGCCCATCATGTGAAAGGGGAGGCTGCGTTGGTGGGTGGCTGGTGGCACGGATTTTAGCGCAGGGGTAATCCCTGTTACTGGATTGTTCTCAATGTGGCCTTCTGCGATGGCATAAGCAAAGATGCCCGCTAGATAGTTTTTAACTTTGCGCGTGGTTTCGCCAATACCTTCATTTTCCATTAAGCGCAGTACTTTCAGGGTGTCGGCACTGGTAATGTCTTTTAAAGGTTTATTACCCAGTTCTTTCACCAATCGCTTGTCGGTCATTTGCCAGACTTTCAGGGCGTAGCGTGGTGACCATCTGGGGGTATTGAGTTCGTGCCAGCGTTTTGCTGCGTCTTTAAACAGTAGGGCGCTCTGATCGTTGTCAGAATGCTTTAAGGCTTGTTTATGGGCGCTTGGGTCTACGCCTTCACTAAGTAGCGCTTTTGCGTCTGCTCTGGCGTCTCTTGCTTTCTTGAGTGACGTTTGGGGGTATTTCCCAATGGTTAGGATTTTTTCTTTGCCATGAAAGCGGTATTTCATTCGCCACGACTTCAACCCAGTAGGCGCAACCCACAAATATAAACCTTGAGCATCAGGTAATTTGTACGCTTTTTCTCTTGGTTTGGCTTCTCTTAGCCTTATATCCGTCAGTGCCATGAGCATTCTTTCCTTACTAACTGAGTGTCTGCCCGTCTCTTCTCCGTTATTTTCCCGTTATTTTGTTTCATTGGGGGGTATGGAGGTTGAACGAACAGGTATACCCCTAAAAATACCCCCTATGGTTATAGGTTGTCTATGGTCAATTCTGGATGTAGGGTAATGAGGCGGCTAGTATTTATAGGGGTTTTAGGTATTTTGCGGATATTCTAGGAAGGCTTTGGAATACTTTATGGTCTCCCCACAGGGACTCGAACCCCGATCGATCGCTTAGGAGGCGACTGCTCTATCCTGTTGAGCTATAGAGAGACTGCGCAGGATTCTAGCGGCTGAGGCTATGGATGTCAGCCTTAGATGTTGTCTAATTCGCTTTTTTGTTGTTCTTTTATACGGCGTTCTTCCCATTGAAATTCGGTGATGAGCCGATCAACGTAGCGCTGCCCTTGTGGCGATAGGGTGGTGAAGGAAAACCCGCATAGTGTGCTGACTTCGTCGTCATGGAATACATGGCGTGCTTCTAGGCTGCAATCGAGGGTGTTTTCGCGATTAAACCGGATGCGCGCTATGGGGATGTCACGGTTGTCTTCGAGTGTTTGTTTAATATCGCCATCGAAGCGGGCTTTAAAGCCACTGGAGGACATGTCGAGTAAGCGGCCTTCTATACCTTCTTCGTCGTTGTCGTCGATTTTAAGTGTGACGAGTATTTGATGGGCGGGTGGCACCATGACTCGGTAGGCGGTGCGACGCTGCAGGTAGAGTACTTCTTCGGGGAATTCACCACGGTACTGTTCGCTTTCTGGTTGATAGCGTAGGCGGCCTGTCATTCGAAATTCTATGTGTACACCTTGGCTGTCGCATTCTATTGAAAAGCGTTTGCCGCTGCGGATGAGGTCGTTGCCATGGAGTGGCGTGACTTTATCCATGAAGAAGCTGCGTGTCTTGAAGCTGCTGGAAGTGATGGCTGAGCGGTACTCACTGTCATCGCCGTCTACCTTGACGACAACAGGGCTACCCAGAAGGACGACTTTACGCAAGGCGCCATATACGTCTTCTGGGGTGTTGAGTAGATACTCTTGATTCATTTCTTCCTGCATCACACTAATCCCACTCTGTTACCTCTTTGATCGGGCTTTGCTATGTTGATAATTTGGCTGCGCTTTCTCAAAACCGGCTGTGTCTCTGTTATTGGTTCGGCTAAGCCTCGATGCTCTGTTTGCCACGAAGCGCATTCGCTGCGCGACCATTTTCATTATATAAGTGTGGATCATTATGCTGGGCATGCAAGATTTTCAGCTTCTGTTGAGTACGAAAGCGCATAGCAAGCACCATTTCATTGAGGCTGGCGGATAACTGCCGGGTAGTTTCGTATTGTGCGGCAAGGGCTTGCCACAGTTCGAGGGCGATTGGTGTTTGTTGAAGGTCGGGGTGTTCGATACTTTTGGGGCTGTGTAGCAAGTTGTTATCGGTCATCCATTGCAAGCGTCTGCCTGCGGCGGCACGAAGATTTGCTACGGCGGTTTGTTTCAGAGGGTTTAGCCGCTCTAATTCAGAGGGCTGATTGTCGTTGAGTGCAACGACTTCCTGTTGCAGGAGATTATGTAGCTCACGGCTAGTGTCTAGCTCGGATGACAATAGCCGGGTAAAGTTTTCTGTATCCAACGACATGCTGATGACCTCAGAAGTTGAGTCGGTCCTCAAAATCAAGCATGTTTCCTGCCAGTTTTTCGTAGTCGATCTTATATTCGCCATTTTGTATGGCACTGCGAATACGCTCGACCGTTGCGTCATCAACGTCCTTCATGTCTTTTATCTCAGCTTCTATCTGCTGGATGCTTTTACTGCTGGCGCTTAATTTAACCTGGTCGGTTGCTGCGGCAGTGTCTTTAGCTTTGCTTTCCGTTGCAGTCGTTGTGTTTGGTTTTGCAGGTTCAGTACGACTTCGACTAGTGTCGACGTTGCCACCTGTGAATTTGTTTATGTTCATCATCATGTCTCCGAGCTTCATGTGCACTCCTTCATAGTAGTTAACGGCAGCGGTTTTCATTACTTTAGATAAATATTCATTTTATTTTTGAAATCTTATCGAACCTGTACTAACCCATCAGCAACGATCTCGGCATACACGGTGGAGCCGGATTGCTCGTTCTTTACGCGGATGCGTTCGCCGATGTGTCCGGACGCCAGTGCTTTGCCTTTCATTTCAATGCTAATGCCTGGTCGCTGAAGCTTGATGGTTAGGGGCTGTCCGCGCTCAATGATGTCAAAGGGCTCTATCATGTCGGGAGTTAAGGGTGTCCCCTTTCGTATCGTTCGACGTGCCATCATTCCAACGACTTGTTCAGGTTCGTTGAAGTGTCCTTGATGTAAAGATGACGTATCCATTCGTACTAACGTCAAGTGATCGGCGTGTATCGGCCTGTCACGAATGACACCTTCCTTAAGAATAACGACCATGTCGTAGACGTGTAATTCGATAGCAAGTGACTGTGTCCAATAGGGCGAGTCGCAGGAGAGCTCAATGCCATTTCGTCCCGGCTGCAAATTACGGATAAAGTGTAATGCTCGTGGTGACTCACAGCTAGGCAGGGCATAGCCCGGCGTTAGTGTTGGAAAGCTGACCTCACTAAGTTCAGGGTCGCCGCCGAGTTGCTGCCAGCGCGTAATAATCTCTGAGCGCAATGACTCCTCCCACGCATGGACGGTATTTATAGTGCTACATAGCAGCAGAAAAAATGCAGCAAAAAGCCAAGCGCATCTCTTGTTCTCTACTATGCTCATTGAAGATAAGTTAAAAGACGTCATGAATCCGGCGCTTTCTTTGTGTGTGAACAGTGTTCAGCAAAGGTCATGCCGGATCAGAAAAGAGAGGCATGCATGGCAGGTGTACTTGAGTCGGTTAATCAACGAACAAAACTAGTCGGTGAAAACCGGTTAGAGCTGTTGTTGTTCCGTGTAGATGGTCCGCAGCTGTATGGCATTAATGTTTTCAAGGTTAAGGAAATCATTCAATGCCCCAAATTAACATCGCTACCAGGCAGTAATAAGGTGGTTCGTGGTGTCGTTCATATTCGCTCAGGCACGGTGCCGGTATTGGATATGAGTTTGGCGACTGGCAGTAGGGCAATTCCAAACCTAGAGCAGACCTTTGTCATTATTACCGAGTACAACGGTAATACGCAGGGGTTTCTGGTGTCTTCTGTCGACAAAATTATCAACATGAACTGGGAACACATTCATCCGCCACCACGGGGAACCGGTCGTGAGCATTACCTGACGGCCGTCACGGATGTGGACAATCATATTGTTGAAATCATTGACGTGGAAAAAATCCTAGCTGAGGTTTCACCTGTGCGTGAAGACATCAGTGAAGGTATTGTGAATGATGAGGTTCGTAGCCAGGCCAGCGCTCGCAAAATACTTGTGGTGGATGATTCAAAAATCGCACGAAAGCAAATTACTCGATGCATTGAGAACTTAGGTGCAGAAGTGGTTGCGCTTGAAGATGGCCGACAAGCTTGGGAGCATTTGAAGGCGATTGTTGATAGAGGCGAGCGTGTTCAAGATGAGTACATGATGTTGATTTCAGATATTGAAATGCCTGAAATGGACGGCTATACGCTGGTGACCCACATTCGGAGTGAGGAGTCGATGAAGGATTTTTACGTTGTTCTTCATTCTTCATTAAGTGGTGTTTTCAATAAAGCGATGGTTGAAAAAGTAGGTGCGAATGACTTTATTGCGAAATTCGATCCTGATGTTCTTGCCGATAATGTTGTGACGCGTTTAGGTCATTTTAATCCCTAGCTATGAAACAACAGCACGAAAATATCGCCATTACTGCTGAGGAGTTTAACCGGTTTAGAATTCGTCTTGAATTTGCATCGGGTATTCTTCTGGGAGATGGCAAGGAATACTTGGTGGTCAGTCGTTTACGTAAGCTGCTGGGCCAACGAAACTTGCCAAATTTTTCTGAGCTTATTTATTCAATGGAGCATGATCGTCAATTTGAGCGTCAGGTTGTTGATGCCATGACGACCAACGAAACGTTATGGTTTCGTGATGCTCATCCGTACGACATTCTTCGAGAACGCCTTTTTCCTGAGCTTTCTAAAAACGCTGGGCCGATTAAGATTTGGTCCGCGGCCTGCTCAACGGGACAAGAGCCCTATTCAATTAAAATTCAGGAATGTGAATATCGCCGTCAAAGTACCGCGCGGTCGCTTTCGGATGTTCAAATACTGGCAACGGATATTTCACCCTCGGCATTGCAATTGGCTCGCCAAGGTTCCTACCCACAAATAGCGATTCGTCGCGGTATGCCTAAAGAACACCTTGATACTTATTTTGACGAAACTGGCGTGGATGAGTGGACCGCGAACAGTGCAATTCGCACAGGTATAGAGTTTCGCGAGTTTAATCTTCAAAACAGCTACACCAGCCTAGGCAAGTTCGATTTAATCTTTTGCCGCAATGTTTTGATTTATTTTTCAGCTGAGCGCAAGCGCGACATTCTTATTCGTATGCATGGTGCGTTAAAGGAAGGCGGCTATCTTATCCTTGGTGCGTCTGAGGCGGTCAATAAACTGCAAGATTATTACGATATGGTGCAATGCCAGCCGGGTATTATTTACCGGGCAAAATCGGTTGCCGCTGGCAGGTAAAGGCTTGCCGTTGCCGCTTGGTTATACCCTCTGAAAACCTCTAAGCTATTGAAATAACTACAAAAAATAAATTGGCCCACGTCTTGCTGTAAGACTCATATAGCAAACAGACGAGAGATGATTATGGGCTCTATCAACTTTTCCAACGCACTGGGTATTCACGATGACGCAATGCAATTGCGTTCACGTCGAGCAGAAGTACTGGCCAACAATTTAGCCAACGCTGATACCCCTGGATTCAAGGCACGCGATGTCGATTTTAAAGCGATATTGGCAAATGCATCCAGCGCGGGAAAGTCATTAGATATGGCAACCACTCATAATGGTCATTTCGATTTATCGTCAGGCTCGGCCGGAGCATCTAACGATCTGATGTATCGCAACTCACTGCAACCATCCATTGATGGCAATACGGTTGATGCCCAAACCGAACAAGCAGAGTTTGCTCGTAATAGTCTTGATTACAACGCCAGTTTTGAGTTTCTCAGTGGCCGCTTCAAAGGCATGCGTAATGCCATTCGTGGAGAATAATTATGTCACTGACTAGTGTATTAAATATTGCCGGTAGCGGAATGGCAGCCCAATCCATTCGCCTCAATACCACGGCCAGTAACATTGCTAATGCGGACAGCGCCTCAAGCTCGGTTGATGAAACTTATCGCGCTCGTAAGCCTTGGTTTTCAGTCTTAGAAAAAGAAGCCAACGCAAAAAGTTTGGACACCAATGGTTTTATGAATACCGATGCTGCAATGGGGGCTGGGGTTAGAGTGGATGGCATTGTTGAAAAAGACGCCCCGCTTCAAGCGCGATTTCAGCCAGACCACCCGATGGCAAATGACGACGGTTATGTGTATTACCCGAACGTCAATGTGGTGGAAGAAATGACCGACATGATGTCGTCGTCACGTAGCTATCAGATGAATGTAGAGGTGCTTAAAACAGCAAAACAAATGCTGCAGCGCACGCTCACTCTGGGTCAGTAAAAGGAGCTGATTATGTCGATTAATGAAGTGAACAACAGCAATGCGATTCTCGATCAGTATCGCACGCCGACCCAGACCGAAAAGAAAGACAATGAGTTGGGTAAAAATGCGTTTCTTGAGTTGATGGTTGCGCAACTAAACAACCAAAACCCGCTTGAGCCTACAGACAACCAAGCCTTTGTAGCCCAGCTTGCGCAGTTCTCGTCGGTGGAAGGCATCGATAATTTAAACGATACCGCACAAAGCATGGCCACTCAGTTTACGTCTAACGCGGCATTGCAGGCATCAAGTTTGGTTGGCCAAAGTGTCATCGTTGAAGGTAACACGACGGGATTATTAACCAATGGTGGCGTCGTCAGCGGGTATGTTGATGTCCCTGCGGCCACCGGTGATATCACTCTGACGATTGAAAATGCAGCAGGGCAAACACTGGAGCAAATTCCGCTGGGTTCACATGATCAAGGTTCAATGTCGGTACGTTGGGATGGTTACAACATGATGCTTGATGGCGACATTATTGACCTTGATCGTACGGCTATGAATTTGAAACAGTATATGCGCGATGAAAATGGCGACGTGGTAATGGATGACGATGGCAACCCTATTGAGAACGTGTACCCGCCGGGTCAATACGTATTTAAGCTCAGCGGCACAATCGCCGGTGAGAGTGAGCAACTTGATATGCAGATGAGCTCACGTGTCGATAGCGTCACCATGAATTCTGGTGGTGAAGTGACGCTCAATCTAACTGGTGGCGAGCGCGCTACCTTAGCTCAGATTAAACAAATTCTGGACGCCTGATCCAGCAGAGGAGTAGCAATATGGCTTTTAATATTGGTTTAAGTGGTATCCGTGCAGCCTCTACTGATCTTGAGGTGACAGGTAACAACATCGCTAATGCGAGCACGATTGGGTTTAAAGAATCTCGTGCTGAGTTTGCCGATGTGTACACATCCACATTGCTTGGTACAGGCCTTAAGCCTGTGGGTAGTGGGGTCATGGTGGATAACGTCCGGCAGGAATTTTCGCAAGGTAATATCAGCGGGACAGAGAATGCCCTTGATCTTGCCGTTGACGGTAACGGCTTCTTTGTATTAAACGATTTAGGCAGTGTGAGTTATACGCGTTCGGGGATATTTTCACTCGATAAAGAAGGCTTTGTGGTGGCCAATAATGGTTCACGCTTGCAAGGTTATGAAGCAAATGGCAATGGGGTTGTTAGTGGTGTTCTTGGCGACATTAGTATTGAAATCTCTAATCAGGCACCGCGCTTAACAACCCTCACTTCGGCGATTGTTAACCTCAATGCGGGTGAAGAAGTACTGCAAGAACAAGGGCTTCAACTTCAGTCAAACGGTTTAGCCATTGGTACCGCGGATGCCGGTATTATTGAATCGACTAAAACCGTTCTAGCCTCCGCAGGTCAACCAACGGCGGCGGGTATTCCGGCACAAGTGATGTTTGGTAATACCGTCACTGCAGTAGCAACCAGTGGTACTGGTTATGGTGCGGTATCGATGACTTTTGATATTGGGGACGGCAACGGCAGCCAGACAATTACTCTGGCGGGCACCGCAGGCCCAGTAACCAACCAAGAAGTATTGAATGATATCCAAGCGGCGTTAGATGCCACTTTTGGTTCTCAGCAATTACGTGCTATTGAGGACGATGTTACCGGTCAGCTTGTCATTGAGCGGGCAGGCTATAACGCCACGAACGGCACGTCATTTTCGATCACGACCACCGCTGGTTGGGATGCTGACTTTGGTGCTCCTGGTACTGTCGCTGCGGGGGCATCAGGGCAGCAGTTATTTGTTGGGGCAAGCCCAGTGACGGCTGACTTTAGATCGATTCCTGGTACGCAAACAACGACCCGAACGACGGCTACACCAGCGTTGAATATTGTGTCCAGTGATCCGGGAGAATTTGCAGTACTCACGGCGAATAACACCTACAGCGCCCTTGATCTGGAAGACAAGGTGGCTCCGGCGACAGATAACGTATTGGCGTTTCGAATTGCTACCGAAGGTGGGGATTTATACCCTATTAATTTAAGTGAGGCGGCTTGGTTAGGTGCGCCTCCTGTGGCATACAATAGTGTCACCACTGGTGAAATCGTTGCCGAAATAAATGCCCAAATCACTGCCACCGCTGGCGCGGGTAATGAGCAAGTATTAGCGGTTAATAACGGTGGCCGTGTTGAATTCCAAGTACAAGCGCCAGGGAGTCGTGGTGACTTTGTACAGCTTGCTGATAACTCAGTTAGCTCGGTTGGCTACGATCTAATTAATTTAGGGTTTTTAAGTAATAACCGCCTTGATGGTGGTGTTGAACCGGTATTGGCTAACAACGAATTTAATCTTGAAGTGACCAGCTCAACCGGCAACGTGGGTGGGCCATTCACCATCACAATTCCACCGGCTAATTACGCAAACCTTGAAGCTCTGGCGGTGGCAGTACAGCAGCAAATTGATATTTACATTGGTGCTGGTGGCTTAGCCGGCAAAGTGTCTGTGGATGCCGTTGGTGGCCAGCTCGTATTTACCAATACTCAGGTTGGGGCAGGTGAGGGCATCGCCATTACGCCAACTGTTGGCGAACCTCAAGCGGTCACTGAGTTGGGCTTTGACAGTATGTTTATTGTGACTGGTCAAGATGAAGTGGACCGTACCAACAGTTTCCGCCTTAACTTAACCGTTCCAGCTCCTGACGCTGATGGGCGAAGCGGTTCCGTCATCGTTTCCTTAGATGAAGAATATCGCTCCGTGCAGCAATTAGCGGCCAGTATTAATCGTCAATTAAACAGTCAAGACGCAGATAACTACATAGGTATTCAAGCTGCAGCGGTGGAAGTCGTCCCGCAAACGGTACCACCACAATACAAGCTAGAATTGAATGCGGTAGAGGCCGGTGAAGCGTCTATCATCTCGATCACGAACATTTCAGCAGGTGGCCTGGATGTTTCGGAAGGCGATCTTTACGGCATCTTGCAGGTTAACCCTGATGACGGCTCGCTCCTAACCACAGGTATTGAAGGGGTCAGTAACGAGTACCCAGAACAACGAGTTACCTTGATCGATCCAGAAGGTAACGAGACAGAAATTGTTATCCCAGATAATGCTGAGGCTAATGAAATCGTCTCTTTGTTTAATCAGCAGCCAGGCGTCACCGCCTCGGCTGAAACGGTAATGACAATTCCCTTTTCCGGTTATAACACGCCGGGCAATGATATGAATCTAACCTTAAATGGGCAGGTGCTTGAGTCGACCAGCCTTGAAGAGATAGCGGACGAAATCAATGCATACCGATCGACGACATTGCCCGGCTTTAACGCCGAAATTAGCGCAGATGGTAATTTGGTTATTACCAATGAAATAGGGCGAGACATCAAACTGGCCATCGATAGCCCAGTGGTAACTGACTCCTTAGTTGTGCAGGGGGCAGAAGGCACTGGCCCGGTTGTCTTGGGGGGAACCTCCGCAGCGGATGTGGCAGCAGCAGTCGGCGGTTCAGTGAACTTCGTCTTTAATGAAGGTTACATCCTTCGTGATCCGCAGCCAGTGGTCTCCGGTATTTTTGGAGCACTGACCGATGACGAATACAGTAACTATGTATTAAATGCCTTTGAGCCAACAGATCAAGAAACCTATAACCATGCTACCTCAACTACGATCTACGATAGCTTGGGTAATAGCCATGTGATGACGCAATATTTTGTCAAAGAGCCTCTTGATGCATCGCGACCTAACGAGCAAAACGTTTGGGCCATGTATGTGCTGGTGGATGGTCAAGACGTGGGAGACCCAGACCCAGGCTTGGTCTTTCCAGATAACTTAGAACCAACACGAGCGCGTTTCGAAATCTTCTTTAACCAAGATGGTTCGCTTGATGACGTTGCTACTGGTGATTTGTTTATTACCAACTGGGACCCGGTGGATGTCAACGGTGACCCAACAGGGGCTATGCAATCGACCAATGTGCTCGAAGGTGGTTTGCCACTGACCGATCCCTCTACCAACTCCAACTTCCAGTTGAGTCTCTCGGGCTCTACCCAGTTTGGTAGTGAATTCTCGGTTAATGAAGTGAATCAAAACGGCTACGCAACGGGTCGATTAACGGGCCTTGAAGTGGACGAGGGCGGTATTATCTTTGCCCGATTCACCAACGGTCAGGCGCAAACATTAGGGCAGGTTGCGTTAGCAAACTTCCGTAATCCGGAAGGGTTAACACCTGTAGGTGATACCGCATGGGGGGAATCCTTTGAATCAGGGATTCCAACCGTAGGCTCACCTAGAACGGCGTCGTTTGGTCAAATTCGATCCTCAGCGCTGGAAGATTCCAACGTTGATCTGTCCGAAGAGCTGGTGGGATTAATCATCGCCCAGCGGAACTTCCAAGCAAGTGCTAAAACCATTGAGACTACAGATCAGATAACGCAGGCGATTCTGAATATCTAACCTCTGTTTATCGGCAGGCCGGAATGACCCCTCCTAACATGTGATGCCCAGCAGTGTAGGAGGGGGTCACACCGGCGTATCCGCAAAACGATTAATAACCGCACCCTACCGGCAACCGCTTGCCGTTTCTCCTCTGTGGGAGCCATTTTTCTGCCTCGACAACCTCTAACCTATTGATAAGTAAAGGTATTTATTAGTTGGCACGCCCTTCGCAATCAACAAGTAACTGAACTGATTGAAAAGGCACCACTATGGACCGCGCACTTTACATCGCCATGTCCGGGGCAAAGCAAAACACTTACGGGCAAGCCGCACACGCCAACAACTTGGCCAATGTCAGCACCACAGGTTTCCGCTCAGATTACACCCAGAGCCGTGCTCAGGGCGTCTTTGGCGAGCACTTTCCAAGCCGTGCTTACGCTATGACAGAGCGTCCAGCCAGTGACCTGCAAATGGGGTCACTCATGGAAACAGGCAACAACCTAGATCTTGCCATTGAAGGCAGTGGTTGGTTTGCCGTGGTGGGGCCGGATGGCCAAGAAGCCTACACCCGAGCAGGCGACTTAAGCGTCGATGCACTCGGTCGAGTGGTCAACGGCAGCGGCCGCCAGCTGATTGGCGATGGCGGTCCAGTCACCTTGCCCGAATATGAGCAAATTGATATCTCGAAAGCAGGCATCATTACCATACAGCCAAAAGGCGAAGTGCCCGCCGGGGTTGCTGAGCCTGTGCAGCTGAAGCTTGTTAACCCTGATGGTGAATTACTAGAAAAAGGCGAAGACGGCCTATTCCGTTTTCGTGAACCGGGTACGCCGCCAGCTCAGCCAGATCCAAATATCTCCGTTGTCGGTGGCTTTGTAGAAAGCAGTAACGTCAATGCCGTGAGTGAACTCACCAGCCTTATTCAGCTGAATCGACAGTATGAAATGCAGGTGAAAATGATGAAGCGCGTGGATGAACTCGCCGCCGCAACCACTCAAATTATGTCGAATCAGTAGGGGCTAATATTATGATGAATTCACTTTGGGTGAGTAAAACAGGGCTTGAAGCACAAGACCTCGCGCTGACCACCGTATCCAACAACTTAGCCAACGTATCGACCACAGGCTTTAAAAAAGATCGTCCGGTATTTGAAGATCTGATTTATCAAATACAGCGACAGCCGGGGGCGAACAGTTCCGCCGATAGCCGTTTACCGTCGGGTTTGCAGTTGGGTACAGGTGTTCGCACCGCAGGAACACAAAAAGTATTTACCACAGGTTCGCTGAATATTACCGATCAGCCGTTGGATGTTGCTGTTAATGGCCGAGGTTTTTTCCAGATACAAATGCCGGATGGCAACATTGGATATACCCGGGATGGAACATTCCACATCAGCAACGAAGGTGTGGTAGTGAACGTCAATGGTTACCCGTTAGAGCCGCAAATAACCATTCCAGAATTAACGAACCAGCTCACCATTAGTGAGGATGGCATCGTTCAAGCCACTATGTTTGGTGATCCCAATCCACAGCAGTTAGGCCAAATTGAAACCGTTGATTATATCAATCCGGCAGGCTTACAAGCCGTGGGCGGAAATATCTTTTACGAAACCGCCGCCAGTGGTGCGCCGCAAGCGGGTGTTCCGGGTGAAGATGGTTTTGGTCAAGTCATTCAAGGCGCACTCGAAAACTCCAACGTTGAAGTAGTTGAAGAGCTGGTGAAAATGATTACTGTGCAGCGTGCTTACGAAATGAACTCCAAAGTCGTATCAGCCGCTGACCAAATGCTGCAGTTCCTAACGCAAAATACGTAATGTAAACATCGACTTTTGAACACCCAAAGGAGGTGTGACATGAAACGACTAATAACACTCAGTTTTGCATTAACACTCGCTGCTTGTAGCACTGTGACACCAGAGCGGGATGTATTTCCTAATGACCCTGACTTTGCCCCTGTGTCTTCGCAAAGCTTAGAGGCGCCGCCAAGTAATACCGGTTCGTTATTTCAACCTCGGTATAGCATTGGTCTCTACACCGACCAGCAAGCGACCAAAGTGGGGGACATTATTACGGTGATATTTGATGAACAATACCAGTCGTCAAAATCAGCAGAAACGTCCGCGGATAAATCATCGAATAACAGCATGTCTGTGCCGAATGTTTTAGGCACTGTGCCGGGTTGGAAAAACCTGACCATGGACTCTGAAACCGCAAACGACCGACAATTCAGCGGTAAAGGCGAGGCTGATCGCTCCAACAGCTTGAGTGGTCAGATTAGCGTGACCGTATCCGATATTTTGCCGAATGGCGTATTAAGAATTCGTGGTGAAAAATGGTTAACCCTAAGTGAAGGGGATGAATACATTCGCATAAGCGGCATGATTCGCCCGCAAGATATCACTCCAGATAATACTGTTGCTTCCAGTAAAGTTGCTGATGCACGCATCTCATTTGGTGGCCGTGGCAACTTAAATAACAGCACTAAGCAAGGATGGGCAGACCGCATATTTATGTCACCTTGGTGGCCGTTCTGATTGATCATCAATTGGCATACGACCTGCATTAAACCCGTTACATCACAGAAAACGTGACCAAAACACCGAAATGACGGGATAAACAATGAAAAACTGGCGTCAAACAATCGTCATTCTTATGCTTGGGTTTTTTACCTATCTCGCCCATGCAGAGCGAATTAAAGACATCACCAGCATTTCTGGTATTCGATCGAATCAACTCGTGGGCTACGGTCTGGTTGTGGGCCTAGACGGTAGCGGCGATAAAGCGCCGTTTACCACACAAACCTTCCTTAACATGATGACTGAATTTGGCATCACGTTACCTCAAGGCACAGACCCAAAGCTTAAGAACGTGGCTGCCGTGTCGGTTACCGCTGAATTACCGCCTTTCTCTAAGCCCGGCCAGCGTGTAGATATCACCGTATCGTCGTTAGGCAACGCCAAAAGCCTACGTGGCGGCACTTTGTTGTTTACACCGTTAAAAGCGGCGGATGGAAATATATACGCTGTTGGGCAGGGGAATTTAGTGGTTGGCGGTTTTGGCGCTGACGGCAACGATGGTTCAAGCATCACTGTTAATGTCCCTAGTGTGGGGCGCATACCTAATGGCGCAACGGTTGAGCAAGCAGTGCCAAGTAATTTTGGACGCGGTGACAGCATGATCTTCAACTTAGACCAGCCAGATTTCACCACGGCCCGCTATATGACCGAAAAAATTAATGACCTTCTCGGGCCGGGAACAGCAGAAGCATTAGATGCTGCTAGTATTAGGATTAGTGCTCCACGTGATACCAGCCAGCGAGTGGCGTATCTTTCGATAATAGAAAACCTAGAAATAGAAACCGGTAAAGAGCGCGCTAAGATAATCATTAACTCGCGCACCGGCACTATCGTCATGGGGCAAAATGTACGAATAGAGCCAGTGGCTGTTACGCATGGCAGCTTGACGGTTACCATTACTGAAGATTTTGAAGTCGCGCAGCCCAATGCACTAGCAGAAGGTGAAACTGTGGTAGTGCCGCAAACCAACATCAATATTGATGATGGTGGTGATAACCGAATGTTCAAATTTGGCCCGGGAATTACCTTAGACGACATCGTAAAAGCCGTAAATGAAGTGGGAGCTGCGCCTGGTGACCTAATGGCTATATTAGAAGCGATGAAACAGGCAGGCGCACTTAAAGCGGAATTAATTGTAATATGAATGATGATCTATTTGATGACGTTAAAAACCTCTCGCTTGAACTACGTTCACTTATTCGACAGGGCGTTAAAGAAGGCGTAGAAGAGCGAATTAATAAACGTAATGAACTGATGCAAGAATGGTTTGCACAAGTCAAAGACCTAATATCGATGACTAACGAACAACAAGTCTTCTTGGAAGATTTATTACAGGAAGAACAAGGCTTACTCGAAATGCTACAGCAAGAGCAGCGCAATATATCCGGTGCGCAGCAGGGTCAGATAAAAGTGAATCAATACGCAGAGATCTTGAAGCACTAACACAAGCCGCGGCTCGTATAGGGCTGGTTTAATTGTCGCCTAATGCCTTAAAAACAGGCGCTGAACGACAATTAACCACGAACCATGTAGCGTCGAAAGCTTACGCACGTTTCAGCGGAAACTCTTTCGCTAACCAATCGATTTGCGTTTGTACTGTTTTCTCAAACCATTCGCCAACATAGATATCAAAGTGGCCAGTATCGAATTCTAAAACGGTGCCTTGACGCAATTTTTTAGCGTATTTTAAGGTTGGGCCAACCGGTGCAACAGAATCTTTTAAGCAGGCAATTAATAACGTAGGGCAGGTGATCGCCCCCATGCTACGGCCAGGGAAATAGGTGGTAATAGCAAAGCCAAAGCGAGCGGCAACGTGTCCGATGATGGTCTGATTGTCGGGCTTTATCGCATTGTAACCACTCATGGCATCGGGAGCTGTCATCAGAGCAGCATCTCCCGGATGTCCAGATAGGTTAACCATCACGGGTATTTTCTTAACTGGTGACGTTAGCAAATCAAGCGTCGCCAATGCAGTTACTTTTAATGAACTAACTGGATGCAAGGCTAATGTTGATGCAAGGCCATTGGTGAACGGGCATTGAGACATCACACCAGCAACCCCGGGTACATTCGCGGCCGTTTTTAATACATGGCCACCGCTGAATGAGCTTCCCCAAATAATCACTTTAGAGTTATCAACGCGCTTATCCTTTTGGACAAACTTTACCGCATTAGCCCAGTCTTCTAATTGATGTTTGATACTTAATAATTGACGAGGCTCGCCGCTGCTGTCGCCAAAGTAACGGTAATCAAAGACTAAACATGCATAGCCTTCAGCGCAGTAACGTTCTGCAAACGCATCAAGGCGCATGGATCTCACGGCTCCTAGTCCATGAGCCATAACGATAATAGGGGCGGGGTGTGTTGATTCAGGTAAATAGAGCCATGCAGCGCAACGCTCGCCACCTGATTGAAATTCAACATCCGTACGCATGATTACATCCTCGATTTATATTCCATAGGTGTCTCAAAACAATCAGACCCCGCTATTAAATGAACAAACGGGGTGAGATTACAGAGAAGAGTAAAAAAATTAAATAGTCTTCGAAGGTTAAAGTGGTGGATGTACGTAAAGACCTGTTATATGGCCATAATGCCTCCTAATCTTTCGTTTAAGCGTGTGATGTTGGCCTATATAAACACCTACTGATATGAGAAAGGTCTGTTTTAGGGTTTTATTTCATGCCATTATAAATCCATGGAACGTTTGTTCCAAGATTGGAGTAATCAGTCCATTAGAGAAAAAGAGGAGTAAAAATGTATGAATCAACGATTAGCCAATAATCGAGAAGCTTTACTTGATGCCTCTGAAGCTCTATTTGCATCTTATGGATATTACTCCGTCACGGTACGACAGATAACAAACCAAGCGGGGGTTCGTACAGCTGAGGTTACCGACTTATTTGGAGGGAAAGAAAAACTATTCTATGAGGTCATTAATCGTCGCGCGACGGTCATTAACTCCATGCGATGTGAAGGGCTAGATAAGATAGATAAGAACTTACCGCCAGAAGAACACTTTAAACAAGTAATCAGCGCTTTCTTTGATCCATTACTTACCATGAGTGCGGAAAGCGATGGATGGCGAAATTATTTAAAACTAGTTCCACAAATGATGCGACAAAAGACACCGATATTATCTACAGTTGCAGCGTTTTATAACCCGGTTTCACAACTGTTTTTACAGCGAATAAAACAAATATACCCCTATGTATCTGCTGAGCGATTATCTCATCACTGGCACTTTTGTTTAGCCACATATTTCAGCATATTTTCTGATGATTTTCGTGTTGATTCGGTTGATCTTAGTTATAGAGTGGGACAAAACAAAATTCCTGATTTTACCGAAGCCTATAATGAAGCAACGGCATTTGTGTTTAATGGTATTCTCCCTGTCGTAACCCACTCAATAGATGCGAAATAATAAAAAATTAATTAAGCCAATATTTTAATAAAAGACGAGAAAACTATGACTAAAGTATTTATGTTTAGGGGCTATTCTGTGCGTGCGATTCAGATAGCCGCAGGCGCCTTATCAGCATTGATGTTAACAGGCTGTAATGTAGAAGGTGTGGTAACCATCGATGGTTACCCACAATCTGGCGTTGCTGTGACTGTCAGTAATTATGAAGAATCACTGACAACCACGACTGACAATAACGGCGAATACTCATTTGAATTACCGGGTGGCAGTTATTATGTCGAGATCGCACCTCCACAAGGATATACGGGAAATGCAGGGCGTCGTATTTTTAAATCGAGTGATGAATCGAGTGTCACCGATGTGAACTTCACACTGGATACCTCCACTGCAGTGACGACCGCACAAGGGACATTCTTTGGCCATTACGAAGACAATGGCGTCATGACCTATCAAGGTATTCGTGCAGCAAAAGCCCCTGAGGGGGAGCGTCGTTGGGCAGCCCCAGAACCCGTGGCTGATTCTACTGATAATATTCTTGCCGTTGCACCCGGAGACATGTGTATCCAGTTAGGGGACAAATTAAATGCCGCGCCGACATCGCTCTATGGTGAAATGATTGGCAGTGAAGATTGCTTGTATCTCAATATTTGGAAACCGGCCAAGGCCACCTCAACCGATAACCTACCGGTCATGTTATGGATTTATGGTGGTGGTAACTCACTCGGTGAAAGCAGCACCTATACAGGTAAATATTTGGCCGAGACATATGGTGTTATTGTCGTGAATTTTAACTACCGCATGGGGCCGCTGGGTTGGTTCTCATTACCGGAAATGCATAACGAAAGCAGCTCAGCGGAAACCCAATCGGGCAACTATGGCACGCTGGATCAAGTGAATGCACTTAGATGGGTGAATCGTCATATAGCGAGTTTTGGCGGCGACCCTGAAAACGTGATGGTTTAGCGACTGATCGTGCAGCCGCGATTGAATTACAAGACACCCTCTCGCAAACCCAGCTTGCCGATTACCTCAAAGGCATGAGCCCACAAGCACTGTACTCACTGTATAACACCAAATTGGGGGCCTTCCTTGATATGCCGACCATAGTACAGGATGGCACCGTGATTCCTGCGTTGGATGTTAAAACAACCTTCAGCACTGGTGAGTATCACAAAGTGCCCGTGATTCTTGGAACCAACCGAGATGAGTACAAATTGTTTTTATTATCACGTGAAGATTACACCACAGAAGTCGCAGATACGGTTCCATTGATTCAAAACTCAGGGGATTACCAACTGGCAGGCAAGTACTACTCAGAAGCATGGGGTATTACCAGCATGTATGAACTGGCGGATGCGATGTCGCAGAATCAAGATGACGTATACGTCTATCGTTTTGATTGGGATGAAGAGCCCAATCTTGTCGTGCTGGATATGGCGGACATTTTAGGCGCAGCACACGGCCTAGAAATTGGTTACACCATGAATAACCCAGACCTTGCGGTGACGCCCAGCCTGACTTTTGCACTATTTACCAATAAGAACAAAGTAGGGCGCACCTACCTTGCAGGTACGATGTCTTCTTATTGGGCGAATTTAGCGATCACAGGCTCGCCAGCACAGGGTGTGGATTCGAACTTGCCGCAGTGGACAACATGGACGACGGACACCAGCGCTGAACGCTTGATGGCGTTTGATACGCAGGAAGATCAAGGCATACGTATGGTCGTAGGTAATAACACGATGGCAGGCTTGAAAGCTCGGGTGCAGGCTGAAACAGGGTTTGATTCAGAAAGTCGTTATTGCAACCTGTATACAGAGATATTCGGAATGGATGCCTTTATTTCAGCGATATGTAACTAACCTCCACCCATGACGCGTTGAGGGTTGTGAGAAATCACAGCCCTTTTTTCATACTTGATGCAGATCATCAAGAGTGCAATATCCATGAGTAGAAGTCGCAATCACCGACTAAAAGATAGACAGGTGTATGTTTTATACGTATTGTCCCAATCAGATAAGCGCAGACACATAATAATCTCACCACATAAATGTCTTGCTGGATTCGTCGATAGGTACCTAATTCAATACGGACACTTAAAATGAAAAATATCACATCAGCAGTGCTTGGCCTGCTGTTCGTTGGGGCGTCACTTACCGCAGCAGCGACCGAACCCTTTAACTATAACTACATTGGCACTACTTACGATTATCAGAAAATCGGTGTGAAAGGGTTTGGTGAAGAAGTCCTTGGTCACTATGTGTCAGCAGTGTACTCAGAAGAGTTGAAAAAAGGCCTCATTTACCAATTCGATGTCGCTAATGATTTTGTTGACGACAAAGTTGGTACTCGCGGTAAAAAGTACAGCGTAGACAGTAATGAAATACTGGTCGGTTTCAGCTTAGGAACACACTTACCGTTAACGGCGAAAACTGACTTTATCGGCACCGCGAAGGCGACCTATGCAAAGTACGAGTTTGAATCACGATACAGTGATGATCTAACCAGTACCACGTTGACTGAAGATGAGAAAAAATTCCGTGCAGGGCTTGATTTATCTGCAGGTGTACGTTGGTTTATCACTAAGTACGACACCATTGATATTTCTCCAGTACTTGGTGTGAAAATCAATGAAGACGAAACAACTCCATACGCACGAGGGCGAGTAAGCTATCACCTATATCGCACCATGGAAGTGTATGTTGATATGACCACGCACTTTGATGAAGATTATCGAGCGTTTGGCACCGGTGCCTACCTGTATTATTAAACGTCTCTATGTGTAATAGCGTCATTACTCGAGAGCCAAGGATGGCTTCTCTCGTTCCTCCTGGTAAATCGTGCGCTGTGTTTTTAGCCATTCTTCATTCGTACACCTGAGGCGGAAGCCCACCTTGTCATTCAGGCCATGAAGCGGCAATATAGCCCCTCTTTATGTCTGATGTGACAGCCTATGCAAAATATCGTCGTGATTGGTTTTCCTAAAGCGCTCTCTTCTGCCATTACCGGGGTCGTTGATTTGTTGGCCTTAGCTGGCGTCACATGGAATAGCATTCAAGGGCAAGACCCTGAACGTTACTTCAATGTGCGTATCGCAACGGTAGATGGCAAGCCAGTGAAATGCATCAATGGGATAGAAATTGCGGCGCACATGAGTTTCGATGACATACGCCACGCGGATGCTATTGTCGTACCGACGATTGGCGGGCCTATCAAAGAAATTCTCACCTCAGATAACACCACTATCCGTCAAGCGATGTCCATGTTACAGCGTGCTGATAGGGCTGGCTGGGTTATCTGTGGCAATTGTACGGGCAATTTTTTATTGGCCGAAGCGGGTATTCTGGATGGGCGTAGCGCAACGACTCACTGGGGCTATAAAGATCTATTTGAGCAACGTTATCCGAATGTGCAACTGCACGCTGATCAATTAATTACCCGAGATGATAATGTCTATTGTGCTGGTGGTGGCTTAGCTTGGTTGGATTTAGCACTGCATCTTATTGAACGTACTGTCGGCTTTGAAGTCGCGATGCAAACCGCTAAGGCATTCGTGGTTGATTATCGCCGTGATAGCCAATTAACATACTCTTTAATGCGTTTAGCTAAGCCTCACCGTGATGACAAAATTTCTGAAATTCAACGTTGGCTGGATGAGCACTTCGCTGAAAATGTTATGGTTGAAGATCTTGCTGACCGCTTTGGTATGTCGAAGCGCACCTTAATTCGCCGCTTTAATACCGCACTCGACATGCCACCGAATACCTATATTCAATCGGTACGAATAGAGGCGGCGCGAAAGCTATTAGAAGAAACAGAACGCACAGTGGACCTAGTCATGAATGATGTAGGTTATGAGGATGCCAGCTCGTTCCGACGATTGTTCCGTAAAAAAACAGGGTTAACTCCTACCGAATATCGTCGTCGCTTTAGCCGCAGATTTTAGGGTAAAGGTAACGATGACCGAGCTTGATAGTGGATCGAAGGGGGCGGCTAAAAATTTGCCCCAGGGCTCAATTCGCAACCCAGTAATCAAGATGCTGGTGATGGGGCTAGGGTGGCTTTGTGTTGTATTGGGCTTTGCCGGTATATTTCTTCCCGTGTTACCGACCACTCCATTTCTATTATTAGCCGCTGGCTGCTTTGTTCGCACCTCTCCCAGATTTTATCAGTGGCTAATTTGCCATCCTCGAATGGGGCGGTTTCTAGTATATTATCTCGATGGCAAAGGTATGCCGTTGCGTGCAAATATTATACCTTGGGGCACCTCTGAATAATGCAGTGGAGGCTGTGGATTTCAGAAAAATGACAGTTCAAGGCGCTACTTTGAAGGCATGGCGGGTCACGTCAAAAAGTAGCAACGCAGAAATGGTGTTTTCCTGAAGTCCCCAAAGGGCGTGGCCTGTAAACACTTTATATCTTTGTTGTTGATCTTATTAAGGACCCGTCATTAACTTCGATCAACGCCTCGATCTAAAGCGTTACAGGACTCACGCGCAGCACTACTTCATTAATCAGAGGTGCCCTTAGTTTTAATGTGGA
The DNA here is from genome assembly GCA_002733645.1 of Oceanobacter sp. Classification (GTDB taxonomy): domain Bacteria; phylum Pseudomonadota; class Gammaproteobacteria; order Pseudomonadales; family Oceanobacteraceae; genus Thalassolituus. The sequence continues at coordinate 76,075 of NVWL01000048.1, forward strand.
GCATGATGCTGTTAACGGCATTTGTGTTGGTGGATCGACCCTTGCTGCATTATTTATTGCCTGCGATTGGTGTAGGCGTCAGTATCTATATTTTACGAATCCCCACACTAAAAATACGTACGTAAGTATTATTTAGTGTGCTTTAACAATGAGAGTGAATTTCATGTGGTTGTTTTTTCGTCAGCATATTGATTGGATCAGCTTTTTATTTTTTGTGATCTTATTTGTTTCTGTGCCATCAATAGATTTAGCCGTAAGTGGGCTATTTTATGATCATAATACTGGCGAGTGGGCGGCTAAAAATAGCCCGGTAGGGGATTCTATTTATGGAATTTTTCGCTACATTCCATTTTTTCTTGTTCCTGTATTGTTGTTCACCGTGATTTCAGGGTTTATTCCCGGAGGCATCGATAAGTCACTGCGTAAAATTTGGGTTTTTTTATTAGTCACCTTGTTGGCTGGGCCGGGTATTTTGGTACATAGCGTCTTTAAAGAAGGCTTTGATCGAGCACGGCCAAAAAATGTAGAGCAGTTTGATGGTCGTAAAACGTTCACACCAGCCTTTGTGATTAACGATACTTGCAATAAAGGGTGTAATTCTTTTGTCAGTGGTCATGCTGCGATGGGTTTTTGGTTCATGACACTAGGTTGGATGCTCGGGCGTCGTTGGTTTTGGAGTGGGGTTGCGGTAGGTGTTGTATTAAGTATCTCGCGAATTACTCAAGGCGGACACTTCTTGAGCGATACGCTATTCGCCGGGTACGTTTGTTACTTTACATTCCGAATATTGGGCTGGTGGATTTTAGGAAAGAGTCGAGCATAGCGAGTACATGATAGTGCAGTAGAAGTAGAGAAGTAGAGAAGTAGAGAAGTAGAGAAGTAGAGAAGTAGAGAATTGGAATGGCTTAAATCAAGCGGCCTAAATGGAATTTCTACGCAGGGTGTATTTTGATTTTTCAGAAAAAGTTCCGTTGAATTATTTAAAAAACGAAACACTGGCACGTTATGTGACAGTTTTGACTCCTTTACACCTGTATATGTTTAGGAGGGATCGTTAGTATTCACACATAAGGTTCGACATAGGGAACTTTATCTCCACTTTTAAGCCCGTACATCCGTGTTCGGGCTTATTTTTTGGCCGTTTGAAAGTTCAGCGACCAAGAGTCTCTTTTGCAATGCCATTATTCAGCTTCAATACCCACAACAATCCAAGGCGCATCGTCATTATTTAAGTCGCGCTCTAGATGCCAGACATCAAAAATACCATCTTCCGATTTTTCCAACTCGTCTTTACACAAGCCACGGAACAGAATGCTGATTTCACGTTTTTGAGTCGTTTCGTCCGCACGTACAATCTCAGCATTTAGATCCACAATGTCTGTCTTCGGTGGAACCATCAGGCGATTACGTTGAGCCGCTAAGGCATCAAACAGATCTTGGCTGACGTATTCGCGAATAAGATCTAGGTTGCCATCATTCCACGCTTGTTGAACAAGGCGGTAATGATCTAGCGCGCCGCCGATAAAGGCATCTGCATCAAAGTTGCTTGGCAAGTTCAGAGGGTGCTCTTGAGTATCGACTGCGCTGCCTGAGTCAAAGGCTTGCTCAGCTTGAAAGTGCTGAGCATGAGGTGCGCTTTGATGCCCACCCATAGCATTCGCCGCCTGCGGTCGGCGAGCTTGGTTGGCCCCCATACCTTTAAGCAAACGGAAAATAACGAACACCGCTAAGCCAATAAGTAGCATGTCCATGATTTGTAGGCCTTCAAAGGCACCACTACCAAGCAGGTAGGCAAATAAGCCACCGGCTAATAGTCCACCCATCATTCCGCCCATCATGCCACCACGGCCCGGTGCTGCTTTGCCTTGTTCTGGCGATGCTTTAGCCGGCTGTTTGGCGGGTGAGCTTTTGAACGGTGAGGAGTAGCTTTTACCAAAGCCACCACTGCCAAAGCGCTTAGCATCGGCTTCAGGAACAGCGCCGACCAATAAAAACATTGCTGATAAAAAAGTGACGAAAAACTTCATTACATTATCCTCATTCCAGGTTGAGCGCCGTCGTGTGGTTCAAGCAGCCAAATGTCTGCGCCTCCAGGTCCGGCAGCTAATACCATGCCTTCCGACATGCCAAATTTCATTTTACGTGGTGCCAAATTGGCAACAAACACAGTGAGCTTGCCTTCCAAGTTTTCTGGTTGGTAAGCGGCTTTTATACCAGAGAACACATTGCGTGTTTCGCCATTGCCGATATCCAAAGTTAGCTGCAGAAGCTTATCTGCGCCTTCAACGTGGTCGGCTTTGACGATGCGAGCAATGCGTAGATCAACTTTAGCGAAGTCTGGAAACTCGATGGTTTCTGCAATGGCTTCTGAACCATCTTCACGTTTAGCTGGCCCCTTGTCTTTATTCTTGTCGGCTTTTTTGCTGGCTTTTGCATCGCTTGCCGCTGGTGCGCCACCGTTTTCTTTTTCAAGTTCGACTTTGGTTTCTTCCAGAATGGCCGTGACTTTATCCATTTCTGCACGTGCAAGCATAGGTTTAAACTTATTGATGGCATGGTTGCGCAGGATATTTGTGCGGCTGTCCCAGTTCAGGTCATCAAGATTCAAGAAAGCGCAGGTCTTTTCGGCCAGTTCAGGCAATGCCGGTGATAAGTAGGTCATTAACTGACGGAAAAGGTTCACCGCAACTGAGCAGACATCGAGCACTTCTTGCTCGCGGCCTTCTTCTTTCGACATGGCCCAAGGGGCTTTATCTTGAATGTATTCATTCGCGCGATCAGCCAAGGCCATGATGTCTTTCATCGCGCGGCCAAATTCGCGGTTTTCGTAATGCGCCGCAATTTGATCACCGGCATCAATGAAACTTTGCACCATGGCTTCTTCAGCGCAATTCTCGCTTAAGGTTCCGCCAGATTTTTTAACAAAATTGGCGGTACGGCTGGCAATATTAACGAGCTTGTTAACAAGGTCGGAGTTTACGCGCTGCACGAAGTCTTCAAGATTAAGGTCGAAGTCATCCACACTGTTGTTCAACTTAGCGGCGAAGTAGTAACGCAGATACGTTGGATTTAAGTGATTCAGATAAGTACGTGCCTTGATGAATGTGCCTCGTGACTTAGACATCTTCGCGCCATTCACCGTCACAAAACCGTGGGCATTTACGGCAGTAGGGGTGCGATAATCGGCGGCGGTTAACATCGCAGGCCAGAAGAGGGCGTGGAAGTTAATGATGTCTTTACCGATGAAGTGATACACCTCGGCGTCTGAATCCGGCTTCCAGTAATCGTTAAAATCGAGATCATCACGACGGTCACATAAATTCTTAAAGCTGGCCATGTAGCCGATAGGGGCGTCTAGCCAAACATAGAAGTACTTGCCCGGCGCATCAGGAATTTCAAAACCAAAGTAAGGGGCATCGCGTGATATATCCCACTCTTGCAAGCCAGAATCTAGCCACTCAGCGAGTTTATTAGCGACTTCGTCTTGAAGTGTCCCCGAGCGCGTCCATGTTTGAAGAAACTCTTGGAAATCCGGCAGTTTAAAGAAAAAATGCTCTGATTCTTTTTCAATCGGTGTCGCGCCTGAAATTACAGAGAAAGGTTTCACCAAATCTGCAGGCGTATAGGTCGCACCACAGGCTTCACAGTTATCACCGTATTGGTCTTCTGCATGGCACTTAGGGCATTCGCCTTTAATGTAGCGGTCAGCCAAGAAGATTTCTTTTACCGGATCATATAGCTGTTTGATGCTGCGCGTAGCGATGTGACCTTTGTCGCGGCAAGCTTTGTAGATTTCAGCTGACAGCTCTCGGTTTTCTTCAGTATGAGTGCTGTGAAAGTTATCGAAGGCAATTTGGAAATCGGCAAAGTCGGTTTCGTGTTCCGCTTTAACGCGTGCAATTTGATCTTCTGGGCTGATGCCTTCTTTTTCGGCACGCAACATGATGGCGGTGCCGTGGGCATCGTCTGCGCATACATAAGTACACTGCTGGCCGCGTGCTTTTTGGAAGCGCACCCAAATATCCGTCTGGATGTATTCCAGCAAATGGCCTAGGTGAATGGAACCATTGGCGTACGGTAGGGCACTAGTAACTAATATCTTGCGAGCTTTCTGATCGGTCATGACAATTCGTTTCGGTGGCTCAAATTTGGTGCGACATTGTAGCGGTTTCACTGAAGGGCTTATACCCCTGAAGTGAGTTCAACCGGGTGGAATTTTAAGCCAGCCTAGTAATGGCGTTGTGAGTTGGGAGGAGGAAGTTAGAAAGAAGAACGAACACCTCATAGGTATTCGCTCTTAGTGACAGACAACGACCGGCTTAGTGCTCGTTGTCGGCTTTTGGCACATTCGGGTCGAGGGTGACCTTCGCGCTACGGATCATATTGTCTTTTACCTGCATGATCTCAATACGATAGCGGCCAATGCGCAAGCACACCGGTGACTCCGGAATATGCTCAAGGTACTCAACAATCATCCCGCTGACTGATTTAGGGCCATCAATGGGAAGCTCCCAATGCATCGTCTTATTCACTTCACGAACAAACGCTGTGCCGTCGATGATAAAACTACCATCATCTTGTGGGTGCACATCTGGCGAACTAGTGGATGACACGTCAGTGGTAAATTCACCGACAATCTCTTCCAGAATATCTTCCAGTGTACAGATACCCTCAACGTCACCGTATTCGTCTACCACTAAGGCAATTCGACGCTGGTATTTTTGGAAGTTAAACAGCTGTGTGTGCAGCGGCGTACTTTCGGGAATAAAGTAAGGCTCGCGGCTGGCTTCTTCGATGTCTTCTTTTAAATACTCACCAGAGGATAAGAAGCGGCTGATGTTGCGTGTATGCAATACACCCACAGCGTTATTAATGTCACCACGAAACACGGGTAAACGTGTGTGCTGGGTGGTACGAAGCTGCTGAATGATATCGCTCAGGGGTTCATCTAGATCAATACCGACCACTTCGTTGCGTGGCACCATAATGTCGTTGACCGTCATTTTTTCGAGATCAAGAATCGAAATAAGCATGTGCTGGTGACGTTTGGGAATCATCGACCCTGCTTCACGCACTACGGTACGCAGCTCTTCGGTACTTAGGTTGTCAGGTGTTTGATTCGATACATCAAAGCGGATCAACTTTAACAAGGCGTTCGCAATGGCGTTAACAAACCAAACCGCAGGATGCAGCAACCATTGCAACCACAGTAAAATACGAGACGCAGGAAATGCGATCTTCTCGGGGGCAATGGCGGCTAACGTTTTAGGTGTCAGTTCGGCAAAAATAAGCACCACTAAGGTGAATAAGATAGTGTTAACAAAGACGGCAAGATCCGGGTTATCCGGCCATAAACGCTGACTAATAATAGTGGCCAAGGCGGCCGCCGCGAAATTCACCAGGTTATTACCGGTGAGAATCGTACCAATCATGCGGTCAGGCTTTTCGAGCAAGCGAGCGGCGCGAAGCGCACCTTTGTGTTTGCCTCTTGCTAAGTGGCGCAGACGATATCTGTTGAGAGACATCATCCCGGTTTCAGAGCTAGAAAAGAATCCTGACAATACAATCAGGAGAGCAAGTATGCCGAAGAGCATACTTAAGGGAACGTCGTTCAAGACGGTATCCTGTGGTTACTTTTAGTTTCGCCATCATAGGCACTAGGGGGGAGCTGTCAAGCAAGAGCAGCGACTTATCCCCTGTGACTTTACTAATAGTAGGCGTGGCAGCCTAGTGATCAGTTTATAAGATATTCAATCACAAACTGGCTGCCAAAATAGGCAATGATTAAGAAGCCGGTTCCCGTTAATGTCCAGCGCCCGGCAACCGGGCCACGCCAACCAAAGCGGAAACGCCCAAATAACAGCGTTGCAAACACCAACCAGCCCATGACGGAAAAGGCGATTTTATGCATCAACTGTTGAGCATGAATGTCACTAATGCTGGGTAAGCCAATCGCAAAGGCGGCGGTTAGTAAGATCATACCCAGCCAGATCATTTCGAACAGCAGGGCGTCCATTGTTTGCAACGGTGGGAGCGAACGAATCAAACCGCGTGTTTGATGCTGGCGTAACTGGCGATCTTGCAGGATAACCAATACCGCCTGAACCGACGCAATGGTAAATAAACTAAACGCCAATACCGATAAAAGAATATGCCATACCAAGGCATAACTCACATTCGTGAGTAATACGTTGTGATTCATGGTGGCAGCAAGCAGCGCGAGCACCGCCGCCATCGGCAGTAAACCAACGAATAAGTTATCAACCGGCTTTCGCCACGCCGAAAAAATAAGCAGCAACGTAATAACTAGAGAGATTAACGAGCCTACTTGAAACATCGCTAAATTTAGCCCATTTACGGCGACTAACGTGAGGCTCAATGAACCCAAATGAAACATGGCTCCCATCGCAGCACAGCCAATAACAATGCTACGGGCGGGGGCTTTGTTTCCTGTTATCACCAAAAACTGGCGAAACACTGCAAATAGATAGAAAAAGGCGGCAGGTAGCGCCAACAATAAAGCGGTCATGTATCGTCCTCAACACAGTATGGCCAGTGTCGCACACGGGGCTAATTCACGGAAGCATCATGATAAAAACGGAAGGCTCAGATTCTGATTTTGGAACCGCCAGTCATCGCGCTATACTGTCGCCATTATATATAGCTACCGGGTAAAGCGACCGGGCTTGTTCACCGGATACCCGGTCAGGCAGACATAAAGCCTGAACGATACTAAGAGAGTCATTGAGATGTTTGAGAGCCTCACCGATCGCCTTGGCAGTGCCCTAAAAGGGATAACTGGCCAAGCGAAACTGACCGAAGAGAATATCAAAGGCACCTTGCGTGAAGTACGCATGGCCTTGTTAGAAGCTGACGTTGCCTTATCTGTTGTCAAAGCTTTTACCAATCAGGTTAAAGAGCGTGCTGTCGGCACCGACGTAATGAAGAGCCTGAACCCAGGCCAAGTCTTCCTGAAAATTGTTCACGAAGAACTTCAAAGTGTCATGGGTGAAGCCAATGAAAAATTGGATCTAACCACCCAGCCCCCTGCGGTAGTGTTAATGGCCGGTTTACAAGGTGCGGGTAAAACCACCACCGTTGGTAAGCTTGCGAAGTTCTTGCAAGAACGTGAAAAGAAAAAAGTCATGGTGGTGTCGGCTGATGTATACCGCCCTGCGGCGATCAAACAGCTAGAAACCTTAGCCGGTGAAGTGGGTGCATCATTCCACCCATCGGCAAGTGATCAAAAGCCTCTTGATATTGCTCGCTCTGCAATTGATGCCGCCAAACGTGGTGCTTACGATGTACTATTAGTTGATACCGCCGGTCGTTTGACCGTCGATAACGACATGATGGAGGAGATCAAAGACCTCCACGCCGGTATTAACCCAATCGAAACCTTGTTTGTGGTCGATGCCATGACAGGTCAAGATGCGGCGAACACCGCCAAAGCATTCAACGATGCACTGCCACTTACCGGTATCATCTTGGCAAAAGCCGACGGTGATGCGCGTGGTGGTGCCGCGTTATCGGTTCGCCATATTACCGGCAAGCCCATCAAATTTATGGGTATGGGCGAGAAGGTCGACGCACTCGAACCTTTCCACCCAGACCGTGTAGCTTCTCGTATTCTTGATTTGGGTGACGTACTTACCCTGATCGAAGAAGCTGAACGCAAAATAGACAAAAGCAAAGCAGATAGGCTCGCTAAAAAACTGAAAACAGGTAAAGGCTTCGATTTAGAAGACTTCCTTGATCAGATACAGCAAATGAAAAACATGGGTGGACTAACCGGAATGCTCGATAAACTACCGGGCATGGGCAACCTAGGCGCGATGGCAAAACAAACCACTGCGGCTGAAGGGCAGTTCAAACAAGTTGAATCCATCATCTTCTCAATGACCCGTGACGAGCGTCGTTTCCCAGACAAAATCAACGGCTCACGTAAAAAGCGTATAGCCGCCGGTTCTGGAACCCAGATCCAAGACGTTAACCGCGTATTGAAACAGCACAAACAAATGCAAAAAATGATGAAAAAAGTCAGCGGCAAAGGCGGCATGCAAAAAATGATGCGCGCCATGGGTGGTGCTGGCGGTCAAGGTGGGCCGGGTGGAATGCCAGGTGGCGGTATGCCGCCAATGATGCGCTAACCCATATATTTCATGCTATGTTCGCCGTTTAATCCGCCACGCGGATTAAACGGCTCTTCCCAGGGTTAATCTCCCAAACTTGGTGATTCATCGTTGTTGGATCAATCACCAAAGCGCAACAAACACCACTTGGCCCACCTCTTGCAGTTTCCTCATTAGAGGTAACTGACATGATTCAAGCTCAAGCAAATACAGCCAACGTTTTTAACGACATTAATGGTCTTCAGGGCATTCGTACGCTCGGTAAAAGCGACCAAGATGCCGCGTTAAAAGAAGTCGCTAAACAGTTTGAGTCTATGTTCATGGGCATGATGCTCAAATCCATGCGTGACGCCTCGGATGTGTTCTCCGAAGACTCTTTGTTCAACTCCCCAGAATCCGATTTTTATCGCCAAATGTACGATGATCAAATGTCGGTATCTTTGACGTCAGGCCAAGGTACAGGCCTTGCCGAGGTGATTCACCGTCAGTTAATGGCGCAGTACGGTGACGGTAATTCAACCGATACCAATGTCGACCAGTCGCGTATTTTTGAACGTCGTTTTACCGGTATATCTCAGGCTATTGAGCGGGTGGAGGAAGAGCTACAAGCGCTGCCTAAAAACTCACATGATTTATCCCTCCCCCCTGTGCCAAGTTTCACTGAAAGTGGTGACTCCATTACCGCGTCAGGTGCAGGTACCAAAGGGCAAGGGTTTGCCACGCCGGCAGAGTTTGTTGCCGCTTTATATCCGCTGGCCGAAAAGGTAGGTGCTGATCTAGGCGTTGATGCAAAAGCGATTGTTGCTCAAGCGGCATTGGAAACAGGCTGGGGCAAATACACGATTCAGGATACTGAGGGAAACCCATCACACAACCTGTTTGGCATAAAAGCAAATGGCGGTTGGCAGGGTGAAACCGTTTCTGTGCAAACTCATGAATACCGTCAAGGTGTTCGCATTAATGAAAATGCGGAGTTCCGGGCTTATGGCTCTTTGGAAGAGGGCTTAACAGATTACGCCGACTTCTTGCGAAATTCAGCGCGCTATCAGAACGCAATTAACGAGAGCGTTTCCGGTGAAACATACGGCCATGCTCTACAGCAGTCTGGCTATGCTACTGACCCTAACTACGGCAGTAAAGTTGAACGTATTTATCATGGCGATACGTTAAATGACGCACTTAAGTCAGGCCTGACTACGGAGAACCAAGATGGGTAATATTCTTGATATTGGTATCTCAGGTTTACGGGCTCAACAAGCTGCGCTGACCATCACAGGTAATAATATTACCAATGCAGGAACGGAAGGTTATTCGCGTCAAGAGGTTAGCTTTACCGAAAATAACTCGCAATTTGATAGCGGTATTTGGGTGGGATCGGGGGTTAGTGTAGATTCCGTGCGACGCGTGTATGACCAGTTTTTAACGGAACAATTACGCCGTGATACCTCCACTTTTAATCAGTTTAATGCACTGTCGGTCAATGCCGGACAAATTAACAGTTTACTGGCTGATAGTGGGACGGGTGTGCAGCCCGGCCTTGAAAATATGTTTGGTGCGATGCAAGCCGCTGTGGATGATCCGTCTTCATTACCTGCGCGCGAAGTATTGATCAGCGAAGCGAATGGTCTTGTAGATCGTTTTAGTGCCATCAGTGACCGTTTATTTGAACAAAACGATATTATCAATGGGCAAATGGGTGTTATCGCCGGACAAATTTCCACCATTGCTGAATCCATTGCCGAGCTTAATGAACAAATACAATTTGCCAGTGCAAGCGCTCAAGGGATTGAACCGAGCGAACTACTGGATCAGCGAGATCGCTTGCTTAAAGACTTAGCCGAATTTGTTCAAGTTAACATTGTTGAGCAAGACGACAACGTGTTTAACGTCTTTATCGGTAATGGACAGGCGCTTGTTGTTGGGAATGAATATAACGAAGTATTCACCGACACGGGTGCGAAAGATCCGTCGCGCGTAGACATTTATTTTCGCAAGGGCGTCAACGTTCAGAATGTAACGAATGAAATCACTGGCGGGCAGCTGGGTGGCATTCTTGATTTTCGCGAAGACGTTCTCGACCCCACCCTTAATCAACTGGGCCGTCTTGGTTTAGTGATTTCACAAACCATGAATGATCAACACAAACTGGGTGTGGATTATGATGGCTTAAAAGGCGAAGACTTTTTCAGCGATATTAACGAACCGCTAAAAACGTACCAACGTGTGTTGGGCGATAGAAACAACGCGAACCCTGATGATCGAATTATTGCCGTAGAAATTAAAGACGCCACACAATTGTCTACCAGTGACTATGAAATAACCTTCCCTGGACCGGATGATTTTACCTACCGAGTAAAGCGCGTTAGCGATGGTGAGTTACTACAAACCAATGCCCTAAGCGGAGCGTTTCCTGAATCAATAGAAATCGAAGGCATGGAAATTCGCTTTGAAGGCGGTAGTTTTCAATTGGGGGATAAATTTTTAATTAGCCCAACGCGTCGTGAATCGCAAAACCTTGATATGAACATTACCCGCGCGGAGCAGGTCGCGTTGGCGTCTCCAATCAGTACCGAAAGTGCTATTGGTAATCGTGGTAGTGCAACAATTAATCAAGGGGAGGTGTATGATCTAGGCACATCATACTTCAGCGAAGAAGGCGAAATGACGCCGCCTTTACTGATACGTTTCACGACACCTACAACCTACGACGTGCTTGATAACTCTGATCCGGGGAACCCCATTCCACTGTTCCCGCCGCTTATGAATCAGAGCTTTACGCCCGGCATTAGCAACAGTATTTTGCCCGAAGATGAAGGTAAAACAGCCTTCACCAGTTTTGGGGGGGTTATTCCTACCGCTGCAACATACCAACAAAATGGAATGCCTACAGAGGCCGTCAATGGCTTTTTTCCTGAGCGTATTGAAATTGGGCTTACCAATCCAAATAACGGCTTAACAGCACAACAGCCTACGCTTGTTACCTCCGCCAACTCTTCGGCGAAAGAAATTGCTGAGTCGCTGAGCAAGCGTGATGGTGTCGAAGCGATAGCACGTACTACCGTAGAAATTACCGACCTCGAATTTGACTCAGTCGATTTTTTAGACACCACTCTGACCTTAAACGGAGTTGTACTAACAGATTCGCTAGGCACTAATCAGAACAAGTACGACAGTACATACCCTACGGAAGTGCCTGATCCATTAACGCTCAACTTCTTAGCCGATCGGATAAATGCAAACTACGAATTACAAGATGCAGGCATTATTGCACGCAGTGATGGTGCAACCTTAACCGTCATTGCCTTAAATGGTGAAGACCTTGAATTTGAAATTCGTGGTGATGCTGGTGATAGCTTCCGTATTGGAAACGGCATTGATATTCCCGTCGCCTTTACCGGTATGGATACCGCCGATCAACTTAGTGAATATGAAGGGTACGACTTTACAGAAGGCGGCCCATACACCTACGAATTTTCAGACGTATCGCAAGGCACGATCAAGTTTGAAATGACCGATGCCTACGCCACAGGTGATGAATTATTAGAAGGGTTTCGTCAAGCCATTGAAAATTCAGGCTACGTATTTCCGGGAAACATTGACGTTGATATTAACGAAAAAGGCCAGATCAGTTTTCAATCACGCTTAGAAGTATCCGGTGCAAATACAACAGGCAGCAATAAAGTAGCGATTGGAGGGCAGGTTAAAGTTATTGTTGATGAATATTACGACTTAGGAATTTCGCCACCGGGCAACAACCTGTTTGAAACCGAACCCGTTGGAGAGCCTGTTGCTTTTGGCTTTCACGTAAAAATCGATGGGCTGGCGCAAGAAGGCGACGAATTTACTGTTGATTTTAATACTGACGGTACCTCTGACAGCCGCAACGGTGTTGAAATGGCCGCACTGCAAAGTACCAAAACAGTGGGTGACCAAAGCAGCTATTCCGACTCCTATGCTCGCTTAGTTGAAATAGTGGGTTCAGTAACCAGCCGAGCACAAATTAATCGTGATTCATCAGAAACACTGCTTAGAAACTCACAATCATCCGTGGATGCGACCTCCGGGGTTAACCTCGATGAAGAAGCCGCAGCATTGATAAAATATGAGCTGGCCTACAATGCCAGCGCTCAGGTTATTCAGGTCGCTCGGGATATCTTCGATACCCTGATCAACACCTTCCGCTAAGGTGAATGGAGTTAGTTTATGAGAATTGCCACCTTACAATCATTTAATTCAGGCCTTAACGCCATACTTGATGCGCAATCTGCAGTGAATAAAACACAGCAGCAAGTATCCAGTGGCCGACGAGTACTCACCCCCGCAGACGACCCAATCGCCTCGACCAAAATACTCCAGCTTCAGCAAGATTTAGCACAGCGTGATCAATACGAGCGCAACATGACAGCGGCAGAAAACCGCTTAAATTTAGAAGAAGCCACCTTATCATCAGTGACAGAATCGTTAACCCGTTTGCAAGAACTCACAGTGAATGCAGGTTCTGGATCGTTAACAATGACAGATCGCCAAGCTATTTCTGCCGAAATTCAACAGCTTGAAAACCAGCTAGGTTCTTTATTTAACACCAAAGACCCTAATGGCGAATATATCTTTGCTGGGTTTAAAGGCGGCACGGCACCGTTTCAGCAGCAAGATAATGGGCGCTATGAATATCAGGGCGACGAAGGCCAGCGTTATTTAGCCATTGGTGATACCACGCGTATTGCCACCGGTGATAACGGCAAAAAATTATTTACCGATGTGCGAGCAGCAAAAGAAACCTTCACTACATCTGCCAACCCATTAAATCTTGGCACCACACAAGTGAATGCCGGGTTTGTGGTTGATGAAGAAGCCTACGCGGCGTTTTATCCAGATGACCTTATCGTCACTTTCAACCCAGAAGCCGCGATAGATCCTGCAGGGCCAAACTACACAGTACGGCGCGCATCGGATAATCGAGTAGTGGATGGCTTAGCGAATTCAGCCTACTTGCCAGGGGCAGAAATTGTCGCTGCAGGCATTAGTCTAAAAATCAGCGGCAACCCCGAACCGGGTGATGAAGTGTTGGCAAAATCAACCCCCAAACAGAGCATCACCGATACCGTATATCGATTGCGGCAAGGGTTGGATTCATTACAAGATAATCCAGAAGATGCGGCCACACTTGATATTCTTATCGAAGATACACTGAATAATCTATCGAACGCACAAACATCCGTGTCTGAAGTGCGAAGCCAACTAGGTGCGCGTTTAAATGTGGTCGAAAATGCTCGAAGCCTGAGCGCTGACGTAAAATTAGTCAGCCAAGAAGTACTCTCTGAATTATCGGATGTAGACTTTGCTGAAGCCGTCAGTCGACTCAGCCTGCAAACATTTTTGCTAGAAGCCGCACAGCAAAGCTACACGACCATCAGTCGTTTATCCTTATTTAATCAGCTGTAAAGCACACCAACACCTTAATAAAAGCCCACCGTAGACTTGCGAAAACCTATCCCTTCAATGGGGTAGGTTAGACAAATAATCTTCAAATTTATACTTAGGTTAGAATGATAGCGCTGGCCAAAAAGCATAAAATATCCAGAGACATCAGCGAGTGGAGAACAATCAATGTGGGTACAAAAAGACATTCAGCTACGTGCACGTAAACGCGGCTTTCATCTAATCACTCATGACATTGAAGAATCGCTGCCAGAACTTGCTGCGTTAAACGTTGGCCTACTCAACGTATTTATTCAACATACCTCCGCCTCACTCACAATCAACGAAAATGCTGATCCCACGGTGCGCACAGACTTTGAGCAAGTATTTAGCCGCTTAGTGCCGGAAAATCAGCCGTATTATCAACACAACGACGAAGGCCCGGACGATCTGCCCGCGCACATTAAAGCCAGCCTATTAGGGCCATCCATTACTATCCCTGTAAAAAATGGACGATTAGCGCTGGGAACATGGCAGGGGATTTATTTGTGTGAACATCGAGACTACGGTGGAAGCCGACGGTTAGTGTTGACCTTGCAGGGTGAGTAAAATCAGGATTCCAGAATGGGCTGAAAACACAGCGTTATTCTATAGCGCTTCCATGGCTCCACGAACCTCATCTATCTCAGCCTGAACCTCAGGTGAAAACTCAATACGAATCGAACGAATAAAATCAAACACATCCGCTTTGGCTTCGGCGCGCATTTGAGCGGACTGCTCGTCAGTGCCGAAAGGGTAGGTACCGGTGTTGATGTCAATCATCAATAGGTGATTGTTGGTGATTGGAGTAACGAAGGTGTGCTCCGGTGGGACTATTCGAGCAAAGCCATTTAGAGCAATAAGCCAATGAATTTGATTACAATTTATCTCTTTTATATCCTCTTCAGATTCTGGAAACACAAAATAAGCTTTTTCTAGCCCATCATTTTCAAGGGATTTTTTTAGATCGCAAAGTATATGAAAAAATACTCTTCTGACTTCATGCTTATGTAATAGATTTTCTTGAGGGATAGGACGAAAATTATCTACTTTTAAAATGCGAAACATCACGCTGGTAGATTCTAGCGCTAACTCGTTGACGGTATCAACGTATCGAAATTGTGTTTTTAACACTCTTTTAATAGGCATATAGTCGGATTCGAGAACGTCATACGTTTCGTTATCCGTGAGGTTTTTTATAGAGGCATCCGCCGACATCGTATCATCAAGTGCATCCTCAGGTACCGGAATACTGAGCTGGGTGCCGTCGATATCAAATACAAATATTGAGCTATTCTCAAAATCAGGCCCAGAAATCAACTTCACCACGCTACGCCACCCGCAAGGTTACGTACGTAGGTCATAAAATCAGATGTAACCTTCACAGAACTAGCACTGTAATTAGCGAGAGAGTCGCGTGCAGTAGCGCTGGCTTTTTGTAAAGCTTTGGCAGCGCTATCTTGATGTCGGCTGATCTGTGAGCGCTTTGAAGATACTGAAGCCGCTGCCAGTGCGCGTTTATTGCCCGTAAAAGACACCGCATCTTTATCGAGTTTGGCCCCCTTACGTTCCAGCGCATTAATAATTTGAACCGTATCAGCCACCGGATCAATCAGTTTAAACCCATGTTTGTTTAGGTTGCTTGGCAGGTGCTCTAGTGCCAACTGAAGGATTTTTACGCTGTCCCCTTCAATCGTCCATTCGACAGGTGTTTGATTGGTACGTTGTTGTTGGGTCGAGGTAATTACCTCGGCAAAGTTTTTTGCAGTCTGAGAGGGGCGGAACGCTCGAACATCCGGGGTCATCCATAAACCCATTTCATTGTGAATTACCGCTGGAATATAAAACATATTGAAGTCTTTGGGAGACCCCCAAGCGTCAGGGCCAACCAGCTTTGAGGCTTTTTGTGCAGCATCACTAGATGTTTGAGCTGATGCTATAACCCCAGTGTTTGTTTCTGCAATATTGTTGTTAACGATATCCAGACTAACTCTTGAGCGAGTAGATTTAGAAACATACAGGCCTGGGGTACTTCCGCCCTCATTCGCCGCCAGCTTCACATCCGTAATATACACACCAGCTTCAGCATTATTGCCTTGCGCGGGGTTATGAACTTGGTAATACAGCGCAAGATCACCAAAGGTCTCCATGTGCTCAAAAGGCGTCGCCACATTCGTGTTGGCTGTCACGCCACCGGCGATGGCTCGAAGTTGCTCAATTTTCAGAATAGCCTGAATACTCTTTGCATCTTGGGTATTCACAAACTGACTAAACAACGGGGCGAGCGCAGAATCGATAAACACTTTACGCCCTGCTTGGCCCGCTGTGTTCTTTGAAAAAACAACAAACTGGCGCTTATCGGCTGGTGTACCTAATTGATAACATAATTGGCGGCGTTGAAACGTAGAAATAGACATGCGGTGACGGCTCCCTGTAAAAATCATTGTCCTTAATGGCGTCAGGTTACCATTCTGTGCGTTAGGGGACAATACGAGCCATAAGGTCTTAGTACCAGATCCAATGATAAATGATCGTAGAAGATGGTAAGGCACATAGGTCGAAAAAGCCGAAGGCGCCTTCCGACAATACGGAAAATATAAGAGTCTCGACAATATGGGAATTATCAATGTCACCGAGGATACGGAAACCGGAAGGTATCGAGTAAAAACAAGACAGTCACTCGAAGAAATTAGGCTGACTGTCCGAATTTAAGTCGGGTCTTGCAGTAATACGCTGCCAACGGCCACCAATTCAAATTCGTCGTTGCCGAGTCGAGTGGCGAGTTCTTCGGTGTTGGCGTGAGCAGCGCCTAATGCTAATCAGGATGCTAATAGGACACCCACGTTAGTTCTTTATCCTGATTGATCAATAATCAGGCTTTGATATTCTTTTATTACCTTTGTTGAAGTATCGACACTATGCCCAAGCCAAGAAAAAAACATTTGGTTGACTGTCCGGATTTAAATTTCGGATTTAAATTGAAGCTTTATTTGAATTGAATGAAAAACCCGATATTTTGTCGGGTTTTTCATTTGTTGCTCATCCTAGGATTTACGGTAAAACGAGGCTAACAATTAAAATTTTCATCATAGAGGTCATCACTATTTAGTTGTGTAATGATAGTGTGTTATCTCATTCTATCAATATGATAACTCTAATAGGAGAGCAGCATGAAGTTAGAATCAATCGCCTTACATGAAGGTTATAAATCGGAAGAAACGACCAAGGCGGCAGCGGTTCCGATTTACCAGACGACGTCTTATACGTTTGATGATACTCAGCACGGTGCCGATTTATTTGACCTTAAAGTACCGGGGAATATTTATACACGTATCATGAATCCAACTACCGACGTGTTAGAGAAACGCATCGCGGCAATGGAAGGTGGGATTGGTGCGCTTTGTGTTGCTTCTGGGATGGCGGCCATTACTTACGCGATTCAGTGCATCACACAAGTTGGCGATAATATCGTCAGTACTAGCCAGTTGTATGGTGGTACATACAATTTGTTTGCGCATTCTTTGCCAAGGCAAGGAATTGATGTGCGCATGGTCTCCCATGACGATTATGACGGTTTTGAAAACGCCATCGACGAAAATACTAAAGCGATTTTTTGTGAGTCGATTGGTAATCCGGCAGGCAATGTTGTTGATATTGCGCGCTTGGCGGACATTGCTCATAAGCACGGTGTGCCTTTGATGGTGGATAACACAGTCGCAACGCCTTACTTGTGCAGAACATTCGATTTAGGTGCTGATATCGTTATCCATTCCCTTACCAAATACATTGGTGGTCATGGCACTTCTATTGGTGGTGCGATTGTTGATTCTGGTAAGTTTGACTGGGTGGCGAATAAGGCTCGATTCCCAATTTTGAACGAGCCTGATCCGTCTTATCATGGAGTTGTTTATACCGAAGCGCTTGGGCCTGCTGCTTTTATCGGGCGTTGTCGTGTGGTGCCGTTGAGAAACACCGGTGCGGCTTTATCGCCAATGAATGCATTTCAGATTTTACAGGGGCTTGAGACCCTTGGGTTACGTATGGATCGCCATTGTGAAAATGCAGAAAAATTGGCGGCGTATCTTCAACAACATGAGAAGGTGGAGTGGGTGAATTATGCTGCATTACCCGATAGCCCTTACTTTGATGCTTGTAAAAAAATCACGAATGGCAAGGCGTCTGGTATTTTGAGTTTTGGCATTACTGGTGGTATCGAAGCCTGTACTCGATTTATTGATTCGCTAGAGATGATATTGCGTCTTGTGAACATCGGTGATGCTAAATCGCTCGCCTGTCACCCGGCATCTACAACTCATAGACAGCTGAATGAGAAAGAGCTTGAGTCTGCAGGGGTAAGTACTGATCTGGTGAGAATATCGGTTGGTATTGAGCACATCGACGATATTATTGCTGACGTAAGTCAGGCGTTAGAAAAGGCGTAATTGGTCTTTGATTATTCAGCTTTTTTGAGTCCATTGAGTGGGCGCTGGCTTGGCCGCGCCCACCCAATGGAACTATAAATAACTTACTTTAATTCCATCAATGATTTCTTGCTGTAATCCCCCAGCTCATCAAAGCGTTCTTCGCGCACTTTTATTACCCACTCTGGGTCTTGCAGTAACGCGCGGCCAACGGCCACCAATTCAAATTCGTCGTTGCCGAGTCGAGTAGCGAGTTCTTCGATGTTTGCGTGGGCAACGCCTGAGGCATCCACCATGTCGCGTTTTTCTTCGTCGATAAAACTAGCGTTTAAGCCAATGCTACCCACGGTGATGACGGGCTTACCGGTGATTTTTTTCGTCCAGCCTGCAAGATTTAGGTCTGAGCCTTCAAACTCAGCTTCCCAAAAACGGCGAGTGGAACAGTGAAAGATATCAACCCCTGCATTTACTAGAGGCGTTAAGAAGGCCTCTAGCTCTTCGGGTGTTGTCGCTAGGCGGGCGTTGTAGTCTTGCTGCTTCCATTGCGAGAAGCGGAAGATGATGGGGAAATCTGGGCCAACGCGTTCACGGATGGCTTGTACTATTTCACAGGCGAAGAGGGTGCGGGCAACGAGGTCGCCGCCGTATTCGTCATCGCGCTGGTTACTGCCTTCCCAGAAAAATTGATCCACTAAATAGCCGTGCGCGCCGTGTACTTCTACTGCATCAAATCCAATACGTTGAGAATCTTCAGCGGCTTGGGCGAAGGCTTCGATCACGTCGTTGATGTCGTCTTTGCTCATAGCGACGCCGGTTTCTTTACCCGGTTTAAATAGTCCGGATGGGCTGTAGCCCGGTACTGATGGATCTGGCTCTACGCCTTCTTTGCGTACTGCGCCTACGTGCCAAAGCTGTGGGGCTATTTTTCCGCCTTTGGCGTGTACAGCGTCGACAACTTTTTTCCAACCGGCTAGGGCGTCTTCACCGTAAATAAAGGGCACGCGTGCGTAACCGTTGGCGGCTTTGTGGCCGATGCAGGTACCTTCGGTAATGATCAGGCCCACTTCGTTTTCAGCCCGGCGTTCGTAGTAAGCGATGTTTAGGTCGTTGGGTACGTTGCCCGGCGAGAAGGTGCGTGTCATTGGGGCCATGACAATACGGTTTTTTAGTGTCAGCGGGCCAAGGGTAATTGGCGCAAATAATGGGGATAGGGTGCTCATAATGTCTCCGCAGTTGTCGTTGATATTAAGGTGTTGTTTGGTTGTTATTAAGGTGTCGTTCTGAATTGGCCATACATTAGCATGGCGTTTTCCGCTTTGTAGGTGTTGTTTGTGCCTTAATGGTTACCTTGAGTGAACACAGTGTGTCAGTGGGGTGGGTTTCTCGGTATCCTTGCCGCCATTTGTTGGATGTTATGAATCTAACGAGTTGGGCTTTTAGGGTGTGAAATATGAAACTACAAAAGATTGATAAGCCAACCTACCAAGCGCGACGTTCGCGTATTCAGTGGACAATGGTTGCGGCGTTGTTTGCGTTAAGTTTGGGCTTTGCTGAGTTGTACCGTTGGATATTTGTCGGTGGTGAGTCCAGCTTGGTATTGAATGCACTGGGGGTGGCAACCGGGGCTGGGATTGTGACTTTTACCTTATTTAAGCTGCGTTATACCGAGTATTTTCATGAGGTGAATTACGTTTGGTGTTTAAAACAAGAACTAAACCGTATTTATCGTAAGTCGGCTAAGTTGGATCAGGCTTTGGCAGAGGGCACGCGTGATGCGCTGATTATTAAATTGTTTCATGTTGAGGGTTCACGCTTTATTTATGACCTCGACGACAACACGCTAACGATGAGCGAGCTGGTAAAAGAGCTGGATGCGCTGCGTGATAAGGCCGCGAATATGAACCCGCCGGTGTCCGTTGATGACTATGATCCTAGTTTGTTAGTTAATCTGTAAGCCAACTCCTTTGCGGCGGGTGCGTCCGTCGCGTGAAACATGTAAACTACGCGCAATTTTCTGAGCATCTTTTTGGGTTTTTCAACCATGATGAAATATATCTCTACACGCGGTAATGCACCGGAACTTACTTTTGAAGACGTACTGTTGACAGGTCTTGCGACGGATGGCGGTTTATACGTACCAAAAGACGTGCCTAAATACAGTCTGGAAGAGATTGAATCCTGGCGTGACCTGCCTTACACCGAGCTAGCTCATAAGGTGGTATACCCGTTTGTTGAAGGCTGTGTTGAAAGCGATGCGTTAAAAGGCATGCTGGAAGACATCTACAACAACAGCAACTTTGGCCATAAAGCCATTGCGCCGTTACAGCAGTTGGATCACAACGAATACGTACTTGAGTTGTTCCACGGCCCAACACTGGCGTTTAAAGATTTTGCTTTGCAGTTGCTAGGTCGCTTATTAGATTACGTGCTTGAGCGTCGTAACGAGAAAGTTGTGATCATGGGCGCGACGTCGGGTGATACCGGCTCTGCGGCGATTGAAGGCACAAAAGCGTGTCGCAATGTGGATATTTTTATTCTGCATCCACACGGTAAGGTATCCGAAGTTCAGCGTCGCCAGATGACGACCGTGACCGGTGATAACATTTACAACATTGCCATCGAAGGTAACTTCGATGAAGCGCAAGACATGGTGAAGGCCAGCTTCGGCGACCAAACCTTCTTGCGTGGCGAGCGCAAGTTAGTTGCGGTAAACAGCATTAACTGGGCGCGTATCATGGCTCAGATCGTTTACTACTTCTATTCAAGCTTGAACTTGGGCGGCCCTCTGCGCCCTATGGCGTACTCCGTTCCTACCGGTAACTTCGGTGATATTTTTGCCGGTTATATGGCGCGTAAAATGGGCTTGCCGATTGAGCAGTTAATCATTGCGACTAACAGCAACGATGTTTTGCACCGTTTGATGAGCAAAAATTTGTACGAAGTACGTCCGCTACAGCATACGATTACGCCGTCTATGGACATTGCAGTGTCGTCTAACTTCGAACGTTTGTTGTTTGACTTGTATGACCGCGATGGCAAAGCCTTGGCTGATCTCATGACGACAATGAACAAACGCACTGAAACTGTGTCGCTAGATGAAGAGAAGCTGGCAAAAGCGCGTGAAATCTTCGACAGCTTAGGCGTAGATGAAGACGCAACGGTTGAAACCATGCAGCAAGTCTTTAAAGAGACCGGCTACTTGCTTGATCCACATACTGCGATTGGTGTGAAGGCTGCGCGTGAATGTCGTCGTAACCCTAACATTCCGATGATTACATTAGGCACGGCGCACCCGGTTAAATTCGAAGATGCGGTGCTACGCGCTGGCTATAAAATGCCAGAACTGCCACATCATCTGACGGATCTAATGGCGCGTGAAGAACGCATGTCCGTGTTGCCTTCAGATATTGAAGCAGTGCATCAGTTTATTGCTGAGAACACATTCGGTAAGTAAACCGCTGACATTTAAGAGCGCCGTCGTTGAGCTTTGTCCATCGGCGGCGTTTTTGTTTTACCTTTGCATTCTCTTATTCATTGTTAATGACTTCTTTCTGAATCGAGGCCTTTATGGACTACCAAACGCTCAGCGATTATTCGCACGGCTGGATTTTTCGTCATCGTGATATGCCGGTGCCAGATGCATTGATGGCAGATATTAAACCGTTGAGTGAGGCCTCTGCTTTACAGTATTGGCGTCAAAACATCAGTAAAGAAGCCACCCACGCCAGTCATTTTTTGGGGGATGATTGGCCATCGCAAAATGGTATTTGGCATACCAAAGGTGAGTGGCAAGCTCAGTGGGAGTCAGATGATCCCGAGTTGCCTGAAGGGTTGGATTTTGATGATTGGGAAGCCAATACCCACGTCTTCTTCTGTTACGATTGTCATCATGTTGTGCAAACGACGTGGGCAACGTTTCGCCAGTGTTGGAAGAACTTTCTTTTTTACGATGAGGAACCAATCCTTATCGGTAAGCGTCGATTACAAGTCGCGCGTTTTCACTCCGATGGCACTTTTGAGATCGGTGCTCACTGAACACGTTTTTGTCAGTTTTGAATATACTGACTGACAGCTGTTATATGGTTTAATGCCGCTCTTATTGTAGTTTTGGGATCTTCTATGCGTGTTTATACGGCGGCGGTTAGCCTCGCTCTTTTAGCCACTTTTGCTCTATCTTCATGTTCTCAATGGCCGGGGCCTGAGCATCGTGACGTGAGCATGAGTGCTATTGAGAGCATCGTACAGGCGCATTGCAAACCAGATGAAGAAACACGCGATACGCTTAATAGCCTTGGTGCGATCATTGATGTTCAAGCGACAGAGCTTCAAGAGCTGACGGCGGCTGTTGAAACCATTAAAAGCACCTCGCCTGCGCCTTCACGTTCTGTTGTACCTGCGCCGGTGTGTGTGACTCCCCCCCATTCGACAGCGAGCGCGGCGAAAACGACCCTCGACGATAGTAAGGTTGTTATTGGCGCGACGGAGTGGATTCATCTAGCCCCCCCTGGCCAATATTTCAGAGCCCGTGTTGATACCGGGGCAGCAACGTCATCCATCAGTGCAAAAAACGTTGTTCGTTTTGAACGTGATGGTAATCGCTGGGTATCGTTTGACTTAGATACAGGGGAAGAGGCAGAACCCATTCATTTAGAGGCTCCGTTGGTGCGAAATGTACGTATTCGTCAAGCCTCATTCGATGATATTGATCGTCGTGCTGTGGTCCGTTTTGATGTCATGTTGGGTGAGAGTTTGCGCCAGCCAACGGATTTCACGTTGGCTGATCGAACCCGTATGAGTTACCCGGTATTGTTAGGGCGCTCATTTTTAAAAGACATGGCTATTGTTGATGTCAGTGCGAAGTTTTTACACCCACGGCTCAAGGACGGTAAAAAATGAAACGCCCATCAAAACTGTCTTTTTTGGGGGGGATTTCACTGCTGTTGGCGGTGGGGATTGCGTTAATTTTACATCGTCATTATGTGTATGAAATTCCGTTAGTACATGGCGAAACGCAAGTGGTGTGGTCGGTTGAGGCACGTGTAGAATTTATCGCAGAAGATGGCCCAGTAACGGTAACGATGGCACGACCTACAGAACAAGCCGGGTTTACTGTATTACGGCAATCGGGCGCGTCACCTGGGTACGGTTTGAATTTTATTGATGATATTCGGCCACGAGCAGAATGGGCAGTACGCAGCGCTAACGGTGTGCAAAAATTGTATTATCAAATTGATTTACTTGAATCAAGTTACGCCGCTCAGCCTCAAATACTGGCACCCAAACTCTATAGCACCGAGTGGCAAGAGCCGTATCGAACGGCAGTTGATTCGGTGCTGAATGACGCTTTTTCTACGTCAGCGAATAACTTCAGCTTTGCTCGTGAATTAATCAAACGTCTTAATGAAAATGAAGCACCTCAGCACGTGAAATTATTACGTCGTGCATACAATGGACGTTTACCGTCATTAATTGCTGATATTTTAAATCATGCCAATGTGCAGGCAACGGTGGTCTATGGCTTAGAGCTTGAAGATGGTCGCCGTCGGCAGTTATTAACGCCTTTGTTGCGTGTGTGGGACGGAAAAAAAAGCGAAATATTTTATGTGGACACTGGGCTGGTAACAGAAAACCCTATGCTGCTTTGGGAGCAGCGCGGTGCGCCGGTGCTTGATGTCATTGGCGGGCGAGACTCAAATATTCGTTTTTCCATGTTGCGCCGTGAAGCCTCTACCTATAACGCCTTAGCTGAAAACGAGCCGACCCAAGATTCTTTGCTGAATTTTTCAATCCATAGCTTGCCTGTGGCTGAGCAAGCCATGTTTAAAACGATTCTGCTATTGCCCGTTGGCGCATTAGTCGTGTGTTTATTGCGTATTTTAGTCGGACTTAGAACGTCGGGCACTTTTATGCCGGTATTAATCGCGATTGCCTTTATGCAAACCTCCCTAGGCACCGGCATTGTCGGTTTTGTTTTGGTTGTGGCATTAGGCTTAATTATTCGGGGTTATTTGTCGCGCTTAAATCTCTTGCTGGTGGCTCGAATATCGGCGGTGATTGTTTCAGTGATTGCCATTATTAGTTTATTTAGTGTGTTGTCGTACAAGCTGGGGTTAACCGAAGGGTTGAAGATTATGTTCTTCCCTATGGTTATTTTAGCCTGGACCATTGAGCGTATGTCTATTCTCTGGGAAGAAGAGGGTGGTCGCGAAGTGATGATTCAAGGCGGCGGTAGTTTGCTTACCGCAGTGATTGCCTACGGTGCTATGCAGCACCCTATGGTTCAGCATTTGACCTTCAATTTTATGGGGGTTCAATTTATTTTAATGGCGCTGATTTTGTTGCTTGGATCTTATACCGGGTTCAGGTTGTTGGAGCTTCATCGTTTCGCAGTGTTTCGTAAATAAATGCTGGCGTTAATGAAAGACTTTTTAATCAGCCCGCTGCGTTTAAAACGTTTAGGCATTCTTGGGATGAATAAGCGTAACCGCGATTATATTGCCCGTTATAACGAGCGCAGTTTGTTTCCTCTGGTGGATAACAAACTGATCACTCGTAAAACGATTGGTCAGGCTGGCATACCTACTGCTGAGTTAATAACCGTGGTGCAGGTTCAGTCGCAGGTGAATGATTTACTGGCCTTGGTGGAAGATTACGATGAATTTGTAATCAAGCCTTCCAAGGGCAGCGGTGGTAAAGGTATTTTAGTCATTACAGGCCGTGATGGAGAGAGTTTTCGTAAGGCCAGTGGTGTACTACTGAGCGCGGATGATCTTAAGCGGCATGTGTCGAATATACTTTCTGGCCTTTATAGCTTAGGCGGCACCAGTGATGTGGCGGTGATCGAGTCTTTGATTCATACCGCCAGTGCGTTAACGCGCTATTCGGTAGAGGGAGTGCCGGATATTCGTGTGATTATTTGCCGGGGGTATCCGGTTATGGCGATGATTCGATTATCGACCCATGCCTCTGACGGTAAGGCGAATTTGCATCAAGGGGCGGTGGGCGTCGGCTTAGATATGAAAACAGGCTGTGCTGTGCGGGCTGTGCAACATGGTAAGTCGGTAACGCATCATCCAGATACCGGGCAAGATTTATTAGATTTGTGTATCCCCGATTGGAATACCCTGTTGGTGATGGCGGCGCGTTGCTATGACGTCACTGGGTTAGGGTATCTAGGCATTGATATGGTTATAGATCAGCGATACGGCCCTATGCTGTTAGAGCTGAATGCTCGTCCAGGATTAACCATTCAAGTCGCCAATAACGCGGGCTTGCTAACTCGGTTAGCAAAAATTGATAGGTTGTCGGAGAGCGAAACGCGCCTTCCTGCGGAAGAGCGCGTTAGGCTTAGTCAAGCTTGGTATTAGTAAGTTATTCCAGCAAACCATCCAAGCCCGAATGTAACTCACCGACAGCGGCGATTTCTTTATAGGCACGATTCACATCCATGCCAATTTTCTCAGCCACGCTTAACGGGAAGCCAGCCAGGATCTCGTCTTCATTAAGATTGGTGTCGTGTGCGTGTTTTAAATATTTTGCAATGAATATGATGCCAGCTTCAGCGCAAAACTCTTGTTCATCGTTTGACATGTTCTGGCCAGCAATGGAGTGCTGAATCACTTCCGGGAACTTCCAGCGTTTGGCTAATTCAGCGCCTACGTCGGCGTAGTTGTAGCCCAGTTGAACATTTTCAAGGTCGTGGCGATGAGACGAGCCCATTGCTTCAGTTTTATCAATGCTCATGGCCTCTTCTGGATAGAACATACGAATCAGTAAGTCGCCTACGGAGTGCATCATGCCGCAAGTAAAGGCGGTTTCTTTATCAACGCCTGGTACATACTCCGCAATCCATTTGGACACGGCGGCAATACCGAAAGAGTTTTTCCAGAACGCATTCTGATCAAACCCTTCTATTTTGTTGAACGCTCCGGTAACGCCCGAAGCGAGTACCATGGTACGTAGTTTTTCGAAGCCTAATAACATAACGGCATCGTGTGGATTGGCGACAGTACGCGGTATGCCGTAATGCGCTGAGTTGGCCAGTCTAAGAACTTTTGCCGTGAGTGACTGGTCGAGTGCAACTTTCTTGCTGAGTTCGTCGATATCAATGCTGTGCTCGTCGCCGCGGAAACTTTCCATCAGCTCCTGTACAACACGTGGAATATGGGGAAGTTGTTTTGATTCAGCGAAAATGGATGCCATGTTCATAGTTATAATTCCTTCTGGGGTAACTAACTGTCTATAAGAATAGGTCAGGGTTTGAAAACTGCTAAAAATCCTAGGTTACGATTCGTTAATGGTAGAATTTGGCATCACTTCTAACTGTCACGATGGAGAGTAAAGCATTGACTCAACCACGAATTGGTTTCATCGGTATGGGCCTTATGGGCGTTCCAATGAGTTTGCGTTTACAGCAAGCTGGATACGACGTTTTGGTCTGGAATCGTAGCCCGGATAAAGCTGAATCATTGAAAAATAAAGGCTTACAGGTATGTGATCGCTTACCTGAGCTGGTAGCTCAAACCGATATTTTGATGACGTGTGTCACCGATACTCTGGCAGTAGAGGCGGTGGTTTTTGGGCCTGATGGTATTGCACAGCATGCGCATCAAGATCACGTGCTGGTGGATTTTTCGAGCATAGACCCCGACGCTACTCGTGATATGTCGTCCCGATTGGAAAAGTGTTGTGGTGCTCGTTGGGTTGATGCGCCAGTGTCTGGTGGTGTGGCGGGAGCGGAGCAAGGCACATTGGCGATTATGACCGGTGGTGATGCCGCGCTTATTGATGCGCTACGTCCAGTACTTGCGCCGCTATCTCAGCGAGTAACCCATATGGGCAGTGTGGGGGCAGGGCAAGTGACTAAGATCTGCAATCAAATGCTGGTGAGCTGCAATGTATTGGTGATGGCTGAAGTGATGGCCATGGCTGAGAAGGCAGGAGTGGATGCTGGAAGTATTCCTCAAGCATTGCAGGGTGGGTTTGCTGATTCAACACCATTGCAGCTGACAGGCCCGCGTATGGCCGCTCGTGACTATGATTCGGTGAAGTGGCATGTGAAAACGCTATTGAAGGATCTCGACATGGCCAATGCGCTCGGCAAGTCGCTGCACAGTAGTATTCCTATGGCAGGGTTGGGGGCTGAGTTGATGCGCCTTCACGCCAGCCAAGGAAACGCTGAGCGGGACCCTTGCACCTTGATTGAGATGTACGCAAAAAAGCAAAAAAATGATCAGGAGGATAAGCAGTGAAGCTGGCCGCTAACCTCACCTTACTCTATCCCGAGCTGCCTTTTATCGAGCGCTTTCAGGCTGCTTCTAATGATGGCTTTAAGATTGTCGAAATTCAGTTTCCTTACGATACTCCGGCAGCTGACATCAAGCATGCGTTAGACCGCCACAATTTAACCTGTGTACTCATTAATGTGCCAGCAGGAGATCTTATGGCGGGCGGCTTAGGGTTAGCCTGTGTCGCCGGTAAACAAGCGGAATTCGAACAGGCGTTAGAATTGTGCGCAAGCTATGTGAAGGTATTGTCTCCTTCGAGAGTCAATGTACTGGCTGGCCGCTCTGCGGGAGACAGAAAAACAGAGCTGGACATACTGCATACCAATTTAATTAAGGCTGCGGATGTTCTCGCACCATTAGGTGTGACGGTAACCTTTGAGGCGGTAAATACCATCAATATGCCCGGTTTTTTGATCTCAACTTTTAATGACATGAAGCAGGTTATGGATTATTTGCAGGATGATCGTATTCGTATGCAATTTGATATTTACCACATGGCCATGATGAAAGAACCTATTGCCCAATTGCTAACTGAACATATGGCAAATATTGGGCATATTCAGTTTGCCGATATGCCAGGCAGACATGAGCCAGGTTCGGGAGATATTGATTTCAGCGAAGTGTTTAGGTTAATTCAATCGAGTGATTACTTAGGTTGTGTTGCGGCTGAATATCATCCCGCTGGTGACTCTACATCGGCAGGTTTGGGCTGGAGGTTAGGGCTGAGAGCGACCTAAAATAGATCGAATTGATCACTCGAAGGAGCCGGTTTGTGTTTCTGCGGGGCGGCTTTGTTAACTGCGGTTTCTTTCTCTGGAGGGTTAGGCTGGGCGAGGTTATTCGCGGTTTCTGCGATGCTCTCAGGCTTCGCAGCTTTTGCGGAGATCGAGTCCTTTTCAGGTGTTTGGCTTAATACAGCTTCTGCTGGCTGATCCATCACGCCACTGATGTCGGTGTTTTCAATATTTTTGTCTGGGCTTGTAGGCCGCGCTTTTGGTGGTGTTAGCGCCTCATTTGTTTCCGCTATTTCTGACTTGGAGTCCTTAGAATCTAAGCTCTCGTCCGGGTTTGCTATAAACATATCCAGCTGCGGAACTACTTCTTCAACATCATCTTCAGGCTGCGCTGATTTAGCCGCAATGATTTTTAAACGACGCTTTTCACAAGTGTTAATAATTAACTGCTGGTGGAATGGACTAAATTCATGCCAGTGAAAACGCTCTTTACGACTGCGTAAGCAACCTTTGCAATATCCACGGTTATTCACGGTGCATATGCCCCGGCATGGATTAGGTATTACGAACAGTTCGCCTTGATCAATCATTGAAATCGTTTTTGTTATAGCAATGAATAACAGACTACCAGCAAAACAGCTGCTGTCGAGTAGAACGAATAAAAAGAGATACGCAATAAACGTAAGAAGGATATAACAAAATAACGAGGGAAGGCCCGGCTAGAAAGCCGAGCCTAGAGAAATTATTCCACTGGAGTAACGTTCTCAGCTTGAGGGCCTTTTTGACCGTCAACAACTTCCATCGTTACAGCCTGACCTTCTTCAAGAGAGCGTCGACCGTTACCGTTGATTGTGCTGTAGTGAACGAATACATCTTTGCCAGAGTCCTGAGCAATAAAGCCGAAGCCTTTCTCATCGTTGAACCATTTGACAGTGCCATTTACAATATTAGCCATCTTTATATCCTGATATTTATAACGCTGGTAAACCAGCAAACGTGCATTTTAACGGCACTCGAACCTGATTAACGGATAACCGTTTTCTCATTATCAAAAGCGCCTTTTATCGTTCGGTCTCTCCACATAGGAGATACGGAGACCGACCGATGTCGTACTTCAGATGAAGTAACGAAAACATACTAGCGCAAGTGAGGGCCGCATACCAAGCCGCTTTAACCAATATTTTAGTCTTATATGCACTGAAATAAGGCTGTAGTGGCGGCATTGGGTCAAAACTGATCAATGTCGCCAATCATCGTGGCCGCTTGGTGTTAAAAAGGGCTAAACACCAATACGACCTCGTCTTCGCTGATGGTCATTTCTTTAAGGAGCATTTTTGCCAGTTTTTGCTCGCCATCGTCTGTCAGTGTGTACACCGGCTGGCCACTAATTGCAGGCGCTAAGGTCTGCTGGGCAAGCTTAATCACACTGTTACGATACATCGGAGGAATACCCTCGATGTCGACATCAATCACTTGTGGGTTATCAATGTAAAAGCTGTCCTCGGCATCATCAAAGCGCACATCACCTTCCG
The DNA here is from genome assembly GCA_002733645.1 of Oceanobacter sp. Lineage (GTDB taxonomy): Bacteria > Pseudomonadota > Gammaproteobacteria > Pseudomonadales > Oceanobacteraceae > Thalassolituus. Next base: position 105,638 of record NVWL01000048.1, read on the forward strand.
CAGTAATGGTGCCGCGAGATTGTAAACCCACGGTGGTTGTTAGGATGAAATCATTGGCCATCCCAACCCGATTGCCTTGGCCTTGAAGATCAATGTCAGCGCGCTCAATGGTCAGTGTCATGAATTGGCTTTGGCGAGCAAAGGGCAGACGTTGATTTAAGGTGGTTTGAATTTGCTCTTCAGTGACGACCATATCGTATGCATTGGCCCATGGGGTTAGCATCAATAAACCAAGTAATAGGTGCTTCATTGGCAGCCTCCTTTTGAACGTGCTTGTTGTAATTGTTTAATGGCTCTATCGGTGCGCCATTTCCAGAAACCTGCGAGTACGGCTCCTGCAATATTTTGCCAGACGCTAAACAGTGCGCCAGGTATGGCGGCCATTGGCCCGAAGAAGCTGTTAGCTAAGGCGACGCCTAAGCCAGAGTTCTGCATACCAACTTCTATTGCGATGGTGCGTGCTTGAACTTCCGTATGGCCATTCCAACGTGCGATGCCATACCCGGCAGCAAATCCTGATAGGTTATGCAGTATGACAGCGGCAACCACGCTAATACTCACCGCGCTCAGTTCGTCAGCGTTGGCGGCAACAATAATGGCAATGATCAGCAGAATTGACCCCGTCGCTATCGAGGGCAAATACTGATGAACACTTTGCTGTACTTGCGGTAGAAAGCGGTTAATCAACACGCCTGCAGCAATAGGCAAAATAACGATTTTGGCAATCATCAGTAACATACCGATATTATCTACCTCAATAGAGTCTCGGGCGTAAAAGGCCACCAACCACGGAGTTAACAATAACCCCCAGAGCGTTGAAGCAATCGTCATGGATACGGATAAAGCCACATCGCCTCGGGCTAAAAAGGCCATGACATTGGAGGCGGTTCCACCGGCGCAAGCGCCAACAATAATAAGGCCTGTGGCGATATCGTCTGGAAGCGAAAATATCTGACACAGAATCCAAGCAATCAGAGGCATCAAGCCAAATTGAAGTATCACCCCCAAAGCAATCGGCTCTGGCTTATCCCAGATACGACGAAAATCTTGCCAGCGCAAAGTCAGCCCCATACTAAACATGATGATGGTTAGCAGAGGAATGATGGCATCCGTTAAGCCCATAAGGGGCTGAGGGTTATGCCAAGCTAATAGGCTTACGGCAACGGCCAGAAAAGGAAACACACGTTCGACAGACAGCATGGGTTTTTAATCGCTCAGTCTAAGAAGTACCGGCGTTATATCTGTAAAGGTGGGCAGGTGCAAGTTGTCGCGCGACAGAGTAATCTGCGCAAGTGCTTTAGGCAAAGATCAGGAGATCCTACGTTGGACATACAGTTTACCGATAAAACCCCACTTGAACGTTATCATTTACTAACTCAATCAGTGATTCCGCGGCCTATCGCTTGGATACTCACGAGTGATGAAGATGGTTCAATTAACTTAGCGCCGTATTCTTTTTTTGCGCCAGTCAGTTCTGAGCCGCCAACGTTAGTGGTGTCGATGGGTAAAAAATCAGCGGATGTCGAGAAAGACAGCTACCGCAACCTCAAGCGTAGCGGTTGGTGTGTGGTGAATATTGCTCATCTTGAGCAGCTAGAAGCGATGAATATGTCGTCTGCCACGCTAGAGGCTGGGGAGAGTGAAAGCGAAGCGTTTGGTATTGAACTCAGCCCTGAAGGAAACTGGCCGTTGCCAAGAGTCGCTGCGGCACCGGTGGCGTATTTATGCCGCTACCAGCAGCAGGTTGACCTAGGTGCTGGGCCACAGCATGTGGTCTTTCTTCAAATTGAACGCATGTACGTGGATGAAGGTGTGATGGTTGATAACAACGGCAGGTTTGAGCTGAACTCTGAAATGATCAACCCGATTGGCCGCTTAGGTGCGGGGGAATACGCTATGATGGGAGAGCGTATTAAGCGTGGCCGCCCTGATTAATAATGGGTAAGAAGTAGTCCCATAAAAGCAGCTTGGAGTGACATTGTGTCGCTCCAAGCAGTTAAGGCACCTCTGAAAAATGCAGTGGCGGCTGCGGCTTTCAGGAAAGTGACAGTTCAAGGCGCTACTCTTGGGCAGTTTTTTGCTCCTGCAAAACCTGCATTTCCACCATCCTTGGTGGTCACAGCGGGTCACGTCAAGAAGTAGCAACACAGAAATGTTATTTTCCTGAAAGCCCCTGTTTATAGGTAGTGAGGGGCGTGGCTTGTAGACACTTTATATCTTTGTTGTTGATCTTATTAAGGACCCG
>NVWL01000049.1 GCA_002733645.1 Oceanobacter sp.
AAAGAATGGTGCGCTCGGGAGGATTCGAACCTCCGACCACCTGGTTCGTAGCCAGGTACTCTATCCAGCTGAGCTACGAGCGCACATCGTGGGGCGCGTATTATAGGGTTGATGATAAAACTGTCAACGACTTAAATACACATCTGTGGGCTAAACAGAAAGAACGTGGCGGAGAGAGAGGGATTCGAACCCTCGATAGGGTATAAACCTATACACCCTTAGCAGGGGTGCGCCTTCAGCCACTCGGCCATCTCTCCACATCACGGCGCGCATAATACCACGTTCAAAAATTTTTCAAAGGAAAAATTGAAGGAAATTAATACCTTAGTAATTTCCTGTCGATTCCCCACCATCTTTTTCACGTTGGATGCGCTGATAAATTTCTTCACGGTGCACCGCTACTTCTTTAGGGGCGTTGACACCAATTCGTACCTGATTCCCTTTCACGCCTAAGACGGTTACGGTGACTTCATCGCCGACCATCAGTGTTTCGCCTACACGGCGGGTCAAAATAAGCATAAGGATTCTCCTAACGTTCCTGTTTCAATATAGGGTGCTGTTGGCATTAGCCATTGTTCCGTCCCACTAATCCAGTATTGACCAAATCGGCCAGTTTGAAAGCCGAGTGGGAACACATAGTGAGAACTTTTTGTTATTAGCAGGCATTCCTTCATGGAATATCTGCCAATAACAATCGAGCATTACTGCTCTTCTGTTGCCTCGGAATCCAGTCCAAACGCTGTGTGCAACGAGCGCACAGCTAGCTCCAGATACTTTTCCTCAACCACGACCGAGATTTTGATCTCTGATGTCGTGATCGCAAGAATATTGATGCTCTCATCGGCCAGTGTTTTAAACATTTTACTCGCCACACCCGCGTGTGAACGCATGCCCACACCTACAAGAGACACTTTGCAGATATCATCAGTTCCGTTAACACCACGCGCACCTAGCTCTTCAGCCAGCGCCGTTAAAAGCGACAAGGCTTTTTTGTAGTCGTTACGGTGCACAGTGAAGGTAAAGTCGGTAGAGCCGTCAGCAGACATGTTCTGCACGATCATATCGACTTCGATATCTGCATCACTAATTGGCACCAAAATACGTGAGGCTACGCCCGGTACATCTGGCACACCCAGTACAGTTACTTTTGCTTCATCGCGATTAAACGCGATACCAGAGATGACTGGTTTTTCCACGGAGTCGTTCTCCTCGTTAGTAATGAGTGTGCCGTTGCCTTCTTTAAATGAGTGCAACACGCGTAATGGAACTTTGTATTTGCCAGCAAATTCAACCGAACGAATCTGAAGTACTTTCGACCCTAGGCTGGCCATTTCTAGCATTTCTTCAAATGTCACCGTTTCCATACGACGCGCCGCAGGCACCACGCGAGGATCGGTGGTGTATACACCATCTACATCGGTGTAAATCTGACATTCATCCGCGTTCAGGGCAGCAGCAAGCGCGACACCTGTGGTGTCTGAACCGCCGCGTCCCAAGGTGGTGATGTTGTTGTCATCATCCACACCTTGGAAACCTGCAACAATAACGATACCGCCATCATCGAGTACTTCCCGCATGGGCGCCGTACGAATCTCTTGAATACGGGCCTTCATATGGGCGCTGTTGGTTTTTATACCAACCTGCCAGCCGGTAAACGAGCGTGCTTTGACGCCGCGTTTATCTAAAGCCATAGCCAACAAGGCGATTGTGACCTGCTCGCCGGTAGAAACGAGTACATCCATTTCACGTGGAGACGGAGTATCTGTTATTCCGTTCGCTAAGCCAATGAGACGGTTTGTTTCACCACTCATTGCAGACACAGCAACAACTAACTGATGCCCCTGCTCATGGAATGCTTTGAGTTTATCTGCGACGGCTTCGATGCGCTCAATAGTGCCAACCGAAGTGCCACCGTATTTCTGTACGTATAGCGCCATACTATGAATACTGCGTAAGTGTCTGAAAAGGGTCGCAATTAAACAATAATTGCGGCGATGAGAAAAGCAAATGATGGCCGCCTAAGCACAGGAACTGTGACATATCTGTCACAGTTCGCGCCAAACAGCCTTGTGAACCAGATCCCGCGAGTTTTACAGCAATCTAAGGCCAATATTCACATTGGCCCAAATATTAAAGAACCCCTTCAGCCCAGCCTTCGAACGCTGTTAATGCGTCAGCAATACCTTCAGGTTTTTGGCCACCGGCTTGCGCCATTTCTGGCTTACCGCCGCCACGTCCATCCACATAAGGAGCGCATGTCTTGACGGCATCCCCAGCTTTGGCTTTGCCAATTAAGTCTTTCGTCACACCGGCAAGTAGCGTCACTTTACCGTCTACGTTGCTCGCCAACATGATAAGCGCAGAGCCTAACTTATTTTTAAGTTGGTCCATGGTTTCACGAAGTGCTGGAACATCAGCGCCATCAAGTTGAGCTGCCAATACTTTCACGCCGTTAATCTCTTTTGCACTGCCTGCGAGATCAGAACCCGCGCTAGATGCTAATTTAGATTTGAGGGCTTCTAGCTCTTTTTCAAGTTGGCGCGAGCGAATCATTAATTGATCAACTTTATCACCGACATTATCCGTCGAGCCTTTCACTGCTTTGGCGATACCCGCTAAGGTACTTTCCTCGTGCGCAATAAAATCCAGCGCAGCTTGGCCAACCACAGCTTCGATACGACGAATACCCGCTGCAATGCCGCTCTCAGAGCTGACCTTTAGCACGCCAATATTACCTGTGCGTTTTACGTGAGTACCACCACACAATTCAATGGAGAAATTATCTACGCCCATCGAGAGTACACGTACTTCGTCGTCGTATTTTTCACCAAACAATGCCATTGCACCGGCTTCTTTAGCGGCATCCACATCCATCAGGCGAGTAGTAACGTCGGTGTTGGCTCGAATTTGTGCGTTCACTATGGTTTCGATCTCCGTCAGCTCTGCCGCAGATACCGCTTCCAAGTGAGAGAAATCAAAACGCAGCTTGTCGTAAGTCACCAATGAGCCTTTCTGACTGACGTGCTCACCCAATACTTTACGCAACGCGGCATGTAGCAAGTGGGTCGCTGAGTGATGCAACGCAGTTGCTTGGCGCTTATCCGCATCAACACTGGCCGTCAGTTGATCCCCTGCTTTCACAGCGCCTTCAACCAACACACCTTTATGTAGGTGATTTTTACCTTCTTTGCTGGTGTCTTTTACTTGGAACACGACACCGTCGGCTTTTAAGAAGCCTGAATCCCCGGCCTGACCACCACTCTCGGCGTAGAAGGCTGTTGCATCGAGTACTAATACAGCTTCATCCCCAGCGCTCAGGCTATCTACGCTTTTGCCCCCTTTAAACAGGGCTTTCACCGTGCCTGTGTTTTCTAGATCGTCGTAACCAACAAAGCTGGTTTCACCATCAATCTCTAACCCTTTGCCGTAGTCCGCAGAGAAGTTACCCGCCGCGCGGGCTGTCTCACGCTGCTTTTCCATTGCTGCGTTAAAGCCATCTTCATCAACTTTCAGATCACGTTCACGAGCGACATCCGCGGTTAAGTCAAACGGAAAACCATAGGTGTCGTACAATTTAAAGGCGGTTTCACCAGGAATGGTATCGCCTTCTAATTCAGCAATAGTACTGCTTAAAATCGCCATACCTTTATCTAAGGTTTTAGCAAATTGCTCTTCTTCTAAGCGCAGTACTTTTTGCACGTGCTCTTGCAGAGTCACTAGCTCGGGATACGCCACACCCATCTGTGCTACCAGTGCAGGTACTAGCTTATTAAAGAAGCCGACCTTTGCCCCTAGCATGTGTCCATGACGCACCGCACGACGGATAATACGACGCAGCACGTAACCACGGCCTTCATTAGATGGCAGCACGCCATCAACGATAAGGAAACTGGTTGAACGAATATGATCGGCTATCACGCGCAGTGATTTGTTCTCAGTATCATGACACGTCGTTAACTCTCCCGCCGCTTTCAGTAAAGCTTGGAATAAGTCGATTTCGTAGTTGCTGTGCACGCCCTGCATGATCGCAGAAATACGCTCTAAGCCCATGCCGGTATCAACTGAAGGCTTAGGTAGCTTGATCATTTCGCCGTCGGCTTTACGCTCATACTGCATAAAGACGTTGTTCCAGATTTCAATGAAACGGTCACCGTCTTCTTCTGGTGTCCCCGGCTTTCCACCCCAAATATGCTCGCCGTGATCGTAGAATATTTCTGTACATGGTCCACACGGGCCGGTGTCACCCATTTGCCAGAAGTTGTCTGACGCAAAACGAGCGCCTTTGTTATCACCAATGCGAATAATTTTATCCGCTGGGATACCCATTTTTTTATTCCAGATATCGAAAGCTTCGTCGTCCTCGGCGTACACAGTCACCAACAACTTATCGACCGGCAGGTTTAACCACTCTTTCGAGGTTAAAAATTCCCAAGCGTAGCTAATGGCATCGTCTTTAAAATAATCACCAAAACTGAAGTTACCCAGCATTTCAAAGAAGGTGTGATGACGCGCGGTATAACCGACGTTTTCAAGGTCATTGTGTTTACCGCCCGCACGAACACAGCGCTGAGAAGATGTCGCGCGCGTGTAACTGCGTTGCTCACTGCCGAGAAAGCAGTCTTTAAACTGCACCATTCCGGCGTTAGTAAATAGCAAAGTCGGGTCATTACCCGGAATCAGTGGGCTGGACGCGACAATTTCGTGACCTTTGCTGGCAAAGAAGTCGAGAAATGCCTGGCGAATATCTGAGCTTTTCATACGGCGACGGTGATCCAAACTGGTTAATCTAAACAAGGTTTAGAGGACAAAAAAGAAGCAGTATAGCGGTTTGTAAGGCCAAGGCCGAGTAGAACAATCGCAATATAGTCGCTTGACGGCTAAATCGTCCAGATATAATATACCCGGATAATCATATAGATATAATAAAGGACATCCAATGAACATTGATCGTCTTGTATTTGCCATCGCTGGCACCTTTATCTTAGCCAGTCTCGCTCTGTCGCAACTGCACTCCGTTTATTGGCTTTGGTTCACTGCGTTTGTTGGTGCCAACTTGCTGCAATCCTCATTTACAGGGTTCTGCCCTCTGGCAAAAATTTTGAAAGTTGTCGGCGTTCCAATAGGAAGTGCGTTTCAGTAATACGGCTGATATAACTCACCTTTTTTAGTTTTTGTCTGAAATCGACAGGCGATAACCGACCAGCCTCGTTATACTGCCCTTTTTGATCTCTCTGCGATCTAAGGAAGTACCATGAAACGCTGGACGTGTTTTCTTTTCACTATTTTTCTGTTCTCCCCAGCACTAGCAACAGACTGGGAAAAATACCCTGACACTCTGCCTGTATTCAATTATGAAGGCGATAAACTGAAGCAACACTGGGATGCACTGACATCCATTAGCCACGTCGAGTATCCGGATACCGATTGGCTAAAAGGTATGGTCGAACGCTACCCGCGCCTGGCTTACACCATGGTCACCCTATCTGCTGAAAAAAATGTTCATCCCGCGGTGTTCGCTGCGATTCATGATTCAAACTTTGATCCATTAGCGTATGAAATACAGCAGGTATGGCGCTTACATTTTGAAGGTAAATTCGAAGAAGCCTACGAACATGGAATGCAGCTTGGTCCATTGGGGAAAATCCCCGCGATATACTCTCGCTTAAGTCACGCCTCGCTACTCATTAACGATACAAAAGATAAATTCGAAGAATTTGAAGCGGCAGCGAACCAATCCAATGAAGGCCTAACGATTGTTCCTGATTATTCGTTTGCTCAATTTGGATTGGTGTACGCCCGTGTAAGAACCCTAGAGCTTATGGATACCGGCGAAGCAAGATCCTCGGGCTACATTAGCTTCTCTCAAGAGGAGCTAGAAAAACTGCAAAAACGCTTTCCTGAACGCGCTATTTACTATGCAACTCAGGGTGGGTTAGAAGCAGGCATCGTTGAGCGTGTTGGTTCTTTTCTTGGCAGCATCACTTATGGTGCAACCAAAAGCAGTTCAATTGAGGCTTTTGACAGTGCGTTAAAATTAACCGCTGACGTGCCTGTTATCTACAACGAATATGCCGTTGCCTTAAGCCGCCTAGATAAGAAAGACTTCCGTAAAGACATCAAAAAAATATTGCAAACCTGTACGCAGCTCAATCCAATGAGTGCCGAAGAAGCACTCAATCAGATGCACTGCCAGAGCATGTTAAAACAAAGCAACAAGGACGATTAGTATGTTAACGACGGGCCTTATTTTATTTGCCATGATCCCTGCAATGGCACTCACCATGCTAAATTTAGGTATTGGTCCGTTTGGTCATCCCAGTTTAATTAAGCATCACCAAAAATTTCGCACGCTGCCGAACATTGTTCGCTATTTCATTCAAGCGACCTGTGCATTTATTCTAATAATAGGGGCGGCGCAAATGCTCGGCCTGATAGATCTAAACATTCATCACACCACAGACTCCACAGCCAATTCATCACTCAATATAACGCCTAAAGAGTAAGGGGAACTATGGACATCACGCATATTTACAACGGACCTATTGGTTTAGAAACCCGCCATGCAGGGCCAACTGATGGCGAAGTTGTCATCATGTTGCACGGCTTCCCTGAATGCTGGAACACGTGGAAGCACCAACTACCAGTACTTGCTGAGGCGGGTTACCGAGTTTATGCCCCGAACATGCGTGGCTATGGTTTATCATCCAAACCTGATGGTGTTGACGCGTATCATGTGGATCAATTAATTAAAGATGTTGATGCTATTCGCCGTCACTCGGGGGCAAAAAAAATCCATCTTGTGGGTCACGATTGGGGCGCTATTGTCGCGTGGTGGTATGCACTAAATAAACCAGAGCATTTGGCTAGCCTGTCTATTTTAAATGTTCCACATCCTACGGCTTTTTTAAAAGTACTAAAAAGCAAACCGTCTCAGCTCCTCAAGAGTTGGTACATTTTCTATTTTCAATTGCCTTTTCTACCAGAACTAACCGTGCCTTTTAAACAATTCTTCTTTTTTAGAAATGTACTTGCTCGTACCTCGAACAAGGGCAGTTATGAGCAAAGCGATTATGATGAGCTGCTCAAACATTGGAAAACCCCCGGTTCGTTAAAAGCAATGATTAATTATTATCGTTCCGCGATTCGCAGCCAGCCAAAACCGCCCAACGGCAATACCATTGATACCCCAACGCAGATTTTATGGGGCGAACGTGACTTGGCCTTAAGCCTCGACATGGCTTACTTAAGCGAAAAATATTTAACCAATGGATCGCTCACGACTTATCCCGATGCTACCCATTGGTTAGCCCATGACAAGCCCGATGAAATTAACCAACGCTTACTAAGGCATTTCCAGTCCTACAGTTCACGTTAAACAATCGTCTGAATAAACTTCCACCCTTGAGCTAGGGTTATTCTGCAGCAGGGTTGGAAGTCGCCATAAAATGGCCGACTTTTGTTCACTTTGTCCGTATAATGCCGCCAATTTTAACGACTACTGGAGTTCACCATGCAACGAATCGTCATTGTTGGCGGCGGAGCAGGCGGGCTGGAACTAGCGACTCAATTAGGGCGCAAGCTCGGCAAAAGTAAGAAAGCCGACATCGTGTTAATTGACGCCAGCCCCACTCACCTTTGGAAACCCTTATTACACGAAGTAGCCACTGGCGCGCTTGATTCCGGCGTTGACGAGTTAAGCTACCGAGCACATGGTAAAAAACACGGTTTTGATTTTCGTATAGGTCGGATGAATGGCCTACAGCGTGACGAAAGAAAAGTCGTGCTGCAGGCCATGCTTGATGAAAAAAATCGGGAAATTTTACCAGAACGTACGGTCTCTTACGATACGCTCGTCTTGGCGATAGGCAGTGTCACAAACGATTTTGGCACCCCTGGCGCCGCAGAGAATTGCATATTCTTAGACAGTCGTGATCAAGCTGAACGCTTCCACCACATTTTGCTCAATGAGTTTCTACGATCAAGTAATCGTGAAGAGCCCACACCGCTCGAAATTTCAATTGTTGGTGCTGGTGCAACTGGCGTTGAGCTATCGGCTGAGCTGTATAACACCGCCGAAGTCATTGCTTCTTATGGTGTTAAGAACGTCAGCCCGGAACAGCTTAAAGTATCATTAATTGAAGCTGGTGAACGCATCCTTCCCGCCCTACCCCCGAGACTATCCGCAGCTGCAACCCGCGAACTGGAAGCACTCGGTGTGGAAGTTAAAACTAAGACAATGATTACCGAAGTCACAGATCAGGGCTTCCGCACCAAAGACGGCGATATTATCCCATCCGTGCTTCGTGTTTGGGCCGCAGGTGTAAAAGCCCCTGAGTTTATGAAAACACTCGGGCTTGAAACTAACCGAGCCAATCAACTCGTCGTCAACTCCAGTTTACAAACGACCGACGACCATATTTTTGCACTCGGCGATTGCTGTAGTGTGATGCACAGCGATGGCAAGCCAGTTCCCCCGCGCGCCCAAGCGGCGCACCAGCAATCAACACACCTTGTAAAAGCACTGCGAGCACGTCACAAGGGGCAGCCTATGCCTGAGTTTGTGTATAAAGATAAAGGATCTTTGGTATCCCTGAGTCGCTACAGTACAGTGGGGAGCCTAATGGGTAACCTGACGAAGGGGTCGATGATGATTGAAGGTAGGCTAGCAAGAATTGTGTATGTGTCGCTGTACCGACTACACCAAGTCGCGCTTCATGGTTACTGGCACACCTTATTACTGAGCCTTGTTGGCCACATCAATAAAGTTATTCGTCCTCGACTGAAATTGCATTGATCGTTGAAAGATACGCTTGGCGATAGTCGCCAGGCGTTGACCCTGTCCAACGGCGAAACGCCTTATAAAATGCACTTGGCTCTGTGTAGCCCACCATATAAGCAACTTCGTACAAGGGTAAATCACCCTCGCAAATTAACTTCATTGATAGCCCTTGGCGAGCCTCATCTAATAGATTTTGATACGTCGTACCTAGCGCACGTAAGCGGCGCTGAAGGTTACGCACACTGATGCCCAGCTGATCTGCAACACCATCTTGAGATACATTTCGACGCATCAAACACATCTGCAAGATATCTTTCAGTTCTTCGTACAAGACAATATGTTCACGAAATCGCTGATCTTGACGTGCTAATTCGCGCTGCACACTTCGGAACATGACCGTTTGAGGATCAGGGCCGATACGAACCCAGGCACTCGCACTAATTTCAAACGAGTACGATGAACTGGCAACAACAGACATACGCAAGTAGTCGGAGACTTCATTAACGTCATGAATGTGATCGCTAGGGATTCTTACGGTAATGTCGTCTGTTTGGTAAGCCGCACCCAACACATCCCGACAGACACCCGCCATAATGATGACGGCAGCACATAACTGCAAAGGCGACACGTGACGCTCAGGATGACGCTCGACCCCAATGGTAACGACATCACTGGCGTCAACATCTAGGGTGTATCTAAGACTTCCGGTATTTAAATAGACGTATGGTACTAGCGCTTCTATTCCTTTTTTTAACGAACTGGCATAGCGCAGCAGGCGCTGCAAGGGCATGTCCCTGCGCGCCATATAGATTCCTAGATCAAACGGAAACATGGGGTCGCTTAGATGTCGGTCAACATAGTCGTAGGCATCCGCAACTCGATCGGTCTCAACCCAACGAGGCAATGGAGATTTAGAATCAATTCCAAGAATTGGCCAAATCTGGTCCATATTGATACCACGCTCCGCCCAATAATTTAGCAGATGCTGTACCAACACAATATCGACTTGAGCAGTCGGTGTCATATCCCTCCCCAATTAGGTTTTCCATACGTACGATGACAATTAACATGTGTTCGTTTCTGTCTAGTGGATGTTCCGGAGCTAGGGGGGTCTAGTCAATAGACTGAGGCGACACTGCCATGTTAGGCATAAAAATACATGCGCATACGGCAAATTTAGGCTCTTTCTGTCATAACTTTTTCGATTGCAAGCTCAATTACATCACCGGCAAAGCCTCGGTAAGCAAGAAATCGCCAAAGCTTCGGTTTCAACTGGGGGTGGTCAAAACCGACAGAACGGGCTTTTTTTTGAGCAATCTCGATGGCGTTTTGAGTCCAATTCGCGTCCGATTGCTCCATCGCCTCAGAGGTTAAATCTCCACTTACGCCTTTCTGTTTGAGTTCTTGTTTTAAACGTAATGGACCAACACCTCGATTACTTCGGGCGCGTAAATACATCGCTGCAAAGCGTTCATCAGATTGCCAATTACGTTCAGCTAAATTATTCAGTACAGATTCGAGATCATCGGCCGAGGCAGCCTTGGGGGAGAGCTTTCGCCATAATTCTTGGCGGGAGTAATCACGGCGGCTGAGCAGGTCAACCGCCGAATGCATTAACGCAGCACGATCTAAGGGATCAGGCTTCTGCTTCTTCATTTACTTTTTTTTCTGGCTTATCAGCCACAGTAACATTTAAAAGCTGTGCGCGAATCTGGTCTTCAATTTCTTTCGCGATTTCAGGGTGCTCTTCCAAATACACAGAAGAGTTGGCTTTACCTTGGCCAATTTTATCGCCCTTGTAGCTGTACCAAGCTCCGGCTTTTTCAACCAGACCACACTTAACACCTAGGTCGATCACTTCGCCCATGTGGTAAATGCCTTTACCGTACATGATCTGGAATTCAGCCTGTTTGAATGGTGGAGACACTTTGTTTTTTACCACTTTCACGCGAGTCTCGTTACCAATGACCTCATCGCCCTGTTTAACCGCACCAGTACGACGAATATCTAAACGTACTGATGAGTAAAATTTCAGTGCGTTACCACCCGTTGTGGTTTCTGGACTACCGAACATGACACCAATTTTCATACGAATTTGGTTAATGAAGATCACCATGCAGTTAGCGTTTTTGACGTTACCTGTGATTTTACGCAACGCTTGAGACATCAAACGTGCTTGCAGACCGACGTGGCTATCGCCCATGTCGCCTTCAATCTCAGCTTTTGGTGTTAACGCCGCTACCGAGTCAATAACGATGATATCGACGGCACCAGAACGCACTAGGCTGTCACAAATTTCTAACGCTTGCTCGCCTGTATCAGGCTGAGAGACTAGAAGATCATCAAGGTCAATCCCCAGCTTTTCAGCGTACAAAGGATCTAACGCGTGTTCAGCATCAATGATAGCGACAGTTTTACCTACCTTCTGAGCTTGTGCCATTAGGGACAAACACATGGTGGTTTTACCCGAACTTTCAGGCCCGTAAATTTCAACAATACGGCCCATGGGTAAGCCGCCTATGCCAAGCGCAATATCTAGCCCTAGTGAACCTGTAGACACAGCAGGAATCGCTTCACGCGGCTGCTCGCCCATTTTCATAACGGCGCCTTTACCAAACTGGCGTTCTATTTGACCGAGTGCTGCGTCGAGAGCTTTCTGTTTGTTTGCGTCCATTTTCAGGTCCTTGATTCACGTCGTAATAGAGTGTCGTAATTTGATGTCGTAGTGTTTGGGATGCGTACATCTCAATCACTGTAGATTTAACCAGTATTTAACCACAGTTTTTTTAGATGTCAACGAAGTACTGGTTATTTATCCATATATTTAATCAGCAGTGTCAATGCCGCATGAACGGTCTGCTCTCGTACTTGGCTGCGATCACCATCAAAGCAGTGCAGTTCGCTGATTTGATGCTGCTGATTGCCACAGGCAATCCACACTGTGCCTACCGGCTTGCCCGGAACTGCACCACCGGGACCGGCGATCCCACTGACGGATACAGCGACATCACCATAACGAGCAGCCCCGGCAGTCATTGCCAATACGGTTTCTTCACTAACCGCACCATGCTCATTAAGGATGTGTTCAGGCACCCCTAAATCACGATGCTTGGCGGCATTCGAATAAGTTACATAGCCGCATTCGAACCACTGGCTACTGCCTGTAAGGTCAGTACAAACAGCCGCGATCATACCGCCAGTACACGATTCTGCCGTGACTAAACGCATCGATTTTGCTTGTAACCGGTCTGCCAACGCTTGGCATTGTGCTTGTATGATGTCGGCGGGATTGTTGTTTGTCATGCGTAATGTTCTTTCATCTGTGTGACGCGTATTTAGTGAATACTCGTGCGCCAGAGTAGCAGATGTAAAAGCGCTCGGGGAAGTAGGATAACGCCCCCGAGTGCCTTCTTTAATTTGTACGACCAGACCGTTACTTTGAGTTGAGTGTTACTGAAGTTAAGAGTTACCGAAGTTAAGAGTTACTCAATGACTTTGATTTCAACCCGACGATTTTCTGCCCGACCAGCATTGGTGCTATTGTCGGCGATGGGGTTTTCTTCTCCATAACCACGGGCCTCTAGGCGACCTGCGTCGATACCCATATCAATCAAGTATTGCATCACCGCCACGGCACGGCGCTCGGATAACTGGTGATTCCCTTTCGCTGAGCCTAGTGAGTCTGTGTGTGCGCCTATTTCGACCCGTGATTCTGGGTAGCTTTTCAGGGTGTTAATAACTTGTTTAAGCACACTTAGCGAGCCATATGTGAGGGTCGCGGAGCCGCTGTCAAAGTAGACACCTTCGAGCCTCGCATCCAACACAGAACAGCCTTGCGCATTCACTGTCATACCTGCTGGTGTCCCTGGACACTCGTCGGCGTTATTGGTAATGCCATCTCGATCACTGTCTTGATCAACTACGACAACAGGAACAATAACCGGTGGTGGTACAAGGATTGGCTCAGGCCGCTGAACAACAGGCTCAGGAGACGCTTGGTTTACACCAAATCGTTTTAACACACTGAGCTGAATGACCTGAACATCGCGGGTCAATGCATGAGCAGCGATTCGTGCCTGCCACGTGTCTTTAAATTCATACTCCACTCCGAAGCCAAGCCCTAAGGAGAAGGCCGCCTCTTGATCGTAATTGATGTCAGAGTCGTTAGATATACCGCTCAATCCTGCGCTTAGGTACGCATGTAAATTACCCGCGCCATCCCAGCTGGTCTGCCACGGATACCAATTCACCGACGCGCCAAACGCAGAATACGACAGCTCCGATTCTGTATTGGTATTGCTGTCTTTGAGTGTGGCTGAGCCTAAGCGGTGATATTGCAGCTCAATCGAAAGGTCATCCACCAGCCGATAGCCTGCTGTTATGTTCATATCAAATCCGCTTTCATCTTCATTGACATACGAGGTACCACTGGTATCCGGTGTGAGTCTTGAAACGCCCACACCACCACCGATATACACATCATCCAGTGTCGGCTCAAAGGCCACTGCCACTCCCGGACTCACGGACACCGCCAGCACTAGCATCGTCATTCTTAATAGTGCATGCCCCTCAAGTGTCTTTATAGACACCGAGGGTTTACGCAACCGAATAAGAGGAATCGCCAGTAGTGCGAGCCACAGACTCGATAAACTGCCCAACACAGGTAGCGAGGATGCAACGTTCCCTTCAGGTAAGAGTTCGTTGGCCACACTGGCATCAAAGCCTGGGGCTTCCATGTAATCCGGAGTGCCATTGTTATCTACGTCTTCACAGGCACTGCCAACACCACACTCCTGCGCATCACTTAGGCCGTCACCGTCGCTGTCTCCAGTGCCATCAGGCATACCCGCTTGGTTTGTAGTATCGCGATCAAGATAATCAGGAATGCCATCTTTATCCGCATCTCCCGTGCCGCTTTCGCCAGAAGAAGGCACACCGTCACCGTCGTCGTCTTTATCGAGATAGTTAGGTATTCCATCATTGTCGGTATCGTCATCTCGTGGATCACCGTTGCCATTTGGATCTTCCTGTTGAGTCGGTATGCCGTCGCCATCGTCATCAGGATCGAGGTAATTAGGATCACCATCCGCATCCGAATCCCAGCAAGGTAGGAACGGACACTCAGACGCATCACTTAACCCATCGCCATCAGAATCTCCTCCGGTGGGATCAAGATAATCTGGAATACCGTCGTTATCACGATCACCATCACCTTCGTCTCGGGTGTCAAACCCATCACCGTCGTCATCAGGATCTAGGAAGTCTGGACGACCATCGTCGTCGGTATCATCGTTGGCGGGATCACCATCTTTATTGATGTCTTCATCCACCGTGTTCACGCCATCACCGTCATCATCTGGAGATAAATAATCCGGCGTGCCATTGCCATCGCTATCACGACAGGGCAATGAAGGGCATTCTCGACCATCACTCACACCGTCATTATCACTGTCTCCTGTGCCGTCTGCAGTACCCGCCTCATTGTTTGAATCAGGGTCACGATAATCAGGAATACCGTCGCCGTCGCTATCATCATTGCTCGGGTTGTCATCACCGTTAGGGTCTTCCGAACGGGTATCAGTGCCATCGCCGTCGTCATCAGGATCGAGGTAATCGGGTATGCCATCACCGTCCGTATCATCGTCCGAAGGATCACTGTTGCCGTTGTTATCTTCATTCACCGTTGGGATGCTGTCGTTGTCATCATCTTCATCGACGTAATCGGGAACACCATCACCATCTGAGTCACGACACGGCACACCGTCGGGGCATTCAGCACCGTCTGGGATACCATCTTCGTCAGAATCCCCCGCGGACGGATCAAGATAATCCGGAATGCCGTCGTCATCACTGTCACCGGTACCTTCGTCAATGGTGCTAAAACCATCGCCGTCGTCGTCGGGATCACGATAGTTGGGAATGCCATCGTTATCTGTGTCGTCATTGGTTTGATCACCATTACCATCCGGATCTTCGGTCGCTGTAGGACGGCCATCGTTATCATCATCAGGATCGTTGTAATCTGGGGTTCCATCGTTATCCGTATCCCGACAAATGCCAGTGAAGAAAGGGCATTCCGTCAGATCACTTAAACCATCACCATCGCTATCACCAGTGCCATCTCCCAATACCACAGGGCCATCCGCATCTAAGAAATCAGGGATGCTGTCACCATCAGGGTCACCATCGCCTTCTTCGGACGTTGGAATACCATCTCCATCATCATCTGGGTCTAGGTAATTGGGTACGCCGTTGCCATTGGTGTCGTCATTGATGGGGTTGCCGTCGCCATTAGGGTCTTCCGTGGCAGTAGGACGGCCATCATTATCGTCGTCGGCATCCATATAATCTGGCTGACCATCGCCATCAGAATCTTCACATGGCGAACCTGCTTGGCACTCTTGAGTATCCGTTAAGCCATCGCCGTCACTGTCTCCTGGAGAGCCAGTTTCCGCATCGTTAGGGTCAAGGTACGCAGGAATGCGATCATTATCATCATCCGGCCCGGCATTGGTTGACGCATCGCCATCACCGTCGATGTCATGATCTTCGTTGATGGTGTCAATGCCATCACCGTCGTCATCGCCATCGCGATAATCAGGAATGCCGTCATTATCGGTATCGCGTTCACCGCCTTCTATGCGCGTTGGCACACCATCATTGTCGTCATCGCCATCCATATAGTCTGGCGTGCCATCACCGTCGCTGTCAGTGCAAGGAATACCCGAAGCGCACTCAACATCGTCCGGGACACCGTCCCCGTCGGCATCACCTGCGATAGATGAGTCCGCATCGTTAGGATCAAGGTACGCAGGAATGCCATCACCATCTTCATCATCATTGCGCGGATCACCGTCACCGTTGATGTCTTCGGCGTTAGTGTCTAAGCCATCACCGTCATCATCCGGGTCGAGATAATCCGGTGTACCGTCGTTATCAAGATCGTCATTGGTTGGGTCGCCATCACGATTACCATCTTCATCGGCGTTGCTTAAACCATCGCCATCTTCATCCACAACGTCAGGATCAAGGTAGTCAGGTATTCCGTCCAGATCGCCATCCGGGCCGGGATTCGTAGCTGGGTTTCCATCGCCATCGCTGTCATCGTCTTCACTGGTGGTAGGCAAGCCGTCGCCGTCATCATCCGCATCCGCGTAATCCGGCACGCCATCGTTATCGGAGTCATGACAAGGCACACCAATGGCGCACTCGCTGTCATCCGGAATACCGTCGCCATCACTATCACCCGTTAGGGCTGTGTCGGCATCGTTCGGATCTAGATAAGCCGGAATGCCGTCGTTATCCGCGTCCGGCGCTGGTGTCGTGGCTGGGTTGCCATCACCATCAGTATTGGCGTCTTCATCCGCAGTTAATAGACCATCGTTATCGTCGTCATTATCAAGGTAGTCTGGCGTGTCGTCGCCATCCGAGTCACGTGCTGGACCTTCGGTTAGCGTTGGAATGCCATCACCGTCGTCGTCACCATCACGGTAATCTGGAATGCCATCGTTGTCGGTATCAGCACACGGAATGCCATTAGCACACTCAAGATCATCGGCTAGCCCATCACCATCGCTGTCCCCTACCGTCGATGTATCACTGTCGTTAGGATCTAGGTAAGCCGGTATGCCATCACCGTCAGCATCCGGAGAAGGCTGGGTGGCTGGATTGCCATCGGCGTCCAGATTTTCGTCTTCATCGACGGTTAATGTACCGTCGTTATCATCGTCGTTATCCAAATAGTCCGGCGTACCGTCGGCGTCAGAATCACGTGCTGGAGCACCGCCTTCCGTCGAGGTAGGAATGCCATCACCGTCATCATCGCCATCCATGTAATCCGGCACGCCATCGCCATCGGAGTCCACACATGGAATGCCATTCTCGCACTCAACGGTATCAGCTATGCCGTCACCATCACTGTCGTTGTTGCCGTCGGAACTATCATCATCGCCGTCACGATAGTTTGGAATGCCATCGCCATCGTCGTCATCATTAGTAGGATCGCCATCGCGATTGGTATCTTCGGCGCTCGTATCACGACCATCGCCGTCATCGTCAGAATCCTTATAGTCAGGAATACCATCGCCATCCAAATCATCATTGGTAGGGTCACCATCACCATTAGTGTCTTCTTCACCATCTGAGACGCCGTCACCATCGATATCGGCGGCAATCACTTCAATGCTGACACGGCCAAGTAAGATTCCTCCAGCAATGACCTCAACGCTGGCGGTTCCCACTTCATCGTAGGCAGTGAGCTCAGCTGAATAGAGACCATTCCCCAAGGCTTGAATATTCGAGATCGTCCCTAGGTCGGTCGTCACGGATGGAGATAATCCCGGCACCGGGTTATTGGCTGAGTCTCTAATTTCAATCGAGATCAATGCTGCGGTAGAGCCATTAGCAGGAATGATTAATGGTGACGCATCAATAGAAGAGTTCGCTGCACTGACTGATACATCAATCGTGACGGAGCCGGTCGCAATGATCTCATTACCTGCGTCATCAGACGCCACAGTAATCACTGAATGTTCACCGTTTTCGAGATCAATGGTCACGGCCAATGTCCATTGGCCTGCATCATCGGCGACGGTGGTGTACTCGTTATCGCCGTCAATGATCACTGTGATACGTGCATTGACATCCGCGGTACCAGACAAGGATGGCTGATTATTTTTCAGTGTTTGGCCGTTTTCAGCAAACGTCACTAGCGTCGGCGCTTGCGTATCAATCGTCACCTCAAACGCAGTAGAAGCAGCCGCAGTATTCAAGGCGGCATCTTTAGCGATGGCGGTCAGTGTGTACTCACCATCGGCCAAATACGTTGCACTGTAATCAAAACGCCATACGCCTGACGTGTCCGCACTAACGGTACCGATGACAATGCCACCAAGTAACACGTCCACAGTACTATCGATGTCTGCACGACCAGAAATAACCAGCCCACTGTCCGCCGTCATACCGTCGGTAGCAGATACCCCAGTGTCTTCAGATACGTGAGTAATTTCAGCCACAGAAGGTGCGGTCGAATCCACAGTCATCTCAATTGAGGCAGACTCCGGTCCTTCGTTGCCAGCAATATCGGTGACTATTAAGGTTAGACTGTAGACGCCATCGGCTAACTCAACATCGCGATAATCAAAGCGCCATTGGCCATTGCTATCCGCTACGACTTCGTTGCCCAGGGCGTTAGTCACTGAGTCATTAATAGCGGAACCATTTATCAGCACTGTAATCTTGGCTCCGGGTTCTGCAGTGCCTAGGAATTCAAGCGACTGATCGCTCGTAATGAAGTCAGAAGAGAGGCCTGTATCATCACTAATCGCGGTTAATATCGCAGCCGCCGGATTACTGGTATCCACAGTCAGAGCGAAATCTTCAGAAAGAGCGGCATTACCTGCAACATCCGCCACCCGCGCATTGATGATGTAATCGCCGTCAGCGAGAATGGTATTTGAATAATCGAAGCTCCAAGCTCCGCTGTCATCACCGATAGCCTCTCCAACAATAGTCTCACCAACAGAGCGTTCGTCGATGAATAGCTCAATCGTCAGCCCAGCATCCCCTGAACCACGAATGACCAGGCTAGCGTCGCTAGTAATGCCGTCCCCTTCTGTTCCCGTATCGTCTGACACACTCAACACCACAGGTGCCGTTGGCGAGCTGGTATCTATTTGAATAGGGAATGCAGTAGAAGTTGAAGAGGTATTGCCCGCTAAATCAGCACTCACAGCGGTAACATCATATAAGCCATCAGCCAATGTCGTTGCGCTATGATCAAGCACCCACAGTCCACCAGCATCGGCACTGACCGTGCCAATAGGCGAGCCATCGATCATCACAGTGACATACTGGCCAGCCTCCGCCGTTCCAGAAAACACCAAGGTAGTATCCGTGGTGATGCCATCGTTGGCTGATGCACCTAGATCATCCGAAATAGTCGTGATACGAGGTGTCTCCGGTGGCAAGGTATCAATAAATATTGCGACGGGTGTCGACTCAGCGCTGGCGTTACCCACTGCGTCCGTCGCTAACACCGTAATATTATGCGAGCCATTGGTCAGGTCGGACCCGGTAAAATCAAAGCTCCAACGCCCTGAAGCTTGATCATTCTCGCTATCCACCACGGCCACACCGGCTAACTCATCATCAATATATACACTGACGTTCGTGCCACTATCCGCTGAGCCAGAGAACACAAGCCGAGAATCGGCCGTAATAAAATCGCCCGCGACACCTGTGTCTTCGGATATTTGAGAGAAAATAGGTGTAGCTGGGGCGGTATTATCTAAGGTGTATGTTTGAACAGAGGCGATATTGGTCTCTGTAATGACCACGCCCTCAGCATCAGCAATGTCATTGGAGGCGGCGAGACCGATACTCACCACACCATCAAAGCTGGCAAGGCCTGTAACACTGATATCAAACGCCGTTTGATTTGCCATCCCAACAAAAGAAGTAACACTGCCGAGCACACCAGCTGAGACGGTGAAGTCTGCGGCATCGACATTATTGACGGCCTCAGAAAATACAACCCGGAAGGTAACGCTGTCAGCTGCAGTGACTTCATCCAAAGGCGACAGTCTTTCTATTCGATTTAACACTGGCGCTTGCCCGTCAGAGATCACCACCCGGTAATCTTCCACCTCACCACTTGCCAGTAGCCCCGTTGAAGTGGCAGCGCTCAAACCCTCATTAGCGATACGTAAACGCAAATAGGTGCTGCCGTTAGCGATCACATCAGCACCAGAACCACCCACATTCCAATTTAACGTTATCGGCGTTTCATAACTGCCCTCTGCCACTGTCACGACGGCGGAGGCTTCATCCGTTTGAAACTTGCCATCCAAGTCAAAATCAACCCAACCGATCACAATCGAGCTTTTGCCATTGAGTGACGTTGCATTTAAGGACACACTGTATGAGCTTGAGGCGGATAACACCTTAGGTACATCCACCAAAGCGTTATCACTATCGTCACTGGCTTGTCCGGCTGAGTTATCGATGCCATCCACAAAGCCATCGTCATCACCGGTCAGACCTAAAGCACCGACAACATCACCAATACGAACCCCCTCAACAACGGTGTGCGCTGCTCCAAAAGAGGCCGATAATGTTCCATAAGAATCAGGCGCGTCGCCGTAATCGGTCGCCGACTCAGAACGAATACTGTCCGCACGGAAGAACACCCAACTGTCGTATTTAGCATCGGCAATATCCGCAATACTCACCACCACATTCACCGGCATACCAGTCATTACAGCAACGCGGCATGACAGGCGGCGTGTATAGCCATCCATTTCGGTATTAAACGAGGGCGACGCAGACGAGTTATCCAGATAAATCCCGGTATTGCTGATGCCGTCATTATTGTTGGGGTAATCGTAACCATGATGACGAGAAGGCAGCTGGGCAGCATGAATGTTATTCACCCGCACTTCATCCCCAGCCGGGGTGAGGGCACAATTTTGGTCACCGACAAAAATACGCGCTAAATCGTTAAACGGGGCCCCAACGTATTCTGAATATTCTTCCGACCCAAAAACAAAATCAATCACTAGAACTTCATTATCTGGGATAACCGTAAAACTAAATTTCACCGGATCAAAAACATTATCCCCTAGATCTGGGTCTTGAACCGCAGTGCTGCTAAATGCGGTGCTTTTATTCGCCGCACTGTTAGGGCCAAGGACATTGGATACCTTGCCCGTACTCAAAATCACGCCCTCATCAAACCCTTCTCCAAGCAAAAAACTAAAGCCGGAAAACTGCCCTGCCTGCTCTTGATTCATATAGCGGTTATACCAAGGGCCGATCATAACCGCTGAATAGGAGGGGTTAGATATCGTCACACCAGAGCCTGATAACAGCTCAGCCATTGATGCTTCGTTGACGGCGGCATCTTTAAGCGGTTTCACCGACCCAGATTGAGCACTATCGCCATGTGATCCAAAGGCATGAGAGCTCAACACGGAGAATGAGAGTGATAGCACAACGATGCGCGCGGCAATGCTGTTTGATATAAAAGCCATGAGCTTAAAACCCTAAATAAAGCAATCCAATGAGTACTGCTTTTCTCAGCTAAAGCGTGACATCAGAAGTCACAGCACTTGCGTGAAGAAAAACACTGCTTTTTCTCACCCGTACACATGAGCATAAGTAAATGATCTTGCGTCTAACCAAGGTCGGCCAGCCATAAATACATAACGTGGGGAGAGTCACTTAGAAGCTTAGTTATTTTTAGGTTTTCGGAACGGTCATTTTGTGAACAGGCATTCACTAAAATGTATCAAACATCTGCAGTTATGTAACCGAATGTAGATTCACACCATTGGTCAGACTCGAATTTCTGACGATTTCCCGTACAATCTGCCCACGAACAAAAGCGCCAAGCACACACCAACCCAAGGACACGCACGCCATGAGTCAGGCCCATACGCCAATGATGCAGCAGTACCTGAAAATCAAATCCGAGTTTCCGGACACGATTCTCTTTTACCGCATGGGGGACTTTTACGAGCTGTTCTTTAACGATGCTAAAAAAGCGGCGCAGATTCTGGATATTACCCTCACCGCTCGCGGTCAGAGTGGTGGCCAGCCGATTCCGATGGCGGGTGTGCCTTACCATGCTGCTGAAAACTATATTGCTAAGTTAGTGCGCCAAGGTATTTCGGTGGCCATCGCGGAGCAGGTGGGTGATCCAGCCACATCAAAAGGCCCGGTCGAACGTAAAGTTGTACGTGTATTAACACCGGGCACACTCACCGATGAAGCCTTTCTAGATGAACGCCAAGACAACCTACTCGTTGCCCTGTGTTCATCACAACAGCGCCATGGGCTAGCGGTTCTAGAAATTTCATCAGGTCGTTTTAGTGTATTAGAAGTAGATGGTGAAGAAGCCCTATTGGCTGAAGTTGAACGCCTGCGTCCGGCGGAGTTATTAATCCCGGAAGATCAAGCCTTCCCGAGCGATATCGCTGAACGTGCGGGTATCAAACTGCAAGCACCTTGGCATTACGAGTCAGATACCGCGCTGCGTTTATTAACCACACAGTTAAAAACCAAAGACTTACGCGGGTTTGGCTGTGAAGGCATGAAGGTCGCCATTCGAGCTGCCGGTGCTTTGCTGAATTACGCCCACGAAACACAGCGCAACAGCTTGCCGCACATTCGCTCATTAACCGTTGAGCAACCTGATGACGCCATCATTATTGATCCCGCCAGTCGTCATAATCTTGAATTGGATATTAACCAAAAAGGCGACAGCCTCTACACCTTAGCTTGGGTACTAGATAAAACCGCCACGGCAATGGGCAGTCGCTTATTGCGTCGTTGGTTAAACCGCCCGCTACGCGATCACAGCATGTTGGCCCAGCGTCAAAGCTTAATTGATCAGTGTTTGCAACATTACGCCCATGAAGACCTGCACCAAGCCATGCGTCAGGTGGGAGACATTGAACGTATTCTTTCCCGTGTTGCTCTGGGTTCTGCGCGACCACGTGACCTCGCTCGTCTGCGAGATGCGCTAACCATTATCCCAACTATTCGTCGCCAGCTCAGCCAACTGGATAGCCCACTCGCTGCGAACATAAGCGAGCGAGCGCCGGAATTTCCTGAATGGGTACAACGTCTAACCGCTGCAATTATTGAGAACCCGCCGGTCATTATTCGTGATGGCGGTGTCATTGCTGAAGGCTATGATGCTGAACTGGATGAACTTCGATCACTCAGCGAAAATGCCGGTGAGTATCTGGTTAAATTAGAAGAGCGCGAAAAAGAAAAAACTGGCCTAAGCACCTTAAAAGTTGGCTACAACCGCGTTCACGGTTACTACATCGAAATCAGTAAAGCGCAATCTGACGCCGCCCCGGTGGAGTATGTTCGTCGGCAGACGCTTAAAAATGCAGAGCGCTTTATTACGCCTGAATTAAAAGAATTTGAAGACAAAGCTCTCAGTGCTAAATCACGAGCACTGACCCGAGAAAAAGCCTTATACGACGCATTACTGCAAGATTTGGCTGAAGACCTTATTCCATTACAAGTGGCCGCCGCGGCTATCTCAGAGCTTGATGTTATTGTCTGCTTGGCCGAACGTGCTGATACTTTGCGCTTTACTTCTCCTGTATTGGTGGAAGAGAGCGTGGTTGATATTCGTCAGGGTCGTCACCCTGTTGTTGAAGCGCTAATCACAGATCCGTTTGTCGCCAACGACACCCAGCTCGACAAAGACAAGCGTATGCAAATTATTACCGGCCCAAACATGGGGGGTAAATCGACCTATATGCGTCAGGTCGCGGTGATCACCCTACTCGCGCACATTGGCAGTTACGTGCCCGCCGAATACTGCCGCCTAGGCCCGATAGATCGCATATTTACCCGCATGGGTTCTGCAGACGACGTTGCCGGTGGCCGTTCTACTTTCATGGTGGAAATGACCGAAACCGCGAATATTCTCCACAACGCCACCAGCAATAGTTTAGTACTGATGGATGAGGTTGGACGAGGCACCAGTACCTTTGATGGCCTATCTTTGGCTTGGGCTGCGGCAGCACACCTTGCCGAGCGCACCGGCGCATTTACCTTGTTTGCTACCCATTACTTTGAAATGACGGCCCTGCCTGAGCAATACCGTAATACCGTCAACGTGCATTTAAAGGCAACAGAACACGACGAGCGCATCATCTTTATGCACAGTGTAGAAGAAGGGCCTGCTAGCCAGAGCTATGGTTTACAGGTCGCCCAGCTCGCCGGAGTTCCCGCATCCGTGATCGCCCAAGCAAAAGCTCAGTTGAGTATGCTTGAACAAAATAGCAGCCCTGCAAAAGTAAGCCACAGCAGTACAGCAGCAACGCAAGCGGATAATCCTTTGCAGTCTGATTTATTTGCCGCCGCGCCAAGCCCTATTGAAGAAGCGGTCGCCGAATTAGATCCGGATAATCTAACGCCCAAGCAAGCGTTGGATCTGATTTATTCATTAAAATCCATGATTTAAGAGCTATTGATCGGTAAAAACGAATAGTTAAATCCAAAATTTGCGGAAGATTGTCACTCTATCAGGCCGATCACGCCTTGCCTGAAAACAAGTGGCTATCTAGAATACCCCGAACTAGAATGCGCCCAACCGTGATAAATGACTGCCAGACCGGAAAACCGGCGACATGCAGCCACAAATGATTAGGAGAAGATCCGATGACCTTCGTTGTCACCGATAACTGTGTGAAATGTAAGTACACCGACTGTGTTGAAGTCTGCCCGGTAGACTGCTTCTACGAAGGCCCGAACTTCCTAGTGATTCACCCAGACGAATGTATTGACTGTGCGTTGTGTGAGCCAGAGTGCCCCGCAGAAGCCATCTTCTCGGAAGATGAAGTACCAACAGGCCAAGAACAATACATCGAAATCAACGCAGAGTTGGCTGAAGAGTGGCCAAACATCACTGAGCAGAAAGATCCGCTACCGGACGCTGCTGAGTGGGACGGTGTACCAGATAAGATTGATCATATCGAGCGTTAATACTTTTCGTATTTATATGCATAAAAAAACCGCCATTGGCGGTTTTTTTATGGCTAACAGGTCGAAAGGAAATGCGCCTTCGACTTAGTCCAGCGCAAGGAAATGCTCACGATAGTGCTGCATCTCAGCAATGGATTCACGAATATCATCCAACGCTTGATGTGCGCCTTTTTTCTCGAACGATGACACCGCCGATGGCTTCCATCGCTTAGCCAGCTCCTTCAGTGTACTGACATCAATGTTGCGATAATGGAAATATGCCTCTAATTCTGGCATGTATTTAACTAAAAAGCGGCGATCCTGATGAATACTGTTGCCACATAATGGCGACGTGCCCTCTTTTACGTGTTCACGTAAAAACTCTATCGTCGCCAGCTCGGCAGCACGCGCGTCGGTGGAGCTGTCTTTCACACGTTGTGTTAAGCCTGAGTTACCGTGAGTGCGGGTGTTCCACTCATCCATCGCATCGAGCAAAATATCGGGCTGCTTTACGGCAAACACAGGGCCTTCCGCGATTACATTAAGGTCTCCGTCAGTCACTATCGTGGCGATTTCAATGATGACGTCTTGTTCTGGCTCTAGGCCAGTCATTTCTAAATCCATCCAGACAAGGTTGTCTTTCTGACTCATAAGTTATTTCCAACGTGTGTAATGTCAGATGAGAGAATAGCAAGTTGCGCTCAACCCAGCCAACCGCGACAATGGCTTATCTATTTTATTGCGAGCATCACCTAAGAATCCCATGGCTAAACGTAAACTAAATCGCCGCCAAGCGTGGCGCGTAGAAAAAATCCAAGGGGAAAAGGCTAATCGTGCGGATCGCAAAGAAAAAAACATCAGCGAGCAACTTAACGCTGGAGAGCTGGGTGATGAAAGTCACGGGCTGATCATAGCGCACTTTGGTGCTCAGGTTGAAGTTGAAGACGCCGAACGTAATACCTATCGCTGCTTTTTGCGTGCCAACTTAGGCTCTCTTGTCACCGGCGACAAAGTCGTATTTCGACCTGGGCCAGAATCTAACGGCGTCACCAGTGGCGTAGTTGAAACCGTACTGGAACGTAACTCTGAACTATCTCGCCCCAACCCGTACAACGAGATTAAGCCAGTAGCGGCGAATATTGATGTCATTCTACTGGTTATCGCGCCTGAGCCGGAAGCGCACCTCAACTTAATCGACCGCTATTTAGTCGCCGCTGAAAACTGCGATATTGAGCCAATTATTTTGCTCAACAAAACCGACTTACTGAGCGAAAAAAACGCACCACGCTTTGCTCATATGCTGGCCCACTACGAAGCACTGGGCTATCGCACGATGCGCATGTGCAGCCATGAAGAAAGCAGCTTGGCTGAGTTAAAAGAGTTTCTAAATGGCCGTGTCAGCGTCTTTGTCGGGCAATCCGGTGTGGGGAAGTCATCAATGATTTCAACGCTCCTGCCGGGTGAGCATTTGCGCGTGGGTGCCTTATCGGCAAACACCAAAAAAGGTCGCCATACCACCACAACGGCACGACTCTATCATTTCCCTGCCGGGGGCGATTTAATCGACTCTCCCGGAATACGTGAATTTGGCTTATGGCATATGTCGCCTGAAGAAGTAATGTACGGATTTCGTGAATTAAGAAATATCGCCGGGGTATGTCGTTTCCGCGATTGTGCTCATGAGTCTGAGCCGGGTTGCGCCATTCGTGAAGCACTGAAAAAAGGAGAAATCTCACAACAACGGTTTGATAGCTACCGCCGTATTTTAAGCACACTGACAGAACTATAATTCGGTCAGAGCTCATCATTGATGCTTTTAAAAAACTCTTAGAAATTTCTCAACATCACCAGAAAATCTCTCCTTTGTTGGGGGGATTATCGTAAGTGTTATCTTGGCGTTCTCGTTGTTCTCTTAACTGCTGCAATAATGTTCCAGACTGATTAATCACAGGGGTTCTGGCATCCTCGGCGGCGTTATCACCATTAATAAAATTAATGTCTGCATCACTGCCTGTGCGCCCTTTAATACTGTCATCTAATTTTTTATTCAACAGTGTAATTGAAATACGTCGATTCACCGCAGCCCCTGGATCATCAGGTTTCAGAGGGGCGGTATCCCCCATTCCAATAACTTGAGCGATTTTTGCTTTGACGATACCGGCTTCCATTAAAGCACGTCTGGCAGAGTTGGCCCGTGACGACGACAAGCCCCAGTTCACATCATCCTCATCACGCAAACCACTCACAACCGAGGAGTCTGTATGACCCGTGATTTGCAATCGATGATCCAGTCTCGATAACACAGGCGCTAACTCCCAAAGAATATCTTCAGAGTAATATTTTAACTGTGCACTGCCGGGATCAAACATTGGACGATTGGTTTGATCAACAATTTGCAACCGCACCCCTTCGGTAGTGATGTCGAGCAGTAACTGATTTTTAAACGGGCTTAACGTCGGGCTGGCAGTAATCACCGCATCTATCTGCGCTTTAATGTCCTCCATTCGACGCTGCTCAATTGCATCCGCAAGGCTTTCGATTTCATCGGCTTGCAGGATTTTGTCTGGGTCTATGGTTTCTGATACGGCGATGTTATCGGATACCGAGGGCGACCCACCTAAATCGATGACATACTTGGATGGGACTTTGTTACCTTCTTCAAAAGCTTTAGGATCTTGGAAATATCCAGAAATGGCTTCTCGTTCCTGTTCATTCGAAGAGTTAATCACCCACAACACTAAAAACAACGCCATCATCGCCAAGGCAAAATCAGCCATGGCCACTTTCCAAGCACCACCATGCTCTTCGTGTTTGGCTTTCTTATAACGCCGAACAATGATGTGCTGATGGGGGTTTAGATTCTCCATCAGCGGCTACGGACTTTACTCTCGACTTCATCGAAAGTTGGTCGCCCATGAGTGAATAAGGATTTGCGCCCAAACTCTACTGCAAGCTGTGGTGGCAAGCCGTTTAATGACGCAATAATGCAAGATTTACTGGCTTCATACAGTTTGATTTCATCTTCGGCAATGTGTCGCATCACAGAGGCTATCGGCCCAACCATACCGTAAGCCAGCAACACACCACTGAAGGTGCCTACCAACGCGGCGGCTACATGGCCACCAATTTCATTCACATCGCCACCGATCGCGCCCATCGTAATTACGATCCCCAAAACCGCCGCAACAATACCAAAACCGGGTAAAGCATCAGACACCTTCGCCACCGCAATACCTGGCTGTTCTAGTTCATGTAACCGCGCCTCAATCTCTTGATCCATCAAAGATTCGAGCTCAAATGACGTTAGATTGCCGGCGGCAATGATACGAAAGTAATCGGCGATAAAATTGGCCAGTTCATAATTCGCCTGAATAGCAGGATACCGGGCAAACAACGCACTCGACTCTGGGCTTTCCACATCACTTTCAATCGCCATAATGCCTTCCCGGCGCGCTTTGTTAAGGATGTCATAAAGCAGTCCTAACACATCCATATACATCGCCTTGTTAACGCGACTGCCCATAACCACTTGCGGCACCATCCTAAAGGCCGACATCACAACATGCCACGGATTGGATAGCAGAAATGCTCCAAACGCGGCACCAACAATAATTAAAATTTCAAAGGGCTGCCAAAGCGCCAGCAGTTGACCGTGTGACATCACATAGCCATACAGCACACTGCCAAAAACAATGACGATTCCTACAACAAACAGCATCCAGCTTATTCCTTCAAATTAGAGACTCTCCCCCCTTCTTTGGCCAATCGCCTGCGACAACGTCACGATTTCATCCTGTGACAAAAAAGACACACAGAATCAACGGGGAGAAAAGAGCATCACGACTATAGTAATTAAAGGTCACAAATCACTGTTTAACAAACCGGAGCAACATTGAGAATGCAGATGTCTACTTACCTCCCACCGTCAGCGACGCAATGGGAAGAGGTTCTTACCTTCCGAGATCTGCCCATACTCTCTGAAACCCGAGATTCTCTGCGGCTAGCACTGCGCGACCCACAGGTCAGCTTCGAGACATTAGTGCCGATTGCCGAACGAGATCCCGCCTTGTGCTGGCACCTGTTGCAATCTGCAATTACGCAAAACCCCGGATGCCAGGAGCAGCTGTCTGGTGCGTACAGCTGTTTGTCATTATTGGGGATGCAGGAGCTAGTGCGACTGGTGAAAAGCCTGCCGACAATCGATAAAGACTCAACGCGACAATCTGAACAACTGTATCGACAAGCCCTCTATACCGCTCACATGGCAGGCTGTCTCGCGGCTCAATGGGCCAGCGTGAAAGGGGCCTCGACCAAAATGGCCCACTGGTCATCCATGTTGGCTCATTCCGTTTTATGGCCCTGGTTGTTAGTGGATGAGGCTAGTGCTAACTGGTTACACTGCTTAAGCGAAGGCGACGACATTATGACCGCCGCGCGTAAGGTATTTGGCAACTCCCCAAAAAACTGGCAACGCTTAGTGCGCCGCCATAATTTACCCGATGCCGTGACCCGTTTATTTCGAGAGGATGCCTTACCTGACTTCAGTGAATGGAAACAACTCCGCCGCCACGACCCAAGAGATATGGATAATGGCCGCCGCCTGATTCATCAAAGTCAAACGCCTTCGATGCTTGCATTAGCTGCCGCAGGCACAGCATGGCATCTACACATTAACCCCGAAGGTAAGCGCAGCAAGCGCTGGCTTGAACTAAGCAGCCACGCACTTGGACGTCAGCTGCCCTCAGTATTAAAAGACTGTCGGGCGATACAGCTTCAAGAAGCTAATCTGCGCAAGTCAGCCCAAGTCTCCGGTATGGGATTACTCGCCAGCCCACAAATCGAACACATGCATTACCCGGCTTGGTCACCACAAGCCTCTCCCGTTGACCTAGATATTGATCAAACCGAAGTGCCGGTAGCAAACGAAGCTGCGTCAAAGCAGCCTCAAACAACACCGACTAGCCTAAAAACAAGGCACCAAGGTGCAAGCTTAGAGATAGAAGCACCCGTCTCCGCCATAGCGACCAGTTCGATCGTTGATACAGCAACTCAACCGAAGGATAAAGTGCCAACAGCAACCACCAATTCGGCTTACTTGAAAAAGCTGATGCAGCAATTGGACAGCGAACCCGCCAGCTTTGGCGATTGGCACTATCTTATGCAAGGGGCACTTAAAGGCATTAGTAACGGCATTAATATTCAACACGCGTGTATCGTATTACCCGATAAACAACGTCAAAGTTTACGTGCGGTGTACAGTGAAAATCCTGAAGGCATAGATGCCATGATTAAAATGCGCATCGTGCTCGACTCTGCGCCTTTATTCCGACAATTAATGAAAAAAACAGCCGCACTGCATGTAACGCCCGCCAATCGTGAACAATATTTTAAAGGTTTGCCTCTGGCATTACGCGAAGCATTGCCGCAGGAGATGGTAATTATGTCGATTGCTGCTGGCGGTAGTCCTATTGGTATTGTGATTGCGACGGCTTCATCAACTCAAGGGGCGTCTTCTGCCCCAATCCAAGAGGCGCAGTACAAGGCCTTTAAACAGCTTTGTAATGTCACTAGTCGCGGCTTAAGTTCACTGCGGAAAATGCGTCAAGCTCAGCCACAACAACAGCCACAACAACAGCCACAACAACAGCCACAACAACGCGCCGCACGTAGCGGCTAATATACGGAGTCGCGCTTACAGCATATACCTGACATCGGAGAACCACTCGGATACACTGCGCACCGTGAATAAAAGACCATCATTGTGACCACATCCGATCCGAGTGACCTACCAATGGCTGACTTACCTCTATTGATTGAGCCCGAACAACTGGCTGAACTTTTACCGCTGGAAAATGTACTGATTATTGAACAGTGCAAAGTGGATACCTTTATTGAGCACCATATTCCCGGCTCTGTTCATCTCGACTTCAAACGTCTTCAACTTGGCCAAGCGCCAACGCCCGGAGCCTTACCAACCATCAATGACCTTGAAGCCGTATTCTCGGAGCTTGGCCTAACACCGAACACGCATGTCATTTGCTCCGACGATGAAGGTGGCGGCTGGGCCGGACGACTTATTTGGGTGCTGGATTCCATTGGCCATACAAAATATTCCTATATAAATGGCGGTATTGTTGCATGGCTTGCGGCAGGTTTGCCGACCAAATCCGGAGAAGTCACAACAACACCTGCAGATTATAAAATTGCAGCCATTAATACCGACTGTTCATTTAGTAAAGAACAGATCATTGAACGCTTAGGGCAATCTGATTTTGCGATATGGGATGCACGCTCTGCAGCGGAATATTCTGGCGAAAAAGTTATATCCAAACGTGGCGGACATATTCCAGGAGCGGTCAATTACGAATGGACCAAGGGCATGGATAAAACGCGTGGCTTACGCATTAATGACCTGAACGCTTTCCGTGAATTACTGTCGGAGATGGGAATAGACAACAATAAGCAAATCGCCACTCATTGCCAAACACACCACCGCTCAGGCTTTACCTATTTAGTCGGCAAGATTCTTGGCTTCGATATTCGTGGCTATGCTGGTTCTTGGGCTGAATGGGGTAGTGATGAAAATACACCTGTAACGACCGGCGAACAGCCTTAATTAATTCCGGAGTTTCTGTGAAAAACAAATTATTTATTGCCTTTCAATACATCGTCCCACAACACTTACTTTCTCGTGTTGTTGGTTATTTAGCGGCGACTAAAATTGGCTGGATTAAAAACCCTTTAATTCGCGCATTTGTTAAAAAATTCGACGTCAACATGGCTGAAGCTCAGCGTCAAACCGCTGAGGAATTCACCTGTTTTAACGACTTTTTCACACGTGAATTAATCGAAGGGGCTCGCACTATTGAAGGCGATGACAAGACTATTGTATCCCCAGCCGATGGTGCAATTTCACAACTTGGCCCAATTAAAGACGGCCGTATTTTTCAAGCCAAAGGCCAAGATTATTCATTAACTGAATTACTTGGTGGTGACGCCCAGCGTGCGGAGCCATTTATGGGGGGCGAGTTTGCAACCATTTACTTATCACCTAAAGACTATCACCGCGTACACATGCCAGTCACAGGGACACTGCGTGAGATGGTGTATGTGCCCGGTGATTTGTTCTCAGTAAATCAAGTCACCGCCGAGAACGTTCCGCGTTTATTCTCCCGCAACGAACGGGTGGTCGCGATTTTTGATACCGAGCAGGGTCCAATGGCCATGGTACTGGTTGGCGCAATGATTGTAGCGGCGGTTGAAACCGTATGGCACGGTCGTGTGGCTCCGCCACTGCGTGAATTGCGCGTGTCTGAATACGGTGTACCGAAAAACATTACTATCGAGAAAGGCGAAGAGATGGGACGCTTCTTGTTGGGATCTACGGTCGTCCTTTGTTTTGGTAAAGACGCCATGAGCTGGAACTCGGCATTAACGGCAACAACCCCGTTACGTATGGGTCAAGATATAGGTAACGCCGTTTAATAACAGCGTATTATTCACTCTGCGGGAGCCGGGCTATTCAGCCCGGCTTCTCATGACCCAACATTTTTTAGGATCGATGCCAATCAAACGCAAGAACCTCACAGATACTTGTTGCTCCAGTGCTATGCATTAACAATCGATCAATTCCCATTGCCACACCGGCACACTCAGGCAAGCCAGACTCAAGCGCCTCAAGTAAACGTTCATCGACCTTACGTCCACCAGCCACACGGCCATCATTATTAAAGCGTCGACGCTGTTCAGCCGCATCGGTGAGTTCATGATAGCCATTGGCCAATTCAGTGCCATTGAAGAACAACTCAAAACGTTGTGCTACCGCAATGCCATTTTCATCGTATGTTATCTTTGCCAGCGCCGCTTGTGACGCAGGAAACGCATCAATAAACACTAGCGTATTGGTCGGCAAGGAGGGTTCGATTAAATGGCTCATAATAATATCAAGCCAGCCATCGCGATTAAGTTCCAGATCCTGACCGGCAAGCTCGATGCCTTTAGCGTGCAACACGTCGTCATGAACATGATGTACGTCTAAGCCAGCGTATTGGGTAAATGCCTGAGCGTATGACAGCCGCATCTCAGGGATATTCTGCCAGCGGGGTTGAAACAATACGCGGACTAAATCGCGCACTTCATCCATCAGCTGATGGTGATCCCAGCCAACGCGATACCACTCCAACATCGAGAATTCTGGATTGTGCTTGCTCCCCGCTTCACCAGCACGAAACACCTTACATAATTGCCAAATATCACCGCTACCCGCGCAGAGCAGTCGCTTCATCGCGTACTCTGGTGACGTATGCAACCAACGGCCTTCGGTAGTTTGCATAGGCTCAATGTTAGGGTCTGTCACCGGTGCGGCGGCGAGAATCGGCGTGTCGACTTCCAACACATCACGCTGCGCAAAAAATGCACGGATCTGCTGGTAAAAAAGAGACCGAGCACGCAAAGCGTCTCGGTCACAGGAAGGTTGCCAAAGACTCACTGGAGTGCCTTAAGCGCGACTGACGTAATCGCCCGTACGGGTATCGATACGTAGCTTCTCACCGATATTGATGAATAAAGGGACTTTCACTACCGCGCCCGTTGCCAACGTTGCTGGCTTGCTGCCGCCATTGGCGGTGTCGCCTTTGACGCCCGGGTCTGTTTCAGTCACTTCCAACTCAACAAAATTCGGCGGAGCAACCGTTAAGATGCCACCGTTGAACAAGGTGATGACATAGATTTCCTGTTCTTTTAACCACTTAACGGTATCGCCCAGCGCTTCAGCCGAGGCGCCATGCTGCTCAAACGAACCATCAGTCGCCATAAAGTGCCAGAACTCACCATCGGTGTAGAGATATTCCATATCCACTTCAATCGCATCAGCACCCTCTAGGCTCTCACCTGATTTAAAGGTTTTGTCCAATACACGCCCGCTACGGAGGTTGCGCAACTTCACTCGATTAAAGGCTTGGCCTTTACCCGGTTTGACGTATTCGTTCTCAATGATCGAGCAAGGCTCATTATCGAGCATCACTTTGAGACCTTGTTTAAATTCGTTGGTAGAATAGTTAGCCATTTTGACTTCCAAAATATGTGTCAGGAATACTTTTAAGGTGCGTATCATAACGCGAACCGAGCCCACTGTAGAGATGCAGGATTGGCGACAGGTTCTAGCGGACTCATTCCGCGACAGTAAAACTCTTCTGGAATACTTAAAAGTAGACCCTTCTCTAGCCTTGCCCAGTGATCACAGCGCGCTGAACTTCCCGTTATTAGTGCCGCGCCCATTTGCTGAACAAATGGAAGCAGGCAACCCAAATGATCCTCTACTGCGGCAAATTTTGCCCGTGGACAATGAGGGTTTGACCCAAAATGGCTATGTGACCGACCCTTTAGCCGAAAAGCACAGCAACATACGCCAAGGTATTATTCACAAATATCATGGTCGTGTGCTCTTGCTGACGGCTTCCGCCTGCGCCGTAAACTGCCGATATTGCTTTAGACGCCACTTCGATTATGCAGACAATCGCCTTAGCCGCGAGGAACGCCAAAAAGCATTGGATTATGTTCGCAATGATCCATCAATCAGTGAGGTCATTCTTAGTGGTGGCGACCCTTTGATGCTGCAAGACAGCGCTTTATCGGAGCTAATAAGCGGTATCGAATCCATTCCGCACGTTACCAAGCTGCGTATTCATAGTCGCCTGCCAGTGGTGATACCTCAACGGCTAACAACCGCCCTCATTGAACGCCTCAATAACTCTCGCTTAGGCACCTCCTTGGTTCTGCATATTAATCATGCCGCCGAATTAACCGAAGCACATAAAGCCCCATTGGCTTCACTAAGAAGCGGGGGGACTTGGCTACTAAATCAGTCCGTGCTGCTAAAAGGTGTCAATGATAAGCTAAGCATTCTGACTGATTTGAGTGAACGCCTCTTTACATTCGGTGTCACGCCCTATTATCTTCACTTACCGGATAAAGTTGAGGGAACACATCACTTCGACAGCGGCGATATCGTTGGGCAAGATTTATATCGTCAAATGCGCGAAAATTTACCCGGATATTTAGTCCCTCAGCTAGTAAGAGAAGAGCCAGGAGCGCCATTTAAGATCCCTAAAATGTCGTTCGAATTAGGCCATTAAAATGTGATGGCGTTGTCAGTCTTTTGAAAAATTCGCCACATTCGCAGTTTGAAGGGGTTAAATCGCTGTTGTGCGGTGGAAAAAACACGCCATAAGCGCTATATAGAGTTGTTACTATAAACAAGTGAATAGCAGGAAAGCATGGAAAGCCAGAGCACACCGATAAAATTGCATATACCGAGTGCGACTCTTAAAGAGTTATCGTTCTGCTCAGCTAATGGCGCAGACTTCTCCAAGTGGGCCAAATCTTTACCTATGGCGAATACGGGAGAAGCCTCCCGACGTTTGTATCAAGCTGTGAGAGAAATCAACAGCTTAGATACCTCTCCTGAAGATCGATTTGAGTTTCTTGAAATCATTCGCCCGTACATTCATTCTGTTTGCAAAGTGCTGAACAAACACTTTTTACAATCATC
Organism: Oceanobacter sp.; assembly: GCA_002733645.1. Taxonomy (GTDB): domain Bacteria; phylum Pseudomonadota; class Gammaproteobacteria; order Pseudomonadales; family Oceanobacteraceae; genus Thalassolituus. Next base: position 34,821 of record NVWL01000049.1, read on the forward strand.
CATCTCTCTAAACGACAAACAGTTAAAAATTGCCAACCTAACTCAAGCTCTGCAAGGCCATCTGGCTACGGGTTACAAAATGGTTGTGGCGCACGGTGCCAAAACATTCAAAGTTGGTGAACGAACTCCCAAGTATTTTGCTAAAGCGACGCATCGAGCTATCTCCGATAGCGGTCAGATATTACTGCGCTCATTCCAACTCTATTCGCAATCTCCAGAACGCGCTTGGATTGACGTAAATCAGCTTTATTTGATGGCTGAAGAGCATCTTATTGATGGCATCGCGATTGAAGATCAACAAGCGCGTTATGTGCACAAGTCATCAATTCGAGACGCCTTTATTCGTGTACACCTACTGGGCACAGCAAAGCCGAGTAATTTGCGCCAACAGGATCTTGCCCAGCTTTACGAAGCCACTGAATACTGGTGCAGCGCGGCCTCTCTTACTTCGGTTGATGACGAGAGTGCCTTGTTTATTATCAATCTCCACCGTGATCGTCCGGGGCAATACCGACAACACATTCGTGATGCACAAAAAGCCAGCTTCCGCAGTTTGAACACGCAGAAGTTAGTGCAAGCACTAAAAGTACACAGCTCTTCTCCAAATGAAGCCAAAGTACACGTTCCAGAAAAAACCAATGAGTCACTGCTTATTCATGCGATCCAATCTTGGGGCATCCATTGGCAACGATCTTTCCGCCGCGTCCCTACGGATGGCGGCCTAAGTGTCTGCATCGGTTTTTCAGCACTGCACTACTTTACTGCGGGCATGCGTGATTTCGATCAAGTTTCTCTAAAAATGAAACCCGTACTCAATGAGCATGGCCAGATTGTTGATACCGGCAGCAGTATGTCTGACGACGTTTGGGCGGACGCCTTTGATGCCGGCGGCTCACGTATGCCTGATAACGCCGGAATGAATCTTGATGCTATTGAATTCATCACTAAGCATCAAATTGAAGTAGAAGACGAAGAAAGCAGCCAGCCTAAAACACGCTACAACAGCTACAAAGTGACACTCATCAACACTAGCCCAGGTGGTTATTGCTTGCACTGGGAAGGTGATGTGCCTTCGGCTATTCAAGCCGGAGAGCTAATTGGTGTTCAGGAAAGTGGCGTTCGGCAGTGGTCTATCGGCGTGATTCGTTGGATTCGTCACTTACGTGATCAAGGCACTCAGCTTGGGGTCGAGCTTCTGGCACCCAAAGCTGAAGTTGGCATTGCTCGATTACTGCAAAAAACAGGCAGTAATGGCCCACAAATGCGCGCACTGGTGCTGCCGGCGATCAAGGCGATTGCCCAACCTGCTACTTTATTACTTCCTCGTATTCCATTTCGTACAGGTAATAAAATTGAATTGCTGCATGATGAGCTTAATGGACGTTACCAGCTCATCAAAAGTTTAGCGTCGACAAGTAGCTTCAGTCAGTTTCAATTCCGCGTGGCCGGCGTTACAGCTTCTTCTAAACCGGCCATCAGTACGACCGGCGATAACTTAATAGAAGACGATTTTGATTCCCTCTGGAATAAACTTTGATTCAGTGACAGCATGTGACAATTTTTGTCACATGCTGTCATGTTGATTTATCAAAGATGACAATATAATCACCATTTTTTCTGATTGAGGTTTTAATGTCATCCTCTCGCGACACTCTTCATTTGTTGCTACTCACTAAAACGCAAAATGACGCTGAGCAACTTATTAGCCTATTGCGTAACTCCGGCTATGCGACGCGTGCTCAGTCCGTGAATAGTCATGAGCAATTTGAGGAATCTTTGCGTAGCGCACGCTGGGACGTCATCGTCGTCGATCCCGAGCTACGCGATATAAAGTTCACGGAGCTACTCAATCAAGTTCACCGCTTGAATCTCGATATTCCTGTCATTTTGGTTCCAGAAGAACTAGATGGAATGCTGCTGGAAAGCGCATTAATTAAAGGCGCTGCAGCCGTTATACCTTTCGAAGAAAGCAACAGTCTCGTACTTACGATCCAAAAAGAGGTTAAGAACCTACGCACCCGACAAGACATTCGTATTTTACAAGTGCGCCTACGAGAAGCGGAAAAGCGTTGCCGAACCCTTTTGGAAAGCTCCCGAGACCCTATTGCCTACATTCATGATGGTATGCACGTATATGCCAATCAGGCCTACCTTGAATTATTTGGTTATGCCACTGCCGAGGATTTAGAAGGCGTCACGGTGTTAGATATGATTGCTGCGGACAGCCAACGTGATTTTAAGAATTTTCTGAAAAATCACCAAAGCACGATTCCAGAAGGCCAGTATATTGATATCACCAGCGTTCTTGGTGACGGTAGCCAGTGTGCTGTTCAGGTTCACTTTTCTGACGCGACTTACTCGGATGAACCGTGCACACAAATCCAGCTGACACGAAAAGATAATCAAGAAGAACTCAAAGTAGAGCTCGATGAATTACGTAGCCGTGATTCGATGACTAGCCTCTATAACAAAGAGTACTTCCTTGAACGTATGACACGAGCGTTGGATCAAGCGGTACTAGAAAAACAATTCAGTACTCTCATGTATATAAGTATCGATAAATTCGATGAGATTACACGTCAAGTCGGTATTAAGTCCGCGGATGAGGTGGTAAAAGCCATCAGTACGTGTCTCGCTGAGCAAGCGGAGAAGTACGACATTACCGCCCGCATTAGTGATGATGTTTTTGCTTGGATGATGCCCGGAGGTGAGCCAAACTTAGCCCGAGAACTCGCCTCGAAGTTACTGTCCAGCGTTAATCAATTAATGATCGACCTAGAGCAAAGAACGATCCAACCTACGATCAGTATCGGTATTACTATGATTACCGACAACAGCATTTCACCACAAGAGTCGTTACAACAAGCACACTATGCCGCCGAAGCTGTAGCCACTGAAAATACAGAGCAACAAGGCAATGGTCTGCACATATACATGCCGGAAGATCAGACGGAGTCGATTGAAGTTAAAGCACTGCAACAAGAACTCAGTAGTGCATTACGCAAAAATACCCTTAAGCTCGCCTTTCAGCCGTTAATCAGCCTTAAAGGTGAAGAAGGTGAACATTACGAAGTGCTATTACGATTACCTCAGAACGGTCAATCAGATCTTTCTGCTGGCGACTTTATTCATAGCAACGACGTCAGTGATGAACTCAAAATCAAAATCGACCGTTGGGTAATTTTACACTCGACCAAACTATTGGCCGAGCATCAGCGTAAAGGAAATGACACCCGTGTGTTTATTAACCTCAGTAGTGCTTCCTTCCGAGATAGCGGCTTACCCGCGTGGATTCAAGTGGCACTAAAAGCTGCCGGGCTAAATCATAATTCTGTGATTTTTCAGATAACGGAAGAAGATGCCGTTCGCCATACTGCTCCAGCCAAACGCTTCAGCTATCAAATTCGAGCCTCTGGTTTAAGCATGGCAGTCAATCGCTTCGGCTGTGAGTTACAGCCTTTAAAGTTGCTGAATACGGTTGAATTTGACTACGTAAAACTTGATGGTTCTTATACCCAAGAACTCGGCAGCAACGCGGCCAGCGGTAAGGCTTTACGTACTTTACTTGAAGGCGTTCACGAGAAAGGGAAAGTCAGCATCGCCCCCTTCGTTGAGAGTGCAACGTCAGTATCGGGGATCTGGCAATATGGCGTGCACTTTATTCAAGGCCATTACGTGCAAGCCCCACAAAATGAAATGAGTTACGACTTCTCGGAAGAGTAAATAGCCATTCGTTCTCTCAAACAAAACAGCCCCAATAAAGGGGCTGTTTTAGTTATAGGCGATAATATTAACGAATATCTCGGTCGTGATACCCCAACAAATACAACAAGCCATCTAAACCCAATGTTGAAATTGCATGTTTCGCATTCTCACGGACCAACGGCTTCGCGCGAAAAGCAATACCAAGTCCCGCCACTGACAACATAGGTAAATCATTGGCACCATCACCGACCGCAATGGTTTGCTCAAGACGTATACCTTCACGTACGGCAAGATCTTGCAGCAACTCAGCCTTACGCTTGCCGTCGACAACACGACCTGTCACGCGACCCGTCACAACGTTATCTTCCAGCTCCAGCTCATTGGCATACACATAATCAATACCAAGACGTTCTTGTAGATACTCACCAAAGTAAGTAAAGCCACCGGAAAGAATCGCAGTTTTATAACCTAATGCCCGCAAGTTACTGATCAGGCGCTCAGCGCCTTCTGTCACTGGCAAACGCTCGGCAATGCCTTGTAACACATCACCACTGAGTCCTTTTAATAAGGCCACACGTTGTTCAAAACTCTCGGTGAAATCAAGTTCACCCTGCATCGCCCGCTCTGTAATTTCAGAGACTTGATCTCCTACACCCGCGGCGGCAGCCAGCTCATCAATCACTTCAGCTTCGATTAATGTGGAGTCCATATCAAAACACACCAAACGGCGAGTGCGGCGATAGACGTCATCTTCTTGGAAAGCGATATCCACGCCCAACTCGTTTGCGGCTTCTAGGAACTGAGCGCGCATTTTCGCTTGATCTGTGACACCACGTACCGAAAACTCAACACATGCACGTGTTGTATCGGTGATTTCTCCCAGAGGGACACGCCCTGACAGGCGATTTATTTGATCGATATTAAGATTATGTTCAGCCACGATGGACGTCACACGAGCTATCGCTTCGGCTTCAATAGCACGGGACAGCAAGGTGATAATATGACGCGGCTTACCTTGCCCTGCCACCCACTGCTCATAGCTTTCTGGCGTTACCGGGGTAAAGCTCACCGCCAGTCCCATCTCGTGTACCCGAAAAAGCACATCTTTGAGCACAGGCGCAGCTTCGGCCGTGGAAGGGATTGCCGCTAAAATACCTAACGACAGAGAGTCGTGAATTTCAGCTTGTCCAATATCCAGTACCGTCACTTCATACTGGGCAAGAATACTGCTGATTGAAGCAGTCACACCGGGCTTATCGGCACCGGTGATCCTAATTAACACCAATTCTGTCACAGAGCTTTCCTGTTACTGCTGTTCAGGCCTGTTAAAGCCATTCAAAGTTATAACTTGTCTGTATCAGATTTTGCCGCAGCAACAACAGAGCGCAGCTCTTCGATCAGATCAACGGTCTCGTGAACAGATAGCGCACGGACGCGGTCAAGACTCATCAAAAACAAACCTTTTTCTAGCTGGGTAAGCTTATCTTGCAGAGACTGCTTCACATCACTCATGATCATTCCTCGTAAAAAATAACAATTTCAATGCTGCCCTTAGTCACAGAACTCAGATTCTGCACTGGTGTTACGACAGGCGCGGCATATAATAACATTAAAGCCATGGAATTTTACGTTTTATCAGGTCAATGCATGTTCAATCTACGCTCCACCAGTGATTCACTAAACACCAGTCAACGCGCCGGATTGCTTGCAGCTATCATGGTCCTCGTTGCTGGCGTTATTTTAACGGTAACAACCTACACCAACCTCTATGAACAGCTGGAGTCTGAACAGGTTGCCGAAAGTCAGCGACAGCTACAGCACCTGAGCGCCCTCTTAACACCAAGCTTAGTCCGCGATGATCGGATTTCCTTAAACCTATCACTTGATGAATGGCAAAATGACCCCGCTCTGCAAGCTATTAGAGTAAAGAACCGGGATGGCCTGCCCGTTGCAAGTAAAGGCGAGGTAGATTCAAGTCTGACGCTTATGCTTTACCCTATACGCCAAGATGACATTCTTTACGGCGAGCTTGAGGGCTACATCAGTTCATCCCCCGTGATTACATCAACCAATCGTAACGGATCATTAAGCCTACTCATTACCGCCGCTCTTACCTTAATTGCAGGCCTTGCTGGCTGGTTAATTAGTGAACGTCATAGCCGTTATCTACGCCAATTAGAAACTCGCTTAGTTGAATGGCGTGATGGTGATGATCTCAACTTACCTATGGGCCCTGAAAACCCCGAGCTTAAATCGCTGCATAACATACTCGGCGATATATCCAAGAGAGAGCAACAACGTAGAGCCGTTGAGCAAGCACTTGGGCAGTTTATGCAACCTGACGTAAATCCCTTTCCAGATCCAATGAAGTATTACGATTGCGCCATGCTATATATCGAAATTCAAGATCTTGAACTACTTCAACAGCGCTTATCCGCTGAACAGCTCACCAGTACACTCAATCAATATCACCGCCTGCTCAGTCACGCAGCCAAACTCTACAATGGTAAGGTGGATCGTTACTTAGGTGATGGCGTTGTCATGCTGTTTGGAGTGCCTAATAAAGACCGCAACGCTGCTATGCACTGTTTGTATGCTGCTCGTTTATTTAGTGGGCTGGTCACGTATCTGCACGAAAATAATGCCAATGTACTTCCGCTTGAGTTCAATATAGCGGCACACTGGGGACCCGTACTGATGGCGCCATTGCAAGATGGCGTATCAACACAATACAGCTTGATTGGCGATGCGGTGCACTGGGCATATCATCTCGCCACACGCAGCGAAGAGCGCCGAGTGCTTGCAAGCCAAACCCTGATAGAGATGTTAGAAGATGGCCATGACATCATCTGGAACGAAGGCCCCGTGGTGAAAGATTTACACGGCGGTGTTCAACACACTTACTGGTTAAACCAACTGCCCGACAAAACTGAGTCGCTGATCAAACGACAAATCAAGCATATCACCTCGATGACAGAAAACGCCTGACAGGTTAGACAGGTTTAAGCGCCCTTATTACACGAGACAATTTCCTTAGCTGGTCTAGGGTTAAAAATATTCCCTCACAGTAATAAGGTGGACTTATGTTTCGAACAAAAAAAGCGCTCCTAGCACTCGCTATCGCGGGCTCAACAAGCTGGGCACAAGCCAGTGATATTCAAGTCAATGGATTTATAAATGCTACCCTCGGCGTGTCTTCTAACGATGAAGTCAGCGTTGATGGTTACGATGAAGGCATGTCATCGGCTAACAACTCGGTTGTTGGTTTACAGTTTTTTAAACAAGTAAATGACTCAACCTCGGCAACCGTTCAACTCGTAGCACGAGGTCAATCTGGCTTTAATACCGAAGCTGCTTGGGCTTATGTGACTTATAGCTTTGACGAAAATACTGACGTTAGAGTAGGTCGCCTACGTACACCGCTGTACCATTATTCAGACTTCCTTGAAGTCGGCTATGCATACAATTGGGTGACACCGTCCTCCATTATTTATACACAAAGTGATTTGTCATCATTCAATGGAGCGGATATAACTCGACGCTTTACTTTGAATTCAGTAGATGGCTTTGCACAAGCTTATACTGGCCGCTACGTAGATGTGCTTACTGCAGGTGAGGATAATTATGCAGCCGACATGTCAAATTCAGGTTTAGTTGTAGGTGTTAATTCAGGGGATTTTTCTGGACGTATTGGCTTTCACAAAGCAACACTGACTCTGGACATTGATCCTGCTGGCACTCGCGCTTTTGACCAATATGTCGCAGGCGCGATGGCTGCAGAAAGCTTTAACCTCATCCCTGGCCTTAACGCTAGTGATTTTGAAATTAATGATTCAAATATTGGCTATTATCAAACCTCCTTTGTATACGACAACGGTACGACGTCATTCATTGCTGAATACACCTATTTGGACAGTGAAAGCGCTGCTATAAATAACAACTCAGCTTATATGATTGGTGGTGCACAGCGCTTTGGAGCAACCACGGTTCACCTCACCTATGCAGCAAAAGAAGATGATATTGATGACGGCGCAAATGGCATACTCCAAGCCAATGCCGAGATGATAGAAAACAGTATTATTCTCGGTGCCAGATACGACTACGATGCGGGTTCAGCATTTAAACTCGAAGCTGAACGCCACGAAGAAGAGCTCAACGCTGGCCAAGAAGGTTCGGTAGGCATCATTTATCGTGCTGGCTTTAGCCTCGTATTTTAAGGAGTATGTATATGAAAATATCTAACATAATCACCGGCTGTTTTTTATCTTTACTGATGTTTTCTGCAAATATCGCCTATGCAGAAACCGCTGTTATTGTCAGCAGTGCAAACGCTAATTCAGCGATGGATAGCAATGTCATTTCGCGTATATATTTAGGTAAGTCGTCAAGCTTTCCTAGCGGTGATCAAGCTATTCCAGTTGATCAAAATGAAGGCAGCGCTACCCGAGATGCATTCAACGACTCAGTATTAGGAAAAAATTCAAGCCAATTAAAAGCTTATTGGTCGCGCTTAATTTTTACCGGTAAAGGTACGCCCCCTAAAGAAGTCGGTGACGATGCCGCAGTTAAAAACCTCGTGGCAGCCAATCCGAATATGATTGGTTATATCGACAGCGCTGCAGTTGATGATTCGGTAAAAGTTGTTCTTACTTTTTAAGTAAGTTTCAATAATTAACTGAATAAAAAACACCCGGATTGCCGGGTGTTTTTTTATGTTTTAGACGTAAAACTATTTTGTAATTCACTCATTCGATCCAGTACCGCAAGTGACGATAGATAACCTTCATCGGGAGCGTGTAGCCGCCACTCATGCGCCAACATCATCACCGCTTCTAGCGTGCTGACACCATCCTCACGCGGGCTTTTACGTAAATAACGCGATGTCGATGTAGGGGTTAAAGCCAAACAACCCAAGTCGTTTAACCAAGGGTTCAATAGTAATAAACGCCGAACTTTGCGCCAAGTGCCATCCAGTACCAAAACTTTACGCACATTCGTTTGGGCAGATTTGATTGTGAGTGGAGCGGTATCGTTAAGCGGGTACAGTAAGGCGACATTCTCTCGTGGTGTATCCGAAAAAATGTTGCTATAGCTGAATTCACTGCCCACCAGCAGTTCACTGCCGAGTGCAATTCGCTGCAACAAGGGTGCAGTAGAAAGAGGATGCTTGGCTTCGTCTGGGTCTTGCCAAATAATCAGTTCAAACGGTAACTGCACCGTCTGCAGATGACTGCAAAGGCAGACCTTTTCAGGTCGCCCACAGCCATCACAGATACGGCGTTTCATTGCAGTACGTCCGTAAAACCAATGATTGGACTTTTAGCCACTAAAGATTTAACCAAGCCGCTAAGCACGTTCTAATAAGGTTTTAAGAAAGTGGCCAGTGTGCGACTTTTCAACCGCAGCAACATCCTCAGGCGTACCTTCGGCAATAATAAAACCACCTTTAGAGCCGCCTTCAGGGCCGAGATCTATCACCCAGTCTGCCGTTTTTACAACATCCAAATTATGCTCAATCACCACCACAGTGTTGCCATGATCACGCAATCGATGCAGTACCGCCAGAAGCTGCTCAATATCATAGAAGTGCAAACCTGTGGTTGGCTCATCCAAAATATAAAGGGTGCTACCGGTATCGCGTTTCGACAATTCTTTTGCCAATTTTACGCGCTGAGCTTCACCACCCGACAAGGTCGTGGCCGCCTGCCCTAATTTTATATAACTCAGGCCTACGTCCATTAAGGTTTGCAATTTACGCGACACGGCGGGAATGGCATCAAAAAATACACGCGCATCTTCCACCGTCATATCCAGCACTTCGTGGATGTTTTTACCTTTGTAGCGAATATCTAAGGTTTCGCGGTTATAACGCTTGCCCTTACAGACATCACACGGCACATAAATATCGGCCAAAAAGTGCATTTCAACTTTAATAACACCGTCGCCCTGACATGCTTCACAACGTCCGCCTTTCACGTTAAAGGAGAAACGTCCTGCTTTATAACCGCGAGAACGTGCTTCTTGTGTACCGGCAAAAATATCACGTACGGGTGTGAATATTCCGGTGTACGTCGCGGGATTAGAGCGCGGAGTACGGCCAATGGGGGATTGGTCAATATCGACGACTTTATCAAGCATTTTCAAGCCAGTGATGCTGGCGTGCTCTGCCGCTTTTAGCGTTGTTGCACCATTCAAAGCCGTCGCCGCCAATGGATACAAAGTACGATTAATCAGTGTTGATTTACCCGAGCCAGACACCCCAGTCACACAGGTCATTACACCAAGAGGAATGGTTAAATCGACTTTATTTAGGTTGTTACCATTCGCGCCTTTCAGAACTAATTGTTTATCCTTTTTGGCTGGGGTGCGCTTTTCTGGGATTGCGATTTTTCGCTCGCCGCTAAGGTACTGAGCAGTAATAGATTTCTTACTTTTCATCACCTGAGAAGGAATACCGTGAGCAATCACTTCGCCACCATGGACACCGGCACCCGGGCCGATATCGATCAGGTAATCGGCGCTACGAATAGCGTCTTCATCGTGTTCAACCACGATAACGGTATTCCCTAAATCACGCAGATGAAACAATGTTTGTAACAAGCGATCATTATCGCGTTGATGTAAACCAATGGATGGCTCATCAAGGATGTACATCACCCCAACCAAACCTGCGCCAATTTGTGAGGCCAGGCGAATACGCTGTGCTTCACCACCAGACAAGGTGTCGGAACTACGATTTAAGGTTAAATATTCAAGACCTACGTTCACCAAAAACTGTAATCGGTCACGAATTTCTTTCAATATCTTTTCTGCAATATCGCCTTTATTACCGTCCATTTTAAGATAAGTAAAATACGCGTGCGCGTCTTCAATCGGCATCGCAGTACACGCATGGATGGTTTTATCACCAATAAATACGTTACGCGCTTCGCGACGCAAACGAGAGCCATGACACGTAGGGCAAGGCTGTACACTTAAATACTTAGACAGCTCTTCAAGTACCATTTGCGAATCGGTTTCGCGGTAGCGACGATCCAGGTTCGGCAATACGCCTTCAAACGGATGTGACTTAGCAATGCGATCACCGCGTGAATTCACATAGACAAACTCAATGTCTTCGGTGCCCGTGCCGTTTAATATTGCATCACGATGCTCTGCTTTTAATTCGGTTAAGGGGGTGTCGATGTCAAAACCAAAGTGTTCTGCAACTGAACAAAGCATTTGATAGTAATACACACTGCGGCGATCCCACCCTCGAATCGCCCCTTCGCCCACGCTGAGTGACTCATCGTGTACAACCAACTCAGGGTCAAAATACTGCTTAACCCCTAAGCCATCACAGGTGTCACACGCCCCTGCCGGATTGTTAAACGAGAAAAGTCGCGGCTCCAGCTCTGACAAACTGTAGCCACAGTGAGGACATGAAAATTGCGATGAAAACAACATAGGAGCGGCGGCATCATCATCCATTGACCCCACAATAACCAAGCCACCACTTAATTCTAAACAGGTTTCGATAGACTCAGACAGACGCTGCTGCAAACCCTCTTTGACTTTAAAACGATCAACGACCACTTCAACAGAGTGCTTTTTGCGTTTGTCTAAATCTGGGGTGTCATCAAGGTCACATACCGTTCCGTCAATACGAACTCGAATATACCCTTGCGCACGAAGGCTCTCCAGCACATGGAGGTGTTCCCCTTTGCGATCACGTACCACTGGGGCCAAGATCATGTGCTTGCTGTCTTCCGGCAGCTCCATGATGGCATCCACCATCTGGCTCACGGTTTGTGCTTCGAGGGGCACGTCGTGATCAGGACACCGTGGTGTCCCTACACGCGCAAATAATAAGCGCAGGTAATCATATATCTCGGTCACTGTGCCCACGGTTGATCGCGGGTTGTGCGACGTCGATTTCTGTTCAATAGAAATCGCTGGTGATAAACCTTCAATCAAATCGACATCGGGTTTTTCCATCATTGATAAGAACTGGCGCGCATACGTTGAAAGTGACTCTACGTAACGACGCTGTCCTTCTGCGTAGAGCGTATCAAACGCAAGAGACGATTTGCCCGAGCCACTAAGGCCGGTAATAACGACCAATTTATCTCGAGGAATATCGAGGTCGATGTTCTTGAGATTGTGGGTTCGCGCGCCGCGAACCTGAATTTTATCCATGAAAAGCTTTCACCGCCGAATTGGAAAGGCCCCATTGTAATTGATGCAGCCTCAGTGTTCAGCCGCTTATTCTGTTGTCTCACGAACTAACTCGCTCATATGCTCTTTTGCCCAGTTCACCGCTTGGATTCGATTGTTCACGCCAATCTTCTTAAACAGGTTATAAACATGAGTTTTCACGGTATGCGTACTGACGCTAAGCACTTCACCAATTTCCGTATTCGTAACTCCCGTAGCGGTTAAACGCAAAATTTGTTTCTCGCGTTTGGTAAGCACGCCAGAAAAGGAGTTAACGCGACGGGGACGCTCGCGATTACGAGAAATAAACGACGACATTAAATACCGAGGAATCCAAAGCTCACCATCAAACATACAAGTAATTCCACGGGCGAGCAGTTGATCTGAGGTGTGCGTGTAGAAAAAACCATTGACGTTAGGCCATGAGATCAAGCGTTCGATAGGATGATTCTGGCTAACGTTGTAGAAAGCGACAATGGTTTCCGAGTAGCGATCGTGAATTAATTCAAGTAAATCTTGAATCCGCTCAGGCCCGGCGCTGCTAGCATCGATAAGTGCGAGCACGCGCCCACTATCGGTTAGCCAATCACCCCGCCATTGCAATAAATCGATCAGCTGACAGTCTATCTGAATGTGCTGATGTAGATATCCAATGAGGACAGAATTATTAAGATTCCCTTGTCCAAATAGGAATATACGACGTTCTAAGAAAGAAGCCGTTGCATCCATAACATAACTCCCTATGTCTTATTCATCCCTGTGGTTCCAAACTCAAACCACGTTGTGAGTGTACCTAATCTCGGCCGTGATGCCCATACGAGCTGTTACTGCTTATCCAAACAGAGACTAGAGGTGCCTTAGGCCACTGATCAAACAATCTCCTATTTTGCGAAACGAGTACCTTGGCCATACATTCTGATAAACTATTGCGCCTCTAACTTTGACTGTGATTTTTAATCGTGAACACCGATAAAAGCGAACAACGTGCTGTCGTCTCTCTGGCTTCTCTTTACGCCCTGAGAATGCTCGGTCTGTTTATGGTACTGCCAGTTATGATGCTAGATGGCCAGCTGCTTGAAGGGGCCACCCCACAGTTACTAGGCCTCGCCATTGGTGTCTACGGTTTGACCCAAGCATTACTGCAAATTCCTGCCGGTACCTTGTCTGATCGTATTGGTCGCAAGCCCGTTATCATCGGTGGCTTAATCATTTTTGCTATCGGTAGTGTTATTGCCGCAACTTCAGACACCATTTATGGCGTTATTTTGGGCCGAGCGTTACAAGGCTGCGGTGCCATCGCTAGCGCTATTATGGCACTTGTAACAGATTTAACCCGTGAAGAGCGTCGCATGAAAGCAATGGCGTCGATCGGCGCTAGCATCGGCTTATCTTTCTCGGTTGCCTTAATACTCGGCCCTTGGCTCGCCAGTTTAGGCGGTTTAAGTTTGATTTTTGCACTCACCGCAGTACTCGCCATTGGTGGCGTACTTGTGACGATCTGGGTGATACCAAACCCACCGGCAAAGACCCACAGAGATGCCAGTGCTGTGTTACCTGCGGTAGTGGCTCAGCTACGCAATCGTGAAATGTGGCCGCTAAACATTGGCATATTCATACTGCACGCCTTGATGGTTGCCATTTTTGTCGCGATCCCCCTGCAACTTGTGCAAGCTGGCATTGCCGCAAATCAACATAGCTGGCTTTATCTGCCCGTCTTGCTGGTCGCATTTGTATTGATGGTGCCGTTAATCATCGTTGCGGAAAAACGCCGTAAAATGAAAGGCGTCGTTATCATTGGCGCTGTGATTATTGCCATCAGCCTGTTTGGAATGAGCGCTGCTAGCCAACTGTGGCATTGGATAGTATTGATGCTGTTGTATTTCTGGGGTTTCAATTTAATGGAAGCAAGTCTTCCATCTTGGTTAAGCAAAATAGCCCCTGCCGGTGCCAAAGGCAGCGCGATGGGCATCTACTCCAGCATGCAGTTTTTGGGCGCTTTCGTCGGTGGCAGCGTCGGTGGCTGGTTAATGCAAGATTACGGTAGTGGGATACTATTTGTCGGCATGGGGGCATTGGTGTTAATTTGGGCGCTGATCATTCTTCAGTCTTCTGCTCCGCGCTACCACACCAGTGTACGACTACCTACGTCTCAGGCTTTTAGTGAGTCGAGACTGACTGAACTTAAACAACTGCCGGGCGTCGCCGAAGCGCAGTACTTTCAGGAAGAAAATGCGATTTACCTGAAAGTCAGTGCCGATGTCTTCGAGCGTGATAATGCGCTGGCAATTATTGAATCCACAGGAGAATAAAATGGGTCGTAGTGTTAACAAAGTAACGTTGATTGGTACTCTCGGGCGCGACCCGGAAGTTCGTTATTTACCTAATGGTAACGCCGTAGCGAACTTATCGCTGGCCACGGACGAAAGCTATAACGATAAAGGTACAGGCCAGAAAGTTGAGCAAACAGAGTGGCACCGCATTACCGTTTACGGTCGCTTAGCTGAAATTTGCCAGCAGTATTTAAAGAAAGGCGCTCGTGCGTATTTTGAAGGCAAACTGCGCACTCGCGAATGGGAAAAAGACGGCGTAAAACGCTACTCCACTGAAATCATTTGTAACGAAATGATGATGCTGGACTCTCGTAACGATGGTATGGGCGCACCTGCTGGCAACCCGGGTCAAATGGCGAACAATATGGGCGGTGGCTACCAGCAAGCACCTACCCAACATGCTCCGCAGCACGCACCACAACAGGCACCTGTTCAGCAGCCGGCCGGTGGTTATCAGCAAGCACCCGCCCAACGCCCAGCAGCACAACCTCAGCAAGGTGGGTACGGTGGCAATCAAGGTGCTCCTGGTGGGTATCAGCAGCCGCGTCAGGCTCCTCAACAAGCACCTGCGCCGCAGCAGCCGCCTCGTCAGGCACCTGTGCAGCAACCTCAGCCTAGTAACAACTTTGATGATTTTGACGACGATATCCCGTTCTAAATCATCACTCAGATTAAGTATTATCAAAGGGTCGCCATGTGCGGCCCTTTTTATTCGTCCTAATTGATCACTATATTGATCACTATGCCAGCCTGACATTCTGTGGATGCGCCAAGGTCATAGACAGATGTCTAAATTTCATCAAAGATGCTGTTCTTTTAGGCCTTATTCAAGTTCTCAACCTGAATTTGTACTGAAATCACTGCCACTCATCAGGCAGAATATCGGCCGGATCACATCGACACCCAAGTGATCAATTAGGGATCTATTTATGAAAACCACAATTATCAAACGACCGCTTCCTCCGGTAGTGCAGTACATGCGCATTGCGTTAAAAAAACCGAAGCCGCCGAAAGACGAATTAGTCTGTGAAGAGCGCGCGCGCGTTGCTCGTAAAAATATCTCCATCAACCAACAAGAGCTGCGTGGGTACCGTCAGCAATGTGGATTCCAGAACACCGGTTATCTGCCCTTTACTTACCCGTTCTTGTTGGCATTCCCGCTGCAAAGTGAACTGTTTTTATCAGATGCGTACCCGTACGCCGTGATGGGGTTAGTGCATGTGCGCAATATCATTACCCAGCATAAACGCATTCCTGTGGACGCCACACTCAATATTGATTGCACCTTGATTGGTCCTGAGAAGGTGTATCACGGTCAGCACATGACCTTCTACACGCGTGTGTTTATGGGCGAAGAGCTCGTCTGGGAATGTCGTACGGTGTTATTGCGTCGCGGTAGGAAGCACCCTGATATCGCGAAAGAAGAATCGCTTGATACGCTAGAAAATCCACAACGCATTGTGGATTGGGAAGTTCCGGCACTAACAGGCGTGCGTTACGCATTATTAGGCAAAGACATTAATCCCATTCACCTGTTTGGCTTTACCGCTCGAGCTTTCGGTTTTAAGCAACCTATCGCACACGGCATGTGGGCTAAAGCCAAAGCAATGGCTCCGCTTGAATCTCATATCAAAGACAAAGCCGCGGAAGTGGTTGTTGATTTCAAGCTACCGATGTATTTGCCGGGTAAAGCGCAACTGGGTTATAACGTTGAAGCGGATAAAATTGACTTCAGTTTGGTTGACCCCGAAGATGGCAAACCGTACCTGAATGGTCGAGTCCGCTTTCTTTAAGTGAGCCGCTCTGAGCCTTGATGCACTTATTAATTTAAAATGCGCGCACAAAAAAACCGGCACCGCCGGTTTTTTGTTGTGTCTTTAATTACACAAGGTTCTCAATAGCTTACATCACACCGAACAGTACTTCAGAGCTAAGTCCGTGCTTTTCAAACACTTCACGCAAACGCTTCAGTGCTTCTACTTGAATTTGACGAACACGCTCACGAGTTAAACCAATTTCGCGACCCACATCTTCCAATGTGCTTGGCTCGTAACCACGTAGACCAAAACGACGAGATAACACTTCGCGCTGTTTTTCTGGTAACTCTTCAATCCAGTTACTTAGATTGTTTTGAATATCGCCATTTTGGAGCTCGTCGCTTGGGTCTTCACTGCGCTCGTCAGCGATAGTATCCAAAATAGACTTATCTGAACTCGGCCCTAGAGGGGTATCAACCGAGGTCACGCGTTCATTAAGCTTGAGCATGCGCTTAACGTCGCTGACGGGCTTATCAAGCAACTCCGCGATATCTTCTGCGGTTGGCTCATGATCTAGCTTCTGAGTCAGCTCACGGGCGGCACGAAGATAGACGTTTAATTCTTTAACCACGTGAATCGGTAAACGAATCGTACGGGTCTGGTTCATGATGGCACGTTCAATGGTCTGACGAATCCACCAAGTAGCGTAGGTAGAGAAGCGGAAACCGCGTTCCGGATCAAACTTCTCAACAGCACGGATCAAACCAAGGTTGCCTTCCTCAATCAAATCGAGCAGTGACAGGCCACGATTAACGTATCGACGGGAAATCTTAACAACGAGTCGCAAGTTACTCTCGATCATTCGTCGGCGGCCCATCTCGTCGCCTTTGCGAGCCAGACGTGCGTAATGCACTTCTTCGTCTGCAGACAGTAAAGGGGAAAAGCCGATTTCGTTAAGATACATCTGAGTCGCATCAAGCGTCTTTGGAGATGTGTCCGCCGCAAAGCGTTCGTCTTCTTGAGTAGAGTCCTCCTGTGAGGCTGTTTCTACATCATCAAACACTTCGTCTTGATTCATTTCGCGTTGCTGTACTGCCATGTTTATACCCGCCATGTGTTGTCATCCTGAATCTGAACCGAAACAGATTTTGTACCAAAATGACTGTTAAACTTTTTACCCACCTCCTCTGCGCGCTGGCAGATACTTCAGTGGATTTACCGGCTTGCCGCTTTCTCGGATCTCAAAGTGAAGTTTCACTTTGTCGGTACCAGTTGATCCTGTTTCGGCAATTTTCTCCCCCGCTTTAACATCTTGGTTCTCA
Source organism: Oceanobacter sp. (assembly GCA_002733645.1). Classification (GTDB taxonomy): domain Bacteria; phylum Pseudomonadota; class Gammaproteobacteria; order Pseudomonadales; family Oceanobacteraceae; genus Thalassolituus. The sequence continues at coordinate 52,131 of NVWL01000049.1, forward strand.
ATGACGTTAATGCGGCTGGCGTGAGCGTAAGCGCTTAGGTATTTTTCGTTGTGTCTAATGATCACAAGGTTACCGTAACCTCTTAGCCCGGTTCCTGCGTAAACCACAGTCCCCGCCGCTGCTGCCAAAACAGATTCCCCCAATGAGCCGGCAATATCAATCCCCTTGTTTACGGGCTTTTTGGTTGAAAATTGATCAATAACTGCCCCATCTGTCGGCCATTGCCAGTCTGAAACAGGTCCTGATGGGAGCACCTTTGGCGATATATGACTATTTTTAGGTTTTTCCTGTGTTACCTTACTAACTACTGACGTAACTTTTGACGGATTTCTGACAGGGGGAGGAGCTGCTGTTTTGGCCTCACTGGCGGTATAGCGAACGTCAATTTTCTGGCCGGGATAAATAGTATGTGGCGAGGATATCGAGTTAGCGTTCGCCAACTCCCTATAATCCAGCCCATAGCGCCACGCGATTGAATATAAGGTCTCGCCTTCACGCACAAGATGGAATCCTGACGCTGGTTGAGCTTTGCTGAATTTTTTGTCGACCGACACAAATCCGCCCCCTCCAGAGCAGGCTCCAAGGAAGAGTATCAGTGTGACTATCGTGACATGCTGTATCATTTTCATAGAATTCGACGAATAAACAACTTTTTGACACCCCAGTATGACGGCTTTCTGGCCATGTAACAGTATGCAACCTTTAACCTTTATAGGTATAAAAACATCGCTTTTTAATTCTTATTTATTCTAAAAAAAGCGCTGTTTTTTTTACCCGTAGCCATTGTATACAGGATTTCAAATGGACGGATCAAAGAAAACAACTGACTTAACATACGTTCATTATAATTTTTCATCCGATAAGCCCCCAGCAACCCTTTCCAGTAGAAAAACAACACTGGCCCCTACGAACATAAAAAGGGCAGCAAAGAATAACTGATCGTCAACAGAAGGCAGTATGTGCGACTGCATTAGTGGTACTTCTTCGCCTTTGCTGTTTATCCGTGTGGTAAGGGTTTCTTTCCATGGCCACACTTTTACCAAGGACCCCACCATAAAGCCCGTCAGCAAGGCCATTAACAAGCTTTCATAGTGATTCAACAACCAACGAAGTAAGCGCGAGAAAAAAATCAGCCCTAAACCAGCCCCTGCCCCTAATGCGGACAAAAGAGCAAGGTCCGGGGTTTGTACTGCGGCTAAAATCGGGCCGTACAACCCCATCAGTAATAAGATAAAGCTCCCTGATATGCCAGGAAGAATCATGGCACAGATGGCAAGGCTACCTGCGACGAACACAATTGGCAGCGTTGGTTCAATCTCAGTGGGGGAAGCAATACTGATCAATCCGGCGATAACAGCCCCCGCCGTGAGAAATCCAACCTCTTGAATACGCCATTGCTTAAGTGTGCGAGCAAAGTGAATACATGAGGCGACGATCAAACCAAAAAAGAAAGACCAGAGCATCACAGGGTGGGTTTCTAACAAATGATGGAGTATTTTTGCCAAACTGATGATGGCTATAAGAATGCCACTGCCCAATGCCAATAAAAAGTTGCCGTTAATATGCGCCCAAGCGGCCTTAACCCCTTCACGACGCAATAGTCTTAAAGCCTCAAAATCAACACTCGCGATTGATTCAAGCAATTGCGCATAGATTCCCGTGATAAAGGCGATGGTTCCTCCGGAGACTCCTGGCACGACATCCGCAGCCCCCATGGCTAGTCCTTTTAAAAACACTTTAACGTACTTCATTACTTGATCCTTGATGCGGGAGTTTTGTTAATGATGGCGAGAATATCGTCGCGAACGAGTTCGCGATGAATCGCTATAAAAAGGGACGCTAAAGCGCCCCTGTTTTGTTTGTCTGTTATCGCTGAATACCGGGCAGAAAGGGCACAAACTTCGCAGCTTCGAGTGTCTTACGAGTGAAGTGGTCACCACGACGTGTAATCAGGATCAGCTTTTGTTCCTCTCCTCCGACCGGCAACACCATGCGCCCACCGTCTGCTAACTGTTCTAGTAAGGAAGGAGGAACGTCTTCCGGAGCCGCCGCCGCTAGGATGCCATCATATGGCCCGTGTTCTGGCCAGCCCCACGATCCATCCGACAAAGCTAAATGCACATTGCCGTAACCAAGGGTTTCCAGTCGTTCGACCGCCTTGATATGCAGCGGTTCAATGCGCTCTACGCTGTATAACGTTTTCACCAATGGGCTAAGAATCGCAGTTTGATACCCCGAGCCCGTGCCTATTTCAAGCACACGGCTTAGCGGCCCACCAGCGAGTAAGCTCTCTGTCATTCTAGCGACAGTGTAAGGCTGGCTGATGGTTTGACCATTGCCAATAGGAAGGGCGTTATCTTCATACGCACGGTGCGCCAATGCCTCATCTATAAATAGGTGACGCGGCGTTGTCGCGATTACGTTCAACACTTCTTCGTTGATAATCCCGGCATCGCGCAGTCGCTGTACTAAGCGATTGCGTGTGCGCTGGGATGTCATGCCTATACCGGTTAGATAATGCTCGTTCACCAGATGTTCTCTTAATCCGTAAAGTGCTCAGCCATTGGCATCAGCATGCTGTGTTGTGTCATATCCACTTGAACTGGCGTCAGTGACACACGCCCTTGCTGTATTGCATGAAAATCGGTTCCTACTCCCGCGTCGGCGACATCGCCTGCGGCGGCAATCCAGTAACATTCTTTGCCACGCGGATTGGTCGTTTTCACTGGGGTATCAGCTTTATGCCGACGCCCCAAGCGAGTTATTTCTGTTCCTGTGATTTGCTCGTAGGGCAAGTCAGGCACATTAATATTAATAATGGTGTTACGGGGTAATGCCAGTGTTTCAATTTTTGGAAGCAACTCGACCAAGACCTTGGCAGCCGTCGCGAAGTGCGTTTTACCACACAAGGATACGGCAACCGGCGACTTTCCAAGAAAGCGACCTTCCATGGCTGCTGCTACCGTTCCGGAGTAAAGCACGTCGTCGCCTAGGTTCGCACCACTATTAATACCCGAAATAACACGTTCACATTGCTCTGCAAAAATTTCATTTAAGGCAAGGTGAACACTGTCTGTTGGCGTACCATTCACGCCGACAAAGCCATTTTCGTGAGTCACCGGGTGCAGCGGGCGGTCTAGCGTCAGCGAATTACTCGCGCCACTCAGATCTCTATCTGGCGCGGCAACACGAATATCGTAGCCCGCCTCTACTAGAGCATCTGCAAGTACGCGCAAGCCGGGAGCGAGCACGCCATCATCATTCGACAGTAATAGCGTCATCAGGTGTGTCCCTTGAGGGTTCCTCTGTCTGCATTAATTCACGAATTAGCGAGGTCGCATAATAACCGGCAGGCAGCGAAAAGGTCAGTAATAATTGGGATTCATCGAGCCATTCCCACTTCATGCCGACAGGCTTCGCTGCTAAGGCACGCCGCTCTTGGCTCAAGCCTGAGTGCTCAAGGCCATCGCACAGGGTTTGATGCGGCTCAACCATAGCGGTTTCAAGCGCTAAGGCGTCATCCGTAGTCGCTAATCTACCCCGCCCCCATAATGGGCCTGTTGGCATACCTTGATCGTCGTTGATATCACCGACAAGTGACTGCCCCCATAAACCACGGCGAATACGTTCGGCCATCACTTCATTGAAAATAAATGACCGCACGGAAGACAGATAAAGACCTTTGCGTTTGGTATTGCGCACACGAATTTCACGATTGAGCATCATGCGGCCTTGCTCAACGTTGTCACCCTCACGACCAAACCGCTGTGGGCCAAAATAATTAGGTACACCACTTTCAACAACCGCTTTTAAATTCGCTTCTACTTTTTCTTTATCACCGTGAAAGTCGCGCAATAAGATTTTAAAGTGATTGCCCACTAAGTCGCCACGGCGTAATTTTTTTACGTGACGCGTTTGTTTTAAAATTTTAAATTCTTCGTTATCTAGCTGAGAAAAATCCGGCGCTTCTACTCTGGGCAAATAAATACTGAACCATTGTGTGGTAATCGCGTAGCGATCTTTTAGCCCGGCAAAGCCCACATCCATATCACGAACACCTGCTAACTCGGCAATTTTCGCAGCTACATAAGCGGTATTCGATCCGTTCTTTTCAACTTCTAACCAGACGTGCTCTCCCTCACCGGAGGGCAACGTTAGCGGTAACTCGGTGACAATAAAATCGCTGTTTTCTTGTTTTAATATCGCCCGCGCCCCCGTCTCAGGGTAAGCTGCCGGCCATTCGGGTAATACCGAATAATTATTCATTAATAACGCCTGTATTGACCATCTATTTCAAGAATCTGTTTTTAATAACAAAGCCACCGCGTGAACGGAGATCCCCTCTTTACGTCCCACATAACCTAGTTTTTCTGTGGTGGTGGCTTTAACGTTGACGTCATCAATGCGGATCGCTAAGTCCGCAGCAATGGCAGCACGCATATCATTAATATGGGGAGCCATTTTGGGCGCTTGAGCGATAATGGTGACATCAACATTCCCTACCTGATACCCCTTATCAGCCACCAGCGACACGACATGACGGAGTAACATACGGCTGTCCGCGCCTTTCCATTGTTCATCGGTATCTGGGAAGTGCTGACCTATGTCACCCAACGCTGCCGCCCCCAGCAAGGCATCAGCCAGAGCATGTAACGCGACATCACCATCTGAGTGTGCTTTCAAACCATGAGTGTGCGAAATACGAACACCACCAAGGGTGATAAAATCACCGTCATCAAACGCGTGTACATCAAAACCGTGGCCTATACGCATACCTTGTCACTCCTACTTTGATGTCGCTTTATTTTGATTAATAAACAACTCAGCCAGAGCTAAGTCTTCCGGGCGTGTCACTTTAATATTATCAGCTCGACCTGCCACTAAACGGGGGGTTCCACCGAGGTATTCGATGGCAGAGGCTTCATCGGTAACTTCAAACCCATCGATCAAGCTTTTCTCTAGAGCCTGACGGAGCTGCCCTAAACGAAAAACTTGTGGCGTTAACGCGTGCCAGAGCTGGTCTCGATCAACGGTTTGCTGAATCAATACTGAGCCATCAGGCTGAAGTACGCCGCGTTTCATCGTATCCCGTGTCGGCGAGGCGAGAATGGCACCGTCGTGACTTAACTGTTCGAATAAAATATCGAGATCTGAATGACGCAAACATGGACGAGCAATATCGTGCACTGCTACCCAGTCGTTATTGCTTGCTATGCCATCTAACGCGTTAAGACCATTCAAGACTGAATGACAGCGTTCACTGCCACCCAGCGCACGAATAACACGAGGATCATTTGCAAACTGAGCTTGTGGCCAATAAGGATCTTGCTCAGAAAGAACCACCACCACGTGTTCAAAAGCAGGGTAACTGAGCATGGTCTCTAACGTGTGATCGAGAAGAAACCGACCACCTATAGGAAGGTATTGCTTCGGGCGATCCGCTTGCATACGGCTGCCAACACCGGCTGCCGGCAACACGGCCCAAATTTTTTCGTTATTCAATGCGCGACTCATGAGTCCGGCTCTGCAAAAAGAACAAAGGTTTCGCCCTCTTTGACGAGGCCTAAATCTTCTCGAGCAATCTCTTCAAGCAGAGCGTCACCCTGACGAAGGTCTGTTACTTCATTCATCAAGCCACGATTTATCTCTGACTGTTTATCGTTGGACTCTTGAAGCGCACTGATTTGACGCTCAAGCGCACGACTGGCAATGACTCCGCTATCATCAAACCACAGGCGATACTGAATAATCAGTAGAAGAACCACAGCAACGGTGATCCAGATGGTTTTCAGACTAATCGGCATGGCCTGTCGCTCGTCTCGTGATGGATGCTAGTAATATGGGCTTAAATTTCGCCTCGTATCATAAACTAGACAGAGGCAGCAACCAAACAGAGGCTGAATTAAGATCGAAACGGCTCACAGGTAGATCATCAGAAATCTGAGGAGAAATACCGTATAGGAGCTTCTCAGGAAGCGGGCTGTTAACATGCCACACTTATCGGCGGCTCAATGACCTAAGTGCGTGGCAATCGTTTAATTAGCCCTACCTCGGATTAACCTTGATTCATTTTATAAGCGGCCAACTGCACAGCCAATTTATTCGTCAGTACGGTGAAGTGTGCTCCATCACCGTCAAAGTTCGCAACATCACAATAGTGGTTACTGATATTAACTAACGCAGCTTGAGGAATTTCCTCCTGCTCCATAAATGCTTTAATAGCAGGATAGTTTTCATAAAGATTAAGCAAGTAACGAAAATAAATACCTACACCAGTCAGGTAATCATCGTCGTCACCGCCCGGTGACGGACCAGGAGCGCTAGGGCTATTCAAATTAAACCAAGGATAATACTGTCCATCGTTGGCCAGATTATAATTCACACCTTTAATAATGCCCTCAATGTAAGCCATGCACTTGGCGTAATTGTCAGAGCTAGGAGGTAAGGTATTTAGCATTTCGGCAAAACCACCCAGTATTAATCCCTGATCACCGAGCCAAATCAAATTACTATCATAACCATGTACCGGGTACTCAGGTTTCATATAGCTAGATACACGTTCTCTGGCTAACCCTGAGTCGGTGGCAGGAAAACGACAGAACAGTGATAACGGCTGGCCGCTACTGTCCTCAACCTCAAACCAGTTCAGTAAAAAATCAAGTTGATCGTTAGCCATCGTCGAGATATTTAAATTTTCAGGCTTAACCGCAGCCGCCATGCGCGCTGACGCAATCAAGTTTAGGCCGTTCGTTACTGTATTTTGAATGCCTCTCAAACGATCAGGCAAACCACCGACACTAGAATTAATACCAAGAGCCTGATCAAGATCTGGGTTTGGATCCAATGGAGTATCAGGCATAAATTTTATCGGGTACTTACTGTACCCATAATTCCATATTCCACCGTTAAAGCGCGGCTCAAATCGCGAAAAATAGTCGCCATATAAGGTATTGCAGTTGTCCCACACTTGAGTGCCATTTCTGAAAACAGTATCCCAACAAAAGCGCGATATACCGGAAAAAATCGAGGTGTAATCAGCGCCAAACGTATCAGGCATGCGCGACGCCTTATTCATGGCGATCGTCCACCAATTGTAATCGTCATACCACCAAGGCGACTGCGCGGTCGTAGGATACGATGCCTGACAAGAAGGGCAGTCATCGGGGGACGCTAAGTTATCGGCGTGGGGGTCAATATAATAGTTGTGATAACGGTCAAGAATAATCGGGATAAAACCCTTGGCCTGGCTCGGATTCACTGTAAAGTAATCGAGAATAGTGTCCAAAGACTGCGCCAGGCGCCAGCTATTATCGCTGGACTTGAACAACTTACTCAGCTCATCAAAGGTATTATTCAAATCTTGTAACGTGACAGTATTAGAATCTTCCATGGGCAACCTCTGCAGCCGTTCATGTAGCCGTTCATGTAGCCGTTAAAATGAGCGATTTAATCCAACGCCAGTGTCGGGTAAACGCTTATCGGGAAATAAAGGTGTTTTCCACACCAACATATTAGACATCTCAAGTACGCAGCGCGACGCAATGTACTGCCTGCATCTACACTCAGTATTACCTAAAAATCATCCACTTTAGTTAGCGCTGGAGAAGTATTATCGTATCGAAATAAGAAGATCACATTCCGCCAAAGCTAACAATACCACCAACACAGTCCAAAAGATCTAAGACACCTGCTGCACCAAAGCTTGGAAGGACACTATGTTACTCCAGGTTGCTTCATTGAATTACTCATGTTTCTTTAAAGCTCAATTCTTACACTAAGTTATGAGATCAACTCCCTTTTCGAGCTCTGCCCCCATCCACATGGCAGTCAGCTATAAAGGCCCACCTGCAAGGGAATAAATTTTACTTGGAAAGCCTTGGAACCAAGCCACTCGATGCAATATGATTTTCAAACAAAGTGAGTGTCTTAAGACAAACATAGGAACATCGTGAATATTTTAAAAATAGCGTTTAACTAACAAGTATTGCCATTAGTGACTGACTTTCTACATTGAAAAACCAGTCACAACGGAGAACACACGGTCAATTGAGGCCGTCATCACATTCCTAACACCCCAACCGTAATATCTAGCATTTTTGTTTGATGTGTTCTTAAGAATACCGATAAATTGGTATTACTAAGTGACATCGCGTGACGCAAATTAACGACATGGTTAATTTTCAAAGCACTAACAATAAGAAGAATATTTATGGTTACAGAAAAATTGATTGGCATAATCAGTAAGATGTACAACATATCAAACCCTATGGATTGGCCTGCGATAGACCGATTTATACTACTCGCCTCTTTAGTGCTTTTTGTTCCAGTGGGGTTTGGAGGAATGTTGTTAGCCACTAATATGGCTGCACCTCAATATCTCAATCAATCACTCGTGCCCTACTTGCTCACCCTCTACGCAGCACACGCTATTATTTTATCGGCTCTAATTTTAGAGGCCTTCCGAAAACGAAAAAATACCAACGACTGGCCGGCGTTTGAAAACTTTATTATTGGTAGTTACATCCTAGTTGTAATGTTAAGCGCCTACCTGACCGGCACTCATTTCTCTGAAGGCCTATTGCTTATTTTTCTGGGCGTAAACATTACATGCACGTTGGCCAGCGTGAATAAAATTCGTATATGTTACTGGTTTGTTGTTCCTACCCTCTTCGTCATGGGGGCCACCGACTTCATGCCGAGCGTGCCCTACGCCCAACTACTGGATCAATCACCAATCGCCTCAAGTGGTCGCCCAATGTTCGGCTGGCTAGTACTGAGGGCTATCATAGTCACTATTCTCGCCTTCTTAATTTACCTATGTATTTTGGCCATGAAGCGCTGGGTGGAACGTGAGAATCTGTACCAAGAAATGTCCATGATTGATGGTTTAACACGATTATCGAACCGCAGTTCATTTATCAATCGTGGGATGGAAGAAATTGAACTGGTTCAGCGTAAACATGCCCCGAGCAATACCTCCTTGGCGTGCATCATGATTGATCTTGATCACTTCAAAATCATTAACGATACATGGGGACACCACGCCGGTGACGAAGTATTAGTCGCTGCGTCGAAAATCATGATGGATAACTCGCGTAAAAATGATGAGGTTGGTCGTTACGGCGGTGAAGAATTTGCCATTCTCCTTCCGGGCACCAGCATGAAAAAAGCAGCGTATATAGCAGAAAGTTTGCGTAGAAAACTTGAAAGTACCGTCGTCAACGTTGACGGACAAACAATTAAAGTGACTGCCAGCTTTGGTGTTGCTTGTTATCCGTCCCAGGATATTCAAACGATGAGCGACCTTCTAAAAACCGCCGATAAGGCACTCTACGAAGCAAAAGAAACAGGAAGAAATAAAGTGGTCATTGCCTGCCAGCCAAATGAGCAACCCCAAAAAGCAGTGCTTCAATCAATAATGATGCATAAAAAAATACCAACCTGAGAGTGAGTATTATTTCGTAGGGCTTGGAAATCAGAGTGAATACCGGTCAATGCTGCCTAATCAATAGATAAGCCATTGAAGTTCGTCAAATATGCATCTGTGTTCTACGCTTAATATAGAAATTTTCACGTAAGAGAAATCAGGGCCAAAAGCCTCACTCTCTTACCTCTGATCAAACCCTATATAAGAAGCCTCTATGAAGATGGATAACCACCAATACAAAGTCATTCCTAGAGGGAGCCTATTGGCCTCCAGCCCCATGGATTGGCAGGCTATAGATCGCTTCATATTACTTGCAGCCTTAGTTTTGCTGGCCCCTTTTGCCTTTGGCATCACCTTATTCATAGCCAACACGACCATCCCTGAATATTTAAACCAAGCCCTCGTGCCCTACTTATTGGCACTCTATGCGGTCCATTTTATTGGCTTGTCCTTAATGATTGTTAAAGCGATGCGGCTGAGGAAAGCCGCTGACGACTGGCCAATATTTGAAAATGTGATCATTGGCAGCTACCTATTGGTCGTACTCATCTCATCCTATCTCTCTGGAACTCACTTTACGGAAGGCCTGCTGTTAATCTTCCTCGGAGTAAACATCACCAGCACATTGGCCGATGTGAATAAAATCAAACAATGCTATTGGTTTGTGGTTCCCACCCTAGCGATCATGGGCATTGCCGACTTCATACCCAGTATCCCCTACGCTCTGTTGTTAGAGAAATCGCCAATAGCAGCAGATGGCCGCCCGATGGTCGGGTGGCTAGGGTTACGTGCCGCCGTGGTTATTATCTTGGCCCCCTTGATTTACCTTTGCATTCTCGCCATGAAACGCTGGGTTGAAAGAGAAGGCCTATACCAAGAAATGTCGACCATTGATGGCCTGACACGCCTCTCGAACCGTAATTCGTTTATTGACCGTGGGCAGTCAGAGATAGAGCGCGTGCGCAGACAAAATAGTCCTGCGGGATCTCCCCTATCGTGCATCATGATCGATCTTGATCATTTCAAGATGATCAACGATACCTGGGGCCATCATGCCGGAGATGAGGTATTGATAGCCGCCTCGAAAATCATGCTTGATAGTGCTCGAACGAATGACGAAGTTGGCCGCTATGGTGGTGAAGAGTTCGCTGTGTTACTCCCTAACACAGGTATGCTAAAGGCACGCCTGATCGCCGAACGGTTACGACACAAAATAGCCAATGCTCAAGTGGTGGTAGATGGACAAACGATTGAAGTGACGGCTAGCTTTGGCATTGCCACCTTTCCCTCACAAGGGGTAGAGGTGATTGCCGACTTGTTAAAAACAGCCGACAAAGCCCTCTATGAAGCGAAAGAATCAGGACGGAATAAAGTCGTGACGGCATAACCAATCAGAGTCGGTGATTAGGAGCAGGTACTAAGAATATTGAGATTACCTGCTTCATCAGCAGACTCAAATACTGTCACTCGTCTTTTTTCTCAATCGTAATCTCAAGCGTTTTACTACTACCGGCAAACCACTTCTGTACATACAAAGACCCCATAATCGGAGCCGTGCCCTCCTCCGGGATTTCTTGATAGCGAACGCTATTTTTGGTTTCTTTTTCATATTCGAACTTAACGACTTTTTTTGACATAACCGCTCTCGATTAAAACCTTATTTAACACACGACATCAGAATCTTAATAGATTTTTAATAATTTACTGTATACAAAAAAACGCACCGAAGTGCGTTTTTTTAAATCAAGATCTCTGCGTCACTACTAGCCGCTAATTCAACCGCCATGGATTCCCGCCTTCGCAGGAATGACAGTTAAACAAGATCATAAAAGCGTCAGAAGCGATGACTGAGGTAAGCAAAAGTGCTTGAAGAAACGGAGTTTACTTTTAGTACATGAGGCCGGCACATGCTCCTGCAGAGCCAGCATTTTCGCCATCCATGGCAGTCATATTATTCAGAACTTTTAACAACGCTCAGCCGAGCGCACTCGCTTTTTACTGGCCTTTAATTTCAGAGCGGCCTTTGTACGGTGCATTTGCACCCAATTGCTCTTCAATGCGCAATAGGCGATTGTACTTAGCGACGCGGTCAGAACGACACAGTGAACCTGTCTTGATCTGGCCAGCACAGGTACCTACCGCTAGGTCTGCAATGGTGGTATCTTCTGTTTCGCCTGAACGGTGAGAGATCACCGCAGTGTAGCCGGCATCTTTCGCCATTTTGATCGCGTCCAGAGTTTCGGTTAACGAACCGATCTGGTTAAATTTGATCAGGATAGAGTTGGCGATGTCTTTTTCGATGCCTTCTTTCAGGATCTTAGTATTGGTTACGAACAAATCGTCACCCACTAGCTGAACTTTCGCGCCCAGTTTTTCAGTCTGGTATTTCCAGCCAGCCCAATCTGATTCATCTTGACCATCTTCGATAGAGACAATTGGGTACTGTTCACATAGGTCGTAAAGGTAATCAGAGAACTCTTCAGCGCTGAAGACTTTGCCTTCACCTTTCAGGTCGTATTTACCGTCTTTGTAGAATTCAGTCGACGCACAATCCAGAGCTAGCGTGATGTCTTTATCTAACTCGTAACCTGCGTTGGCAACCGCTGTTTTAATCGCCGCAAGTGCATCAGCATTGGATGCTAGGTTAGGTGCAAAACCACCTTCATCGCCCACGGCGGTATTTAAACCCTGTGAGCTTAATACTTTTTTCAGGCTGTGGAAGATTTCTGCACCAGCGCGAAGTGCTTCTGCAAACGTAGGTACGCCTACAGGCTGAACCATAAACTCTTGAATATCGACGTTGTTGTCTGCGTGCTCGCCACCATTGATGATGTTCATCATCGGTACTGGCATTGAGTACTGGCCAGAGGTGCCGTTGATGTCAGCGATGTGTGCGTAAAGCTCAACACCTTTTGCCACGGCGGCTGCTTTTGCTGCGGCCAGTGATACGGCCAAAATAGCGTTAGCGCCTAGGTTCGCTTTGTTGTCGGTGCCATCTAGCTCAAGCATTTTGCCATCAAGCGCACGCTGATCAAGGGCATCCATACCCACCAATGCTGGCTTGATGGTGTCGTTGATGTTGGCAACGGCTTTTAATACGCCTTTGCCTAGATAACGGCTTTTATCGCCATCACGCAGTTCCAGTGCTTCACGAGAACCTGTTGATGCGCCACTTGGAGCACAAGCAGTTCCGAAGAATCCACCTTCCAAAGTAACGTCGGCTTCTACCGTTGGGTTACCGCGTGAGTCCAGCACTTCACGTGCTTTGATGTCGATAATTTTTGCCATTTGAGCCTCCAGCAATTCTTTTAAATATTAAGGCCTGCTCAATTCATTAAGCAGGCTTGAAATCTTTTATTGTCGTTCAGGTACGTGTTGTTCAATTATTTATTGTTAAGTGCCGCTTCTATTTACTCTGAAGCGCAGCTTCAATAAACGACGAGAACAAGCCGTGGCCATCACGTGGGGTTGAGGTAAATTCAGGGTGGAACTGACACGCCACAAACCATGGGTGATCAGCCACTTCCACAACTTCAACTAATTCGCCGTCAACTGAACGACCAGCAACACGCAAACCAGCGCTCTCTAGCTGATCAATCAATGATGAGTTCACTTCGTAACGATGACGATGACGCTCTGTAATCACGTCTTTACCGTACGCTTTGGCGGTATTAGATTCTGCGGTGAGTACACACTCTTGGCCACCTAGGCGCATGGTGCCGCCTAAATCAGAATCTTCGCTGCGTACTTCTGTGTTGCCTGACGCGTCTTTCCATTCGGTAATCAAACCCACCACAGGATGGTCAGTATGTTTGGTGAATTCGGTAGAGTGCGCGTCTTTCCAACCCACGACATTACGCGCAAATTCAATAACGGCAACCTGCATACCTAAGCAAATACCCAGGTACGGAATCTTGTTTTCACGAGCATGCTGTACCGTGCGAATTTTACCTTCAACACCACGGTTGCCGAAGCCACCCGGTACCAAGATCGCGTCTACGCCTGCCAAAACTTCAACGCCTTTGCGCTCAACGTCTTCAGCATCGATGTAACGGATGTTCACTTTTGCACGATGATGAATACCGGCGTGATCGATGGCTTCAATAAGGGATTTGTACGCATCCAGCAGGTCCATGTATTTACCGACCATGGCGATGGTGACTTCTTTCTCTGGATTGAGCTTGGCGTCTGCCACGTTATCCCACTCGGTGAGATCGGCTTCTTTGCATGACAAGTCAAATTTCTCAACAATGAGATCATCCAGGTGTGCGTCGTGCAGCATACGAGGGATTTTATAAATGGTGTCGGCGTCTTCCAGCGGGATCACTGCACGTTCTTCCACGTTAGTGAACAGTGCAATCTTGCGCAATGACGACGCATCAATTTTATGATCTGAACGACATATCAGCACATCAGGCTGCAAACCGATCGTACGCATTTCTTTTACAGAGTGCTGAGTTGGCTTGGTTTTGGTTTCACCTGCAGTCGCTATGTATGGCACTAAGGTAAGGTGCAATGACAGCGCACGTTTAGACCCCAGTTCGACTTTCATCTGACGAACGGCTTCAAGGAACGGCTGTGATTCGATATCACCGACCGTACCGCCAATTTCAACTAAGGCCACGTCTGAGCCTTCTGCGCCTTCGAATACACGGCGTTTGATTTCGTCGGTAATGTGCGGAATCACCTGAACCGTACCACCAAGGTAATCACCACGACGCTCTTTTGCCAACACGTCGGTGTAGATACGACCGGTAGTGAAGTTGTTGCGACGCGACATAGTCGTACGAATAAAACGTTCGTAGTGACCTAGGTCGAGGTCAGTTTCAGCACCATCATCGGTGACAAACACTTCACCGTGCTGAAATGGGCTCATGGTGCCTGGGTCCACATTGATATAGGGATCCAGCTTGAGCATAGTGACCTTGAGGCCACGGGCCTCCAGAATGGCTGCAAGAGATGCAGAAGCGATGCCTTTTCCTAACGAGGAAACAACACCACCCGTGACAAAGATAAAACGTGTCATAGAAGGTCCGCGAACAGAATTGAAAAAACGTTTTGGAGTGCCCGGGTTCAGGACCCGAAAATTCAGGAACAGTGCCGGGACCAAGGCCTCTCAGACACGCTGAATTCACTCACTTAAGATGGGAGGGCAGACTACCAGATTAGTGCCCTTTGGTAAATTGCTTCAGCGCTTTTCTTTGCCTGTGCAGTCTGATAACTTAACTCCCGCATTTACGAATTCTGGAACATCCATGTTACGTCTGACGATGACACTGCTCAGCCTGATGAACACTGCCCCAATGTGGTGGTGGCTATCATCGCGTGCAGCAAAATCGGACTAAACATTCTCCCGGTTATGGCTGCCTCAAGAGCAGCTGCAACCTCTGATCAACCTTTGTAACACTAAAGTCCGTTCAGAAAGTCACTCCTCTTAGGCAGCCGCCTCTCTCTCAATTAAGGAAAGTTACATGGCTGCGGGCACTCCACCAGCACAAGAAAACAACACGACGGTCTCAACGGGGCTTGTTTTAGCCTTAAGTGCTGCGTTCTTATTTTCAACCAAACCCATTTTAATTAAGTGGTTGTATGGATTAGGCATGACAGCCCTACCACTGATGGGACTGCGCCTAGTTATCGCGCTACCGCTGTACGTGATTGTGGGTGTCGTAATGTGGGGGCGGTTAGCGAATAAACCTTCGCTGCGAGACGTTTGCAACGCTGCGGCCATTGGTTTGCTCGGCTATTACCTCGCCTCGTACCTTGATTTGTCGGGGCTAGAATACGTCAGTGCGCAACTTGAGCGCCTGATGCTGTACGCCTACCCCAGCATGGTAGTGATCATGGGAGCCTTGTTCTTCGGAGCAAAAGTGAACCGTTCGATCATTCCGGCACTGATTCTGACGTACGCCGGTTTGGCTGTTATGTACGGACATGACCTGAATATTGCCCCCGTGGGCACCGATCCCGCCGACATTACCAAAGGGACTCTGCTGATCCTTGCCAGCGCTCTATCATTTTCGCTGTATGTACTATTCAGTAAAAAGTCAATTGCACGCCTTGGCAGCTTGCTGTTTACCAGTATTGCGATGGGATCGGCGACGATTGCCACCATAGTGCATTATGCCATCGTTGAAGGGGCCGTCATGCCTGACATGACAGCTCAGATTTGGGGCGGTGTATTAATACTCGCAATCATGGCCACGGTGGTGCCTTCGTTTATGGTGAGCGAAGCCATTAAACGTATAGGCCCGGCGAAGACCAGTGTCAGTGGGACGATTGGTCCGGTGATGACGACCATCATGGCGATTATGTTTTTAGGTGAGCCCTTTGGGTGGTTAACCGCACTAGGAATGGCGTTAGTGATGCTTGGCGTGACACGTTTGCAAAAATAACAGGATTGTTGGGTTACGTTCTTAGCGCTAACCCAACAAAACAAACCTAAGCCCAAGATCAGGCCCAAGCCTCTAACTTAAAACCGATACCCCATGGCGCCAATGTACTCATTAAAGTAAAAAGTTTGATCAGCCTTATCACCCTGACTGCTCGTCAATACATCATCCATGTTCGCGTAGCCGAACTTAGCAATAAAACGGAAAAACAGTCCTTTCCACAAATTCGCTTCAAACCCCGTTTTAACTGACCACGCATGACCGGCCACATGCCATTGATCATTACGCTCATCACCGAGCAGCATCACATTGCTTTTGGGGAACAGAATGCCACCTCCACCACCGATAAACAACGCCAAGTCTTTAGTATCATTTTTAGTATTCGTCCAAGACCAAATAGGTAAAAACCGCTCGGTTTCTACCGCAATCATATTGAAACCATCGGTATGCTCATAAGTTAGAAACTCTTCAACCAAACGCTGCCGACGCTTTGACGGATCTGGTTGCTCATAACCTTCACGACTGATTGTCCCCGTCATATCAACCGTTTGGTTCTGCACCATTACATACTTCATATGATCAAAACCTAACGACACCGACCAGTTATCCGCCACAAAGTACCCAAAACGCCAATTGTACTGAGGAATCGTTAATTGCATCGGGTTAAAGTAACGTGTGACTAGGTTGTGAAAATTTACTTCCGTTTGTCGGTCTGTCGCTTTTACGTCATAAAGAATGAAATCATGATCATCGCCCTTGAAATGAATATCACTATTGGAGTAATTCGCGCGATTCCAACCCCAATAACCATACCATTCACCCTGAGTTCTTAAGGTGTCGATACTGGCAGTTGCTTCAGTAACCACGAACGAAGAAGAGACAAGCAACAACGGAGCAAGCCACTTTCGTAGCGTAGAAAACAACATATAAAGCCTGTTCAAAACAGAACAAAAAATCGATCTGCAAGGTGAAATTGAGTAATGATATCTGTGGCTAAGTTGGTCGTGACAATATCCTAACAATGTCGTAACGATGTCATGACAATAACGACGCGGAATTTACCAGCAATACAAAAATAAAGTAAGCAACTGAGCAGCAACAGGCTTAACCACTCAGATGAACAATCACTTATTCATCTGTTTTTCACTGAATAAACAAATGTGTCGCCAAGAAGCACGAACGTCTAAGGCAGAATACACAACGCAAAATGCGTTATAGAATACAAGGGCACCTCTGAAAAATGCGGTGGCGGCTAAACGATAAAAACTCATCAAAGCATGGAAGCAATGCATGACCTTCAAAAAAACCGAACATGATCATTTCGTGACATTTCCCTTATTACTGCCAGCAGTAGTACTGTCAGCCGTACTACTGCTAAGTGGGTGCATTGAAACTGAATCTGATACGCCCGACTCGGACATATCAGACACTGGCGTTTCCTTATTTTTGGAAGCGAATATCCCGCTAGGCGACACATTGGTGCAAGTCGCAGCAGCAGCATATGAGGACGGCTCCCCAGCTCCTCTTACTGGCGGGGATGTACTTGTAGCGCGCACAGAATCTGAAGAAAAAGCCTTACTCGTTTTTGAGCAGCGAGATAACTATTACAAAAATACGCTCATAATGAACAACCCAGATACTGAGGTAGAACTTGAAGTCGCCTTTGACCCACAAGGGACGCGCAGTGACCGTTGGTATCCGACGGAAGAGTTATTGGTCGATCCCGGCCCAGGCAGTATAGTGGGCTTTCAAGCGAGCATGACCTTCCCTGAATCAATCGACATCACCGGACCTGTTGCTAACACGGCCTACTCTAGCCGTTCTGACGAGCTAGCTCTGCAATGGTTAGGATCTGCATCAGACGAGTTGGTTCTTATTAGTTACAACACCTGTTTTTTCGAAACCTCATCCGATCAAATAAGCTGGGTCGATAGCCGGAATATTACAGATGATCAATCTCATACGTTAACCGTCGGAGACTTAATTCCCGAGGACGGTGTGGTTGAAACAATTAACACCACTGGCAATTTACTTGCCGCGTTTATCCAGCTGTCCTTTTCTTTATTTTTTGAAGCTTTCACCTTCGGTTTGTATGAACCAGAGGAGATAGTGATTCCATCAAGCGCCTTGGAATACTGCACACTATCCATTAGCTTAGTTCGTCAGAAAGAAGGGACATTAGGCGAAGGAGTCAGTGGGGGAAGAGTGGTGGGAAGCAGAAGCGACAAGGTCGTCGTGGAGTACCGCCCATGAAATCATTCAACGTTTTCACCCCACTAACACTCCTCACATTGCTGTTATTCACTCTCACAGCACATGCCGAAAATGGTTTGCATAGCGGCTTATCCGTAAGCGCCGCAGTGGGGTTGAGTAAGGTAGATATCATCAACGACGCACCAACAAGGCCTGACTTTAATAATTCAACGTATCTTCAATTAAACATCAATTACGCGTTAAACGAATGGTTCGAGATCGACACGGGAATCATTTCTTATCAGGCAAGCAAAACAGAAAAAATGACAGACTTGGCCGGAACTTATCAGTTAGCCACATCCGCGAATGCCCTTCAACTAGGTGGTCGGTTTTTATTAAATTTTGATAACGATATCCGTGCTTATTTCCGCCTAGGTGGTTCATATTACCGTGTTAACTTAGAGGTAAATGAATCCTTCGATGATATAAAAGAGAGCGGTAAAGACTCTGCCAACAGCTCAGGAAAGGGCTATTACTATGGGGTGGGGATCATCACTAACGCGTCCAAAAACCTAGAAATTCAGATGGAATATTCAGGCCAACACTTAACAGACGTCTTTGAGGATAGCAGCCGACCTTTTGATATTCGCTATAAAGGGGTTACTCTTGGCGCTCGTTATAATTTTTAACTAAGAGTGTTTTTATGGCCGCTGGCAGTTTACTCGCACTACTCGACGACATCGCCTCGGTACTTGATGACGTCGCCCTTATGTCAAAAGTGGCTGCCAAGAAGACGTCTGGCGTCCTTGGTGACGATCTCGCCCTTAATGCACAGCAAGTGTCCGGCGTTCGTGCCGAACGTGAGCTTCCGGTTGTCTGGGCCGTTACCAAAGGTTCTCTGCTTAATAAATTAATTTTAGTACCCGCTGCCTTAATCATCAGTGCCTTTCTACCTGAGGCTATTGTCTGGTTGTTAATGATTGGTGGCGCATACCTGTGCTTCGAAGGCGTTGAAAAAGTGATCCATAAACTTTTTCACAAAGGTGATAAAAAAGAATTACTGCAAGCGCTCGCTGAACCCAGCATCGATATGGTCGAGTTTGAAAAAGATAAAATCAAAGGTGCCATCCGTACCGATTTT
Organism: Oceanobacter sp.; assembly: GCA_002733645.1. GTDB lineage: Bacteria > Pseudomonadota > Gammaproteobacteria > Pseudomonadales > Oceanobacteraceae > Thalassolituus. The sequence continues at coordinate 71,284 of NVWL01000049.1, forward strand.
ATTTTATCTGCAGAAATTATCGTCATTAGCTTAGGGACAATGGCCAGTGCTGCACTGCCTACACAAGTGATTGCCCTCTCTGCCCTTGCTCTACTATTTACTTTTGGTGTGTATGGCCTAGTGGCCGCCATTGTTAAGCTCGATGACGCTGGCTTATGGCTGGTCAATCATGCAAATGGAGGGATGGCAGCCATCAAACGTTTGTTAGGGCGCTTCCTCCTAGGCTTAGCCCCGAGGCTTATGAAGTGGCTCGCCTTTATTGGTACCGTCGCTATGTTTATGGTCGGTGGTGGCATTATTGTCCACCACATTCCTGAGTTAGCCAGCTACAGTCATGATGTTGTATACAATGCCGACAACCTGCTTGGTGGAGGTATTGTACCTCCTGCCTTAGGCATAGGCATCGATATCGCTTGTGGATTCGCCGTGGGCTTAGCTTTGGTGGTTATGCATACGATATACGCGAAAATCCGGGGCCACTAACACCGAGCAAGCAAACCCATTAATACTGCATTACACCGGGTTATCAATATCGATAAATTCGACGTCTAACGAGAATTCATCCGCTAGATACTCACCCAGCGCCTTCGCGCCATACCGCTCCGTAGCATGATGTCCGGCACTGAAAAAGTGCGTGCCGGTTTCTCGCGCCAAATGTACTGTAGGCTCGTTAATCTCACCGGTTAAATACGCATCCACTCCCGCATCAATGGCTTTTTGTAAGTACCCCTGAGCACCACCAGTACACCACGCGATCGTCTCAATCGTGTCGTTAGCCTCGCCAATATGCAAAGCTTCCCGCTGTAGACACTCACCTAGCCACGCTTGAAATTCTTTTCCACTCATCGCACGAGGTAAACGGCCAATATTGCCCGGTATAGACAGATCATTTTCATCCAGAGGCCCATCCACGAACAAACCAAGCATGTCAGCCAATTGAATGTTATTGCCATACACCGGGTGCATGTCGAGCGGTAAATGATATGCAATCAAATTAATATCATTAGTGAGTAAGCTTTTTAAACGCTCTTTTTTAATACCGACGATACGCTCATCTTCACCTTTCCAGAAATACCCATGATGAACCAAAATCGTGTCAGCCCCGCGTTCAATTGCGGCGTCTATTAAGGCCTGATTTGCAGTCACCCCAGTCACAATGCTCTGAACATGTTCATTACCCGCGACTTGCAAGCCGTTAGGGCAATAATCTCGAATTTTAGAACTCTTCAAGAGCATTTCGAGATGAGAAAGAAGCTGCTTACGATCGACGGCCATAGTCCTGACACCATAAAGTTGTTAGATTAACAGTCAGAATGTTAGAGATATTCAGGAGCCCTGACAAATGTCCCCATCGCAAGCGTTTGCATTGCGTTTTTTATTGCCTGCCACGCTCGGCGGGTTGATCGCACTCGCGGTATTATTATTCGCCCCGGAATGGGTATATCCCGACCACAAATCGACGTCATTTAGGTGGCTGGAACACCCAGCGTCCAGCGAGCTAAATGAACGCACGGCCGATGAATTAGAACAAAACGCAGATACGCTCGCCAACGACCAGTGGCATGGACCTGTCAGCTATTCAAATGCCGTAAATACAGCAGCGCCCTCCGTTGTAAACATTTATACCCGTAAATTAGTGCAACGAAAAACACACCCAATGTTAAACAACCCGTATTTCGAACGCTTTTTCGAAAATAGCCCTGAACCCAGAGAGCGCATGCAATCTAGCTTAGGGTCGGGCGTTATATTAACGGCAGATGGGCACATAATCACAAACTATCATGTGATTGCAGGCGCCGATGAAATCGTTGTATCACTGCACGATGGTCGCGATGCTAATGCCTCTGTCGTAGGGAGTGACCCTGAATCAGATTTAGCGGTTCTTAAAATTGAGCTAGCGCCGGTAACACCGATAAAGAATCAACAACAAGCGACTGCTGTAGGCGATGTGGTACTCGCTATCGGTAACCCATTTGGTGTTGGTCAAACCGTCACTATGGGTATTGTATCCGCCACAGGACGAAACAAAGTTGGCCTCAATACCTACGAGAATTACATACAAACCGACGCTGCGATTAATCCTGGAAATTCAGGTGGCGCACTCATTAATGCCCATGGCGAGCTGGTTGGTATTAACACCGCGATATTTTCACAGTCCGGCGGCAGCGAAGGGATCAGCTTTGCCATTCCCGCAGACAATGCCATTCGTGCGATGAATGACATATCCACCTACGGCACCACTATTCGTGGTTGGTTAGGTATCGAAGTACAAGAAGCTACCCCAGACCTGCTTAAATCGTTACGCTTACCGACCGCTTTAACAGGCCTACTAGTGACGGGGATCGTCCCCAACGGCCCCGCTCAGCAATCTGGTTTAAGTGTGGGTGATATCCTAGTAAGAATTAATAATGAAGATGCCAGTAATGCACGTGACGCAATGAATCGAATTGCGGAACTAAGACCTGGCGATGCCATCAGTGTCGACTACTTACGAAAAGGTGAGATTCACTCAACGCGCGCGACGGCAGGTTTAAGAGAACAAAATTAGTTCTTTTTATTATTGGCACCTTTAAATGAAAAAGGCCTGAAAAACTCAGGCCTTATAAAATCAAACAACAATCTTCAAACGACAACCTTCGAACGACAACCTTCGAACGACAACCTTCAAACGACAATCATCAATACGATAAAATCAAACCTTACAGATCTTCGCGAGAGCGGCGTACAGTGCCTTATTCTCTTCATGCGAGCCTACCGTAAAACGCAAACACTGAGACAATAAAGGATGACCACCATCTAGACATTTAATTAAAATTTTATGTTCTTTTAATGCTTCAAAAATTTTCCGAGCAGCGTTATTCGTTACTCGTGCCAGCACAAAGTTCGCTTCGGATTTAAACACCGTAAAACCAAACTCTACAAGCTTATCCTGCATGGTCTCACGTTCCGCTTTAATAATGTCACACTGTTGGCTAAGCACCTCGTAATACTCTAATGCAAACGCCGCCGATGCCTGAGTTAAGACGTTGATGTTGTAAGGCATACGAATTTTATCAATTTGACCTAATAATTGAGGCGCGCCAAATAACATGCCTAAGCGCAAACCAGCAAGACCCACCTTAGATAAAGTACGCATCACCACCACGTTGTCAAAACGATCCAGCCAGCTTAAATGATTACGGCTAGAAAACGGCAAGTAGGCTTCATCCAACACCACCAAACCTTGGCTCGCCTCGATAATGGCGACTAAATCATCTTCCGCCCATAAGTTGCCCGTCGGGTTATTAGGCTGTGCCAAGAAAATTAACGCCGGATCACTCTCATTAATCGCATTTAACATCGCATCACGGTTAAGCGAAAAGTCATCATTTAACGGCACACCCACATAATCAACACCAACAAAGGTGGCGATCATTTTGTACATCACAAAGCCCGGCTCAGGCGCTAAAATCGTTGCTCCCGGCTTCGCTACCGCCATTGCCAGCAACTGAATAATCTCATCAGAGCCGTTACCTAATAAAATATCGTATTGCTCGGGTACATCCATGACTTCACGCAAACCAGCCACAACCTCAGGGGCCGTTGGATGAGGGTAGCGATTCAACGCGCATTGCGCTAAACGCTTTTGCCACTCGCTGACCATTTCTTCAGGCCAATGAAAGGGGTTTTCCATCGCATCCAGCTTAATCATACCGCTCGCGTTGCCGACGGGATAAGCGTTAAGCGCTAATATTTCAGGGCGAATTAAATGGTTAACGAGTGATTCGATAGACATGCCAGAGGCTCAGGTTATTAGGTTTGGGGATGAGATTATAACGTAGGGTCTGCACAGTGTCCTATGTGCTCAGTGAGAATACTAAGAACATCTTTGCTTACACCTCGGATAATCACTACGTTCCTGTTCAATACCTGGCCCCTATTCAATACCTGGCCCCTATTCAATACCTGACCCCTATTCAATGCCCGGTTCTTCTTCACGAACAAAGCGCGCTAATTTGTTTTCGCTGTATCCATTCATTCGGCGCTTACCTTTTAGGAATATTGGTACGCCATTGGCGTTTAAACGCTTATGTTGGATTCGAGCTGCACGGCTACGATCTAAATTTCGTTCATCATAAATAATGCCATTAGCATTCATATAACGACGTGCTTTTTTACAGAAACCACAATCATCTTTAGTGTAGAAAACAAGTCGCCCCTGGGTATCAAACGCCGATGCATCGTATGACACGCTCGTGTATGTATTGACGGTGACGGTAACTTTCTGAGATTTTTCTGGCTGTGGAGGGCTATCGCCAAAATGAACCTGACCATTGTCATCTGTCCATTTATACACACCAGCAAAAGTCGTAGGACTGCAAACAAGTACAAAACAACACGCGGCTAACAATTTCATTCTCGGAATCTCCTTATTCCCAAAGGTATAAAAAAGCCCGGACTGTCCGGGCTTGTTTAGAGAGCTTATTCAATCAATCTTTGATTCTATACTCGGCAGATCGTGCGTGCGCAGTGAGGTGCTCACCGCGCGCCAGCACAGAAGCAACCTTACCCATTTCTGAGGCACCGTCAGCCGAGAATTTCACCAGCGATGAACGCTTCTGAAAATCATACACGCCTAAGGGGGATGAGAAACGCGCAGTTCCTGAAGTAGGTAACACGTGGTTTGGCCCTGCGCAGTAGTCACCTAGTGCCTCAGCGGTATAGCGCCCCATAAAGATAGCGCCTGCATGGCGAATCTCTGGTAACCACGCTTCAGGGTCCTCAACAGACAACTCTAAGTGCTCAGGCGCAATGCGGTTGATTAGATCAATCGCATCGGCTTCGCTAGAGGCCAAAATCATCGCGCCACGCTCGGTTAATGAAGCGCGGATAATTTTTTCGCGCTCCATCGTCGGCAGTAGCTTTTCAATGCTGGCTTGTACTTGATCTAAATACGCTTCATCCGTCGCGACTAAAATAGATTGTGCATCTTCATCGTGCTCAGCCTGAGAAAACAAATCCATCGCAATCCAATCCGGATTGGTCTTGCCATCACAGACAACAAGAATTTCAGATGGCCCAGCAATCATGTCAATACCAACGGCACCAAACACCATGCGTTTCGCCGTGGCGACAAAAATATTCCCCGGCCCAACAATCTTATCAACTTTTGGCACCGTCGCCGTGCCATACGCTAATGCCGCAACAGCTTGCGCACCACCGACGGTAAATACACGCGTCACACCTGCAGCGGCAGCAGCGGCTAACACTAACTGGTTAAGCTCGCCATCCGGTGTCGGTACCACCATGATAATTTCGGAGACACCGGCCACGTGTGCTGGTATCGCATTCATTAATACCGACGATGGATACGCAGCTTTACCACCAGGCACATAAATACCTACTCGATCCATCGGCGTGACTTTTTGACCAAGCACAGTGCCATCGGCTTCGCTGTACTGCCATGAGTCTTGTTTTTGCTTATCGTGATAATCACGCACACGTTGAGCAGCCACCAGCAACGCATTGCGCTTGGCTTCATCAAGACCGTCAAGGGCATCTTGTAGCTGCTTTTGTGTTAACTCAAGATCAATCATGGATGACACGCTCATGCGGTCAAACCGATTGGTGTATTCAATCAAGGCGTCATCACCACGGGCACGAACATCATTGACGATGTTGGTCACGGTCTCTTGCACACTGGCGTCTGAGACAGAATCCCATGCCAGCAGCTCGTCCATTTGCTGTGAAAAGTCGGCCTGATCTGAACGTAAACGTCGGATACTAATACTCACCTTTTACTCCTCAAGCATTGCGTTGGCGTTCTACCGCCGCGGCCATTTGATCAATAATCGGTTGAATTTGGCTGTGTTTTACTTTCATTGAAGCACGGCTCGCAACGAGACGAGAGCTAATAGGCGCAATTAAATCGAGCGCCTCAAGGCCATTAGCTTTTAAGGTGCTACCAGTGTCCACGATATCCACAATTAAGTCAGCCAAACCCATGATCGGCGCTAATTCCATACCGCCATACAGCTTAATAATATCAACTTGGCGACCCTGCTCTGCAAAATAACGCTTAGCCACATTGACGAATTTAGTCGCGACTTTTAAGCGCCCAACAGGCAGCTCTGCATTTTTTAGTGCGGCGGTCATTAAGCGACAGGTCGCGATATTCAAATCCAGCGGCTCGCATAAATTTGAGCTGCTGTATTCCATCAACACATCTTTACCAGCAACACCTAAATCGGCTGCGCCATATTCAACATACGTTGGAACGTCTGTCGCACGAATAACCACCAATTTAATGTGCTCGTGATTCGTGTCAAAAATCAGCTTACGGCTTTTTTTAATGTCTTCAGCCGGATGAATTCCCGCTTCCGCTAATAGGGGAAGTGTGTCATCCAGAATTCGCCCTTTCGATAAGGCAATAGTTAATGGCTGAGTCATAGCTTGGCTGATCCTCTCTTTATCTTTTAGCGGTTGCGAATCACAATGTTAAATCAAGTGTGACCGCAACAGGTCAATTATCTTTGTTCGGCGATTCTTACAATTCCGCCTTCAATCTTCTAAGCGACGAATATTCGCACCTAGTTGTTGAAACTTCTCTTCAATACATTCGTAGCCACGGTCAATGTGGTAAATGTGATTGACGTCCGTATCACCACTAGCGACTAAGGCGGCAATAACCAATGAAGCCGATGCGCGTAAATCGGTTGCCATCACGGGAGCACCACTGAGCGTTGCTTTCCCTGTAACGGTTGCAGTATTACCGTCGACGGTGATATCTGCACCCATACGCGCAAGCTCTTGCACGTGCATAAACCTGTTTTCAAAGATGGTTTCAATCACTTGACCAACGCCTTCCGCAATGGCATTCAGCACAACAAACTGTGCTTGCATATCGGTCGGGAACTCAGGGTGTGGGGCGGTGCAAATATCCACGGCCTGCGGGCGTTTACCGTGCATATCCAGCTGAATCCAGTCTGGGCCGGTTGTTACGTCAGCACCTGCTTCTTGTAACTTCAGCAGTACGGCTTCAAGCAATAATGGGTCTGTGTCTTTGCACAACACCTTGCCACCAGTCACCGCCGCCGCCACTAAAAAGGTTCCGGTTTCAATACGGTCAGGCAGTACTTGAAATTCACAACCGTGTAATTTTTCAACACCGTCGATAATCATTGTATCGGTGCCTGCACCGGTGATTTTGGCACCCATCGCGTTTAGGCAATCAGCAAGATCGACCACTTCTGGTTCGCGTGCCGCATTTCCAATGACGGTACGGCCTTCTGCCAATACCGCGGCCATCATGATGTTCTCGGTACCTGTCACGGTAACCACATCAAGATGAATATCCGCACCCTTTAAGCGACCGCCGGGAACCCAAGCTTTTACATAGCCTTCCATGACTTCTACTTTCGCACCTAACGCTTCCATACCACGGAGGTGCAAATCCACTGGGCGGCTACCAATCGCACAACCACCCGGCAGAGACACTTCAGCTTCGCCGTAACGGGCTAGCATTGGGCCAAGTACTAAAATCGAGGCACGCATGGTGCGCACAAGGTCGTAAGGAGCCACCAGACTGTTTAGCTCGCCGCAGATCGTCTCAACCGACATGTCTTCATTGATTGCTACGCTTACGCCCATGCGGCCAAGTAGCTCAAGCATGGTCGTAATGTCGTGCAAATGCGGAAGGTTTCCGACCATCATCGGACCTTCCGCTAATAAGGTGGCGGCAAGAATCGGCAGTGCAGAGTTCTTGGCACCTGAGATGCGAACCTCACCTTCAAGGCGATTACCACCCGTAATTCGTAATTTTTCCATAGAGGGGCTCTTACGCGTTCGCTTTCTCAGCGGGCGTGTAGGTGTGGATTGTTAAGGCGTGCAAACTGCCATCCACAATATAAGGATTAAGAATCTTGTAAACGTACTGCTGGCGCTTGACTGTGTTTAAGCCGTCGAAAGCTTCGCCCACACCTGTTATTTCCTTAACGTAGCCATCTACAACGGACCAAGTCACTTCTGGAGCTTGGGACTGCAATACTTCGAGGATTTCTGCGGGTGACATAACCGTCCTGCCATTCAAATTCTGAAAAGCGCACAATAATAGCGGATTTATGCCCTGAACCGAAGCGGCGTGAACATTGATCGTGTTAGAAGGCGCTTAAAAACCCAGTTATTCGTCGTTAGGCGTCTGTAATGACAGGTTCAAACACACTGTCTAAGTCACAGATACTCAAAATACCGCGCATGTCTGTTGGCACATTGACAACAGACATAGTGATATTACCCGTCGTGCATAAACGCAACCAACCCAACAATAAAGCCACACCGGCGCTACTGAAACGACCCACATATTGCAAATCAAGCTGCCATGTTGTGCCAGCATTTTGCACCACGTTTTGGATATCAGCATCACCCTCCGGCGCTAACGCCGCAACCGTGTGCAATGTCAGATCACCGCTTAGCTCTGCGGTTCCCTGTCCGGTATTTTTAAACTTCGGCTGCGGCATACAACTTAACCTTCCGCTTTGTTAAATAGGAAACGGCTAATGAGCTCTTCAAGTACGATGGCAGATTGTGTGTCTTGCACCCAATCCCCCTCTTTCAAGTAATCCATTTCAGCTCCTACGCTTAGGCCAATGTACTTCTCGCCCAGCAACCCCGCCGTCAGAATAGCGGCACTGGTGTCACTAGGAAGAACATTCATTGATGAATCAATTTCCATCTCGACCACGGCGGCATAATATTCTTTATCCAGCGTGACGTTAGTAACTCGACCCACAGTAACACCCGCTAGAGACACTTTAGCGCGATCGGTTAAACCGCCAAGGTTCTCAAAGCGCGCTTTAATTGTGTAGGTATCACCGACGGCATCGGTCGATAAACCACTCACACGAAAAGCCATTAGCACTAAAGCGATGATGCCCATGACCATGAACCCACCTACCATAAACTCAACATTACGCATGCGCATTTTTAAACGCCTCCCAACATGACTGCAGTCAAAATAAAGTCCAACCCGAGGACAGCCAATGATGAAATCACGACCGTTTTTGTTGTTGCCTTACCAATACCTTCCGACGTTGGCTCAGAGTCATACCCCTGATACACCGCAATCCAGGTAACAACCAAACCAAACACCAGAGCTTTGAATAGCCCTTTTAATACATCTTCAGTAAACATCACGGTGTTCTGCATATTGCTCCAGTACGCACCGTCGTATAAGCCCAACATATCCACCGCGACAAATGCACCGCCCCAGATACCGACGGTGCTAAATAAGAGCGCAAGAATGGGAAGGCTAATAATGCCCGCCCATAAACGCGGAGTAATAACCCGTTTAAGTGGATCAACCCCCATCATTTCCATCGCCGATAATTGCTCAGTGGCCTTCATCAAACCAATTTCAGCCGTAAGCGCCGAACCAGCGCGACCTGCAAATAACAGCGCAGCCATCACTGGCCCTAACTCTCTAAGCAAGGTGAGGGACACCATGGTGCCCAACGCCGATACCGAACCAAATTTAATGAGGATGTTGTATCCCTGCAGCGCCAACACCATGCCGACAAAAAACCCCGCCACAACAATAATGGATAACGAGCGCACACCAACAGAGTGAATCTGACGAATAAAATCAAGGAAGCCAGCACTGCCTGGCCCGCCCCAAGTAATCGATTGCACAAATAAATTGCCCGCACGCCCCATGGACGCCACAGAATCAACACCAGCGCGCCCTAGGTTGCGAATACTTTCGATCATGACGGATCTCCGGCCATAAGGTCTTCGCGGTAATCTGCCGCAGGGTAATGGAAAGGCACTGGGCCGTCAGGATCTCCATTCAAGAACTGACGAACCTCCGCATTATCACCATTACGTAATTCATCAGGTGTACCAAAACCAATCACTTTTCCTTCAGACAATATGCACAGGTAATCAGCGATCTGGCATGACTCATCCACATCATGCGAAACAAGTAAGCTGGTTAACCCAAGCGCTTCATTCAAGCCCTTGATCAAACGTAAAATCATACCCATTGAAATGGGATCAAGTCCTGTGAAAGGCTCATCGTACATAATAAGCTCTGGGTCCATCGCGATAGAGCGAGCCAGCGCCACACGGCGGATCATCCCGCCCGACAACTCTGCCGGCATCATCTCGCGAGCGCCACGAAGGCCAACGGCTTCGAGCTTCATAAGCACGAGATCACGAATCATGTTTTCCGATAGATTGGTGTGAACCCGCAAAGGAAAAGCCACGTTTTCGAACACATTTAAGTCGGTAAATAAGCCGCTGGTTTGAAACAACATGCCCATTTTATTTTTACGCAGCTCAAACAGGTCAGAGCGCGACATTTTGCCAACATCCGCCTCATCAACCAACACCTGCCCTTTATCAGCGCGCAGCTGCCCGCCAATCATACGTAGCAAGGTCGTTTTACCCGTACCGCTCGGCCCCATGATGGCGGTAATCTTGCCACGAGGAAACGCGACGTTCAGGCCATCATAAATACGCCGGGTGCCACGGTAGAAAGTGACGTCCTGTATTTTTACATGAGCTTCGGCGTGAGAACTGCTTTCTGACATCGTTCTGCCTATCCATTTAAGTTGTCGCTAGCATATCGGAATGTACAAGTTAGGGCACCTCCGATTCATCAAAATTAAAATGGCAACGAGAAACAGCCTGTTGCAATTGCGCGAACGACAGCCTCCGGTACAATGAGCGGCTTATTTTCAACAAGTTGCAATGACTATGTATCCAGAGCTGGCCGCTATCCTTTTGGGTCTCGTGTTTTTAGTGTGGAGCGCGGACAAATTTGTGATTGGTGCCGCCGCCACCGCTCGCCACCTTGGCATGTCGCCATTACTGGTTGGCCTGACCATTGTCTCTATTGGAACGTCAGCTCCAGAGATGTTTGTCTCAGCCATGGCCTCCCTAGATGGTGCAGGCAACTTAGCCATTGGTAACGCCATTGGCTCAAATATCGCGAATATCGCGTTAGTTCTAGGGATCACCGCACTGGTTGCCCCCATTCCTTTGCAACGCGGCTTACTCAAAAAAGAGCTGCCCCTATTAATGTTGATCAGCTTGCTAGCAGGCGTTGTGTTAATGGATCTGACACTCGATCTTATCGATGCACTGATTCTAATCGCCGCCCTGATCTTCGCGCTCTACTTAATGTTTCAGCAATCGTCAGACAGTGGCGAGCCAGTGATGGATTCTGACGAAGCAGAAGAAATTGAAAATACGCCCACAGCAAAAGCCGTCTTTTGGCTAGTCGCTGGCTTACTGATATTAATGGCCAGTTCAAAGGCGTTGGTTTGGGGCGCGACAGGTATCGCCTCAGCGATGGGCGTGTCTGACTTAATTATCGGCCTGACCATTGTTGCGATCGGCACTAGCTTGCCTGAGCTTGCAGCCTCAGTCACCAGCGCACTTAAAGGGCACCACGACATTGCCATCGGTAACGTTATTGGCTCTAACATTTTCAATTTATTAGCCGTCATGCCGATTCCTGGCATTTTGGCCGTGACAGCGGTCGACTCGATGGCACTTTATCGCGACTACGCTGTCATGATGGGATTAACCGTCGCGTTAATACTTCTATTTATCATCAACTACCGCACAGGGATTTTAGGTCGAGTTTCGGGCACCTTGCTGACCACTTCCTATGCGGCTTATATGTTTATCTTATTTATGGCGAACCAATAACATGATCGAACCTACTAATTTCAACTACATCGACTCCGCGTTACGTACGATCAAGCTCGAACAAGAAGCCGTTGGAACGTTAACCAACCACATCGATGACAGCTTTACCCGCGCCTGCAAACTCATCATCCAATGTCGTGGCCGAGTCGTCGTCACCGGCATGGGAAAATCAGGCCACATCGGCACCAAAATAGCGGCGACATTAGCCAGCACAGGCACACCGGCATTTTTTGTTCATCCAGGTGAGGCGAGCCACGGCGACATGGGCATGATTACCGCCGGAGATGTTGTCATTGCGATGTCTAACTCTGGTGAAACCAGTGAAGTAACGAGCCTATTGCCACTACTCAAACGCATGGGTACACCACTGATCAGCATGACAGGTAAGCCTCTATCCACACTGGCACAAGCCGCTGATAGCCACCTATACACAGGCGTCGACCAAGAAGCCTGCCCACTTGATCTAGCGCCAACGTCATCAACAACGTGTGCGCTAGTGATGGGAGATGCCCTCGCTATCGCTTTGCTTGAAGCCAAAGGCTTTACCGCCGAAGACTTTGCTTTCTCACACCCGGGTGGCAGCTTAGGACGTCGTCTACTGCTTAAAGTTGAGAACATCATGCACAGTGGTGATCAGATTCCTGTGGTAAACGAATCAACAACACTGTCGGAAGCCTTGTTAGTCGCGACTTCCAAAGGCCTTGGCATGACCACAGTGGCAAAAAACGATGGCAGCCTTGCTGGGATATTTACCGATGGCGATTTACGTCGTGCGATTGATCACGGCGTGAACATTCAAAATGCTGTTATGACGGACGTCATGACCCGCGAATGTAAAACCACAACACCGGGCGCATTAGCCGCAGAAGCATTAAAAATAATGGAAGACGGCAAGATCAACGCGCTGGTCGTTCAAAGTGACGGTAAAACAGTCGGGGTCATTAATATGCACGACCTACTACGGGCTGGTGTTATCTAATGCGCAAACGCTATCTGTTGTTATTAGTCACTGCGGGGTTAGGCTTTGCCCTACTCGCGGTAGACCGCTACACCCGTGAGATTGTTTCACCGGGCGTAGAACAACAGGTAAAAGAGCCCGACTATTATGGCGATGTGCTTATCAGTCGTCGTTACAGCGACACCGGCAAATTGGCGGATACCTTCTACGCCGCGACGTCTAAGCACTACCCTGATGGCGACCTCACCATATTCAGTGAGCCACGAGTACTCATTACCTCCAACGATAAGTGGGTGGTGACGGCAAACGAAGGGGTACTTAAAGGCGACAGCCAAGCGTTGAATTTATCAGGCAATATTATAATTAAACCTCAGGACGCTGCGGACCCATGGACCGTCAAAACCAGCACCCTGACCTATTATATAGACCAACAGCTAGCGACATCAGACGTCCTCGTTACCATAACAGGCGAGAACACCGTGATGCGTGGCACCGGGATGATATTCGATGCTACGCGCCAACGCCTTGAGCTTAAAACAGGAGTTCGTACCTATTATGAACCTGCTAAGTAAACTAACCTTGCTCGCCCTCGTCACAACGCCACTGACGGCCTTATCGTTACCAGATGATTGGCAGCAAGCAATGACAATTTTATCGGATACCGCCGAGATTGATCGTCGCGCGGGCACCGTTATTTATGAAGGCAATGTCATCCTGACTCAAGGTACATTAAAGATCCAAGCCGAGCGCCTGCTCGTTCTTAGAGATGGAGACTCACTCGAAAAAGCCGTTGCCGAAGGCAGCCCTGCACTCTATGAACAGCAGATTGAAGCAGGCAAACCCGTGACAACGGCGCATGGCAATCGTATTGATTACTACACCGTAGAGCGCCGCATCACTCTGCGTGGTGATGCCGAGTTACAACAAGACGGCAACCTCTTCAGTGGCGACCAAATCACCTACGATATGGCGAGTGAAACGGTTAAAGCCAGCGGCAATCAAGCGATATCGGACTCAGTAGATAACAGTGAAACCACCCCGGATGGACGCATAAAAGTCGTCATTCAACCTCCGAAGCCTAAATTACCCGAGAATCAAGCAACAGAAGTTCAAGCATCAGAAACTCAGCCACCGGAAGCCCAACAACCGGAAAACCAGAAATAAGATGAAAACCTTAAAAGCTCAGCACTTGGCAAAAAGCTATAACGGCCGAGAAGTCGTCAAAGACGTCTCCATCAGCGTGGAAAGCGGACAAATTGTCGGGCTACTTGGGCCTAATGGCGCGGGTAAAACCACGTGTTTCTATATGATAGTGAACCTAGTTCAGGCCGATCGAGGCAGAGTGTTAATTGATGACGAAGACATCAGCCACCTGCCTATGCATGGGCGCGCCAAAAAAGGCATTGGTTATTTACCGCAAGAAGCGTCCATCTTCCGCAAGCTCAGTGTCGCCGACAACATCATGGCGATCCTTGAAACTCGCTCCGATCTTAATCGCGCACAGCGCAAAGAACATCTAGAACAGTTGTTGGATGAGTTTCACATACAGCACATCCGCGACAGCGCTGGTATGGCACTCTCTGGTGGTGAACGCCGCCGTGTTGAAATCGCCCGAGCGTTAGCCGCTGAGCCATCGTTTATTCTCCTCGATGAGCCATTTGCCGGGGTTGACCCAATTTCCGTGAATGACATCATGGACATCATTCGCCAATTAAAAGCGCGCGGTATTGGCGTATTAATAACGGATCACAATGTACGTGAGACCTTGGCTATTTGTGAAAAAGCCTTCATCGTTGGTGGTGGCCATATCATTGCTGAAGGCACCTCAGAAGAAGTACTCAGTAACGAACAAGTCAGGAAGGTCTACCTTGGCGATGATTTCCGCCTTTGATCCCAACGCAGCAGTCGCGTTAAGCTGGTAAATAAATAGACAGGGCAACTTGGCCCAAGATGACAGCAAGTACGATCAACAAATCGTCGCTATGCGAACAAACAGGCGATAAGGTTGTCGTCATCACAGAATAATCAATGAGTTAGCTGTTAAAATAGATTCCATAGCGCATGGGTTTGCCTATAATGAATCTACTTACCGGCAACAATTAAGGTCGTATCGCTTAGCATTTATGAAGACATCCCTCCAGCTTAAGATGGGCCAGCAGCTGACAATGACGCCTCAGCTGCAACAGGCAATCCGGCTACTGCAGTTATCCACGCTGGATCTTCAGCAGGAAATTCAGGAAGCGCTTGATTCCAATCCAATGTTGGAAAGTGAAGAGTTCGATGAAAGCGGCCCAGAATCTTCAGACAACAACGCCAATGCCAGCGAAGAGCAAAAAACCGAACATACCGCTTCAGAGCAAGATACCAGCGGCAGCTCTGATATTGATTACGACGACGGCCCGGCACAAGAATCTCTCGACGAGCAGTGGTCAAAAGACAAACTGCCCGACGACCTCCCTGTAGACAGCAGCTGGGAAGACACCTACCAAGTCAGTGCTGGAACATCCTCTAGCAGCGGTGCTATCGACGACGATTTTGATTACGACTCGCGTCACGCAACCACGGATAATTTGCAAGACCACCTTCTGTGGCAACTTAACCTCACCCCAATGTCAGATACCGACCGCGACATCGCCACCATGTTAATTGATGGCATAGACGACGACGGCTACCTGCATACAACGGTTGAAGATGTTCTGGAAAGTATGGACCCAGAACAAGACGTCGAAGAAGACGAAGTGATGGCCGTACTGCATCGCCTCCAACAATTTGATCCCGCCGGTGTTTTTTGTCGTGATTTGCGTGAATGCTTATTGCTACAGCTCCACCAACTGCCTGATGACACACCTTGGTTACTTCAAGCACGGCTCGTCATTAGTGATCACATTAGCCTACTAGGCAACCGTGATTTCCAATCGTTAATGCGCAAAGCCAAGCTCAAAGAAGATGAACTCAAAGCCGTACTGCGATTAATTAAAGAATTAAACCCTAAACCGGGGTCAGGAATATCCTCGGAAGAATCTGAATACGTTATCCCTGACGTCATCGTGCGACAACTGCACGACGAATGGCGAGTCGAATTAAATCCAGATATCGCCCCAAAATTACGAGTGAATGCAGATTACGCCGCATTGATTCGCCGGTCGGACAACAGCGCCGACAACTCATTCTTAAAAGATAATCTACAAGAAGCCCGTTGGTTTATTAAAAGCCTACAAAGCCGCAATGAAACATTGTTAAAAGTGGCCACCAAAATCGTAGAATTTCAGATCGATTTCTTCGATCAAGGCGATGAAGGTATGAAGCCACTGGTATTACATGATATTGCTGAAGCCGTCGGTATGCACGAATCAACCATTTCGCGCGTGACGACGCAAAAATTCATGCACACACCGCGTGGGATTTTTGAACTTAAATACTTTTTCTCGAGTCATGTTAGTACAGACAGCGGTGGCGAATGTTCATCAACGGCCATTCGCGCCATGATTAAAAAGCTCATTGCTGACGAAAATACACGAAAACCTCTAAGCGACAATAAAATTGCCACTATGCTTGGAGAGAAAGGAATACAAGTCGCACGGCGTACCGTCGCAAAGTATCGCGAAGCTATGATGATTCCGCCGTCGAATGAACGAAAACAACTTATTTAATTTCGCCACAATTCAGTGGTTTTAAGGAGACTGAGCATGCAAATAAATATCAGTGGTCACCACGTTGAAGTAACTGAAGCAATGCAGTCACACGTCGAGGATAAAATGTCGAAACTTACTCGCCATTTCGACAACATCACAAAAGGTCAGGTGACCTTAACTGTGGTGAAAGACCGTCAGACTGCAGAAGCAACCATCCACATTACCGGTCACGATTTACACGCCAAAGCAGAAAACGAAGACATGTATACCGCTATCGACCAGATGGTTGAAAAACTCGACCGCCAAGTGTTGAAGCACAAAGAAAAAGCAGTGGCTCGTCAGCACGGACAAGGCTAACCCATGACGCTTCGTATCGAAGACATCTTGACGCAGGAACGCACTCTTAAGGCTGTTCCTGTGACAAGTAAAAAGAAATTGCTCGAGCAGCTAGCTTCCTTAGTGGCTGAAAACATGGCGACCGAACATATCGGCGAAGCTTCTGCTGACGATATCTACGAGCGCCTACTTGGACGCGAGCGCATGGGCAGCACCGGCATAGGGGAAGGCATCGCCATCCCCCACTGTCGTTTACTACAATGCGAGCAAGCGATGGGAGTGTTACTGCAATTAGAAACACCGATCGACTATGACGCCATTGATGGCAAACCGATTGATCTCGTATTTGCCTTGTTAGTGCCTGAAGAAGCGACGGATGAGCATCTACAGATATTGGCCACACTAGCGACCAATTTTAGCCAAGAAAGTTATCGAGAATCCTTGCGTAACTCGCCAGATTCTAAACATCTATACACTCGCGCCATCGCGAACGCATAAATCACGGAGAGCACTATGCGACTGGTAGTTATTAGCGGCAGGTCGGGGTCAGGGAAATCCAGTGCCCTACACGTACTTGAAGACCTCGGGTTTTACTGCATCGACAATCTACCCATCGGTTTACTGCCCGCCCTAGCCGAACAAGCCCAAGCCGATGAAAAGCTCACCCGTGTTGCCGTAAGTATCGATGTTCGAAACCTGTCTGACACTGGCGCACCAATCAATGAAGTACTCACCGCCCTGCCACACGACCAATACCAACTTGATGTTGTTTACCTAGACGCCTCTGAGAACGTTTTATTACAACGCTTTAGCGCAACACGCCGTAAACATCCGCTCACGAATACAAACGTCTCACTTGGCGAAGCCATTGAGCGAGAAAAAACGCTACTCGACCCGATCGCCAACATGGCCGATCTAACGCTCGATACCACACACATGTCGGTCCACGAGTTACGTAGCCTAATTCGTATGCGCGTCGCGGATAAAAAATTCGGTGAAATGTCGATCCAGTTTGAATCCTTTGGTTTCAAACACGGCATTCCTATTGATGCCGACTACGTCTTCGACGTCCGCCACCTACCGAACCCTTACTGGGATGAATCGTTGCGCAAGTTCACGGGGTTAGATACCGAAGTGCAATTATTCCTCAACAGCTATGACGTGGTCGGTGAAATGCGTAAATCCGTTAGTGACTTTCTAAATCAATGGATGGATCGCTTTATTGAGGCTAATCGCAGCTACATGACCATCGCTATTGGGTGTACCGGCGGCCAACACCGTTCAGTGTATTTATCTGAACAGCTAGCCACCGAATTCCGCATGAAATACTCGAATGTACAGGTACGCCACCGCGAGCTGGCCCGTGCTGAAAAAGAACCCTCGCATTGATTTGGCGTACACAATGATTCAAGAAAACATACTCATCATCAACAAGCTCGGCTTACATGCGCGTGCTGCCGCCAAGCTGGTCTCCACGGCCTCAGCCTTTGCCAGCCAGCTCCAAATTGGCCACAGCGGGCGCATGGTCGACTGTAAAAGCATTATGTCCGTCATGATGCTGGCAGCGAGTAAAGGAACGGAAGTTCAACTCAGCGCCGACGGTAAAGATGAGCAGGCCGCCATCGACGCTATCATTGACCTGATCAATCGACGTTTCGACGAAGAAGAATAACGCCTGTATTTGCCGTAGTAATACGGCCACGCTCACCTTCGAAGTTCCCTAAAGAAAACAACATTTTAGACGCATTTCCGCGAGTACTTTCATGGTATCAATGCCGCAATCAGGCTAGAATTCAGTTAATCGTTCTATTCATCATTCTCTGAGTTAGCGACATCAATATGGCGCAACAAACCGAAAAAGCCAAAGCGAAACTCCATAGCCTCAACGCCGCGCTTGAAAGCGGTGCCTTGGCTAGGGTTCAGCGCATTCTAAATTCCGGCTTGGCTCCGGCGGATATTGCCCATCTGATTGAATCTTCGCCGCCTAAAGCGCGAAAAATTCTTTGGGACTTAGTCGATAAAGAGCTTGAAGGCGAAGTCCTTCAGTATCTGAGTGAAGACCTACAGGCACACTTCCTTTCTGACCTCAGCGCCGAAGAACTGATCGACATCACCTCGGACCTCGACGCCGATGACGTTGCCGATATTCTGCAGCAGCTACCAGAACGCGTTACTCAAGAAGTGCTCGACGCGATGGATCATCAAGACCGTGAGCGTCTTGAAGCGGTACTAGGCTACCCAGAGGACAGTGCTGGCGGCTTGATGAACACCGACACGGTGACCATCCGCCCAGACATCACCCTTGAAGTGGTTATGCGTTATCTGCGCCGTCACGCCACATTGCCTGAAATGACGGACAACCTACTGGTCGTTAACCGTAATAACGAATTTATTGGCATCCTCACCATCAACAAATTATTAGTGAGTGATCCACAGCAAACGGTTCGTGAAGTTATGACCACGGATGGCCGAGTCATATCAGCGACCTTACCGGACACCGAAGTGGCTAAGCTGTTTGAACGGCATGACCTTGTATCGGCTCCGGTCATTGATGCCGACGGCAAGCTTATCGGCCGTATCACCATTGATGACGTGGTTGATGTTATTCGCGACACCGCCGACCACTCATTAATGAGTATGGCGGGTCTGGATGAAGAAGATGACACCTTCGCGCCAGCGCTTAAAACAAGTCGCCGTCGTGCAGTATGGCTAGGCATTAATTTAATGACCGCGTTAGCGGCCTCGGCCGTGATTGGTTTATTTGATAAAACCATCGAGCAAGTTGTTGCTCTGGCGGTGCTTATGCCCATCGTTGCCAGTATGGGCGGTATTGCTGGCAGCCAAGTACTTACCCTTGTTATTCGCGGCCAAGCCGTTGGCCACCTTTCCAGTGCAAACTTCCGCTGGTTATTTAATCGCGAGATCATAGTCGCCGGCATTAACGGCGTACTCTGGGCGATTGTTATCGCTGGTATCACCTACGCTTGGTTTAGAGACCCCGGAATATCAATCATCATTGGTGCAGCGATTATTATTAACTTATTGGTTGCTGCGGTAAGCGGCGCGGCACTTCCTCTGATCCTTAAAGCTCGCGGCATTGACCCTGCCCTTGCGGGCGGTGTGGTATTGACCACGGTCACCGATGTGGTGGGCTTTATGTCCTTCCTTGGTTTAGCCACACTGTTTTATCTTTAATTGCGGAACCCACTATGAAACACAATGACGACGAAGACATTGAATACGTCAGTAAGACCGAACTAAAAAGGGAGATGCAGCGCTTTCACGCGTTGGCAGAACAGCTCTGCTCGCTGCCAGTTGCGTCATGGGAAAAAATTCCCGGCACCGAGACGTTACATGGCGCACTACGCGAAAGCCGTCGAATTAAAAAAGCCGATGCCCGCCGTCGTCATTTTCAGTTCATGGGTAAAATATTGCAGGATGAAGAGCACGAAGCCATTCAGCATGCCCTCGACATGTTGAACCCTTCAAGTGAAGCCTTTGGCCGCCGCAGTGGTCAACTTGAGCAATGGCGTACTCGTTTAATTGATGATAACGACGCCATGAAAAGCTTCCTAGATGAATACCCTAATGTAGATCGCCAGCAATTGCGTAATATGGTTCGCAACGCACAAAAAGAAATGCACTCGGAGCCGCCTAAGCCGGGAACAAGCTATAAAAAACTATTCCAAATGATCAAAGAGATCGTACCGGCTGAGTAATTGTTTATTTTTTGGTGCACTGGCGTCGTCCATTGCGACCGACCCCAGCACCAAAAATGCGCAGCCTTCTCCCTGCTTTTAATACCCCCCTCCTCTTTTCAGAGGTGCCTTAACCCTAAAAGCGAATACGCTTCGTGCCATAGCGCGTTAAATTAAGCCTTTTATCTTATTGGCACACTGGTTGCTTTTGCTATAGCAGAGCCAATGGCGGTTCACCCTACAATTTAAGTTTTTTCGATAACGGCGTCGATTCCTTGCAGATCAAGATTTGCTAGGCACGGCGCCGTTTTTTTTGCGCTTTTCGTTTTCGTATTTCTTCACTGAAATACCTATTAAAAACCACAGAGGTAATACTATGTCCTATTTAATGCCTTCCGAGTTCGCCACAAAAATGGTGGATGCAGGTGCTGAAAAGATATTCATGTCTGCCAAAGACACATTGATTCGTGCCTTTATGGCCGGTGCCATCTTGGCACTAGCCGCATCGTTCGCTATCACTGTCGCAATGAAAAGTGGTTCACCAATTTTAGGGGCATGTTTATTCCCGGTGGGCTTCATCATGCTGTATTTAATGAAGTTCGATTTGCTGACAGGTGTGTTTACACTTGTCCCGCTAGCGATCTTAGATAAGCGCCCTGGCTGTACGGTACCTCAATTATTCCGTAACTGGGGTCTCGTATTTTTAGGTAATTTAGGTGGCGCAGTCTCAGTAGCCGTGATGATTTCTTTTATTTTAACGTACGGATACAACACAGATGGCGGTGCCATTGCTGCGAAAGTAGCGACCATTGGTGAGTCACGTACTGTCGGTTACGCCGCTCACGGTGTTGATGGCTGGATTACTATTTTCATTCGCGGCATGTTGTGCAACTGGATGGTATCTATGGGCGTTGTTGGGGCAATGATCTCGACATCAGCAACGGGCAAAATGGCAGCGATGTGGATGCCAATCATGCTCTTCTTCTTCATGGGCTTCGAACACTCAATCGTTAACATGTTCCTATTCCCATTCTCTATGATCATGGGCGGTGACTTCACTGTCATGGATTACATTGTATGGAATGAATTACCAACGGTACTGGGTAACTTAGTCGGTGGCTTAGTCTTTGTTGCTTTGCCTCTTTACTACACGCACGTTCGCCAAAGCGCTGATCGTAAGCTGTAAATCTCAGAGGTTTGATTCAGTCTATAATCAGACCAACTGACTAATGCGTTCCAATTAGGGACAATCAGCCCGCTCTTCCAGTAACATTGATCACTGGAGAGTGGGCTTTTTTATTGAGTTGTTTATATCAGGGATATTCGGACATGCCAAAGCCAATGAGCGTCAGCATCGGGCAATGCAGTGACAAGGGCATCAAACCGATTAACCAAGACTTCCACGGCGCACAAGTTCCGGAAGGTACACTGCTACAAAGCAAAGGCATTGCCATTGCCCTAGCCGATGGCATCAGTAGCAGCAGCGTTAGCCAAGAAGCCAGCGCCACATCAGTACAAAGCTTTCTGAGTGATTATTACTGTACATCAGAAGCTTGGTCTGTAAAAACCTCTGGCCAGCGCGTACTAGAAGCAACAAACTCTTGGTTAAACGCCCAAGCCCGGCGCAACTTACGTGCTTACGATCCCAATAAAGGCTACGTTTGTACCTTTAGTGCGGTCGTTATTAAGTCTCGCACCGCGCATATATTTCATGTCGGCGATAGCCGTATCTATCGAGTCCAAGATAATGATCTTGAACAATTAACCCGCGACCATCGTTTTTACGCGTCAGAAAATCAAAGCTATTTAACACGCGCGATGGGAATGGATGCGCAGCTTGAAATTGATTATCACACCCTCGCAGTCGAACCCGGCGATACCTTTATTTTAGCCACCGACGGTATTTACGAATTTGTCAGCGATCGCTTTATCACCGCGGCTATCTCAGAGCACGCCGACGATTTAGATAAAGCGGCTCTGGCTATTTTAAATAAAGCCCGCGAGCACGACAGTGACGACAACTTAACGATTCAGATTCTTCGTATTGATCACCTTCAAGAGCAGAATAAAGAAGAGCTGCACCGACAAATGACGGAGCTACCTTTCCCCCCTGAGTTGTCTCCTAGGGACGAGTTCGACGGCTATAATATTTTACGCAAGATACACAGCAGCCCGCGCAGCCATGTATTTCTCGCCCAAGATAAAGAATCAGGTATTACCGTTATTCTAAAAGTACCTTCCGGTGAATTGCGTGATGACACAGCGTATTTAGAGCGTTTTTTATTAGAAGAATGGATAGCTCGGCGGTTAAATAACGATCATATTGTTCGTCCAGCCCCTATCGAACGTTCACGCAATTACCTCTACATCACCAGCGAATATATTGAAGGCCAAACCCTGTCACAGTGGATGCGAGATAACCCACAGCCATCGCTAGAGCAAGTACGAAATATCATTGAGCAAGTCGCCAAAGGCCTACAAGCCTTTCATCGTTTGGAGATGCTGCATCAAGATATAAAATCCGACAACATTATCATTGCTAAAGACGGTGTCGTTAAATTGATTGATTTTGGCTCAGTCAAAATTGCTGGCATTGCAGAAATCGATACCCCTATCGAACGTTTAACATTATTAGGCACGGCGCAATACTCAGCACCAGAATATTTTTTAGGGCAAGAAGGCAGCACAGAATCCGACATTTATGCTCTAGGTGTTGTGACCTACGAAATGCTCAGTGGCAAGCTACCCTACGGTATGGATGTCGCCCGACTCAGAAATAAAAAAGCACTTAACCGCTTACACTATAAATCCATTCGCGATAGTGGCCGTACGATCCCGGTGTGGGCTGATGAAGCCATCCGCAAGGCAATACACCCGGTGCGCTCACAACGCTATAAAGAACCGGCCGAATTTATTTATGAGTTGAGACATCCAAACGCCAAATATTTATTAAATAATCGACCACCAATCATGGAGCGAGATCCTGTCATGATCTGGCAAGGCGTGTCGTTAATACTCGCGGTAATTGTTGTGGTGTTATTGTTTGAAAAGCTGGGTTAGAGCATTGCTGTTTTATAGTTTGAGTTACATACGTTACTCCAAGTTTCTTAATTTATTTAAAGCTCAACTCTTAAACTCAACTCTTAAACTCAACTCTTAAACTCAATTCTTAAACTAAGTACTTAAACTCAAATCCCTTTCGGGGCTCCGCCCCCGGCCCCATGCAAGGAGAGGTTTCTCCTTACGATCCTCTCTTCTCGGCGCATCCGGCTTCATCCAGCCA
>NVWL01000050.1 GCA_002733645.1 Oceanobacter sp.
AGATAAAACTACTAACATTTCATATACATGATATATCGGTAAGTTCTTACTTGTTTATTCAGTGTCTCCACTCAATCTCAGTAAGCACCCACACGAATTGTCTAAACAAATTGTTAAAGAACGTTGCTTCTATTACCTTGAAGCGGGCTGCGCATTCTAAAGAGTTAATCTTCGATGTCAACCATTTTCTTTCTGATCGTTTTGGCTGAGCCGTATCGTTCAGAGGGGGGCGCATTATAAAGTGATCAATATCACTGTCAACCCCTTGTTTTCCTTTGTTTTTTCGCCTCAATTAAAAAGCTACTCAACTTAGGAGGGCTGCATTATATAGTGATCTAAACCACTGTCAACCCTTTGTTTTTCTTGAGTTTTTTTCGTTTTCCGAAGAAACCGTGTTGACTCAAGAGGTGCGCATTATAGAGATACTCAGCGCCCCGTCAACAGTTAATTCAAACTATTTCTTAAGTTCGAATAGATGGTGTTTTTTCTTACCCAGTTTCACCATAAAAAATCGACTATAGAGTGCTTTTTCCTTAGCAAAGATGGACGCACCATCCATTAACGAATCCATCCCGTAGGGCACTCCGTTAACGACGACGGCATTTCGGCCAAGCGCATCTTTAACTTGCTTCCCTTGCCCCATGCCTGCATCCGATAAAATGGTTGTCATCGGCATTTCGCTGATCGCGGTATTGTCTAACTCACTCGTCGGCAATCCATCTTGCTTGATTTGCTCTAATTCACCTTCGCTCAAGGATGCGAGATCGCCAGAGAAAAGTGCCTCGGTTATGCGCTTAGCCGATTCAAGCGCCTCCTCGCCATGAACCATGCGAGTTACTTCATCCGCCAAAATCGGTTGTGCTGACTTTCGGCCTTGCACTTCGGCGTCCGCCACTTCAATAGACGCTATTTTTTCAACGGATAAGAAGGTGAAGTAACGCAGAAACTTATATACATCGGCATCGGCTGTATTCATCCAGAATTGATAAAATGCATAAGGCGATGTTTTAGCGGCATCTAACCAAATAGCTCCGGATTCGGTCTTACCGAATTTTGTTCCATCAGATTTAGTGACCAGAGGCACGGTTAAGCCAAATGTTTGCGCACCATTCTGACGACGCGCAAGATCAATTCCACCGACAATATTGCCCCATTGGTCTGACCCACCAACCTGGATCGTACAATCGTGGCGTCGGTTTAGCTCGGCGAAGTCCATGCCTTGCAATAAGGAATAAGAGAATTCAGTAAATGAGATGCCCGCACCTTCTCTATTAAGTCGTTGCTGCACTGATTCTTTATTGATCATGGCATTAACGGAGAAGTGTTTACCGACATCACGTAGGAAGTCGAGAACGTTCATTTCGCTTGCCCAGTCGAGGTTATTCACCACAATGGCTGGGTTTTCAACACCTTCGAATTTTATAAACTGACTGACTTGCTGACGAATCCTATCCGCCCAGCCCGCGACGATATCTGGCGTATTGAGCTGGCGCTCGGCGGCTTTAAAGCTAGGATCTCCGATCAATCCCGTGGCACCACCAACTAGGGCTATCGGCTTGTGCCCTGCCAGCTGAAAGCGCGTAAGCACTAACAGTGGAACCAAGTGCCCTAGATGAAGACTGTCTGCAGTCGGATCAAACCCGCAATAAAGGGTTCTCGCACCGGTTTCGATGTGTGTGATAAATTTTTCATCCGCTGTCACCTGATTTAGGAGACCACGTTCTTTCAAATCGGCAATTAATGCTGCAGTCATGGGAGCTATCGTCATACTTGGTTGTCAGAAGGTTGCTGAACATACCTGATCAAGATGCAAAATCAAGTTCACCGGGTAAAATGCGTCACTATTGTTTACACTTGGCATTTGGTAATTTGAGACTCCAGCGCCTGATATTACGGTGGTGCGGAGTGAGTTTATTCATTTAGCCTTTATCTTTTAACAGGCCTGGTCTTCTTTTTGTCGGACAGGCCCATCAGGAATTTACAGAGACATGCCGTTTTCAGGGCAGATGCAGTACTTTCCCCTAAAGCATCTCGTAGGTGCTGGGTTGGTAGTCCTGCTGATGATTTTAATCGTGTTTTGGCCAAGGTCTGACACCGAGAATACTAAGCAACATACCTTTGTCATCGATTTACCCGAGATGAGTGACGCAGACGTTACGCCTCCGGAGCCCACATTAAACTGGGAAGGCTCTAAAGTTCGGTCTGGCGATAGCTTGTCGGTTCTATTTAGCCGAGAGAATCTCAGCGCCATTGATGTTATCGATATCGCCGCTGCGGTTCCTCGCGATGTTATTACACTTCAAGTTGGCCAAGAGGTTCGCTGGGTTCGTACCGCGGAGAATCGAATTAAGCAGCTTGAACTAGAGATTTCACCGTTAGCTAAGCACATAATTTCACGCGAAGATGACGGCTCTATTAAGCACCAGCTAACAGAACGTGTCGCTGACTATATTCCACGCTTTGCTACGGCCACCATTGAGAATTCACTTTTTTATGATGGCGCGCAGGCGGGCATTCCATCACAAGTGCTTTATCAAATTGCGGCTATTTTTGGCTGGGATATCGACTTTGCCTTGGATATTCGCCAGGGCGATAGTTTTAGTTTGGTGTATGAAGAAATTCAGCTAGATGGCAATAAAATTGGCTACGGAGACATTCTCATTGCCCAATTTAATAATCGTGGGCGTGAACTGTCGGCGGTTAGGTTTGTTGATAAAGATGATAACACGAGTTATTACACACCAAGTGGCACCAGTATGCGTAAAGCATTTTTGCGCAATCCTATCGATTTTTTCCGCATAAGCTCTCGCTTCAATCCAAACCGTAAACACCCTATTTTAAACACAATTCGTGCTCACAAAGGCACAGACTACGCAGCCCCAACCGGAACACCTGTTAAGGCCGCCGGGGATGGCAAGGTAGTATACGCTAGCCGTCAAGGTGGTTATGGCAATGTTGTGATGATTCAGCACGGGTCTCGCTATCAAACTAAATATGCTCATTTAAGTAAATTTGGTAAGGGGGTACGTGTCGGACGGTATGTCAAACAAGGGCAGGTTATTGGTTATGTAGGAACAACTGGGCGTTCAACTGGCCCTCACTTACATTATGAATTCTTGGTTGATGGGGTGCACAGAGACTCTCTCCGAGTGTCATTACCTAAAGCTGATTCAATCAATAAGTCTGATAAAGCTGCTTTTTTAGTTGAATCCGACAAACTTCAACGCTGGCTAGCTGATTTTGCCGCCACCAATTCAAATGGGGACTTTCAGTGAGTTTATGCATTGGCTTAATGTCAGGCACCAGTGCGGATGGCATGGATGCTTGCCTGACGGAGATTACGGCCTCTGGTATTCGTCTGATCGATGCTGTGTGTGTTGAATATTCTCAGGACGTTAGTCAATTTTTCCGCGCCTTAGCTGTCAGCGACGCGTTAAGCGCTGAGCTAGTAATGGATGCCGACCGTTTAATTGCGCAGTACAGCTGCCAAGCAGTTGATCAGCTACTGAAAAAGACAGGGCATACGCCTGATCAAATTACGCTGATTGGTAGCCATGGCCATACGCTTCGCCATCGACCTCAGCCGGATGGCTTTAGCTGGCAGATTGGAGATCCTTCGTGGATTGCCGAACGCACGGGTATTACTTGTATTGCTGACTTTCGTCGTCGCGATATTGCGGCTGGCGGCGAAGGGGCACCTTTGGTTCCTGCTTTCCATCGCTTTGCCTTGGGAGTCAAGCCCGGCACAGCGGTACTCAATATTGGTGGTATTGCCAATCTCACCTTTTTAGATGAACCACTGCTAGGATATGACACAGGACCGGGCAATGCACTTATGGACGAATGGTGCCAGCAAATAACCGGAGA
Organism: Oceanobacter sp.; assembly: GCA_002733645.1. Lineage (GTDB taxonomy): Bacteria > Pseudomonadota > Gammaproteobacteria > Pseudomonadales > Oceanobacteraceae > Thalassolituus. Next base: position 3,868 of record NVWL01000050.1, read on the forward strand.
AACGTGCGACCTTGGTGGTGATTACGCCCGAAGCGGCTCGCTTATTCCTGAATTACTCGACAGCTTGCTTGCGCATCCATATTTTGCTGAAACCGCCCCGAAAAGCACAGGAAGAGAGATGTTCAATCTTGATACTGCGGGCGATTTATCTGCATACCCCGTCGAGGATGTGGCTCACACTCTGACAGAATTTAGCGCCCGATCGATTTGTGATGAAGTGTTGAAATATGCTCGGCCAGTTAATGAGTTATTGGTATGCGGTGGTGGCTTAAATAACCTCTGGCTCATAGAACGTGTCAGCGCTTTGCTTCCTGGTGTTCAGGTGAGATCAACAGCGGATGTGGGTATTGACCCAGAATGGATGGAAGCAATGGCCTTTGCTTGGCTAGGGTGGCGAACACTGAATAGACAGACAGGGAATGCTTGCGAAGTCACCGGAGCAAAAGGAGATAGGGTCTTAGGCGGAATTTATTACGCTTAAAGCACCACCGAGTAAGCGATCAATTTGGGTCTGTGGCTGAGGCCCAATAATAACATTAGAAATAAGCGTATCCCGCTTTTTCTAAACGCACAGTCTCTTGTTGAGCAACCGGGACGTTATCAACAAATGGTGGCAAATCAGTTAACTCGATACCGCGCTGCGCCATCCAGTTATTGCAGACCTTCACATCAATGATATTAAACGCGTCTAAACGCGCGGCAAGATCCACCAGCGGCTTATGATCGCGATAGTTTTCACGCTTAAACAGCTCAATCTCTTCGCCTGACAATACGAGTATCACTGGTTCTTCGGTGCTGTATTCATCTTGCCCTGCTGCAATTTTTTCTGCGCGAGTCAGCAGTTCATAAATCTCATCGGCGGAATGTCGTTCTATCCGCGCTTGAAATTTTGTCGGAATTAGCGATTCTGCTGAAGCAACAGCTGGAATGGCTTCAATCTCTATAGAACCAACCGCATCGGTTGCTCTTGGCGCCGTTATATCTGTATGTAACACGGTCACTTCAGGGGTGTTTATTGTCTCTGCTTGTTCTGCTTGTTCTGCTTGTTCTACTTGGGCTACTTCGGTATCACCCGCAGCCACCGCAGTGGAGCTTTCTTGCGCGGTTTCTTCAGCAAGTGCAGGCATGGACAATAAAGCGACTGAGCACCAAACCATTAAATTACGCATAAGCACCCTCAGAGTATTGTGATTAGATAGCAAACGAGGAGCCACACCCACAAGTGGACGAGGCGCTTGGGTTACTTACCGCAAAGCGTGAACCTTCTAAGCCTTCTTGATAATCAATCACCGAGCCGACTAAATAACCGTAGCTTAGTGAATCTACCAGAACGCGCGCTCCGCCATTGGCGATCAAAGCATCGTCTTCCGCACGCTCATCGTCGAAGGTAAAACCGTACTGGAAGCCAGAGCAGCCCCCACCGGTAACGAATACTCGCAGGCACAAATCGTCATCGGCCTCTTCAATAAGAAGCTCGTTGATTTTTTCTTCGGCGGACGGGGTTAGTCCGATAGGTGTTGCTTGCTCTGCGCTTGTCATGGAAAACCTGATAGTAATAACTGTTTCGATTATCCGCTTATCCGACCATTTCAGTCAACTTTTGCCGCTGGCTTGGATTTGTCGAGGTGGTCGGAATGATTTGGGGCGGTATCTACGTTGTGAAGCAACTGGCCATTTACTTGAGCACCCAGCACCATTTCCATAGAGGAGTAGTAGACGTCACCAGTAATGCGAGCCTTTTTAGCCAGTTCGATGTATTCATAAGCATGAATATCGCCTTTGACGTCGCCATTAATAATAATATTGGGGGCAATAATCTTGCCTTCAACCCTGCCTTTGTCACTAATGCGAACAGAAGCCTTAGAGCCAGGTTCCGCAATCAAATTCCCTTTGAGGATGCCATCAATTTGAATTGCGCCTTTGACGGTAATATCGCCAACAATTTCAGTGCGCGCAGATATCACGGTATCGAAATCAATTTCGTTATTTGTTTTAGCACTGAACATTAAGCTTCTCCTGGGGTGTTCCAAGTGTGAGTTTCTTCGACTCGTTGTGAGTTTTTACCTCTAGATTGCAAGACAACCTGCATTTGCTGCGGAGTAAAATCATTCGGAATATTTAGATTGCCTTTAACTTCTTGAAAATATCGAAAGCGAAAATCTATACCCAACTCAGCTACCGAGGCATCAAGGTCTCGCAAGGCAACAATCTCACGAACGCCATTACGCAAACCAATAACATTTACGGCGACTTCACCCTGCACAAAATTCGTGTTGTCCACCACTTGCGTCAGCATGACGGAATAGCTGTATTGACGATTACCTAAGGGCACGACCTCTATTTTACTGATCCGTAACCCTTTATCGGCACTGCCCGGCGCCATAATCCCTTTATAGAAGGCGACTTCTTGCTCAAGGTTGGCAACATTTTCACTGAGAGCGCGGACGGTTTCGCGGAAATCATCCGCGGCTTGCCGGTCCACATCCCCACCCTTCTGCAATATAGCCACCCGCTGGCTAAGATCTTCGATGGCTTGTTCACTGGTGCGTAAACCATCGGTTAGATAGCGCTTTTCTTCTTTTAACGTTTTTATTTGGGTGCGGCTGTCAAAATATCCTAGGGCATACCCACCGACACCGGTCGCTAAAATCAGAAAAATCAGCCAAATGACACGCCATACTCGAAACCCGGGAGCACGACGAACAATCACCAGTTCATCCTGAACGCTACCTTTAACTACTGCCATGACACTGTCTCCGTATCTTGATTCAGTTGGTGTGGCTAATTACCCTGTTATGGCAGCAGCGCGACGTGTTTCAGGCCCATGTCTTCCTCAAGCCCGAACATGATATTCATGCACTGAACGGCCTGCCCCGACGACCCTTTCACAAGGTTATCGATGACTGACAACACAATAACCTGACCAGTGTCTTCGTGGTAATGCAGGGCTAAACGACAAACATTACTACCTTTAACACTGCGCGTCGCCGGCTGGCTACCTGGCGGCATCACGTCCACAAAAGGTTCGTTGGCGTAGCGTGCTTCATAAATCGCCTGTAGGTCCTCGATATTCTGCCCCGGAATCTGCACGTATAACGTCGACAAAATCCCTCTGATCATAGGCGTGAGGTGAGGCGTAAAAGTAATATTAATATCTTTTCCTCCTGCCGCTAAGGCTAGCTCCTGACGAATCTCAGGTAAATGACGATGCCCAGAAGTACCGTAGGCCATAAGACTATCGGCCGTTTCGGCAAAAAGTGAACCGACCTTAGCGCCACGACCAGCACCACTCACGCCCGTTTTACAGTCAGCAATGAGTAGTTGGTCCGTAATCAAGCCTTTTTCAACCAAAGGAATCAGACCCAACTCTACTGATGTTGGGTAGCAACCCGGTGCCGCAACCAAGCGCGCATCTCGGATCGCATCACGATACACTTCCGGTAGACCATACACGGCTTCGGGCAAAATACCCGGCGCTCCGTGCTTCTGTCCGTACCATTTTTCCCACGTTGCGATATCTCGAATACGAAAATCGGCTGATAGGTCAACCACACGCGCTCCCGAATTAATGACTTCTTCCGCCAACGCGTGCGCAACACCATGAGGCGTGGCAAAAAACACCACATCGCACTCACCTAACGCATCAGAATCCGGAACGGTAAATTGCAAATCCGTAAAGCCACGCAAGTTGGGGTACATATCATCAACACGCACACCTTCCTCACTTCTAGAGGTGATGACTTTCAACTCAACGCTTGGGTGGTTCACTAGAATTCTTAGTAGCTCTACCCCGGTATAACCGGTTCCGCCAACGATGCCGACCTTAATCACAGCCTTACTCCGTATTGGATTTGAACGCCAAATGGGCGTTATGACATAAAAGTCGCTTATAATACCGGTTCTTATAGCGTTCACACCATCCCTCAAGCCTTATAGGTAAGGAAAAACTCGACGGTGCCTTCTATTCGTCAAACGTGGCAAAACCTAATCACGCTATCTGACAACCAGATAGGGCTGGCCGGGCTGGCATTTTTGACCGGTATTTTAAGCGCGGGCTTGATTACATTATTTCGTTTGGCGATTGAACTGCCGCTCGTTACCTTTTTCCCAATTAGCTCTCCAGAAGATTACGAAGGCCTTACTCAACATAGTCGATCTATTTTATTACTGGCTGGCGGTGCTCTACTTATTTTAATTTTTTATTGGCTCCCACCTGAGCGGCGTAGCGTTGGGGTCACCCATGTATTACAACGCATGGAGCGTCATCAGGGCTATTTGCCCGCACGAAACTTGATACTTCAGTGGGTTGCTGCCGCCATCGCAATCATCAGCGGCCACAGCGCGGGGCGAGAAGGCCCCGCCATTCACATGGGGGCTGGTACCGGCAGTTTAATCGGCCAACACACTAATATTGCTCATCACCGCTTGCGTATTCTTGCTGGCGCGGGTGTGGCCAGTGCAATTTCTGCGTCCTTCAATACCCCCATGGCGGGGGTTATTTTTGCAATGGAGGTGGTGTTACTTGAATACAGTATTCGTGGTTTTATTCCGATCATTCTTGCCTCGGTTGCTGGAGCCATTGTTTCCCGTGCCGTCTTTGGCCACGAAACCGCATTTGACGTGCCTGCGCTTAACCTCACATCACTTTGGGAGATCCCGTATATTCTTTTATTAGGCGTAGCCGCTGGACTAGTTTCCGCCGGATATATTTATGCCGTAAAAGGATTCCAAAAACTCGGCCACGCACCTCTCGTGATTCGCTGGGGCGGATTAACCTTAGCCACACTGGCCATCAGTTGGTGGCTGCCAGAAATCCTTGGTATCGGTTACGACACGGTGAATGAAGCGCTTAATGGCCAAGTAATCTTTACCAGTTTGTTATTATTACTGATTGCCAAACTGGTGCTATCCGCCTGGGCGGCGGCGGTGAGTTTCCCTGCGGGCTTGATTGGCCCAGTATTATTTATTGGTGCGGCACTTGGCGGGCTTATGGGCCAGCTGTCGGTATGGTTAGTGCCTGATTATCCAGTCTCTATTGGCTTTTATACCATGCTAGGCATGGGAGCCATGATGGGAGCCGTACTCAGGGCACCACTGGCAGCATTAGTCGCATTGCTGGAATTAACCGCGAACCCGAATATTATTATGCCTGCAATGCTCGCCATCGTGATCGCCAGTATTGTGGTGAGCGAAGTATTCAAACTGCCCTCTGTATTTAGTGTGCAACTGGGGGGTAATGCTCAATATCAAGCGCCGAATCCTGTACGCCAAATGCTTCGTAATACGTGGGTTGCACAAGCGATGCAGCATTCTGTTATTGAAGTGAACCGTCATTTAGGGCGAGAAGCTGCTGGATTTATTTTGCAACGAGATCCCAGCTGGCTATTGATTGCAGACGAAGACCTTCTCATTCGCCCAGCTGCCGTTGCTGAAGCACTAGAAACCAACAGCGACAGCGAAACAGTCGACCTACTGGCAATACCCGCCGACCGACAAGTCGCGGGAAAAATATCGTTAAAAGCCAATTTACAAGATGCCTTAGACCTTATGCAGGAAGGTCAATTACAATGGCTTATCGTGTATCGTGACGAACGTCGTCACGAATTTGCCGGGGTCGTTTCTCGTGATGACATCAATAGTTACTATCAATATCAACCGGACACGTCGAGTTAAATGTTTAGCGCAAAAAATTCGCGAAATTTTAAATACATCAATTTAAAGGGCATGGCATGACATTTCTTTGGTTAAAAGCGTTTCATATCATTGCGGTGATTACCTGGTTTGCTGCCATCTTTTATTTACCTCGTTTGTTCGTGTATCACGCTGACGCCACCGACACTATTTCGCGAGAACGCTTCAAGATAATGGAACGCAAACTGTATCGCGGCATCATGACGCCATCAATGATCATTGTTATTGCTCTAGGTGCCTGGATGATAACTTTGAACCCTGATTTTTATTTATCCCAGGGCTGGATGCACGCCAAACTTACACTGGTCACATTTTTAGTTATTTATCATTTTTATTGTGGCCATTTATTAAAAATATTTCGCGATGATCGCAATGAACGCAGCCACGTATTTTATCGCTGGTTTAATGAAGTTCCGGTTTTTTTATTACTCGGAATAATTATTCTTGTGGTGGTTCGCCCCTTTTAATTTTTGAATTTACGAAAGAAAAGAGAGTCTTATGAGTTACTCCATCAGTCAGTCTGAAGCACTTTTTGAAGCCGCACAAAACCGTATTCCCGGTGGCGTAAATTCTCCAGTTCGAGCATTTAAAGGCGTGGGTGGGACTCCCATCTTTTTCGACCATGCCAAAGGCGCGTACGTATTTGATGCGGACGACAACCGCTACATCGATTATGTCGGTAGTTGGGGGCCAATGATTCTAGGCCACTCTGCAGATGAAATATTGGATGCCGTACGCGCACGGATGGATAAAGGCCTGAGCTTTGGCGCACCAACGCATATTGAAATCGACATGGCCGAAGAAGTCTGCAAGCTGATTCCTTCAATGGATATGGTACGCATGGTGAACTCCGGCACCGAAGCCACCATGAGTGCCATTCGTTTAGCGCGTGGTTTTACTGGCCGCGACAAGTTAGTGAAATTTGAAGGCTGCTACCACGGTCACGCTGACTCCCTTCTGGTAAAAGCAGGCTCCGGCATGTTGACCTTAGGCGTCCCCACCTCGCCGGGCGTACCTGCTGCGGTGGCGGCAAATACCATTACGCTGGATTACAACGACCTCGACAACGTTCGTGAATGCTTTGCCAAAATGGGCGACGAAGTGGCCTGTGTCATCATCGAGCCTGTGGCTGGAAACATGAACTGCATCCCGCCGAGTAAATCCTTCCTTCAGGGGCTTCGTGAGCTGTGTACTGTGCATGGCATCGTGCTTATTTTTGACGAAGTCATGAGTGGCTTCCGTGTAGCACTCGGTGGCGCGCAAGAATATTACGACATCGTTCCTGACATGACTTGCCTAGGCAAAGTTATTGGTGGTGGACTGCCCGTCGGTGCCTTTGGCGGTAAGCGTGAGATCATGGAATACCTAGCGCCACTTGGGCCGGTATATCAGGCCGGTACGCTATCAGGCAACCCGCTCGCCATGGCGGCAGGTCTGGCTATGTTGAAAGCCATACAAGCCCCTGGTTTTTACGATCAACTGACTGCTCGCGTGCAGCAAATGCTGGCGGGCTTCAAAGCCGCCGCTGACAAACATGGCATCCCATTTACAACTAACAGCGCTGGCTCTATGTTCGGGTTGTTTTTTACCGAGCTTAATGAAGTGACCTGCTTTAAAGAGGTCGCTGAGCAATGTGACGGCGAACGCTTTAACCAGTTCTTCCACGGTATGTTAAAAGAAGGCGTTTATCTGGCACCGTCATCCTTTGAAGCGGGCTTTATGTCGATTGCGCATACCGAGCAAGACATCGACGACACCATCGCCGCTGCAGATCGAGTCATGGCGACATTATGATGCTTGATGTTGGCCTGCTTATTTTATTGCTCGCCGTTAGCCTATGGCTATGCTGGAGCGCCAAGCCTCACCAAGACACTGAATGGTCAGGTGAACAAGCAGCGGATATGGCTAGCGGTCTGATCTTGGCCGCGGCAGCCATCGGTAATCTGTGGTTACAAATATCAGGGAATGATTCAGCCATATTATTACTCGACTCGTTAGCCTGGTATGCAGCCTTACCTTTGCTCGTCTCTGTGCGCATGATTCAAGCCGCCCAAGGGCTTGGCATGGCGTGGTACTGGGATCGTATGATCTGGGGACGAGTTTTACTCGCTCTTTGCGTCGTCTTTGAACTTTGTCGGCGAGCCAACCAACTCGATATCATTCTCTACGTAACCGCTGCGTCAGGAGCGGTTTCACTCATTTTAATGGCGATAAAACCGCTGTTCAAAACAGAGTTATTCGTTTTAGCATCTCTATGGATAGCAATGAGCGCAGCCTATGTGCTTTATCAGCCCATCAATATCAGTGGGTTACTAATACCTACTTTTCTCATTCTAGTATTTAAATTAAGTCGTCATATTCCCCCTACAAAGAGCCACTAATATGGCTCTTCCTTTGAGTTATAGGGTTCTGCACTAAAGCCGTGACTTTTTGTAATCCCGCCATGCAATTGCAAAAGTCTGATCTAGACTCAGAAATATAGACATCATAAGTATGTGCAGGAAACCCTATGACACGCTCTCAATCAGTCATCGACTTCTATGTTGAAGCCGATGCATTTTTTCTAAAATTAACCGCTGCGCTTTTTGGCGTTTCTTTATTGCTTGCGAACTGGAACAACACATGGGCAGAAGCCCTTATTGTCGGGTTACCGGCCGTTCTAGTACCTTACTTCGTAAGTAAAGCACTGCCAGGACAACGATTATCCCGCATGTGCTTTGCGGCATCACTCATGATTTTAACCGGGCTGCATATTCATCAAGCTCACGGTTTGATTGAGATGCACTTTAGCATTTTTGCCTTACTCGCCGCTCTGCTTTATTACCGAGACCCCTTTACTGTTTTAGCCGGCGCAGGTGTCATTGCCGTTCACCATTTGGTGTTCAACTACTTACAAGAAGCGGGCACCGGTGTGTATGTATTCGAATACAGAACCGGACTAGACATCGTTATCTTACATGCTGCATTCGTGATCGCCGAAGCGGGGCTACTGGTGTATTTATCGCAAAAAAGTTGGATCGAGTTTAATCAAAGCATTGAGCTAGCAGACATCGGCGTGCATTTACAAAAAGATGGTGAGATTGATTTATCTTATCAAGTGCCTAACCCAACCAGCCAATTTGGACACACATTTAATACTTTTTTCAGCTCTATTAACGAACTCGTTGAACAAGCACGTTCACTGTCATCCGATATCGCCGTCTTAGGAAAGGATTTTAATCAATCAGCCAGTACGGTTGAAAAAGGGGCACGTAAGCAGAGCGACGAAACCGATTTAATTGCCTCAGCTACTACTGAAATGTCCAGTGCAATGCAAGAAATCAAACAATATTCAGAGGAAGCTGCCAACGCTGCATTAGCAGCAAACGATGTGGCGACAGAGAGTGATAAGGATATACGCAGTGCAAGAGCTGGCATTGAAAATTTAAACCACAACATTCAAACTGCCAACACAGTGATCGAAAACCTCGACTCTGAAAGCAATAACATTGGTTCCGTATTATCTGTGATTCAAGGCATCGCAGAACAAACTAATTTACTTGCGCTTAATGCCGCCATTGAAGCAGCTCGTGCAGGGGAACAGGGCCGAGGATTCGCCGTTGTGGCAGATGAAGTACGCACACTAGCCTCTAAAACGCATGAAAGCACTGAGGAAATTCAGCGCATGATCGAGCGACTTCAAAAAGGCTCGGGCGAAGCTGTCACCGCGATGGAGACATCATTATCAGGCGCTACTGAAAGCGTAAATCAAGTAACTCGCATTGATGACCAACTAGGCACAATTAAAACATCCGTTGAATCCATGCACGCGATGAATCAGCAAATTGCCCAAGCCATTAAAGAACAAAACATCGCCATTAGTGAAGTAAACACCAACGTCACATCTATTCGCGAGATTGGTGAGTCAACGCTAAGTCATACCACAGACACATTGTCTAAGTCTCAGGGGCTGGAAAGTATGTCGCGTCGCATGATGGATCTACTTTCGCAATTTAAAACAGGGAGTTAAGGGTTAATCTGGAACTCTAACTCATACAAACGATAGTTTAATAATTCGTCATCTTTATTGACGTAAACACGGGCCCGCTCAAGTAATTGACGGGCCCGTTCTGTATCACCGCTTTGTGCACTCGCCCAAGCCTGTCGATACAGCACGTACGGATTACGTGGTTCAATACGACGCGCCTGATCTAAATACGTCATGGCTGCAGACCAATTTCCCGCTTGCACCGCATTGTCTGATTGCTTAAATAACATCAATACGGCTGGATGCTCGCTACCGTCACGGTACTGGCCATAGTCAGCGTCAGCGTTGTTCGCACCGTCATTCGTGGCGCACCCCACTAACCCAGTCAGTAGCAGACTTATAACAACCAATCGAACCATGATTTGATCTCTTCTCCGATGCGCTTAGTACCAGAATTACAGGGAGGGCGTTCATTGTCCAGCCACGATGGAGGAAAGGGATACACTTTCCCGCTACAGTGATCTCCCATCAAAGTGCCATCGTCCCCCACAGTAATGTCAACTAAGGTACGCGGGGCTGTCAGTGGCTCAACCCCAACTCGCTGCAATGTAGATTTCCAAATCGGTAAAGCACCACTACTCCCTGTGAAAGGCATCGGGCTATTGTCATCCTGCCCCACCCAAATAACACCAAGGTGACGGTTATCAAATCCGGCAAACCAGGCATCACGCTGGTCATCACTTGTGCCAGTTTTGCCCGCTAAAGGTTGAGGCAAAGAATTTAACGCCCGAGCGGTTCCAGTGGCTACCACTTGCTCTAACCCAAACCTGAGCCACTCCATCAACACCGGGTCGTAAACCTGTTGTCCACGAATCGCATACGAGGAAAGCATGTCGCCCTCAGCCGTTGTTACCGCATCAATGGTGCGTAACGGCATCAAGAACCCTTCTGATGCAATGGTTTGATACATTTGTGCGACTTCCAAGGGCGAAAGCGACACGGCACCTAACAGCAATGATGGATAAGCAGGAAGGTCACTGCTCACTCCCAGCCGCTGCATCTCATCCACCACATTCCCCAGCCCTACGGTCATACCTAGGCGCGCAGTCGCTTGATTTAACGAACGCGTTAAGGCATCCACCATTGGGACATCACCATTACTTTTAAGGTCATAATTTCGAGGTTGCCACACATCGCCATTACGCCCTTCGACGGTCACAGGAGAGTCGTCAATGAATGACCCCCAGTGATATTTCCCACTACGGAGTGCTGCAAGAAATACCGCAGGTTTCGCCAGAGATCCTATCGCTCGCTTTGCATTTAGCGCACGATTAAAACCAAAGAAGGAGGCATCACGCGCCCCTAATAAGGCACGAATTTCTCCGCCATCGGTACTGGTAATAACCGCCGCAGTTTCTAACGTTCCTTTTAAGCCAGTAGAACGATTCTCTAATCGATTTAAATGCGCATCCGCCGAATTTTCTACCGCATTTTGCACCCACGGATCTAACGTCGTAAAAATTCGTAGCCCTTCTGTTTGCAGATCTTGCAAACGATAGTCTTTTTGCAGCTGTTCTTTCGCTAACTCTAAAAATGCAGGGTATTCACGCTGTCCGCCACGGCGAGGGGACGCCGTAATTAAAGGCCGTTGCTTTGCTCTTAAACTTTCCGCCTGAGTAATTATTTGATTATCAGCCATGATACTTAAAATCAAATCACGTCGATTTTTTGAACGCTCAGGGTTGCGACGTGGATTATAAAAAGAAGCGCCCTTCACTAAACCAACTAAGGTTGCAATTTCCGCAGAGTTTAATTCTTTTAACGGCTTACCAAAGTAAAATCGGGAGGCAAGCCCAAAGCCATGAATGGCACGTCGGCCTGCTTGACCTAAATATATCTCATTAATATAGGCTTCAAGAATTTCTTCTTTGTCGTAATGCAACTCAAGCAATAACGACATAAAAGCCTCTTGAGCTTTTCGCGTTATTGTTCGTTCATTGGTTAGAAAAAAGTTTTTTACTAGCTGCTGGGTCAAGGTCGAACCGCCTTGGACCATTTTGCCTGCGCGAGCATTCGCCATCATGGCACGCGCAATGCCATAAGGAGATACCCCAAAGTGCTCAAAAAAGTGTTTATCTTCGGTCACAATCAACGCCGCCACTAACACTGGAGGAACGTCTTCTAAGCGCACTAACTCACGGTCTTCATTATGTGCAGGAAAAATCCCACCAATGTACTGCGGTTCGAGGCGAATAAGGGGTTGATTCCCTTCAATGTCTGCGAGTCCAGATACTCGCTGATTATTAATTTTAAGATTAATTCGACGCGTTACTTCAGAGCCATCCCAAAACGGGAAACCACGACGGAAGATCACCCACTCATTTCCGTTACGCTGATACGTACCAGGGCGATCTGCTAGCGCCGCCGGGCGATAATCGGCCCACTGCAATTCGGCTTCAAGCTGTTCTGGAGGCAGTAATAAACCGGGATACAGGGTCAGTGGGCGAGCGTATACCTTGGCAGGAAGCGACCATTTTTTACCATCAAAGGCTTTTCTTACCTCGGCATCCAGATAAACCATCCAAACGGCAAACAGCAAGGTGAATACTGCGAGTAGAGAGAGCAACGGCAGTTTCCACTGGCGTTTTTTAGTAGAAGCAACCTTCGCCGCCGCCCCTTTATTGGCAACGGGTTTAGCCGTTTTAGAGTTAGCGCTTGTTGATTTTGCCTTAGGCGCTTTTGGTTTAACTGATTTTTTAGGGCCTGTTTTTGTCGTTTTTTCCAACGCTTGTGATTTAGATGTCTTTGATGCTGCTTTTTTAGGCGTCTTTTTATCTCGTGTTGCGTTAACCGGCGCTGTGTTTGTCGATGTCTTACTCGATGTAGAACGTGTACGGCGGGTAGGTGTCTCTTTACCCGGTGGGTTACTCATAGTTTTACTCACAAAAAATAGCTATAACGGTGACGATGCTGAAGTGTATAACGCTTATGTCTTGCTTAATACTGCAGTGCTTAATAGTACTTATAGGGCGACGCTTAATTCCGCCTTACAAAGTTTGTTGAGTTATTCAGAGAGCTCATTGGTTTAATTGTTCCCGCAGCCTCTGTTTTTGACTGGGTTTTGTGCGCTAAAGTCTGAGACTATAACGCTTAACGTCATTCTAAAATTTTCATCATGGAGCGCCTCCAGCGTATGCTTCCGGAAATACTCAGCCAACATTGGAATCATCTACAGACTCAGGTTGCCGATCATTGCGAGAGATTCGGCCTTAACTGGTCAAGTTTATGGAACACTCTCCCACTGCATCAACAGGAAAAACTTCTACGAGTGCTGACGCTTAGCGAGTACGTAGCGGAAAATTTTGTTCGTGATGACAAGTACATCTGCGAGTGTCTAACCTCAGAAGCACTAGATTCCCCAGTTAATCGTGATGACTTTGAACGATGGCTTGACGAGCTTTCGGGGGATGCAATCAGCGAAGACGATTGGCATAAAGCCCTGCGCCAGATGCGCCGCCGCGCCATGATCCATATTATTTGGCGAGATGCGCTAAAAATTGCTCATACCCTTGAGACCACTCGTGCGCTATCGGAGTTAGCGGATGTGTGCGTCAATCGAAGCATTGCTTTTTTACTGCCTGATTTAGAACAACGCCATGGCAAGCCGCTTTCCAAAGAGACCCAAGAAGAGCAACACTTGATTGTCATAGGTATGGGGAAGCTGGGTGGCTGGGAGTTAAATTTAAGTTCTGATATTGACCTTATTTTTGCTTACCACGACAGCGGCAATACGACGGGGCCTAAAGTGATCAGTAATCAGGAGTTTTTTATTAAACTCGGGCAAAAACTGATTCTTGCACTGGATAAGCACACCATTGATGGCTTTGTGTTTCGCACAGATATGCGCTTACGCCCATACGGCCAGAGCGGCCCTTTGGTAATGAATTACGCCTCACTAGAAGAATATTACCAAAACCAAGGACGAGATTGGGAGCGCTATGCCATGGTCAAAGCGCGCTTAATGACTGGTGAAGACACCCCTGCGGCACAAGAATTGATCGCATTATTGCGTGCCTTTACCTATCGAGTGTACATCGACTACAGCGCATTCGAGTCGTTACGTTCAATGAAAGCCATGATTAACGCGGAGGTACGCCGTCGAGGCCTAGAGCAAAATGTAAAACTTGGCCCGGGTGGCATTCGTGAGATTGAATTCATTGTACAGGCCTTCCAGTTAATACGAGGCGGACAAGAAAAACACCTGCAAAGTCGAGAACTGGTTGAAGTGCTGGATATGTTAGCCGCAGATGGCTACTTGCCAACCTCAGCAACGACAGAGCTTAAAGCCGCCTATTTTTTCTTACGTGACAGCGAACACGCCATCCAAGCAGTACGCGACGAACAAACACAACAACTTCCCGATGACGAATTAACCCAAGCGCGCATTGCTCACTCCATGAGATGCAGTGATTGGAGCAATTACCTTACGCAGCTCAATCAATACCGCTCAATCGTCAGTCATCATTTTTCACATATTGTTGCCCACGATGATGAACAACAAGATCCCGAAACAGAACACGAATGGCTTGATCTCTGGCACGGCGAATTGCACGACGCCGCCGAAGCCGAGTTTTTGCAGCAACATCCGTGCGCAGGAGAAGAAAACGTAAGAGCCATCATTGATCGCTTTCGCGAGTCGCGTGCGGTTAATTTAATGCAGCAAGTCGGACGAGAACGATTAGAAACCTTGATGCCAAGATTACTAAAAGAAGTATGGCAACAAGACAATAGCGCCGAAACACTCAGCCGCATCATCCCTTTATTAGAAGCAGTTTTACGACGCACGGCCTACTTAGTACTGCTGTCAGAAAACCCCCAAGCCCTACATCAGCTGGTGCGCTTGTGTGCCGCTTCTAGCTGGGTCGCAGAATACATAACTCGCACACCTCTGTTATTAGATGAACTGCTAGTGCCTGAAACGCTATTCCGCCTTCCTGATAGCGCAGAACTCAAAGAAGAATTGCATTTACGTTTACTGCGCATTGAAGCCGATGACCTCGAGCAGCAGATGGAACAACTTAGGCAGTATGTGCGTGCTCATAAACTGCGCGCCGCCGCTTGTGAAGTGATGGGCAAACTCACCCTAATGCAAGTCAGCGATTACCTGACACGCCTAGCTGAAACCACACTCGATATGGTGACACACCTAGCCTTTGAGCAAATGGTCGCCAAATACGGTTATCCCACCAATGCCGATAAAGAAGCGATTTATAGCCCTGAATTTTTAATTGTGGGCTACGGCAAAGTCGGTGGCCTAGAGCTTAGTTACAGCTCAGATCTTGATGTGGTGTTTATTCACAACGCCCATGCAGGGAGAGCAACCACCGGTGATCGCGCCTTAGATAACAGCGTATTTTACACCCGCATGGGGCAACGAATGGTGCATATCTGCACTGCCCAAACACGCTCTGGCGACCTGTACGAAATCGACTTGCGTCTACGTCCATCAGGCAGCTCCGGCATGATCGTAGCGTCAATGAATGCCTTCAAAGAATATCAAGCCAAACATGCATGGACTTGGGAACATCAAGCCTTAGTACGCGCGCGAATCATCTGTGGGCCAAGTGACCTAGGCCAGCAATTTCAAACAATTCGCAACGATATTCTGCAGCAAGCTCGCGACCCACAAACTCTGCGTGAAGAAGTGCGAGCCATGCGGCAAAAAATGAGGGATAATCTTGGCTCCAAAGATACAAGTGGCCAACAATTCCACCTTAAGCAAGACGCTGGGGGTATTGTTGACATCGAGTTTCTGGTTCAATACGGCGTATTGGCTTGGTCACACCAGCACCCTGCGTTACTGCAGGTTACCGATAACATGCGGTTGTTGGATGCCTTCGCCGACGTTGGTTTGATGGCTCCACAAGACTGTCAGACCCTACAGGAAATCTACCTGTCCTACCGAGCCGAAACTCACCGGCGTGCATTGCAGCAACAACCCCTGCTCCTCGATAGCGATACGGTATCTGCTCTCGGGTTTAATGCACTGCGTAATGATGTGACCCAACAATGGAAACTCTGGCTAGAGACTGAGGCAACTCAGCCGCCAGAGCACTGACATAAAACACTGATTATAGAATTGAGAGTGAGGTTCCTATGCTACCTTCCATGTCTGACCGCGATGGTCTGATCTGGCTAGACGGAGAGTTAGTTGACTGGCGTGATGCCAAAATTCATGTACTGACTCACACCCTGCATTACGGCATGGGCGTCTTTGAGGGTGTGCGAGCTTACGAGACGGATCAAGGCGCGGCCATTTTCCGCTTACAGGAACATACTGATCGTCTGTTCCGCTCTGCTCACATCCTGAACATGAAATTGCCCTTCAGTAAAGAAGAGCTTAACGAAGCTCAACGTGCTGCTGTGCGTGAAAACAACCTAGACAGTGCCTATATTCGTCCGATGGCGTTTTTAGGCTCTGAAGGCATGGGCTTACGTGCCGATAACCTAAAAGTACACGTCATGGTGGCTGCTTGGGAATGGCCTGCCTACATGGGCGAAGAAGCCAAAACCAATGGCATTAAAATTCGCACGTCTAGCTACACGCGTCACCATGTAAACATCACCATGTGTAAAGCCAAAGCGAACGGTAACTACATCAACTCTATGTTGGCATTACGCGAAGCTTTGGACAGCGGTTGTGAAGAAGCCCTACTACTAGATAACGAAGGCTATGTGGCGGAAGGTTCTGGTGAGAACTTCTTCCTGATTCGTGACGGCATTATCTATACGCCTGAACTGACGTCTTGCTTGGATGGTATTACCCGTAAAACCATTATTGAGATGGCGCAATCACTGGGCTATGAAGTGCGTGAAAAACGTATTACCCGTGATGAAGTGTACATCGCCGATGAAGCCTTCTTTACAGGAACGGCGGCGGAAGTATTACCGATTCAGTCATTAGATGGTCGAGTGATTGGTGAAGGTCGTCGTGGCCCAGTGACTGAGAAGTTGCAGACCATGTACTTCGATACCGTCACAGGGAAAGATCCATTTAATGCTGAATGGATTACGCCGGTTAAGTAAGTTATTACTTTTCTTGCGATATAAAAAACCCCGCGATTGCGGGGTTTTTATTAGTTATTTAATACGTCTACAACTCAATTTGTCCTGAAAGTGTTGTTTCATAACTACACTCAGCAATGTCACCTTGATAGTTTTCAATATCAGACCAAATATCCGTTCCATAAATAACACCCGTATTAGGATCGACCGTAACCGTTAAAGTACCTTCATAACTGTAACTATAATCTTCTTCTGATTCGCTTTCAGAATATTCAATTACGATGGTATTTTCTTCACTGCTGGTAAACTTCGTCTTACCGTCATCCTTACCGAGATAACCGTTAGTCCAGTTGAAAACAAGAAAGTAATCAGTGCTTTCGTTGGAGGTAAAAGATCCACAATCTCTAAGTTCGCTTTCATTTAATGATGCTAAATATTCATTCTCAGAAAGATCTAGAGTTTCGCGATTAGCTCTCACGACTTTAAGGGTGTAATTCCCTTCACCTTCATATGAATCAATTATTACACTGTAATCTGAGCCGTTAATCGCATCAAATACAATAATTTCATTTGAATCTAAGCTGCTAGAATCAATAGATCCTTGCCCACCTCGAACGGTAAGATCAAGGTCGTCCGCGGTAGAGGTCAACGAAACGACAACCAATCCTGATGAGGTTGCATCATAACTAAATGACACCATATCTTGATCTGCAATAAAACCAGAAACCTCTGAATTTAAAGTCAAACCACCAATACCCTCAGCATTAACAGCGCTGAGTTCCGGCTCTACGGATAAACCCTTTAAGCTCGTACTAATCTGAATACCAGTATTGATACCAGAGTCGTCAGACCCACCACATCCGGATAATGCTGCCGCCGTGGCAAGAACTGGAATAGATATTAGTAAACGCATAAATCGTCCTTGATTATTCAGAAATTAGATCAGGATCTTAATGGATACCCTAAATAGATTAAAGCCTCACCTGTCCACTTCGTACATCTATTGAAGTAGTGCATGTTGCGTATTCACCCGAGGTGTATGTTCGAACTAAATCGGCCGAGCCGTCAACTTCACCATTTTCCGGATCAACTTCAAGCAATCAAACTAAAGTCTCACCTTCCCTTTTCTGATATCTATTGCTGTCTTACATTGAGCGTAATCCCCGGTAGAATAATTACGAAGTAGATCAATCGACCCATCGACATCTCCAGTCTCAGGATCAACATCCACTACCAAACTCAACGTTTCGGTAATCGAGCCTAGGCTTAAAGCGTTATCTACAGAAAACTCATAGCCATCAACAGAAGAGAATTTTAACGTTTGGTCGTCGTAATTAACCGTTCCATCCTTCCAGTTGATTATACTGTGACTGTTTTCAATAATACCCTCATCTGCCTTACCATCACATAAAACCGTTCCCCATTTCTGGTAGGTCACAAAGTATTCATCGTCAGCTAAGCCTAACGTTTCGCGATTGGCTTCCACTAGGGTTAATTCAAAACTACCACCATCGCCAATAGTTGAAATATCAATCGTGTATTCACGCGTGTCACGAATATCTAGCAGCAGCACTTCATACGAACCCGCTTGTTGGCTCTCTTCTGTGGGCGAACCTAACAATAAAGTGTCATAAGAGACCGCCAAATCAACATCCGGTGCGTTACTGGTTAGTATCACTAACACTTCACCGCTAACCGTTGGATTAAACGACAAAGAAACGACCGAAGCATCTGTCACCGTATCTGGAACGCTGGCAATGGTGCCGGAGACACGAGAGTTTAGGTATACAATGTCACCGTCATCAACATTGTACTCTGACATAGAAGGCTCAGCCTCGGCACCACGTATACCGGCTTCAAAGGTCAGGTCAATTCCTACTTTTTTACTGCTAGAGCTGCCACCTCCACACCCAGTCATAAAAAGTACGACAGAAGATACAGCGCAAAGTGCAGTAAGTGTACGAATACAGGTCATAGAGTCAGCTCCAATTATTATCATATTTATCAGTGAGCAAGTAATGTCAAATTATAATAAAACTATCAGTTACTATAATATAGCTGAACAAATGTAAATTGACTTTAAAATATGTGTGAACTACTTGGCATGAGCGCCAATAGACCGACGGACTTATGCTTTAGCTTTACCGGCTTAACACGTCGAGGGGGTGATACTTCGCCACGACTTACACATTAGAAGCCTGCCTGCTCATGCCGGAATTACGGTAAACTACGTTGGCGAACGCATAGGCGACAAAGTAAACCCTGACTACGCACTCCCTGAGCATTCGCTCATTGACCTCAATGCTGGTGACAAATTAATGGCCGATCTTAGCCTGCAGGCGTCAATCACGAATGTGACGGATACTTTCTGGGTCGATAACAGTTATTCTGCACTTTGGACACAACCGGGTGCCCCACGAACTTATAGGACTTCTTTAACGTATGAATTCTGAAATCCGCCAGCGCATCAATAGCATTGATATGATGCGTGGCTTGGTGATGCTTATTATGCTGGTCGATCATGTCCGCGAGCGCTTTTTTCTGCACATGCAGGTCAACGATCCTATGGATATTGATGCAACCTCTCCGGGCTTATTCTTCAGTCGGTTTGCCGCGCATTTCTGTGCGCCGGCATTCGTGTTTCTGACCGGGGTATCTGCCTGGTTATATGCCAGCAATGGACGCAAACTAACCGGATTTTTACTAAAACGCGGGCTGTTTCTTATTCTTCTTGAGGTCACACTGGTGACCTTCTCTTGGATGGGCGCCTACGAGACCATTTGGTTACAGGTCATCTGGGCGATTGGCCTTTGTATGATTGCTCTTGCGTTATTACATCAGCTGCCTTTTGGTCTGCTCCTAATCGCTGGCCTGAGTATTGTTTTTGGTCACAACCTACTGACTGATTTGAATTACGCACCATCTGATGGCCTTTATCCTGTCTGGACGGTATTACACGACCGTGGCTACCTACTCCAATCCGATGGATTAAATATTAAAATCAGTTACCCAGTACTGCCTTGGATCGGCGTTATTCTACTCGGTTATTGCTCGGGGCCTTTATTTGGCCGGGGGATTAGTACCAAAGAACGTAAAACCGCTTTATTACGACTCGGCATTTTTTGCTTAGTGTTGTTTGCCTTACTGCGTGGGTTTAATTTGTACGGAGAAGCGCAAGACTGGACTGCTCAGGCATCGGTGTTATTGACTGTTATGGATGTGTTCAATCTGACGAAATACCCCCCTTCTCTCGCTTTCTTGCTAATCACGCTAGGTACAATGTTTTTACTGCTCAGAGCAGCAGAAGCGCCTTTGATCAGCCACCGTAAAGGACTCATTAAAGTGCTCACCGGTTTTGGTGCCGCGCCAATGTTCTTTTATCTGCTGCATTTGTACGCTTTACTGTTAATCAATAGCCTCTTACTGCTCTTTATAAAGCCGAATTACGGAGAGCTGCTCGGAGTAAATCATATCGGTTGGATTTGGCTGATCGCAACAGCGCTAGCGCTGGCTCTGTATTGGCCAACTCAGGCGTTTGCCGCACTCAAAAAGCGACATAAGCACCCGTTACTCAGTTATTTCTGAGTACGCTTTGTCCTGCGCTGTGTCGGATTTTTTGCACCGCGACGCCGAGAGGTTTTCCTCTCTGGCGTCGAATTTTTCATTGCCGGCAATTGTGCTGCACGAGCAGCCTTCATTAAATCTTCTAGCTGCTGAGTAAGCGGTGCCATAAACCCTTGATAATTTCCTTTGCCTTCACTGATATTATTCAACTGACTTTCCCATAACGCCGTCATATCTGGCTGTGAGCAAAAGTCTGGTAAGACACTCACAAGTTGCCGCCCGGTCTCGGTTGCCTGAATCGTTTTACCCCTACGCTGTAAAAACTGTCTCCTGAACAGTAACTCGATAATCCCCGCACGGGTGGCTTCAGTGCCAAGGCCGTCGGTCTCTTTCAGGACTTTTTTTAACTCCGTATCTTTAACGTGACGAGCAATCCCCGTCATGGCTGACAGTAACGTGGCATCAGTATAGTGTGCTGGCGGCTCCGTCTGTTTATGGTCGACAGTCGGCTCTCCACTCCACAAGCTCTGCCCTTTTTCTAACGGCGGTAACTGGTGAGTATTCGACGCTTCATTTTTACTTTTGGGCAGTAATATCTTCCACCCTTGGTCCAACACTTCTCGCTCTCTCGCAATAAATTCGCCGCCAGATATTTCAACATTCACTTGAGTATCCGCGTATTTAAATACCGGGTAGAACTGTATTAAATATTGCCGGGAGATTAACGAATATATTTTTTTATCCAACCCAGAAAACTCACCTGAATATTTTTTTTGTGTTGGAATTATTGCATGGTGTGCATCGACTTTCTTACTGTTAAAAGCACTACTTTTTATGGAGCAGTCGGCATTTTCCACACCATCATTTAATGTACTGTCATTTGCAGAAATCGCAGAAAAAATATCCATCGCTTCCGTAAAATGTTCATTCGGTAAATAACGGCAATCGGAACGAGGGTAGGTGATTAATTGATATTTTTCATAGAGGTTCTGACAAGTATCCAACACCTGCTGTGCGGATAACCCAAACGCTTTACTCGCATCAATTTGTAACGCCGATAGATTGTAGGGTAACGGCGCACGCTGGCTCTTTTCTTTGCGTTGCACCTCAGTAACTAGCGCAGGCTGATGTCGAATCCGTTGGGCCACGGTGTTGGCCAATTTAGGGTTCAATACACGACCATCTTCATCTTGATGAGGCGTACATGCGTCACTTGGTTTCCATTTCGCCATAAAGGCAATCGGAGATTCGCTCCCCTCATGTAATGCAGCACGTACTTCATAAAACGGCTTACTAACAAAGGCTTCAATGTCGTTGTCTCGTCGTACCACTAAGCCCAGTACTGGGGTTTGCACCCGCCCAACAGACAATACGCCGCGCCCACCTGCTTGCTGGCCTTTGATCGTCCAGGCTCGGGTTTGATTAATGCCATACAGCCAATCTGCACGAGAACGGGCTAGTGCCGAAACCGACAAAGGAACAAACTCTGAGTTAGGTCGCATTTGCGTAAATGCTCGCTTTACCGCATCGGGGTTAAGATCACTGATCAACAGGCGCTGTGCGGATCGGCGCTTAGCCTGTGACGCTTTGAGATAATCCACGACTTCATCCACCAGCAACTGGCCTTCACGATCTGGATCGCCTGCGTGGATAAGTTGATCCGCCTCTTTGATGAGTTTGCGCAATACAGTGAGTTGCTTACGGGTTTTAGGCTTGGGCTTAAGCTGCCATTGGTCGGGAATGATAGGAAGGTGATCGAGTTGCCACTTTTTAAAAGCGGGATCATAGGCATCAGGTTCAGCCTGCTCAAGTAAGTGCCCTATGCACCAACTCACTACATCGCCGTTTGCTGCCTGAATATAACCATCACCTTTGCGATGCGGCTTTGGGAGTACCGCTGCAATGGCACGCCCTAAACTTGGTTTTTCAGCAATGATCAAGCGCATAATGGGAATAGGCACATATAATATAAAAAAACTGATACTGTATTTAAATACAGTATCCGTTTAATGTGTCTTGCGCAAGATTTACTAGTTAATGAAGCGCGGCGTTTTCGCCCAAATTTTTCCGCGATTTTGTGTATACATGGTACGAACCCATTCGATAGCAGGGCTATTCGCCCACTGTTCTGCAGGGCCCGCCATTTTTTCGCGGAAGTCTTTGGTACCATAAATAGGGTGTTCAGGCGGACATGCCAATGGCGCTAACAATGACGCTGCGGTGATGTCCGCAACGGTAAAGCGATCTCCTACTAAGTACTGACGACCATCGCTCAGACGTTGTTCGAGCCACTTAATTTCTTGATCAATTTTTTTCTCAGCTCTCGCCACATCTTTGGCATTGATCTTCAACTTCACTTTGAAGACAACTTTAATGATTGGATAAAAAAGTCTTACAATGGCACTTTCCCAAGGCTTGGCAAACTGAGTCCAAATATTCTTAATGAGTGCTGGGTGGGCAAAACCGGGAAGATAAAGATACCGCGCAACGGGTTTTCCGATCGCATCGAAACGTTGCTGAATATCAATAATCTCATCACGTAAGCCTGAAGGCAGAGTCTTTAACGGTCCGCGCTCCATCGACAGCCAATCAACGATACGCGGGCTATCTTGCACATGCTTTGAACCCTGCTGAATCAAAGGGACGGTTGTTTGATTGCGCTTACCTTTCAGTAGCATAGGTAGCGCGTGCACGACCGGCGTTAACGCTTCTTCCTGATATTCAATCTTTTCATAGTCAAGCAACCAGCGAATTTTTTCGCTGTAGTGCGACATATTGATTGTGAATAGCGTTAGTCCGTTCTGATCTGACACCCTGATCCCCTTGATCATATTTTGAATGTGCTCACATTATAGCAAAGGGCGCTTAGAAATAAGGCTAATTCATGAAACAGTCTTAACTTTATCACTTAATTTGAGCGATACAGATCTGAAACACTGAGGTTACGCTTCGAACTAATAAGATAGTCTGAAATCGCCAGCGCCGTGGCTTGAATCTCAGGAATTGCAACAGGCTGCGCATCGTAAAATACACGTTGCACGTATCCCGCTAGCTCATCCATCGCTTGGATGCGCCCTATTTTTTGCTCTATGAACTCAGACCAATCGCCAACGGTCTCTGTCTTGTTTCTTACCACGTCATGTCGTTGTGCGACGCGCTGTAGATGATAAATATAGAAGGTTAATGCTTTTTTTGCTTCTTGCGGAGCATATTGCCCAATCTTGCGATGACTCATCCGCGCACGCAACTCAGAGCGCCACAGCGGCCGAGTAACCAAAGCGGCAATAGCCACCAAGGACAGCAAGATCCATAGGGGCCAGAGCGTCACTATGATTAGCTTCAAGTAACTTAAAACCCAGACAACGGCGACATATAGGCCTAACCAGACAGTACTTAATACGGATTCTATGGTGATCGATTTTTGGACACCCGATTGCTGCCTATGCAGAATATCACTCGCGTATTGGCTGATCTTCTCTGCGGTGATGCTTGAGCTTTCAGCGCTAGGTAATGAGTAATAGGCTGTCGGTTCAAACGAGACCCAACGACCATCGATCCAAGCTTCGACCCAAGCATGACCATCAATGCCTCTAATTTCATAATACCCAGTCAGCGGATTTTGAGTGGTTGCACTAAAACCTGTCACCAAGCGTGATGGAATGTTCAAACTGCGCAACATAATCGCCATCGCACTGGCAAAGTATTCACAGTGGCCAGACTTATCTTCAAATAAGAATTTTTTCAGTGGTGTGCGCCCTTGCGATGCCGTAATGGATTCAAAGCTGTAGGTGTAATTGGTTCGTAGATGTTGCTCAAGCAACACCGCTTTCGAGTATGGATCAGTTGCGGAAGCCGTTACTTCTTTGGCCAATTGACGAATTTTTGCCGCAAATGAACTGGGTAATGCTTGATCTTGCTTCGTTGCCGGTGTGCCTAAGCTCACCACTCGCCCATCCATTAACTCAAGGCGTGACAACACGGTGTATTCTGTTCCTGCCTGAAGTACTCGTGGTAATAATGGGTGATTAAATTGATCCAATGCGATGACACTCGCTGGCAACCATAGCGTCACGGGTTCACCAGCCACAGGCAGCCAGGCCGGAATAGTGTGCTCAATCATGAGCGAGTGCTGGAAGTCCCCTTTAATGGCATCACTGAGTGTCACTTCACCGGTGGTAGAGGTTTGTAATTTACGCGAAATATTTTCATTGCTGCTCGACCAGCTCAAACCATCAAATGTATCGAAGGTTCGTATTTTCAAGTACGCACCGTGTGCCGCTTTCATTCGCGCAATAATAGTGTTGAGGTCTATCGTTCCTGAGCGGCTGTTGTCACGAATATCAAAGGTTTCATTTAAACCATTATAGCGGTAGGTGTCTTGAGTGGTTTCGCCATACCCTGACAGGTCGGTAATTTCTTTCAGTTCTTTATAGGCTTCACGATCATTTTTTGGGATTTTTGACGTGTTTCTGTTTTTATTTTCTCGCGCTGACGCCGGATTTTCTTGTGCATCATTTTCCCAGCTCTGGTCACTATAAAAATCGGGGGCAGAGGATGCCTGACTCCCATAGTTCAATGCTTCAGGCCTAGGCAAGAAAAGATATATAAATACCGCGACACCCATCACCAGCGCCCCTACTGCTGAGCGTCGTTTCAGGCCCGGTGAGAACTCACTGTCTTTAAAGACTGATCCCCGATTTCCCTCTGACGAGTCATAATCTATAAAGGCGCCTCTCGATTTATCCAGCCATATTTCAGTCAGAGAAAAAGCAGCGACTAGGCAATACGCTGCCATTATGAATAAATAACCGCCACTTTTCGCTTCAGCCGCGCCACCTAATATAAAGACAAAACTAATCACCTGTGCCATATAGAACTTTCTATAAACGTCCATCTGCACGCACAGCGCTAAGGTCCCAAAATACAGCAAGCCACCCAAGGCGACGGTTAAATTTACCTGAAAAAACAACAGCGCAAATACGGTCATGCCGGCAACAGCAATGCCGTCAGCAATCGGCTTATTTTGTTCTGAGTTTTCTCTGGTTTTAAAACCCATCTGAAGAGCAAAGAAATTGACAGGTAAACTTAACGCAAAGACGAATAAACCAATCAATGGATTTATAATCGCCGCTGCGGTGCCACCAACGGCAATCGCTAGCTGCACGCTAAACCAGTCCAGTGCGGTCGATTGCTTCATCATGACCCAAACACCTGAGGTAGACGGCTTAATCGATGCAGGTTGAGCTGTAATCGTTGCCCCATTTTATTATCCCAGCCTTCGGCGTAGCCACCCATCGGTAAATCAAAGCTGGCATCGGCATATACGATGTCCAAATGCCCGCCTGAATGATTAGCATTAATCACCTGACTCTGACGTCTTACCGTGACTAATATGGGCGGATTAATTTCTCCGGAGAGCGCCTCCTGAATAGCGTCGTCATAACTAAGTTGTCCATCATCAATCACCCCTGCCAATACTTCTAAGTGCGCATTAATATCTTGCTGTCCGGGGTGGATATCCAGCCGTACAGGACGCGCCGCGCTAATAATTAATGTCATACTCTGATTATGTCTACGGGCGTAATCCAACATAGATGCGCCAATTTGCAGTCCGTATTCAAACGTTGTGTCCGCGCCTTGACCGACAGAAGCTCCCCGCTCACCATCAATCACGACCAACCACGACGGCGTGTCATAACTATGAAACTCACGCACAACCAAATGCTGCATGCGTGCAGAAGCCGCCCAATGTATATGCTTGAGGGAGTCGCCTTGCCGATGATCTCTCAACCCGGCAAATTCACTGTGCGCGCCACGACTCATGAAAGAGTCAGCCCCTTCCATCACCGGATTATCAAGTGATGGCAGCGGTAAGTTGGCAATACGAAATACCTTAGGCACTACTCGTACTTCTAGCGTAGCGGCCGCCACACTGACCTTACGTTCTAAAAAGCCAAACGGCCATGCACTACGAAGCTCTAGTGCTGGTAATTTATACACACCTCGTTGCGGGCAGTGATAGTTAAAACGGAAATAACCGGGAAAATCTTCCGGTTGAGTGGTCGGAATAAAATGCGCTTGAGGCTCTCGCATTCCTTTAAAGCTTTCAGCCACAGAGATGTAATACGCTGGGTGTGTACTAATAAAATGATATTGAAGCGTGCAAGATCGCCCTGCATGGGCCATCCCTACTTGATGACGATGGACGTGCATTTTCCTCAGCATCCACCAAGGCAGCACCCAGCTTACTGCTTGCAACGCCAGTATTAACGCAAACAACCCATACAAAAGCGCCACACCGCGATTCCATGCGATAAGAAAAGCAACGACCGCCATCAACCACAAAAATCGGTGGGCGTTCACATGTCGCCCTAGCCACGTAATCAGCGGGCGAATTTGGGCTTCAAGCTGACTGGTTTGTGACATCAGTAATAACCGGACTCTTCTGCTTCTGGGAAGTCTGGAATCGCGACGGAGGTTGTAATTTTATTCCAAAATTCTTTGCGGCTATCTGGCTGATTTAAGCTGCTATCGCGGAATACAATGCGGTGCCCTAAAATGGGCTCTAGTAGTGAAGGGATGATATCCGGTGTGACTGAGGTTTTGCCCTTTAACATCGCCATGGCTCTTGCGGCGCGCATTAAAGCCAAGGAACCACGAGGGCTCACCCCCAAACGCACACCCGGCTGTATGCGAGTCTCGCGCACGATTTGACTGATATAGCGCACCATAGGTTCAGAAATGGTCACCTTCTCCGCTTGCTTCTGCAATACGCTCAAGGTGGCTTCATTGATTAGCGGCTTAAGTTTATCCAGTGGATGGCCATGCAATTGTCCCATCATGATGTCAATTTCTTGTGTTTCATCTGGGTAACCCAAACTGAGGCGCATAAAAAAGCGATCGAGCTGGGCTTCCGGCAAAGGAAAGGTACCGCTAAATTCGACGGGGTTTTGAGTGGCAATCACCATAAATGGCGATGGCAGATTATAGGTTTTACGGTCGCTGGTGACGGTACTTTCCGCCATAGCTTCTAGCAGCGCCGACTGAGTTCTCGGTGTAGCGCGGTTAATCTCATCCGCAAGGAGAATATTGCTAAAGACAGGGCCAGGAATAAAGTCGAACTTATGCTCTGTCGCGTTATAAATACTGATGCCGGTAATATCTGACGGCATCAAATCTGGCGTGCACTGAACTCGCTTCATTCTCAGCGCTAATAATTGACTAAGCGCTTTTGCCAACGTTGTTTTCCCTAACCCCGGAGCGTCTTCTATTAATAGATGACCTCGACACAACAAGCTGATCAGAACTAAGCGAAGATTGTCTGGCGACGTTTTAACAACATCGCCTAAGGCTGTCTGCAATTGTTTGACGACCGCTTGTGCTTTTTGCAATTGAGCCGCCTTGGCGTCTTGAGCGGATGTTTCAGTCATGAGATTTCCTTATGGTCGGTAACGCGGTGTGAGATTCGCAAATAGCGGTCACTGGGCTGTCGATGTTTTGAGTATGCCACTACCAACTTAAGACACCAATAGCCGCCAGCGAGGAGTCAATGTTCTTTAACAATGTTCCTTAACAAGGATTAACACCGTCAGTTACACAAACCTATATCAAAAAAAATTGATATAGAATAAAAACCTTCCTATAATGCCCACCATGTTAGCTATTGCCGAATCCGACTTAACCATTGAACAGCTGGCCACTGCCAATAAAGCAGCGGGCGATCCCTTGCGCTTAAGTATTTTGCGTTTGTTAGAACAAGGGGCTTTTGGCGTGATGGAGTTGAGTCAGATTTTTGAGGTGAAGCAATCGGGAATGAGCCACCACCTTAAGGTGTTATCACAAGCGGGCTTGGTTAATGCTCAACGTGAAGGCAACAGTATTTTTTATCGCCGCCCATTATTGTCGGAGGCGAAAAGTTTTAGCCAGTGGCTTCTCGGTTTGTTTCGTACATTGGATGCCGCGCCATTATCCAAAGATGTCACAGAGC
Organism: Oceanobacter sp.; assembly: GCA_002733645.1. GTDB lineage: Bacteria > Pseudomonadota > Gammaproteobacteria > Pseudomonadales > Oceanobacteraceae > Thalassolituus. The sequence goes on from NVWL01000050.1 coordinate 32,142, forward strand.
GTGTAAGTACTATCATGGCTGAACGAGCTACCGCCTGTGCTGAGTTTTTTGCACGGCATGCGGATGATTTTCGCGAGCAGCAAGATTTAATTGCTTCTTATGAGCACTATGGCGATGCACTGTCTAATATTCTTAGCTCACTGGGGTTAGATAATAGCCAGTACGCACTGGAGATTGGGCCGGGAGAAGGGGCATTTTTACCTCAGCTGGCTTCACATTTTGAGCACGTTGTGGGCATTGATATATCGCCCGACATGCTGGCGAAAGCGCAAGACTTGTGCAGTCAGCAAGTGCTCACAAACGTCGCTTTACTGAATGCGACAACCGGCGAATTAACGGCCAGCCATCCGAGCCGTTTTGGGTTTGCCGTAGCGAATATGGTGATGCACCACGTGCCCTCGCCCAAAACAATTTTTACAGAAGTCGCTCAATTACTAGAACCGGGCGGCGTCTTTTTGGTCACAGATTTGTGTCGTCATGAGCAAACGTGGGCAAAAGAATCCTGTGGTGATCTTTGGCTAGGTTTTGAACCTGAAGATCTCACACGCTGGGCCGCTGCTGCCGGGTTAACCGAAGGCCAGAGCCAGTTTTCAGGTTTAAGGAACGGGTTTCAAATTCAGTTCCGTTTATTTCAGCGCTCCTAGCTTTTATTCGTACTAGCTGAGCCAAACATTCGAGGAACACACATGAGCGAATATTCGATTTTCACCTCTGAGTCAGTATCAGAAGGCCACCCAGATAAAGTCGCGGATCAGATTTCTGATGCCGTGTTAGATGCCATTTTAGCTCGCGACCCTTACGCTCGTGTTGCGGTAGAAACACTGGTTAAAACCGGTATGGCGGTTGTCGCTGGTGAGCTAACTACCTCGTGCTACGTTGACCTTGAAGACATCGTTCGTAATGTCATCACAGGCATTGGTTACAACAGTTCTGATGTTGGCTTTGACGGCGCAACCTGTGCGGTATTGAACGGCATTGGTAAGCAGTCAGTGGATATTAACCAAGGTGTTGACCGAGCCAAGCCTGAAGATCAAGGCGCTGGCGACCAAGGTTTAATGTTTGGGTACGCCACCAATGAAACACCTAGCTTGATGCCTGCCCCTGTGTACTACGCTCACCGCTTGGTTCAGCGACAGTCTGAGCTACGCCGTAACGGCACGCTTCCTTGGTTGCGTCCAGACGCGAAATCACAGGTGACCATCAATAATGAAAGCGGCAGCCCAAAAGTCGATGCGGTTGTTTTATCAACTCAACACGATCCGTCTATCAGCCTTGAAGACCTACGTGCAGAAGTGCTTGAGCACATCATCAAGCCTGTTATTCCGGCAGAGTGGTTGCACGAGGGTACGCTGTATCACATCAACCCAACGGGTAACTTTGTGATTGGTGGCCCTGTCGGTGATGCCGGCCTAACGGGCCGTAAGATTATTGTGGATACTTACGGCGGCATGGCTCGTCACGGTGGCGGTGCTTTCTCGGGCAAAGATCCATCAAAAGTTGACCGTTCTGCTGCTTACATGGGCCGTTATGTTGCAAAGAACATCGTGGCTGCTGAGCTAGCTGATCGTTGTGAAATTCAGGTGTCTTACGCGATTGGTGTCGCAGAACCGACATCTATTTCGGTGAATACCTTTGGTACTGGCAAGATCTCTGACATTGAGCTGGCAAAAGTGATTCGTACGGTATTTGACTTGCGTCCCTACGCGATTCAAAACCAACTTGAGCTGCTTAACCCTATGTATCAGGTGACGGCGGCTTACGGCCACTTTGGGCGCGAACCCTACGAAATGACCTATAACTACACCGAACATGGCGAGAAGAAGAGCAGAACCTTCACCGCTTTTACTTGGGAACGTACCGACAAGATTGATGCGCTCAAAGCAGCTGCAGGTCTTTAATTTTTAAAAAAATTTAATCAGGTCATCGGTATACCCCGATGACCGCAACACAAAAAGGGCAAACACATGACCCAGTTTACTGATTACCAAGTTGCAGACATGTCCCTCGCCGCATGGGGCCGCAAAGAAATTGAAATTGCTGAAGATGAAATGCCAGCACTGATGGCACTGCGTCGTAAATACAGCGCGGCCAAGCCATTGGCTGATGCTCGAATCATGGGTTGTATTCACATGACCATTCAAACCGCCGTATTAATCGAAACGTTGGTTGAACTCGGCGCAGAAGTGCGTTGGTCATCATGTAATATATTCTCAACACAGGATCACGCCGCTGCCGCGATTGCTGCCGCTAACATTCCAGTGTTCGCTTGGAAAGGCGAAACTGAAGAAGAGTTCCTATGGTGTATTGAGCAAACCATTCTTACTGAAAAAGAAAGCGACAAGGTGTGGAATGCCAACATGATCCTGGACGATGGTGGCGACCTGACAGAAATGGTTCACAACCGCTTCCCTGAATTACTGAATGACATCCATGGTATCTCTGAAGAGACCACAACAGGTGTGCACCGCCTGTTAGAAATGATGGAAAAAGGTGAGCTTAAAGTACCTGCCATCAACGTAAACGATGCAGTGACTAAGTCTAAAAATGACAACAAGTACGGTTGTCGCCACTCGCTAAACGATGCGATCAAGCGTGGTACTGACCATCTTCTGAGCGGTAAAAAAGCGCTGGTTATTGGTTACGGCGACGTAGGTAAAGGCTCTGCGGCGTCACTACGCCAAGAAGGTATGATCGTTAAAGTGACCGAAATCGATCCGATCTGTGCAATGCAAGCCTGTATGGATGGTTACGAAGTGGTATCTCCGTACATTAATGGTGACAACAAGGGGACGATTGACTCCGTAGATGGCGACCTTTTAGGCAAAACAGACCTGCTAGTGACGACCACGGGTAACGTCAACGTATGTGATAAAAACATGCTGCAAAAGCTTAAGAGCGGCGCGGTTGTGTGTAACATCGGTCACTTCGATAACGAAATCGACACCGCCTTTATGCGTGAGAACTGGGAGTGGGATGAAGTTAAGCCACAGGTGCATAAAGTCTACCGCAACAAGGCAAGCGGCGATCACCTTTTGCTCTTGTCTGAAGGTCGCTTAGTGAATCTGGGTAACGCTACGGGCCACCCTTCACGCATCATGGATGGTTCGTTTGCCAACCAGGTACTTGCGCAAATTTACCTGTTTGAACGCAAATTTGCTGACATGATGGAAGCCGAGAAAAAAGAAAGTATTTACGTTAAAATCCTGCCTAAAAAGCTGGACGAAGAAGTAGCGAAAGACATGGTTGAAGGGTTTGGTGGCGTTCTGACTAAGCTAACAAAAGACCAAGCGACCTACATCAACGTTGATGTGGATGGCCCTTACAAACCAGAAGCTTACAAGTACTAAGCGGACCTAGCTGCATTGGCATAGCTTTGTTAAAAGCGGCGCGGAATACTCACTTACAACCAGTAAGCTGCGTTTCCACGCCACTTTTTGCATCGCTCTGCCGGCCTGGCTAACGCTCCTTGTACAAATTAAAGCTCTCAAAAAGTTTATAAGGGGATGATTCCCTTTGACAGCGCTGTTCATCCTTTGCTGTTGCTATTAGAGAAATAAAAATGACGACCTTAAGTTTTGAATTTTTCCCAACCAAGACAGACGAAGGCACAGAGAAGCTGTTAAAAGTTCGTGATGAACTGGCCGCTTTTAATCCTGAATTCTTCTCCGTCACATATGGCGCTGGCGGCTCAACCCGTGACCGCACTTACGCTATCGTTAAGGCAATACAGGAACGTGGCATTGCCGCAGCCCCCCACTTGTCTTGCGTCGGAGACAGCACCGCCGACCTGCGTAGCATATTAAAAGAATACCAAGACTTGGGGATTGATCGAATTGTCGCACTCCGTGGCGACTTACCTTCAGGCTCTGGACTGGCTAACAGCGAGCTGCGCTTCGCCAACGAACTTGTTGAGTTCATTCGCAATGAGACTGGCGATCACTTCAAACTTGAAGTCGCGGCTTACCCTGAGATGCACCCGCAAGCAACAAATTTTGAGCAAGACCTGCAGAATTTCGTCAATAAAGTAAAAGCCGGTGCCGACAGTGCAATTACTCAGTACTTCTTCAATGCCGATAGCTACTTCTACTTTGTCGACCGTGTTCAGGCTATGGGCGTAGACATCCCAATCATTCCGGGTATTATGCCGATTACTAACTACAGCAAGCTGGCACGTTTTTCGGATAGCTGTGGTGCTGAGATTCCACGTTGGATTCGTAAGCAGCTAGAAGCTTACGGCGACAACAGTGAAAGCATCCAACAGTTTGGCGAAGATGTGATTACCGACATGTGCCGTCGTCTGCTTGATGGTGGTGCACCGGGCATTCACTTCTACACATTGAATCAAAGTGAAGCCAGCCTGCGGGTATGGCGGAATCTTGTCTAAAACGGTCAGCGCCCAATCTATCGCGGCAACCTCAAGGAGATGAAGTGAAGATCGCCATATTTGCCGCTAGATCAACTCAACGACATTATGCGAATAAACTCAGTGAGTATCTTCGACATATGGGCGCAACAGAAACCCAAGTATTTTGGTATAAGTTACTTTGGCGTACTCCATATTGGATCCCGACATTATTGACCAAGCCTAAAGGCTCCTTCTTAGAGGTAGTCAAAGATTTTTTAAAAGTAAAAAGAAATACTCCGGCTGGACTTATTGCCGGGGGGAAGAGGTTTTATGCACTTTTTCCATTAAAGCTGCTAGAAGCCAAAATATTATATTCTGTCTATCGCAACGCTTTACATAAACAAAGTATCACCCATATGGTGATATGGAACGGATTAAAATTTCGTCAACGCATTGCCGTAATGGCAGCTAGAGACCTTGGCATTCCATGCTACTTTATTGAGCGTGGTGTATTCCCAGGAACCACGACAATGGACCCTCAAGGGATTAACTTTTTAAATACCATTCCGCGCGATCCGCTGTTTTATATGCAACAAACAAGCGATACAGATCCCTGCCCAAAGCTGAAGTGCCAAGAATTACGCCCTAGCCAACTTCCTGAACACTATATATTTGTCCCTTTTCAGGTCAACACCGATAGCCAAGTGGTTATGTTCTCGCCTTGGATTAGTGATATGTTCGACCTTGTTAAAAAATTTCAACAGGCACACCAAACACTCGGTTTACAGATGCCATCGATTGTATTCAAGCCACATCCAGCCTGTGAACAAGATTACTCAGAATTAGCTCAAAGCTTAAACAAGGATGATAGCCCATTAAAGATCATCTCAGATATCCCTACTCCCGTGCTTATCCAACATGCAGAAGCTGTTTGTACCATTAATTCTTCCGTAGGCATGGAATCACTATTAATGGGTAAAAAACTGATTGTTCTTGGTAACGCATTTTACGATATACAAGGTATTGCTCTCAGTGCAGCCAACCAAGAAACGTTATGTCAGAAATTACTTGAGTTTTCTAATTGGACTCCTAACAACATACTACGGCATCGCTTTTTACAACATTTAAAAGCCCACCATATTGTTCCTGGAAGCTGGCATGATCCAGATGGTCAACATATGGATTCTATGTCCAATCGCATTCTTCATTACATAGGTGCAGCCAACTGACCATGGCATACCACCTGTTTTTAGCCTCTACTCCCTTCAATGTTATGGTGTCATCCATGGTAGCTTTAGACCTACCAGAAACAGACACGGCAGAACTCTGGCTCATTGACCAGCCTCCCCAGCAAAACGCGTTTATGTCACGGATACATTTGTGGGAAAAATCTCCGTTCTTTCACATTAAAACGGTTTCCCGCCAAGCAAAAGGGATCAAAGATAAGATTAACCGCAGCGCCAATTTGCGTCGTTTGCAAGCAGACATGAACCTGATAGCACCTGATCATCTATACACTGGAAATGATCGAAGAATTGAGTTTCAGTGGCTCATGGCCCATTCAGAAAAAAAACTAACTGGCCACTATATCGACGATGGTACGTATACTTACATAGGGCGACAGACACATTGGTTCTCAGATCAAATTCTGGATAACGCACTTAAAAAATTAAGCTACGGTCTTTGGTGGCAGCAACCTATTTCCATCGGGGCCTCACCATGGATTAATATTGCTCATGTTGCTTTTCCTGAAAAGGTTGTTGATGCATTAAAAACAAAAGATCTCCTACCATTACCTGACAACCTACAAGACCGTCGTTTTTTAAATTTGGCGAATTTATTTGAAAGCGCCATGATCGGCCTTAACCAGCTTGATGCTTTGCTAATTCTTCCCCATGAGTCTGTACGATCTAAAACGACGGAAAAGCGCCTATTCAATGCTTTGAAACGTTTTCAGTCGCCTGGAATTAAATCCCACCCTCGATCTACATCGCCCCTAAAAGTATCCACGGCAACAATCGTCGAGGCAGGGATGCCTGTTGAAATTTTATTAACCCAATTTGATCGTGATACGGTCATTATTGGCGATGTATCCAGTGCCTTACTCACAACTCGATGGTTACGCCCTGACCTAAACGTAGAATGTTACGCCGACGCCCCTTCACCTCTTTGTAACTTAATGGAAGCCCTAAACATCAAGGTCTATTACCCATGAACCATCACTTCCCCATCGCTGGTCAATTCCTGACTGTATTACTATTAATCGCATTAGCTGTGTTTGGTTTGAATTATCATATTGCTAAGCCCATAGTGCACATTACGGGAATAATAGCGCTAACGCTTTGGACCAAATTAATTTGGGATGCCATCCAAGATCAAAGCTTTGACATGATAAAAAAACAGCTAAATACCCCGTTGGGGCATATGAGCATTTTATTAGCCATCGCCATGGTCGTTGTTATCGTAACAACAACAGGTTCAGAAGCGGTTATGGCTAAAAGATTTAGCCACGACTTTGTTGTGCCCGCGTTGTGTTTTTCGACCATTTTTCCCTTTTTAGTTATGAATGAACGCCTAATAAGTGTTCTCGCTTGGATAATACCCGTTGCTATATTGACAATGTCAGTGCCAGGAATTGACGAATATTACCAAGCCAATCAGAGTTGGCTCAGAATAAGTGGTACCATCGAACTCCCGATCATTTACGGTATGAATTTAGCCATCTTGTGTGGCGCATCCATTGGTCTAACAATAACATCGAGAATTCAGTACCGACCCATTCTTATTATATTTAGCCTCATTGCTGTAGCTTGTGGTCTTTGGGCTATCGCCCTCAGCGGTAGTCGAGCTCCATTACTATCAATAATCCTAATTACCCTTTGCTGTATCGCCTATCAGGGCTACCGCCATATTGGTATGGTTAAAACATTTTCCATATTATTTATTCTTTTAGCCGGTATAACATTTACTTTACCAAAACTACCTATCTATGAACGTCTGACCTATGCTATTAAAAGCGTTGAGAATAACGATAGGGAAAGCTCACTCGGCCTGCGGTTTGAAATTTGGCGTGGTGCCAAAGACATTATTATTGAACATCCGCTAAGGGGCAGTGGTGCCGGGAAACATAATGAGTTGTTTGCGGAAAAATTAAAAGACGACAATGACTACCTAACTAGTGGCGCACGCTCATTCATCCACCTTCATAACGACACTATTAATGCTATTACTTGGATGGGAATCCCGCTTGGGCTTTTATTTTTGCTCTTCAGCTGGCAGCCTTTGATTTATGGATTACGCCACTTAAATAAGCCCGTAGGCTTAGCGTTAGCCGCTGCATCATCGATTTACCTTATGAACGGCCTCACGAATACACCATCGATCAGAGCAACCTCATTAACTCTGTTCTTGATCGTTATAAGCTTACTTATGTCCGCATGTTATCAATCTACGGATAAAGAGTCTGCCAGCTGAATATACTGCTTAGCAACGACTGCCGAATCAAAGCGACGGGCTATCTCGCTAGGAATATCGGGGTACGTATTCAGTGCTAGCTCTATCGCATTCGTTAACGCCTGAATATCACCAACAGGCGTTAGATAAGGCGCTAATGATCCCGTGAGTATCTCTGATGGGCCGGATGGACAGTCTGAGGCAACCGCCGGTGTGCCCACGAGTAAGGATTCAATCAATGCTCTGGGTGACCCCTCCGCCTCCGATGCTAATACCGACACAGAGGCATGACGAAGTAAGCGGTAAGGGTTCGCATCCCACCCCCAAAATATTACGCGATCAACAATATCGAGATCACTTGCAAGCTGACGTAAGCTCTCTTCTTCTTTACCCCTGCCAACAATCACTAGGGACACATCTGTCTGAGGTATTTTCACCAAGGCCTTGATCGTATCGGCATGACGCTTACGCTTATTGAGTGACGCAATAGAAACAATATAACGACCTTCAGGTATCGGGCCTGCTTCTTTTGCCGCTTCACGTATCTGAGTGATATCGAAGGGGTTTACAATCTCAATAACATTACTTGCAGGAACGCCAAGGTTATTCTCCAAGTCATTACGAATGCCGCCAGATAAAGCAATAACGGTTTTGTGACGAAATTTTTTCCGGAGATTTTTCAGTTTTCGACCACGGCTCCAAAACTTCCACTTAGGGCCATCCTGAATCCATGCCGTGGGGGTAATATGCAAAGAGCATACTTTATGGGTCACAGGTACAGCATCAAAATACTTAGCATTACTAATAACAAAAAGATCGTAGTTAACGCCACGACGCTGAATTTCAGCTGTCAATTTAGCACGTGCTTCACGATTTGAGGTGGTATTTAACCAAATACAATTTACCCCCTCTGCAGGTGTATAATCGCAGTGATGACGCAGAATGTATAAATCAACATCACAACCTTCTTTTGCTAAAGACTCTGCCAATGTCAAAATTGTTTTTTCAGTACCCGCACCCATTAAGCTCGTAACAACGATTCCCATGCGGCGCTTACGATCAATCATTTCCCTGTAAATCCTTTAAATACTCAATAGCGGGGCGTAATTTAAGCCGTATCACTTTATCTTTATGCTTACGCTTAATTTTTAATAAAACAGCAACAATGTATAAAAAAACAAACAAACCTTCATCGGATGTATTATAGAGGCGATTTTCGCCACGAAAATGACTAAGAATATAAACGAAGCCTTCCTCAAATTTTGAATAGAAAAATGCTAAGTCCCAGCTAGAAATTCCAATCAAATAATATTGAAGATCAATCAAACGATAATCATGCTCCGATACGGCCAAAATATTTTGGCGTTTAAAGTCGCCATGAACTAAGCCTTGTTCTTGATCATATAAAGCACGCCAGTTAGACAAATAGAACTCTGCCAACGATTCGATTTTATTTGATAATTTCACTCCTAACACGGGAGTTCGTGCTTGAATATACGTCGTTAAAAATTGACGTGCTTTATCGGGGTCAGACTCACTTACCAGATGATGCAAGATAGATCTAATGGCCGTATCTGGAATAACCTCAGTACGAAGTTCATCATGACTTCCCAGTAACGGTAAACATTCACCAGTGTGTCGCATGCGGTAGTGAAGACTATGAATCGCGGAAGGTAAATAGTCCTTTGGTTGTGACAGGAATGAACTACTTAAGACCCCTAGCTGATCAGTGACAGATTGAAGACATACGGGGTCAGCAGTCAGTTTCAATTGATTCGAGGTAGACCATGTCATAAAGCGATATTCTCGCTTTGCCAATGATTGCCTCTGTAGTTTGGACAACGCCATCGGCTGCTTGGAGTAATCAGAATAATGAAGAAACATCCCCTGATTATTCACCCCGCCAAAATTGACAGACTCAAGGTTTAAAGAGGTTAAATTAAGCTGCCCTGACGCCGCCCCCAAAGCATCCAGCAGGTGCCGAGGAGGAATAGCTTGCGCCGCAGAGATTCGGTGCACGCTCAAAATAGCGCGGGCTGTTCTTAGCCAATTACGACGCAGCATCCTAGTACCTAAAATCTCCGCGAGCGCCGCCTTTAATGTCCGCTATAATATTTGAAATCATGTTAGCAATGGCGAATTCAGCCTCAGATGTAAAAATGCTAATAGCTTCAAGCTCTATTGAAGAGTATGGCTTCACGCCCGATGATGTAACAGTACTCAAATCTTCCGCAGATACCGAGCGTGAGGCATCACCCAATACATCACCTAATAAATAGCGAATTTTAGGCGTATTTGATTCCAGTGTTAAAAATGGAATTCGATTTTTCAAACACATGGTGACGGTATGGTAGCGACCAGTGATTACACCGCGATAGCGGTTAAGATCAGCAATGTAACTCGACGGTTGAGTACTGATGTCTCGATCTGTTTTTAGCCAACGAATGACATTTTTCACCCACGGCCTTGGACTTCTCAAAAACCGGGCATTGGAAGGTCTGGCAACGACCATTGAGCGAAAGTCTAGTCCATTGGTTTGTGCAAAGTTTGACAATAAAAGATTGTCGCCCTTAACAGCACTGTCCACTACAAGCAGATCACCACGTTTATCTAGATCACTAGAGTGAGCTTTATTCGCTGCAAATGTTAAGTCTGGGACATAAGAACCAGTAAGCTTGCCTTGATTTTGGAGTTCAGTAAGGCTGCCTTTATCACGTACATATATTGCACGAGCACACGAAAGAGCGGTATAGGCCTCATTGTTATTCGCATGCAAAGTAGCATTCAACACATAGCAGGGACGTTTAAGTTGCTCGTTGGAAAACACCACAAAATCAATCAAAGCTTGTGAAAAGCGTCGCTCAAAATTATGGTGGATAGTGCCTTCTCCGTTAATGATAATCGCATCAACGTCAGGCATCGCCTTAATTTTTTCTTTGTGCTTGCGCCAATCTACACTGACTGGCCAAGTCCATTCGATCGTCGCACCGGATTCTACTAATAACCGACATAAATTCTCCATTACCAGCATGCAGCCGAAGTGATGAGTTGTACGGGTATCATTGATAATGGCTACCCTCATATCGCATCACGCCCCAGCATTAACTGATCAAAAATTTTTAATGCCTCTTCTCTATCAAACAAACCATTCACAACATTAGGCCAAGAATCAACATCTTCTCGACGAACAAACGCAGGACCGTATTTGTTTTTCACCGAAACCGTCATAGAGGTATAACCGAGTGCTGCTAAGGCGTTAAAACGATGCTTCCCGCCCAAATTAACCCACACCCAATTGGCACCCTGAATAAGAAATTCACCATGGATATGCAAAAAGGACGTTGGCTGGTATCCACGTGTGCGAATGCTATCAAACACAGAGCGCTGTCGCTCAAACTCCGTGATGCCAACCGCCGTTGAAACAGGGCCAAAATAGTGCCAACCATAGTCTTTTCCCTCCTCAGCACCTAGGCCATGAGCTTCTTTGCCAAGATAGGGTTTCTGGTCAATGTTTATACAAACTTGCGCTAGACGAGCTTCAGGCGTTTTAGTCCACCATGGCATCACTGCTGACATGGCAGGAAATGAAGCTACTTTACTAGTTTCAATATTAAGAACATCACCAACGGTCGTCGGCTGAAACTGATCGTAGAAACGATGTACTGCGCTAGAGTCATATGTCTTGTCTTCGGACAAAAGCATTTTGACCAGCGGGTTATTATCTACTCGAAAGCCAAGAAAATTAGAACGGTAGTGTGATACAGGGATATCTATCACCCAAGGGCCGGTGCTTTTATAGTAGAGTTCAAGAGGATTGTCTCGGTACTCTCCTATATCAATATCTTTTTTCTGGAATCGTGCCCGTAACGACCGAAACATATATCACTCCAACAAGTTCAGCCGTGCAATATAACTCAGTAAGCGGCAGACACAAAACTTCAAACCGTCGATGTCACGTACTGTTCTAATAACTCAAGGTTAGGAATCATGGCTGTCACCCCCTCCATATTCACAGCAACTTTATCAAGCGGTCCCATACCCATCGCATCCACCTGCTGTAGGTCAGTCTCTTGGAGGTGCATCAAGCGCGGTATACCTTGAACCAAGATGGCATAAAACGGGATAGGGCTGCCTTGGCTGCCATTATTGACGATAATAAATCGTGCATCCGGATTTGGCGCGGGAGACGGTTGGCCATTAAGAATCTCATAACAAATCGCAGGCACTAAGGTGCCGCGCCAGTCTAAACGGCCGAGCACCCACTCAGTACTGGCATTAGTGGTTAACAAGTGTGAGAAAGGGATGACTTCCGCGACGGTTACGTTCGGCATGATCAGGTTTCGATCTTTCAACGGCACCAATAAACAATCAAGTTCACTTGGTTTTTCTTCTTGGGTCGTCACGGAGACTTCACTCATGCTCTTTTTTCCATTTCAGTTTCACGTTTTGTACCAGTTGCAATGCCAGTTGATACGGATCGCCAACATAGGTAATTCGTCCTGTGCCAATCGCGCTTTCTGGCATAGACGAATTACCACAAGTATCCGGGGATTGCACCCATAGTGGCTGCCCTTCAGGTACCGAGATAATGCTTTCGGCACCATCACTGCCCATACCACTAAATAATATACAGCCGAAGCGCGAACCTGCGTAACGCGCTACTTTGTCAATTACACCGTCAATAGAGGGACCATAGGGCCCTTCCCACGCTTCGGTGTTTACACTTAAACAATTCATACCAGCAATATCAAAGGTATGAGCAACCGGGGATATCAGCACATCCCCTATATTTAATGACGCGCCGTGTTCAATATTCTTAAGTTTGTACGCACTGTGCCTGCCTACGGCCTGGCAAAGTGCCTGTTCAAATCTGGGATCAATATGCTGTGCATAAACAAAAGCTACCGGTAACCCCTCAGGCAGTGCATCCAAAAACTCTTTTACGGCTTCAGGGCCGCCAAGGGAGGCACCTAATACCCAAATCTGCAACGGCTCCGTACCGCTATATTCTCTGAACTCTCTCGGCAGAGGAATATCACGCCCGATTACTTTATCCGCAATAGCATCTGTTACCGGCGCAGCAGGCGCAGGACTATGAGTTAAATCACGTAATTTTGTAAGTAGCTTTTTTTCCCAGCGCAAGAATGTGGTGCATGTCTTTTGTGGCGCTTCATCCATGCCGATTAAGACTGGGATATCACCATGCAGTAAGGTGTCTAGTTCATCATCAAAGTCGTCGTCATCATTGAGATTAACCAGCCAAACATCCGTATTGAGATCGGTCAGCTGCGCATTATCTACTCGCTGCGGCGACGTATTTAACACGACTTGAAAACCTAGACGCCGCAAAGTGTCATTTAACACATGCTGCTGTAATAAATCACTGGTCAGTACCGCTACTCGAGGTGACGGCACTCAGTCTACCTCTTGCCCCAAGTAGTGATTAATATTTTCCAGCAACGCATCTTCTTGGAATGGTTTACCCATGTAAGCATTCACCCCAATACTCATGGCACGTTCGCGGTGTTTATCCCCCGTACGAGACGTAATCATAATAATCGGCACGTCTTTTAAGCGCTCATCGTGACGCACCAGCGAAGCCACTTCAAAACCATCCATACGTGGCATTTCAATATCCAATAGCATCACATCTGGCTTGTGGTCTTGCAGCACTTCCATGGCGTGCATACCGTCTTTCGCGGTCAGCACTTCCATACCGTGACGCTCCAATAAACGGGTCGTTACTTTGCGCACCGTTACGGAGTCATCGACCACCATAACTTTCGGTAAACGCTTCTCTTGCTCATGACGAGCAACCGCCGCTTGATGATCCAGCGCGCGTGCTTGCTGATATTCAAGGCTGGTATGAGTACGAATCATGGCTGGCAAATCAAGAATAACAACAACACTACCATCACCAAGAATGGTGCCACCAGATATACCACGAACACCGGCAAATTGTGGCCCCAAACTCTTCACCACAATTTCGCGCGATCCCAGCAGGCTATCTACTTGCAACGCGAACGGTACTTGGCCACGAACGAGCAAGAGTGGCAGAGGCATGTGCTGACCGGTGATTTTAGGATTAGAGTCATCATCCAGCATGGCACCGAGGTACCCTAGCTGGTAGTCACGACCGGCGTAATTAAACAGTCGCTCAGATTCTGGCTGATCATATAGACGCTGCAATTCAGGCACTGAAGCGCGCACAATACCTTGAATGTTATTCAAAGGAACAGCGTATAAATCTTCACCAATACGTACCATGAGTGCGCGGTTAACCGATACGGTAAACGGCAAGCGTACTTCGAATTCAGTACCAACGCCACGTTCAGAACGGATCTCAACCGTGCCGCCCATCTGCTTTATTTCACTGCTAACGACATCCATTCCGACGCCACGCCCTGAAATCTGGGTAATCACTTCTGCGGTTGAAAAGCCTGGCTGAAGGATGCACTGCATTATTTCGTAATCAGAAGGCTGCGCATCTTCAGCAATCAGGTCTCGTTCGCGTGCTTTTTTAAGCACAGCATCAAGGTTAATACCCCGACCGTCATCACGAAGGGTCAATACAACGTCACCGCCATCGCGACGGATATCAAGCTCGATATTGCCGGTCGCCGACTTGTCCGCCGCCACTCGCCCTTCCGTGTTTTCGATGCCGTGATCCACTGCATTTCGAACCATGTGCTCAAGCGGAGAGATCATGCGCTCTAAGATAGTACGATCCATCTCGCCGTCGGCGTTGTTAACTCGAAGATCCACTTGCTTGTTCAGCTCTAGGCTGACTTGGCGAACAATACGACGTAAGCGCGGGACGAGGCGCTGGAAAGGCACCATTCGAGTCTTCATCAGACCTTCTTGAAGCTCGCTGTTCACTCGGCTTTGCTGCAGTAACAAGGTTTCAGCATCACGAGTCTTTTGCGCCAGTGTTTCTTTTAAGTCCTGCAAGTCAGAAGCTGATTCAACCAAGGCCCGTGACAGCTGCTGAATCGCCGAGTAACGGTCCATTTCTAGCGGATCGAATTCTTCATAGCTCGGGCCTTGTCGATCCTGACGGAATAACACTTGAGCTTCAGTTTCTAGATCCAAACGACGAAGCTGATCTCGCAGACGATCAATCGTCTGATCCATATCACCTAACGTGTGTGAGAAATCACTAACCTGTTCTTCAAGACGCCCACGGCCAATCGCAGTTTCGCCCGCAAGGTTCACTAAGCTATCAAGCAAATCTGCAGAGACCTTAACCAGCTCTGTCGGTGCTTTACGTGATTGCGTTGATGCCGACGTTGATGCCGACGTTGAAGCCGACGTTGAAGCAGCCGGCGTTTGTACATTTCGTTCGGTAACGTTATTACTGCTGTTCAGCATGGCGACCGAGGTTTGAGATTCTTGCGTATCGCCTTCAACGGCGCTTTGATCAAGAGACGTTATCTCATCGTTCGGAGTATCTAACCTTGTGTCGCCATCGAGATCATCAGCAGCAGCAGATTCAGGTTCGCGAGCATCAACAACCAGCTCTTTTTCACCCAGTACTAAAACACCTTCGCTGCTTAGTAAGTTTTCAGCTTCATCAATCAGGCTTTGTAGTGTTTCCTGACGCTGGTTCAAATGCCCAAAAAACGCATCATCATAACGAGTATTACCTTCACGACTGATCGCCTTGAGAATGTCCGACTCAAAGTTGTGTGTGGTATCGCCAATACGCGATAAGCCAGCTAAGCGTGCGCCACCTTTGAGCGTGTGAAGCACTCGAAGTATTTCATCCGGGGACACGCGTGATGCGGTATCGGTGCGCCAGCTGATAATCGCTTCGTCCAAGTTTTCCATCAGCTCGGCGGCTTCTTCTAAGAAGATGGTGACGATTTCGCGATCACTTTCATCCGCTGACTCAGACTGAATTGGCGTAACGCGGCTTTCTGCCCCGGTATCTTGCTCTTCTAGTGAATGAGTTAACGGAATCTTTGCTGCGGCCTTTAACTCCTCGATAAGCAAGTCGGCATCCGCCGGTGCATTACCGGTACGAACACTTTGAAGCTGCGATGCGAGATGATCATGAGAGCGCTGCAACAGAGGCATAGTCATTGCGTCTCGCTCTACCACACCATCATTCAGGCGTTCGTAGAGTGTTTCTATTTCATGACAAAGATCCGCAACCTCAGGCAATTCGGCCATGCGGGCGCCACCTTTCATGGTGTGCAATTCGCGCTGCAACTCTGCAACAGGAAGTAGATCGTCTGGAGAGCTTTCCCACTTTTGTAAAATAGATTCAATGGCTTCAGAAATCTCTTCAGCTTCTTCGAGGAATATATCGAGGATCATGTCGTCCTCTTGCTCCTCGATATCCGCCTGTTCTAGCTGTGAGGCTTCATCGCTAGGCATCCAAGACGTATCTGTACTATTGCTTACAGTATTACTTTCAGTCTCGCCTTCACTACTCTCCGACGAATCACTTGCAACAATCTCGGTAGGTACATCGGCCAGAGTAATTTGATCTTCTTCATCTTGGGTAGCGGGTGCCTCATTAGTGGCCTGCTCGAAATTCCACTGACGTATGCTGTTAACTGTCTCAGTAACATCAGGCAGATCTTGGCCCGCCGCCAAGTAGTCCATCAAATTCAAAAGTTCTTCGTGCGCCTCAGAAGCGAACGCCACTAACTCTTCTTCAGGGTGCGCGGATACTCGACGAGCTGCCGCATAAAAATCATGCAGGGCATCCGCCATTTGCTGTACTGGCGCAAGCTCAACGCGCGCAGCGGCTTCTGACACACCAGCCAAGTCGCTGGTTAATGCATCTAAGACCTCAACGCGATCTTCATCACGCCACTTTTGTAACAGCTCATCGGCAAGGAGTAACGAGTCCATACCCGATGCCAAGAAAGTATTAATAGCTTCAGGAGTCGCCCCCACTGGCGCTTCACTATGGTGCAAATGCGCCAATTGGCTTTGTTCAATACCCTGTATACGCTCTAGGAGTGCATCCGCCTCAGATATTTCGGTGAGAGATTGCAGTTGATCCGACGTTAAATAACCACGCAATACGGCGGCACTGTGCTCTAGCAATTCAACCAACTCTGGGCTGTTTGGCTGCTGATAACCGCGTAATTCTTTAACCAGTTTTTCCAGTGGTGATGCAACATCTGCTAATGGCGTGATCGCCGCCATATGAGCACTGCCTTTAAGCGTGTGCAAAGCTCGTTGAACATCGTCGCTAATTTGATTGGTGTAAGAGCCTCCACGAGACTCTTCCACAAACCCATCAACCACCGATAAATGAGACTCAGCTTCGGCGATAAAAATATCCAACAAAGCCAAGCGATCATCGTCATCTTCATGATGCTCGTTAACGCCTTCGATCTGGATACTGTCAGCAATTAATTCGTTGAGCTCCAATCCGGCAACATCTGACGCATCAAAATCCGTATTTTCGAACACGGCATTCAGTGCTTCACTGTCCTGTTCTAACTCAACGTTCTGGTCTAACTCAACGTTTTGCTCTCGTTCAGTGGACTCTGGGGCGTCTACTTCTTCAACGGTAACAACGTGAAGCGAATCATCCGCAGCGTTCAGTTCAAGAGACGGCAATGTTTCTGGAGTATTGCCATCCGCCAACGCCAATGCGTACTCTTCAAGCGGTTTTACCGCGATTGAGGCCGCACGTTGCTGACGAAAATCTTCCACTAAACCGGGCAACTGCTCATTAATAAGATCAACAAACGTGACGAGTTCAGGAGATACATCAATCGTATTATCCAGCACGCGATTGAACATATTTTCAACCGCCCAAGCCAACTCACTCACATCCCCAGCACGTACCATTCGCCCGCTGCCCTTGAGGGTGTGGTATGAACGACGTACCGTGGTTAAGGCATCCATATCTGAATGATCGGCGTTGTATTTAGGCCAGTACTCATTCAGCGTTTCAATGACTTCATCCGCTTCTTCGAGGAAGACTTCGATAATTTCATCATCAATGAGCTCATCATCTTCATCGACCTCAATCACACTATCGACATGGGCAGACGCTAACGTATTGCTACTGTCTTCTTCGTTGACTTCAAGTTCGGGCAGTTCAGCATCATTGACCTCAGACGAAAGGCCCAGTGCGTCAGTAAAACTCGTAATAGCAACAGACTTATCGCCAAACTCACCCTGCAACTCTTCAGGCAAATCATCATTCATGCCGCTGTCGGAATCGGTCGCGATACTGCACAACTGCATCAATTTGGCGAGGGTCTCTTCAACACGCTCTAGCAGTGCAGTATCTGTATTACGAGCTTGATCCGAGTAACGTTCAAGGTAGTATTCAATACCGCTCAATACTTCCGCGACCATATCCATCACACCCCACTCAGGAGCAGGACGATCAGACAATAATGCCTGATGAATAAAGCTAGATAAGTCGGCCAACAAATGTGCCACTCGAGGCAGCGGCACCATATTCAACGACCCCTCAATGCTATGCAGCATTTCAGGAACACCCTCTAACTTATCTGTTGACCACTGATGCGCCATATACGCAACAACAGAATCTTTGACTTGTTCAAGTACGTTACGAGCTTCACGAAGTACGGCATGCTGTGCATCAGACATCGCACTGTCGGTCGCGTTACGGCTCATATCGCCGTCGCGTAACATGCCATTCAGCGTCGCTTCGACATAAAGCAATGCACCGGCAACATCTAATAAGTCGCTGTCATCGGCCTGACCAGATTCGATCATAGACACCAATGTGCTTTCTTGTTCTTGCATCACTTTACGCGGCATCCCAAGGCCTAGCATACCCATAGTATCGGCAATTTGGCGCAAGGTTAGGCGAGCACTTTCTAGCGCAGGTTCACGCTCTTGAGAACCTCGAACAATCTGATCAAGGTCATCTTTAACGGTGGAAATTTCTTCAATCAAGGCAGCCAAGGCACTGCCAATGGCGTCAGAACCCGCACTCATCGCACTGCTATCAACGTCCATGTCTTCAGCACTTGGCAGAGCTTCAGCAAGACGGAAACGTTTTTGAACCAAACGAATGGCTTCACCACGCGCTTCTGTTCGAGCAACGTAAAACAATAAATTTTTCAGTAACTGATCAGCCGGAGGACGATTAATTACCGCCACGCCTTTATCCAAATCTTGTTTCAATAACTGATCAAGTTGGCGCAGCAATACCTTAGCACTCTTAGGTAAAGCGTCCTGCTTCATAAGCCATTCGCTGAACGCCAACGCAGGCAGCCAAATAATCCCCTGAGGCGTACCGCCCATGGTTTTATTCAAGCGTGCAAACAGTTTATTGATGTAATGTTTGGCTAACTCAGGTTCTTTATCTTGTAGCAACTGTAGCGTTGCCGCCTGCAGCATCTGACGTGTTTTTCGCAACCACTGAGAAAAATTAGCCTGAGTAAATTGATTTTTTTGAATACCAGAAAGCGGCGTATTGTGTTCAATATGCGGCGTAAACAATGACGTCTCAGAAAGAAAATTCTCTCCTCGAGTTGAGCGAAGCTCATTCAAAATAGGCAGTAAAACAACCGGTAAATCACGGCGTCCAACTTTTACGTGCTCAAGATAATGCGGCAGCTGAATAATCGCCTGCATTAACACTTCAAGTCCGTCTTGCTCACTCGCAAGCTGCCCTTCGGTCAAGGCTAGAGCGACTGCTTCCATCTCTTCAGCGAGCAAGGCTGCGCCATAGAATTCCACCATCTGCAGAGTGCCATGCACCTGATGGAGGTAACTCAGACAGAATCTCAGTCGGCTTCTATCTTGGGGATGCTCGACATAGGCCTCCAGCGATTGCTGTGCCTGTAGCAAAGTTTCTTTGATTTCCCCTTTCACCCATTCCAGAGCGATATAGTCCTGACTCATCGCCTTGTACTCTCCCCTGACGACGTGGATTGCTTACGTACAAAAGCAGTTACTTGACCACTATGTACCGGCTCTAATAACGGATGTTTCCAGTCGACCATTTCTCCCAAGCCCAAAACCAAAAGGCCACCAGGAGCAAGTCGTTGCGCCAAGGCGTCGAGGATTTCACGACGACGCCAACGACGAAAATAAATTAATACGTTCTGGCAAAATATAATGTGCTGCGATTGCAACGGGCTGTTCTTCAAGTTCAGAACATTCACCTGACTAAAGCAGCAACGCTTACGTATTTTGCTCGACACTTCCAGCTGCTGTGACGATAACGGCTGAACGGCCCAACTATGAAACTTAATAGGAATGCGCTCTAGCGCACGTAACGGATAACGACCGCTGCGGGCTTTGCGCAAAACGATGGTAGAAATATCAGTACCCGTGACTGAATAACTCATCCCTAACGAACCGAGCATTTGCTCAGCAATCATCGCCAGCGTGTAAGGTTCTTCACCCGATGCGCAACCGACACTCCAAATTTCAAGCGACTCATCATGTTCAATTAATGATGACGTGATGCCGCGAATAAACTCTTCAACAAATGACAAGGCATCAGGGTCACGAAAAAACCGTGTTTCCTGAACTGTCAGTCGGTCCACTAATGTGGACCATTCAATAGCGCCACTAGGGCCTTGAGTCACCTGTTGAAAGTACTCACTATAATCGCGTAAGCCCAGTTCCAACATGCGTAAACCAAGACTCGTTTGCAAAAAAGAGCGACGCTGTATTGGCATATACATACCCGTACGCTCCTCCAACAAACCCTGCCAACGCGTGAATTGAACATCGTCCAATTCAGGAACAGTACTTAGGCCATTACGAATAGATTGACTCATAGCTCAACCCAACAAGGGTCGACGCGCTTCAGAGCGCGTCCTGCTCGTCGTCGATTCCAGAATGAACAGACATAAGGCCCGACTCTGGCAGTTTAAAGCCAGCAACAGACTCACGAAGCATGTTCGCCATTTCTGCCAAGTTACCAATCGATTTCGCCGTCGCCGTGGTACCGGCAGACGTTTGCGATGTAATCTCTTGAATAACGTTCATCGTGTTAGAAATATGACCCGCAGACGATGCCTGCTGACGCGCCGCGTTCGAGATGTTCTGAATCAATTCAGCCAAGTTGTTCGATACGCTCTCAATCTCTTCCAGAGCAACACCAGCGTCTTGCGCTAGGCGAGCACCACGTACCACTTCCGTGGTCGTTTGTTCCATTGAGATAACCGCTTCATTGGTATCATTCTGAATCGTTTTAACCAGCGCTTCGATCTGCTTGGTTGCTGCTGCAGAACGTTCTGCCAAACGCTGTACTTCGTCCGCAACAACCGCGAAGCCTCGACCAGCGTCACCCGCCATCGATGCCTGAATCGCAGCGTTCAAAGAAAGAATGTTAGTTTGGTCGGCAATATCGGTAATCAAAGAAATGATGTCACCAATTTCCTGCGAGGATTCACCCAAACGTTTAATACGCTTAGAAGTTTCTTGAATCTGCTCACGGATATTATCCATACCACTGATGGTTGACTGTACAACCTCAGAACCTTTATTAGCGATCGCAACCGATCGCTCAGCAACCGCCGACGATTCAGAAGCGTTTGCCGATACTTGGTCAATCGACACCGCCATTTCGTTAATTGCAGCAGATGCCCCGGCGATTTCTTGCGCTTGGTGCTCAGACGCTTCAGCAAGATGCATCGCTGTTGCCTGAGTTTCTTGAGCGGCCGACGATACTTGAACTGCCGTATCGTTAATCGAGGATACCAAGACGCGCATCTGGTCGATGGCGAAGTTGATTGCGTCTGCAATCGCCCCCGTAAAGTCTTCGGTTACCGTTGCCGAGGCCGTCAAGTCACCATCAGCAAGGTCAGCAATTTCATCAAGTAAACGTAAAATCGCGACTTGGTTTTGCTCGTTAGTATCACGAGTGTCTTTTTCACGATCTTGCGCTTCTTCTTCACGGCGACGAGTTTCAGATAAAGATTTATTACCCAAAACTATCAAAAGTAGTAAAGCAAGTGCCGCACAGGCGTAACCGACATACTGATACAAGTTACGCTGTTCAGCGTTTTCTTGAATGTTGTTGGTTAAGTTCGATGCCTGCTCAAGCAAGATACGAGAATTTTGAAAGATATTGTCTGACGCTTCACGCACTTGGAAAAGTTCTGGTGAGGTTTCAAGAATTTCATCCACCGACCCCGATACGAATTCAAACAGTTCAGCAACTTCGGCAAGGGCGTATACTGCTTCTTCGTTGGTGACCTGAGAAATATTCATGGCGATGTTGCCCTGAATCATGCCATCAAGTACTCGACCAAATAGGGAAGCATCACGACCAAACGCATCCGCCGCCATCACCGCATCATCACCACCCGCCAGCACTTTGTTTACCGAGCGCACGATACGTTCCGCTAACCAAGACTGACGCTGTGCAACTGCAACTTGCTCTGCTGGCGCACCGCTTTCAAGTAAAATATCAACGATTTCGTCGTATTCGACCTGGAGCTGCGGAATTGTTTCCGCAAGCAATGCCGCTACCTCGTGAACAGAGAGAATGATTTCTTCAGAACGTACAATCTGATCCGCATCAGCTTTCACAGCAGACCATGTTGCTTGAACACCAGAATCCTGAGCGGCATCCGCAGACGATAAATCTAGCTCTTCACTGCCTGATAGCAGATATCCCCAACGCATATCAAAATTATCACGCGCCTCACGCAACTGCCCGAATGCGTCAGGCTTACCACCCGCCGCCTCCACAGCATTCTTTGCCAGTTCCTGAGACAAAACGCGTAACTCACCCGCGTGTTCAATATGGTTCTCATCCTTATTAGCTAGGAGGTTGACCCAGATTGTGATCCCGATAAACGCTAGAAGAAAAGCAAACATAAACCCTAAGAGGGCGATATTGCTCCCTTCATTTGCTTTTACTGTATTTTCACTCATGCCGTCTTCTCCAACTCGCTGCATGCTGTATGGCCCGAAATTCAGACCAAAGAATTGTTATTATTTTCTTTGCCGCTTTAAACGGCAATATCAAGAAACTCTGGTGATTGAAGCAGTGCTTCAAATTCCATCACTGACCAAACGCGCCCATCACGTTCAAACGCTTTAGTCACAAAGGTTTTCAGGCCGTCACTCACATTTTCGGCCTCACTTTCACGGTCCACCGGAAAGCTCTGCATACCCAAAACGGCATCCACAACCAATCCCGTTAGGTAATCGTTATGCTCAATAACGAGAACACGCTGGCTGCGCCAATTACCTTTCGAAGGAAACCCGAGCACACCGTTTAGATCCATCACAGACACCATACGTCCGCGCACATTTGCAATGCCAAGCACCCAGCTTTTCACACCCGGCACTCGTGTCACTTTAGGCAGCTGAAGAATCTCAACCACCTCAGCCATATGAGCAACGTATTGTTCACCACCGAGCATAAAGCCGATACCGCGCCACGTTGAGACCGTTTCAACCTGCTGAGGCAACGGCGAAGCAAAACGCCGACTGCGACTTTCCATATCCTGTAGCAGGGCATAAGGAGTCATATTTTTACTCGTCTTCCGTTGCTAACAAAGCACCAATTTCAGATAACAATCGAGACTCAGAAACCGGTTTAACTAAATACCCAGACGCACCCTGACGCTTACCCCAAACACGATCCGTTTCTTGATCTTTGGTCGTCACTATCACTACTGGGATGTTTTTGGTTTCTGGACTGCGGGTTAGCTGACGGGTTGCCTGAAAACCATTAAGGCCAGGCATCACAATATCCATCAACACTAAATCCGGCAGTTCTTGGCGAGCCATAGCTACACCATCAGCGCCGTTTTCTGCATTAAGCACTTCGTGGCCGTTTTTCTCCAAAACCGAACGAAACGCTTCAGTTTCCGTCGGTGAGTCATCTACCACCAGAATGCGCGCCATGCTTTTCCCCTTTAAATACGCTGATTATTTGGCGTGCTGACGGATCGAACCGAGCAGCTCTTCTTTACTAAATGGCTTAGTCAGATATTCATCTGAACCAACAATTCGACCTTTTGCTTTATCGAAAAGACCGTCTTTACTGGACAGCATAATCACCGGGGTAGATTTAAACTTAGAATTGTTTTTAATCAGTGCGCACGTCTGGTAGCCATCGAGACGAGGCATCATGATATCGACAAAAATGATATCCGGATCAGTGTCAGCGATTTTTGCCAGCGCATCAAAGCCATCTGTCGCCGTAATAACTTCACAGCCTACTTTTTTCAGCAAGGTCTCAGCAGTGCGCCGAATTGTCTTACTGTCGTCGATCACCATGACTTTTACATCTTGAAAATTATCGTCCATACGACAGGCCTTCACCATCCAATATTCTTTAGTTATTTTTACTCTATACCGTCTGAACTTTCTGTGACTTAAGCCTCAGACTAGGACGAGCCCCCGGCGGTCAAAGAAGAATCTGACTGCCGCGCCCCGGAAATCCGGGATGTTTCCGCTTTTGTATCACACATTATCGGGGCAGGCTAGGGAACCCGACTAAAAGCAGCTCCATTCGGGCGGCGCATAATGTACACTGAGGGCCATTTCTCACTTTCCGGCTACTGGAGATAAAATGACGATAAAATTCGGCGTTGTCATGGACCCTATCGGCGACATCAGTTTCAAAAAAGACACCTCACTCGCCTTATTAAACGCGGCGCAAGAACGAGGCTGCGAACTCTGGTACATGGAACAAGCCGATTTATCTGTTCAGTATGGCAAGGCATTTGGCCGCATGGCACCATTAAAAGTTCAGATGGATCCCGACCATTGGTACGATCTTGGTGACGCAATCGATCAGCCACTGGGTGAACTTGACATCATCATCATGCGCAAAGATCCGCCCTTTGATGGTGAGTTTATTTACAGCACATACATTCTTGAACGCGCCGAGCAAGACGGCGTATTAGTCGCTAACAGTCCGCAAAGTTTACGTGACTGCAATGAGAAAATGTTCGCCACTGAGTTTGCTGATCTTATGTCGCCCACCATCGTCAGCCGCCGCCCTGACTTACTTAAAGCCTTCCATAGCGAGCACGGCGACGTTATTTTCAAACCCCTAGATGGCATGGGTGGCGCGTCTATTTTCCGTTTAAAAGAAGACGATCCCAATCTCAGCGTCATCATTGAGACGCTCACCAATCACGGCCAACAACAAATCATGGCGCAAAAATTCATCCCTGAAATCACCACCGGCGATAAACGTATTTTAATGATTAATGGCGAGCCTGTGCCTTTCTGTTTAGCTCGTATTCCTGCAAGTGGTGAGACTCGTGGTAATCTGGCCGCTGGCGGACGCGGTGTCACACAAGCCCTGTCGGATAAAGATCGTGAGATCGCCGAAAAAATTGGCCCTGAACTAAAACGTCGTGGCCTCTATTTCGTTGGCCTAGACGTGATCGGCAGTTGTGTCACTGAAATTAACGTCACCAGCCCAACCTGCGTGCGTGAAATCACCCGCGATAGTGGCATTGATGTCGCCACCAAATTGATCGATGTTCTACTAGAACAACATCAGGTCAGAGTGGACAAAACACAGGCGTAAGAGCAGACTTGCGCGAATTTGAACCGGAGAACCAAAGTAACGATGGCAACTAGCACTGTGTCGAGCAATGATCGCTTGATGTTCGCGCTGTTCATCGCGTTGATG
Source organism: Oceanobacter sp. (assembly GCA_002733645.1). Taxonomy (GTDB): domain Bacteria; phylum Pseudomonadota; class Gammaproteobacteria; order Pseudomonadales; family Oceanobacteraceae; genus Thalassolituus. Next base: position 57,521 of record NVWL01000050.1, read on the forward strand.
TTGCACGCGATGATAGTGCTTGGCATTAGCTTTCAGGCGGAAGATCCGCCCGCCTTTAGCTCAACGCTAGACGTTACTTTGGCGGGCTACCGCAGCAAAGACAAACCAGAAAACGCCGATTTTCTTGCACAAGAGAATCAGGAAGGCAGTGGTACTCTGGACGACAAGAAGATGCAAACCACCGACGTTGAAGCGGATTTCCATGCCAACGAAATCCGCGACAATGTACAAGAAGAACAAAAACCAACGGCTCCGAAGCAAATAACCGAAGCAAAAGCGTCGTTAGTGAGTGCGACCAAAAGCCCCGATAAACAGCAGCAGCAAAAAAATCAACAAAGCACTCTATCTCTTGATTTACCCGATGGCCCGCAACAATCGATTCTTGAGCGCAGCCGAGAGATCGCGAGCCTTCAAGCGAAATTGGATACCGAGCGACAATTATACGCACGCATGCCCAACATTCGCCGTTTGACTGCAGCCTCCACAATGAAAGCCTCTGACGCCTATTACGTGAATGGCTGGCGACACAAAATCGAGCGCATCGGCGCCATTAATTATCCCGCCGAAGCGGCAAACTGTTACGACCGTTGCCGCTTACGTATACTCGCCTCCATCAATCCAGACGGCAGCTTGCATGATCTCGTCGTGTTAGAGTCATCAGGCAGACAAGTACTGGATGAAGCCGCCTTAAGGATTGTACGCCTAGCATCACCTTTTGCGCCTTTTACCAATGAAATGCGACAAGAAATCGACCGCCTAGAGATCATCCGAACTTGGCAGTTCAAAGGCAACCGTTACCTGTCGGAATCGAATTAATGAAGCAACTCAGCAGCCTACGTAACCACCTGTTGATCGCGATGCCGAGTTTAGATAATTCATGGTTTGGCGGCAGTGTTACCTACCTTTGCGAACATGACAGCGAAGGCGCGATGGGCTTAGTCCTCAACAAGCCCACCAGCTTCACCTTTGAAGACGTGTGCGAACAGCTTGATATCAATCGCCTTGATCATATCTCCCCCCTAATGATGAGCGGAGGCCCTGTTAGCCCAGACCAAGGCTTTATATTGCATCAAGAAGCTGGCAACTGGGGGGCTACCATGAGCATCGCCGACGGCTTCCACATCACCTCATCCAAAGATATTCTGGCCGCCATCGCACAAGGCAATGGGCCTCATAATTATCGCTTAGGGCTAGGCTATGCCGGCTGGAGCCCGGGGCAATTAGACGAAGAACTGCGAAAAAATGCGTGGTTAACTCTAGAAGCGACCCCAGACATTCTTTTCGGCTTAGATTATCGTGATCTGTACGATGTGGCGCTCAGCAAGCTCGGTATCAGCGCTGAGTTTTTAAGTGGAGAAGCCGGTCATGCCTGATGCAATACAAATACCAGAACGCTTCACCTCAGCCATGGGATTTGATTTTGGCACTCAGCGTATTGGCATCGCCATTGGTCAACGCCTGACCAACAGCGCCGAAGCACTCGATCCCATTAAGGCCAAAGACGGCATTCCTAACTGGGACGCACTGCAAAAAATCATCGACGAATGGCAACCACATGCATTTGTCGTGGGCTTGCCACTCAATATGGATGGCTCAGCTTCCGACATGAGCCGTCGCGCGCTCAAATTTGCCAAACGTCTTGAAGGACGTTATCACCGCCCGTCATACACTCACGACGAACGCCTGACCAGCTATGAAGCAAAGGGCATGGTGCTTGAAAACGTCGGCCACAAAAATTTCGGCGATTACTCCGTAGACGGAATCGCTGCACGCTTGATACTTGAAAGCTGGATGTCCGCACATCCTCGCTCAGGAGAGACTGAATGAACTTACCTGATATCGAACTCATCTGCGTTGACCTTGCCGTACAACTACAACAAATGATCGACGACAAACAACTAAACAACCCACTCATTGTTGGCATACGAACTGGCGGCGTGTGGGTAGCTGAGCGTTTGCAAGAAGCTATCAGTGGCAACAGCGATATCGCCAGCCTCGACATTAGCTTTTATCGTGACGACTTTACCCGTCATGGCTTACACCCCAAAGTTCAAGGCTCTGAGCTGCCTGACAGCATAGAAGATCGCGACATCATCTTAGTTGATGACGTCATCATGAGTGGGCGCACTATTCGCGCCGCGATGAATGAGCTTTTTGACTATGGCCGCCCAGGGACGATTCACTTAGTCTGCCTGCTGGATATTGGCCGCCGCGAGCTGCCTATTCAGCCTGATATTTGCGGAGCAACGCTGGCACTCAATGATGGCCAACTGGTAAAGCTCACTGGACCAAAACCTATGGTTCTAACGTTGGCCTAACGAATTCTATTTTTGATCGGTAACTGCCCATGATGACTGACCTGAGCATGCTAGACCCAAGCAAAGTCCAATTGACGGAAGACGGGCGTCTGAAGCACTTCCTGACCACCGAAGGCCTAAGCCGCGAACTCCTGACTGAAATTCTAGATACCGCGGATTCCTTTATCAGTACGCAAGAACGAGCCGTAAAAACCGTGCCCTTGCTACGTGGTAAAACCGTCGTAAATCTGTTTTTTGAAAACAGCACACGTACACGTTCAACCTTTGAATTAGCCGCCAAACGGTTATCCGCCGACATTTTAAACCTCGACATCGCCCGCTCGGCGACGTCCAAGGGTGAGACCTTAATGGACACCCTGTGGAACCTAGAAGCCATGTACAGCGACATGTTCGTGGTTCGCCATGCCGACTCAGGAGCAGCACACTTTATTGCCGAGCACGTCACACCAAACGTCGCCATCATTAACGCTGGTGACGGTCGTCATGCGCATCCAACTCAGGCCATGCTCGACATGCTAACCATTCGTCGTCACCAAGGTGACATCGAAGGCAAAATCGTTGCCATCGTCGGCGACATATTGCACTCACGAGTGGCCCGATCACAAATACACGCACTGCGTACGTTAGGCGCTGCCGAAGTCCGCGTTATCGGGCCGGGCACACTGCTGCCATGTGATATTGAATCCATGGGTGCAGTACCGTTTTATGACATGAAAAAAGGCCTCGCCGATTGCGATGTTGTCATTATGCTGCGCCTACAAAAAGAGCGTATGCAAAACGCCTTACTGCCATCAGAAGGTGAATTTTTCAAACTCTATGGTTTGACCGAAGAGAAGCTCGCCTTTGCGAAACCGGATGCCATTGTCATGCACCCGGGGCCGATCAATCGCGGCGTTGAAATCGAATCCGCTGTGGCCGATGGCCCGCAGTCCGTTATCTTGAACCAAGTCAGCTATGGTATCGCCGTGCGTATGGCAGTAATGGCGATGGCTATGAGCGGCCAAACCACCGAGGCCGTCAGCAAAGAGGAGTCTGTATGATGCGCTACCTTCACATTGAAAACGCTCGCGTAATCGACCCTCACTCTCAAACAGACACCGTCACGGATGTGTTTGTCGCTAATGGCATTATCCAAGCCATAGGGCATCGCCCTGCCGCCGGTGAAATTGAAACCAGCATTAATGCCTCTGGCCAATGGCTAATTCCCGGACTGATTGATCTTGGTGGGCACCTACCAGAACCGGGCTATAGCCAAAAAGGCAGCATTGCCAGCGAAACTCGCGCAGCTATCAACGGCGGATTCACACACATTTGTAGCCTGCCAAACACGAAACCAGTAGCGGATACCTCGGCGGTTATTAAGCTTATTCTTGATAAAGCGGCGACGGCAGGGAACGCAAAAGTTCTCCCTTTAGGTGCAATGACCCAAGGACTGGCAGGCGAACAACTGGCCAGCATGTACACCTTATTTGAAGCTGGTGCGGTGGCAATGAGCAATGCACGCCAACCCATTCGTGACAGCTATGTGGTGCGCCGCTTAATGGAATACGCAGCAACCTATGATATTCCACTGTTTTTATCCGCGAACGATCTCAGCCTTGCGGCCGATGGTTGCATGCACGAAGGTCCTGTTGCCACGCGCATGGGCTTGCCCGGTATCCCCGCCACCGCCGAAACCATTGCTCTGGCGCAACTTTTACTGTTAATCGAGCAAACCGGCGTACGCGCGCATATTAGCCAAATTAGCTGCCGTCGCAGTGTCAGTATGTTGCGACAAGCACGCGAAAGCGGCATCAATGTTACCGCCGACACGCCACTGGCAAATCTGCTTTACACTGAAGATGCCGTGACCGGTTACAACAGCCTATACAACGTGCAGCCACCATTGCGCAGTGAGCGAGATCGACAAGCGTTGCTTGAAGCCGTCGCCAGCGGTGAATTGGCCATCAGCAGCAATCACCATCCGCATGAACTGTCGGCCAAAAAAGCGCCTTTCTCCGACGCCGAATCCGGCATGAGCCAATACGATCACTTTTTCTCACACGCCCTAACACTGGTGCACAAAGATGAGCTAAGTGTAGATGCCCTACTACGGGCAACATCGACTCTTCCAGCGCACATATTAGGAATTAACCAAACACTCATTGAAGGCAGCGACTTCAATGCCGTACTGTTTGACCCAGAAGGCGACACTCTAATTACCGCCTCTACGCTCACATCACGCGGCCATAATCACCCCGCCTTAGGAAAAACACTCAAAGGCCGCATTAGTCGCGTTTTTGTAGAAGGTCAGCAACTGCTATAACTCATCGATGTGAGTCATTCAGAACCAACAAGGTTAGCCGCAGTTCATGCTGCGGCTAACGTTTACACAACTAAAGCCTGCAATCACTAAGACCTGCCCTAGATTGTTTCTTTTCACGACATCATCAAGCGTTTTATAAACACCCATCTATACTGATTAGATGACTTTAAACGCCCCATTACCTGACCGCAGCAGCATTGAGCGCTGGCGGAATAGCTTTTTATCGCTTAATGCCCAGCGCCTTCAGGCAGCGCGCAAACAATTATCAAGCCGCCAGCAAATCGTACTGGATGTATTGCCGTTGCTATTGCACGCTAATAGCTCACGCTTGCCGGGGTATCTAGCACCTGACACTCCATGCGGTATCGCGGGGTTCACGCCGGATCGCGATCACCATACCGCGCTGCACCAGGTGGCACGCGGCGCACAACTACCAAGAGAACCAGGCCAAAGAAACATCTTAGGTGTGTATCTCATGGGAAGTCTTGGCAGCATTGCGCAAAGCCGCAGCAGTGACTTAGATGTTTGGGTGTGCCACGACGAACTGCTCACTGACTTCCAACTGGAAGCACTACAAGAAAAATGCCGTCGCATTGAACACTGGGCCAATACTCAGGGCACCGAAGTTCATTTCTTTTTAATGAATTTAAAAGACTTTCGGACTGGCCAAAGCCGATCGGCCGATGGCGAAGACTGCGGCAGTAGTCAGCACCTATTATTGCTCGACGAATTTTATCGCAGCGGCCTTTGGATTGCCGGAAAAAAACCCCGTTGGTGGATTATTCCCGAAGACTCTGAAGCCGTGGCCGAATCTTGCTGGCAAGAGTTGGTTAACAACCACAGCGTCGATATCAATGATTGGTTAGATGTTGGTAGTCTAGGCACAATTCCCGCAGGAGAATTTGTTGGCGCCGGTCTTTGGCAATTAAACAAAGGCTTAGACAACCCCTATAAGTCGCTACTTAAATTATTACTCACTTGCGAATACGCCTCTCAATATCCGCACATCCGGCCACTCGCTTGGGATCTGAAAAAACAAGTTCACAGTGGCGAAGCAACCCCAGAGAATACTGATGCCTATCTATTAATGCTGGCACGCATTGAAAAACAACTCGATAGCACAGACAGCGAACAACTCGATTTAATACGCCGTTCTTTTTATTTTAAAACCGGGATTAAACTGACTCAACTTGCAGGGTCTCAGCGTGATCAGTGGCGAACCAAAGCGTTAGAAAACCAAATCACCACATGGGGCTGGTCACATACCTTGCTGGCAGAACTGGATAATCGCGAGCAATGGTTAGCGATAGACGTACTTAAAGAACGCAACGCGCTTGTCACACAAATGCTCAACAGCTATCGCACCCTGATTACCTTCAGTGAACAACACGCCAATGACGTGCATATCAGTCAAGAAGATATGACGGTACTGGGTAATCGCTTGTACGCCGCATTTAAAAGCGAACCGGGAAAAACGATTGATATCAATCCGGGCATTCGTACTAACATGACGGAAGAAAAAATTACGCTTAACCTCACCGACGATGGATGGCAATTAATTCCCGGCAATTGGCGGCCCGGTGATACACGAGGCGTATTGCATCAATCCTCGTCCTTGGTTGAGATCTTATTGTTTGCCCACCGCAACGGTTTATTAACGAGTGAATCTCATATTGCTTTGTATCCAACACATAACCCCGTTACGCAATACGAGTTAAGAGCACTGGTACAAGATATTCTACAAATAGCCCCGCCCAATAAAAAATCATGCGACTTTACCGTGGACAAGCACGCAACATCGTGGCATCTATTTATTAACTCCGGCGTTAATCCACAACAAGCGCTTTCTCGTCGAGGCATGCAAAAAATAAGCAACCGCGATGATGCTCTAGGTTTCAGCTCTAGCCGTGAAAACCTAGTACAAACGATAGAATTAGTGACGGTCAGCAACTGGGGGGAGTGGCAGGTTGACCACTTCGTAGGCGAAACAGCGATTCATCAAGCCATACTTAAAATTCTCAACTACCGCTCCAACGCACTGTCAAACCACTGGCCCGACTGGCAGGTGCATTGTCATTGTCAGGTCCGTGCAGTCGCCATCAAAAGCCGGGTAGAGCAACTGACCCGCGATTTAATTTTGCATATGTCACAGCCAAAGCCGTCACCTTATTTACTGCAAACTGGCGAGAGTTTTCACTTACTTGAATACCGTCGTGGCGAAGTCGTGAGTCATGGCGCAGACAACCACACCGAGCTGGTAAAAATGTTGGCCCGACCAAGACGCCGCTTTCGCCGCTGGCAGCTAGATAGACACGCTTTACCAGTCAGCCCCTTGCGACTGATACTAGAGCAATCCCAAGGTGAGCAGTGGCAGCTATGGTACTGGCGACAAAAACAAAAAATCTTTGTCTATGTCATGGATGACTGCGGTTCACTGTATTATCAGCAGTTGCCTGACCGTGACATTCGCGCAACCTTGGTGCCCATTTTACGACTGATAAACACCTTAAACCGTCGGTGGGCACTTGAGCGCCAGCAAGAACCCTGGCCCTTTATTTTGACCGAACTTAAAATGGATCCCGAAAGTTACGCCTTTTCCGAAGAAAAACGTCGCATGCCAGATGAAGCAGAACAGACCTCATCACTCGAAGTAACCGCTAGCATTACCGACGACTCCGCCATCGTGATGACAGTGCAAAACCAAACACTTAGCCAGCAAGAGTTTGGTTCTGGCGTATTTGCCAAAGCCCGAAACGCGATACTGGCCATTCGCAGTAATAATGCAAATCAACCTATTTGGCTTAGCGACATTGCCCTATATAGCAACCAACACCTAACTAAACATCTCCAGTATCGTCGTAAACTAGAGAGGGTACTGAACCATCCAGCCACAGGGCAAAAAACCGCCTCCTGAGAAGCGCAGACATCCCTCTAGAATCCCCGTATAATGCGCAAAATACACGGGAGATCGAAATGCGTCCTACCTCATTATTGGCCATGTTATTCATCGTCACTATGATGGCTACAGCCTCAGGCTGTGGTCAGAAAGGGCCACTGTACCTCCCAGACTCAGAACAAGAACAATAGCGGTTTTCATTATGTCGGCATTTACTTACCAAAATGGCTCTCTACACGCAGAGAATGTGTCACTCACAGCACTGGCTGAAAAGTACGGCACTCCTTTGTACGTTTACTCACGCTCAGCGTTTGAGCAAGCTTACCTCGCGTACACTGACGCGCTCGGTGAGTGGCCGCACATGGTGTGTTTTGCGGTTAAAACCAACTCCAACTTAGGCGTACTGAATACCTTAGCGCGCCTAGGTGCTGGCTTCGACATTGTTAGCCTAGGTGAGCTTGAACGCGTGTTAGCCGCTGGCGGCGACCCCGCTCGCTGTGTATTTTCAGGCGTGGGCAAACAAGCGCACGAAATGCAGCGTGCGCTCGAAGTGGGCGTCCACTGTTTCAACGTGGAATCAGAAGCCGAGCTTGAACGCTTGAGCGCGGTTGCTAGTGAGATGGGAAAAATTGCCCCAGTGTCCTTGCGTGTTAACCCCGACGTTGATGCACAAACTCACCCGTATATTTCTACTGGGTTGAAAGACAACAAATTCGGCATTGATATTGATGACGCGGTGCGTATTTATGAAAAAGCCGTGTCGCTGCCGGGCTTACAAGTCAAAGGCGTGGATTGCCATATTGGTAGCCAATTAACAGAGATATCTCCATTCCTCGACGCCCTTGATCGTGTCTTAAGTTTGGTTGACGAGCTCGCTGGTCGCGGCATAACTATTGAGCACCTCGATCTTGGTGGCGGCCTTGGCGTCAAATACCAAAACGAAACCCCGGCAACTCCTGCGGAGTACATTGCGGCGGTAAAAGAGCGTTTAGGGGATCGTGTGTTTAAACTCGTCTTTGAACCTGGCCGCTCTATTGCTGCGAACGCGGGGGCGTTCTTAACCCGTGTTGAGTTCTTAAAACTGAACGAACATAAAAACTTTGCCATTATCGATGGCGCAATGAACGACCTGATTCGCCCTGCGCTTTATAGCGCTTGGCAAGCCATAGTGCCGTTAGCAGAAACGTCTGACGAACCAGAACGTGTTTACGACTTGGTTGGCCCTGTGTGCGAAACCGGAGATTTCTTGGGCAAAGATCGTCCACTGAAAATCGCCCAAAACGATTTACTCGCCGTGATGTCTGCAGGCGCTTATGGATTTGTGATGGCCTCAAATTACAACAGCCGTGGTCGTCCAGCTGAAGTTATGGTCGATGGCGACAACGATTTCTTAATTCGTGAACGCGAAACCGTCGCCTCACTATTTGCTGGCGAAAGCTGCTTACCCGATTAACAACGAGCACCGAGATAACACGATGTGGCTGAAATTCACTAAAATGCACGGTATCGGCAACGACTTTGTTGTTGTTGACCTCATCACTCAAACTGGGCACATTCGCCCAGAGCGTGTGGCTGAGTTGTCCGACCGTAACTTTGGCATTGGCTTTGACCAGTTATTGGTCGTCGAAAGACCGAGCCAACCCAACGTGGATTTTAAATATCGTATTTTTAATGCCGATGGCAGCGAAGTTGAAAACTGTGGCAATGGTGCCCGCTGTTTTGCCCGCTTTGTTTACGACCAGCATTTAACTGGCAAGCGCGATATTCGTGTTGAAACCGCCAATGGCATCATGGAATTACACCTAACTGACGACAACCAAGTGCTTGTTGATATGGGCAAGCCTGAACTCGTGCCAGAAAAAATTCCATTTAAAGCGAAAGAATTCGCGACCGAATACTGCATTGATATTGCCGAACTAGGCCCTGTAAATATCGGGGCCGTCTCTATGGGTAACCCTCATGCGGTGTTACGTGTTGATGACATTGATGCAGCTCCAGTAGAGACTTGGGGGCCTGCCATTGAATCGTGCGCTCAGTTCCCAAATAAAGTGAATGTTGGCTTCATGCAGGTAATTAATGAACACCACATTCGTTTGCGCGTATTTGAGCGCGGCTCAGGCGAAACTTTAGCTTGTGGTACTGGCGCGTGCGCTGCGGTAGTCTCAGGGCAATTACGCGGTTGGCTGGCACAAGGTGTTAAAGTCAGCCTACCCGGTGGTGATCTATTTGTTGATTGGGATGGTCAAGGCAGTGTGAACATGACTGGCCCAGCCACTAAAGTATTCGAAGGAAAAGTAAATCTCTGATTTCTGGTCCTAATGACCAAATCAGTGATAAGGAAAAACTATGAGCCAGACCCCACGACTGACCGAAGCCGACGTTATTGCGTATTTAGAAGACCATGAGGACTTCTTTATTGGTAAGGATGAGCTGCTATCCGGCATGCGTATTCCGCACAATAGCGGCCCGGCCACCAGCTTGGTTGAACGTCAGCTTGCGGTACATCGCGAGCGTAATGTCGAGTTGCGCCAGCGCTTATCTGACTTGCTTGAAAACGCTCGCCGCAACGATCAACTGTTCGCAAAAAGCCGTCGCTTAGTGCTCGCCCTTGTGGAAGCATCAACGTGGTTTGACGTACAAGCCGCCTTGGATGACTCCCTGCGTAAAGACTTCAGCGTCGACTCGTGGGCTATGCTGCATTTTACCGAACGCCAGCTAGAGCCACCGCTGATTGCTATTCACAGCAGCGAAACTCAGCGCACCGTACATCGCTTGTTTAAAGGGCACCGCGCTATTTGCGGCCAGCTTCCAGAAAGCGATATTGCTCAACTACTTGGTGTCGAAGAATCCACATGTCGTTCAGCCGCCGCAGCTCATATTCGTGGTAAAGATAATTTAGGTATTTTGACCGTTGCCAGTGAAGACCCAAGCTTTTATCGCAGTTCAATGGACACCCTTTTCCTCGACTATATTGCGGATATTTTAGCCTTGCGCCTGCCACAAATTCCGGTGAACTGATCTTGGCGATTAAGCTACTGACGTTCGATCTCGACCATACCCTATGGGATCCAACGCCTGCGTTAATCGCCGCAGAGCAGGCAATGCACCAATGGATAGCCGAAAACTCACCGGCAACGGCCCGCTTCTACCCACCGGAGGCTATTCGCGAATACCGCAATCAATTGGCCGAGGCCTACCCTGAGTTTCGAGATAAATTATCAGAACTCCGCTTTGAAACGCTGCGCCGAGTATTTATGCAGTCTGGTCATCATCGTGATCAAGCACACAGCATGGCGACACAAGCGTTTGATGCGTTTTACCAAGTTCGTAGCCGTTTAACTCTATTCAGCGGCGTAGATGAAGTAATGCAGCAGCTAAAGCAGCAATATCATATCGCCGCCGTGACTAACGGGAATGCCGATTTAACACTGGCTGGGTTTGATCATTATTTCGATGGGCACTTTAATGCAGATAATCATGGCGCAGCAAAGCCAGCCCCTGATATGTTTCTCGCCGCCTTAGCACAAGCAGACGCCACCCCCGCAGAAACGTTGCATATTGGTGATCATCCAGAGCAAGACATAGCCGCTGCGGCCGCATTAGGTATTCAAACAATTTGGTATAACGAAAAAGAGGCCGAGTGGCCCCTTTCAAATACTCAACCCACGGCGACATTTAGTCACTGGTCGCAACTGGTTCCTCTGGTACAGGCTCTGGCAAATAATTAACGACGATGGATTCAAGGTAACCACCCGCCTTTGTTTTACGACCTGACGGGTCGCCCAACGCGGCTTCAAATCTTACCGGTGTCACGCTGTCTTCACTCTCCGTTAGCACCGAAAAATCCAAAGTAAGATCACGCTCTACGCTGTACCAGCGACGCGATTTGCAATCACTGCCACACACAACCCAAACAAACTCATTGCCCCCAAGTGCGTCATAATCTCCCGTCTTCGCAGTAGGGTCCCAAGCATAATGCACTCGGTAATCAGTGCCTGATTGTTCGCTGCGCAAATCAACCGTGACACGGAACAAGTCAGCATGGCGATCAAGATCAAACGAATCTACCGACCAAGACCAAGCAATCACTGGGCGGCTGCCTTCACTCACAAACACCTTATCAAGGCTGGCTTCTCCCATGTCCGCCTCAAGACGAATAATCTCACCTTTCATAACGTCGTATTGAGCTTCAATAACACAGCGACGACAGTCTTTATCCCATTGATCTAAGGACTGGGCACTAAGCAAAGTTTCAGCGGATGACTGATTGGAAATAAGCCATAAAACGGCAAAGGCGATAAGTGCGATAGCAGCAGGGAGTGCGTGCATCCTGCGACGACGCTTTCTAGAATAAACATTCATAATGGGCATCCTTGCGAAGTACCCATTAAGCTTAGCAGCTGATTAAGATTTAACCAGAAATCAGCAAGAAATGGCTCAATAATTTACATTAAGCCATGCTAACTAGGGTCAAATTGGGCGGCTGCCGTAACTCGTCTGAGGCTTACGTGGCGGATCAGCCATCACATTAACGCCGACCTCTTGAATCTTACCGCCGCGCGACAAAAATGCTTCAACCTCAGCCGCCATCGCTAAACGCAGCTTCTCTTTCTCTTCTGCTGAGCTGACAAGCATATCGTCTGTCGATTCAGACGACTCTTTCGCCACTTCAGCGACGTTAGCCTCATTGTCATTATTATGCTCATTTTCATTCTCTTGCTCGCCGTCTTCATACTCGGCATCTTGCATATCGATATCGGTTTGATTCGCCATCAGTCACTCCTACTTCTTTAAACTGCGTTTCATATATAGGCAATACTTATAGACAAGCTGTGGCCAGCTGCCAGCTTGAAATACCATTAGTTACAATTTTTTTTCAGAAGCCGGAAATCAGGCGCGAAGTGGTAAAAAACGAAGTCGACAGACAGACGAACATTTGTTCAAACAAAACAATCAGACATAAAAAAAGCCCCGTTAGTAACGAGGCTTTTTTGACACGACTAGGGCTTAACGACCTGACATGTACTTAATTGCGTTCAATATTTCATCGTCTGAACACGTCGCACAGTTACCCATAGGCGGCATAGCGTTGATTCCGCTCAGCGCGTTCTTTAAGGTAGCGTCCATCCCTTTTGCTAAGCGATCGTCCCACGCAGCAGTATCACCATTTTTGGGTGCGCCTAAGATGCCAACACCATGACAAGCGGTACATGCCGTATTGTAAACTTCCTCACCTGTGCGCGGCTCACCGGCGACAACCGCAAGGCCACCACACTCGGCACCCACACACACTTCACCCGCTGGCGCGATACGCTCACGGATTTTTTCTGCTTGTACATCAGTTGCGGCGTAAGCCTGTGCCATCACTAGGGTTGCAGCAGCCAGGATCAATGCTTTCAGTTGCTTCACGAAGGTGTCCTCATCAATAGCCGTTTGGGCTTATCATAATTTTAATCGCGCACATTATAGCCACAAATCGTCCGGGTTTGAATGATTCCGAATGATCCAGCTCAATAGAAGAATAGGTGGTAGGCTATTTTTTACCAAATAGCCCCCGTTCATATCCTAAAAACCTATACCAAATCTTACTCAAAGGCATTTGCAGCAACCCCTGCGCCCTGTAAAGTAGCATGACTAACAGTAAGGATTCTGAGCATGAAACATACCCTACTGATGGCCTCAGTCGCACTTGTGGCGTCATTGTCTGCCTGTACCCTAAAGGTGGCCGCTCCTGAGAAGCCCATCACCATCAACTTGAACGTCAAGATTGAGCACGAAGTACGAGTAAAAGTTGAAAAAGATCTTGAGCAATTATTTGAGAGTGAAGACGGCCTTTTCTAACCGCTATCCAAATCTGACCAAACGATCTGAATACTGTGTAAAAAAGCCTAATTCCAAATAAAGGAAAGGACATGAAAAAGATTATCGTAATAGTTTCTGCCTTAATGATGAGCGTCGCCGCCATGGCGATGGACCTAGATGACGCGAAAAATATGGGGCTCATTGGCGAGCAGCCTAATGGTTACTTAGGCTTAGTCAGTGTCAGTAACGCTGAAGCCGCAGCGGTGATGATTGATATCAACGCCAAGCGCAAAGCCAAATACCAAGAAATTGCCAACAAACAGAACACACAGTTAATCAATATTGAACGCATCGCTGGCGAAAAATTAGTCAATAAAGCGCAAAGCGAAGGCGAGTTTTACATGGATGGTACCGGCCAGTGGCAACGCTGATCTGAGCTTAATCAGAGGCACTCAAACTTGTTAAAGGAGTAAACACAAACATGTCGACCATGATTACTTTGGCGGTTATCGCCGTACTGATTATTTTCATCGTTGGTATTTACAACCGACTGGTGGCATTAAAAAACCGTTTCGAGAACAGCTTTGCACAAATTGATGTCCAGCTTAAACGCCGCTATGACCTAATTCCCAATCTCGTCGAAACGGCAAAAGGCTACATTAAACATGAGCGCGAAACGCTCGAAGCTGTAATCTCTGCACGAAATGAAGCGGCCGCGGGCTTAAAAGCGATTAATGGCGACCCGTCCAATGGCGCTGCCATGGCCAGCTTAATGGACGCGGAAGGCGGATTGGCCAGTGCACTAGGCCGATTAAACGTTGTTATGGAGGCTTACCCAGATTTAAAAGCAAACGAAAACATGATGCAGCTATCAGAAGAGTTAACGTCTACTGAAAACCGTGTTTCATTTGCTCGCCAAGCCTTTAACGATGCGGTTATGGAATACAATACGTATCGTGAGAGTTTCCCGACGATTGCTCTTGCCGCGGCATTTGGACACCCAACCAGTGCTACATTGCTGGAGTTTGAAAATCGCGAAGCGTTAGAAGAAGCGCCTAAAATCAGCTTTTAATCAGACGCCAGCCAATGAATTACTTTCGTACTCAAGAACAGGCTCGCCGCAATACTTTGTGGCTGGTCGTTCTTTTCACCCTCGCTGTTAGCGCCGTTATTTTAACAACCAACCTCTTATTTATCGCAACGATTTATGGGCTAACGAGCCAGAACTCGGATGCCAGACCGGCCTTGGATATTTATACTGGAGAGCACTGGTTATTGGTGAGTGGAACGACCCTTGGGGTGATTTTAATTTGTAGTTTTTTCCGCCAACTATCATTACGCCACGGCAGCGATGTCGCTAATGCATTGGGGGCAACATTACTCGACCCCGGCACCCGCGATAAAGACGAACGCCGTCTTTTAAATGTCGTTGAAGAAATGGCCATTGCCTCAGGCATGCCGGTGCCGGATGTCTACGTAATGGAAGACGCTGGCATCAATGCCTTTGCTGCCGGTTTCCAACCGAGCGATGCCATCATAGGCATTACGCGCGGCACGCTTAGTAGTCTCAATAGAGAGCAGCTACAGGGGGTTATTGCCCACGAATACAGCCATATTTTTAATGGTGATATGCGGATGAATATGCGCCTAACCGGGGTTATTTATGGCATCGTTTTTCTCGGACAAATAGGGCGAATGATCCTACGAGGCAGCATGCATCGCCGTCATACCTCATCGCGAGATGGCTTAGGTGGCGTTTTAATGATCTACGGTATTGGCGCTGGCTTATTAATTATTGGTTATGGTGGTGAGTTTTTTGGACGCCTTATTAAATCGGCGGTGAGCCGCCAGCGGGAGTTTTTAGCGGACGCTTCGGCGGTACAGTTTACTCGTAACCCAACAGGAGTGGGCGATGCATTAAAGATTATTGGCTACGGTTCTGGCTCCAGAGTAAGCGCACCCGCCGCGTTAGAAATGTCGCATTTTTTCTTTGGCCCGGTAATGCGCTTCAAACGCACTATGTTTGCGACACACCCGCCGCTAGATGAACGAATACAACGTATTGAACCCGGCTGGGATGGCCAATATCTCGCCCCTCGCCAGCCCGTTGTAGAAATCCTGACGACTCAAAACCCTCAGACCCGCGCTGACATTGATGACAGCATGATGGGGTTTAACAGTAATTTAACTCGCCATAATGGGGTGCGAGCGGAGGACAGTACAGCCATCCAAAATAGTGCATTAACAAGCGACGACACAAACTACTCCCCCATTGAATATACGATGGCACTCAACCCGGATACAGAGGCGCACGAATTATTAATCAGCCAAACGGCCATGTTTAATGCGATGTCTGCGCAGGCGTTATTATTTGCACTGCTTATCGCGGAATCCCAAGAGGAGATTGCTCGCCGCCAGCAAGACCTAGTGCATAAGCATCTAGGGCAAGAAGTATTCAGGGAAACTCTGCGCTATTTACGCGAAGTACGCATGAATAAAAAACGGGATCGTTTGGAGTTAATTGAACGATCAATGCCCGCCCTACGTCGCTTATCGTTAAAACAATATCGAACATTGAATCAGACACTCGTTTCTGTAGTGCAACTGGATGGCAAAATTGATTTATACGAATGGTGCTTGTACCGCTTAGTGCTGCAATATTTGGGCAATCACTTTGGTACCTTGGGTATCGTCACCCGTAAGCACAAGTCTATTTTAGCGGTGGCCGATGAAGCCGGAGTCATCATGGCGTATGTCGCCGAAGCCGGACACGACCAAACCAATGCCATTGATCTGGCTTATCACGCTGGCATGATGGGCGGAAATTTTTTAGCGCGTCCACGAGATCCTGCACACTCGGTACACAAAACACTCAAGCCATTAAATAAAGCGCTAGCAGTGCTGGCCCGCAGCACCCCTAATGTGAAGGAGCAGCTCATTCGAGCCTTAATTATTTGCGTACGCCACGACCATCATATTACCGATGAAGAGCGCGATCTCATCCGTACGATCGCCGCTATTCTCGAAACGCCGCTTGGCATGTTTGGCGATGAAGCAGCCGAGCTACTTCATTAGAGCTGCTTACAAAAAACATCCAAGCACAAGAACTACTCTCGTAACACCTGCAAAGGTGGTACCGACACCACCCGACGCAACATCCAACTGCCTGGAATCATCAGGCCTATCATGGTCGCTGGAGGAAGCCACAACCACGCCCACCCTAACGACCGGTAGGGAATATCAAATAACCCTAAGTACAAGCCTGCACACAGTAATTCGCCACCGATTAATGCCAATAGGGAAGACAAGCCCCCCACCAGCACAAATTCGATCCATTGTGATTGTCGAATTTTTAATCGCGTTGCGCCCAATGTCCGCAATATAGCGCCTTGCATAAAGCGCTCCCGAGTGGATGTCATTAATACCGACAACATCACCAACATCGCCCCGGCCAACACAAAGACTAAGATTAATTCAATGGCTAAAGTTAAGCGCTGCAATAGCGCCTGAACCTGACTCAACAAATATCGCGTATCGATAAATGTTATTCCAGGATACTGACGAACGAGGGTGGTCAACTGCGCGCTATTCTCATCGCTAAGGTGGAAACTCGTCATGTAACTGCTTGGGATCTGAGCAATCAGGTCAGCGGACAGCATCATGTAAAAATTAGGCGTCATCGAGGCCCAGTCAACGCTACGAAGGCTACTTATGGTGGCCGTAACATTAACCCCAGACGCACGAAACGTCAGCTCATCACCAAGATCCACACCAAGGCGCTCGGCGAGCTCTTCTTCAATAGAGACCTGTTCACCGTTATTCCGGGTCTCTTCCCAGCTACCAGCAACCACTTCGTTATTGTCAGGTAACACGTCCGCCACAGAGCTGACTAGATCACGATTAATGGCTCGATCTTCGGCCACCGGTAATTCACTAACCGCTTCACCATTAATCTCGACTAAACGCATTGGCACCATAGGGTAGAGCGTTTGCGGAGCGATCCCCTTATCAGATAATCCTTGAACAAACTCATCCTGCTCGTAAGGCTGAATATTCAGCGCAAATACATTGGGCGCATCATCAGGCAAGCTGTTCTGCCAGTCGCCGAGCAAATCGGTACGTAGCACACCAATGACCAGCATAACCATTAGAGTTAAGGCGAATGCTAATAATTGCCCGGCGGTAGCTGTGCGATTACGGCTTAGGTGCTGCCATGCAAAACGAGTACTCAAGCTCAATTCGCGATTACGTAACACGCGCCCAGCCAAGACCAGAAGGCCTTTAAGTAACAACAGAAGTAGGACTAATGTCAGCGAGCCACCGATCATAATACCGACACTCAATGCCGCATCCCCGGACAGTAACCACAACAAGAAGGTCAAAGAAACTAACGCCAGACCATAAAGTAACCAACCGCTCACGGGCACAGGCACTAGATCACGACGCAATACGCGTAAGGGGCTGATCGCAGATAACGGCAATAGATGAGGGAAACCAAATCCAAGCAAACTGATGATGCCGGTGCTTAATCCTAAGATCCAAGCACTCGCCCCAGCGGCAGGTAGGCCTTCAGGTATCACACTCGCGAGCACTGAAATAAGGCCTTGCTGTAATCCCAGTGCGGCCATTGCTCCGATGGCCGTGGCCAAGACGCCAATAATAAGCAGCTGCCAGAAGAAAATTCGTAAGACACTGGCACGCATCAAGCCAAATGTGCGCATCAGGGCGCTGACATTAAAGTGGCGTTCACTGTAGCGCCGGGCACTAATCGCCACAGCAACACTGGCCAACACAACCGCTAAGATAGCGGCCAAACCTAGGTAGCGCTGCGCTCTCTCCAAGGATCTCGACATGGCTTGATTGCCATCACCTAAAGACTCGAACGACTGATTCGCCTCTAACGTGAGGCTCTCACGCAACGTATCTAGCGCAGCAGCCTCCCCCGCTAACAGGAGGCGATATTTCACACGGCTGCCCGGCCCGAGTAACGGCGATCCGGCAACTTCAGACCAATGCACCATGACTCGCGGCGACAAGGTATAAAAATTACCGCCACGATCACTCTCTTTTTCAATCACTCCCGTCACTTTTAAACGGCTGGCTCCGACCTCTATGTCAGCACCTAGCTCAATATTAAGTAGCGACAAAAGACGCTGTTCGACCCATGCTTCACCGGGTTGAGGGCCACTCGTCTGCTGCTCAGCTTGAGCTTGAGAGTCCTGTTGAACAAGTAACTCACCACGTAGTGGATAGCCATCATCCACCGCCTTGATGGCGGCAAGTGTCATTTCATTCCCGGCTAAAACAACACTCGGAAAACTCATTGTGCGTGCTTGGCTTAGGGATAATTCTGCTGCGGTGGTGCGCCACTCTTCTGGCAAAGCAGAACTTGAGCTTATACGTAAATCAGCCCCCAACATGTCGTTGGCGTTGGCTTTCATTGCCAGATCAAGCCGCTGACTAAATAAAGCGATGGCTGTTGAGACAGTGACCGCTAATATCAACGACAACAAAATAAGAGTTAATTCGCCGCTGCGAGCCTCACGCCCCAGTAAGCGTAATGACAGCCTAAGCTCGCCGATATAGCCTATACCCGACCGCTTGTTCGAACTCATTCAATCTCCTCCACCAGCGTTCCGTCACTCATACGTAACTGCCGCTGGCAACGAGCCGCGAGTTTCTCGTCATGCGTCACTAGAACGAGGGTCGTACCTGCATCACGGTTAAGATTGAAGAGAAGATCTTCAATTTGAGCACCGGTGGTACGATCAAGGTTCCCAGTGGGTTCATCTGCAAAGAGGACTTCCGGACGACCAGCAAAGGCTCGGGCGATAGCGACTCGTTGCTGCTCACCACCGGACAGTTGGTTTGGGTAGTGTGATAGGCGATTGCCTAAACCCACCGACTCAAGCAACCCCTGAGCTTCTTTTCGAGCACCACGAATCGCTTGAATTTCAAGCGGGAGCATGACGTTTTCGAGTGCGGTTAAACCCGGCAATAAATGGAAATTCTGAAACACAAATGACACACCTTGCGCGCGTACCGCCGCTCTCTCATCTTCATTCATTGTCTGAATTGGCTGATTAAGTAAGGTGACTTCCCCAGCCGTTGATTTATCCAACCCGGCCAGTATTCCTAACAGTGTGGACTTTCCACTGCCGGATGTCCCAACCACGGCAACGGTTTCTCCCGGCTTGATCTCAAGATTAACTCCCTTCAGGATGGTCAGTGGTTCATCACCACTTTGAACCACTTTTGTTAGATTCTTTGCTGATAGAGAGGCAACTGCTTTGTTTAATGTCATCGACGCTAAAATCCTAATCCGCGGTAAAAAATTGGGCACTGTATTGGGGATATTGTTTTGCACACTCACTATGCAGCCGTTCTCGGCTCATTCTGACACTCTGATTTCCGACGCTCAGGCTGCCGACCCTCTGGTATTGATTGTCGGCGACAGTATCAGTGCTGGGCTGGGTGTACCCGTTGAAGAGCAATGGCCACTTATTCTAGAGAATGAATTGCGCAAAGAGTTTCCGCAACTGACTGTTGTTGCTGCAGCAACAAGTGGTGACACAACCTCCGGTGGACTAACGCGCCTGCCCGCTTTACTGAAACAGCATAACCCGAATGTCGTTATTCTCGCGCTTGGCGGTAACGATGCGCTTCGTGGCACTCAACTAGGCTTAGTAAAGCAGAACCTTGAGCGCATGACCTATATCACTCAGAACAGTGGCGCAGCGGTTGTGCTTGCAGGCATGCAAATACCACCCAATTACGGCCCAGCATATACGGAAAGATTTCGAGCTATCTACCCGCAAGTTGCCGAAAAGTATCGCGCGGCCATTATTCCGTTTCTGTTAGAGGGGGTTGCCGCTGTCGAGGGAATGATGCAGGGCGATGGCATTCACCCTACATCCAAAGCTCAACCGACGATTTCGAAACTGGTGTACAACAGCGTACACCCTTTGCTTAGTCAGTAAGCCTTAATCACGCTGTGGGGTGATCAATAACTTGCTCGTATCGACATCCAGTGCTTCTAGCTCACCCAAGATCATTGCGTAAGTATTTTCGCTCATTTGTGGTGTGCGACTTAAAACAAATAGGGTGTATTCGAAAGGATCGGTAACTACCGCGTACTGATAATCCACCTCATCCAGTATGACGATCAAGTAATTTGGGTAGGGAAGATCCGGCGCACCGGGAAAGACTACTTTCAATTTGGAGTTTGTTTCTTCGTCCCAGATAGTCGCATTACCCACAATATCACTGGGTTCGCCATCGAGTGTATCGACATAGCCACGGTTGTAGACCTCGACGGAGCCATCTTCTAGCAATGTGTAATCAGCCGTTACCCCAACCAAACCTTCGTTAAACGCCACTTCATTGGCAGATATCTGGTACCAAGTGCCCATGTAACGAGGTATGTCGACAAACGGGACGGTATCGACAATGCGACACCCGGATAAGAAAAGTGCAACGGTCAGTACGGCGGTAGTTCTAATAAGTCCAAGCATGGTATATCCCTCAAAAGTTAAGATATACACAAGCTATACAAAAGCAGTACAAACAACAACAGACAAAACGAGTCAGCTTATCCCTCGCTCCCGCAAAGCCGTCATTGCCTGACTTCTATTTGCTACTTCAAGCTTAGAAAACAAATTAGACGTATAGTTTTTTACTGTGCCCAAGCTTAAGAAACATTCATCGGCAATCTGTTGATTCGTCATCCCTGCCACCAAACAACGGGCGATTTCATATTCGCGCGAGGTTAGATCTGAATCGACCTTGGTTGCCGCCAATGCAGGAAAAGCACTGCCTCCAGTGACTATCACTCGAAGTACAGACACCAAATCATCCACTTCAATGCTTTTAGCTAACCAGCCCCGAGCACCACAGCGTCTAGCTTCACGACTTAGGGCTGCATCGGCAAATGTACTCAGAAATACAACGGGGATTTTAGTTTGTTCATTTAATAACCTCAGTGTTTCAAGGCCATCTTGATCCGGCATATGAAAATCAAGCAGTATCAGATCTAGATCGCCGCCATAATTTTGTATCCATTGGCACAGCTTAACTCCCGAGCTAAACGTTTCTATCACGTCGATCGCGCCGGTCATATTCAAAAGGGTTGCTACGCCTTGCTGCACCAATGCCTGATCATCTACGAGCACAACTTTAATCATTTATCGCCCTCCGGTATTTTTATTATCCAAGTCACTCGCCCCTCTTGCTTGGTAACCTCAAAGGTTCCCTCTAGGGCCTCAACCCGCTCAGCCACCCCCAGCAAGCCGTTTCCTAAGGTTATTTCGTTCTCTGCAGCCGTACGTTCTTGCATAATAATTTCGTAGACACCATTGCGATACCTCGCACTTAACTCGACGTCAGTCCCGGTTGAATGCTTCATCACGTTGGTTAGGAATTCTCGCGCAGCAGACAACAAGGTTTCACACCACTGGGGATCTGCAATACTGACTTTATCATCCCAATGAGTGGTCACGTTGAGTGTTGTTGCCTGATCAATCAGGTCAGTCAGCGCATCATAAAAATGCGCCGCTGGTATTTGCTTTAGCCCCGTCACAATATTGTCTAATTCAGCAAACATACGGCGGCTAGCACCGCGCGCTTCATTCAAAGGAGCAGCCATGACTTCAGGGGCGGAATGACGACGTATATGCTGCTCTATTATTTGCAAATTCATATGCAAGGTCGCCAGCTCATGTCCCATTTTATCGTGCAGGTTATGGCGCATATTTCGCCTCTCCAGCATACGACCCGACTCTGAGATTTGAGCTTGTGCCATACGTAACTCGTTGCGCATGATTCGAAGCCTGCGTACCTCAACGACTTCCGCAACAATACTCTGACCAAAGCTCCACAACACCATTTGTTGAATCAAACAACTCAGCATCACCAGCCACCAGTCATCCCCATCAAATTGCAGCCCAAAAACAATACCCACCACAAGGTTCAACGTGACCGCATACAAGGCGGTGAAGCGCACCGCCATGGAGGCCATATTCACCACTAACAAGGCAACCACAAGCCCTTGAGCAACGCTCAGCTGGGCAATATCAACCAGCGCAATACCAGAGGCATAACCAATCAGTAGTAATAGCCAAAAACGCCAATCACCATTATCGACATGCCATATCATGTTATTGATTAACAGCTCACGAATACCTAGCGCAGCCAGAAGTAAAAAGGATACGCCGCTTATCGCAATACAGACCCCGGATAACCAAAGGTTATCCGAAGGTGTCGCGGCCAAAGCAACATACGCAGCCGTGCCCCATGCTAATAAGCCGAGAGCGGACAATAATCCTAAACGAACATAACTCGGTGTTCTGTGCGGCAGCATATATAAGGGCAACTCTGATTAAGACAGTCGAGCCCAAGCATAGGGGAGTGGCTAAATAGGCACAACGACAGCCGTAGTAACCTATCGATATAACAAGCGAATAAGACGTAATACCAATAAAACTCGAATTTATTACTATAAAGTCACATCGAATTAAGCAATCTGAACCATATTCCATATTTATTGTCGTTTGATCCATTTAGGACATGGCGAAACGATACGGTATTTTGTTAAAGTTCGCGCAAGCAACTCATATTGGGGATTACAACCATGAAACGTACAATACTTAGCGCCGCTATTGCCGCTGCCGTATCGGTATCAGCACACGCATCTGACCTTCCTTATTACTTTACTGTGGGCGCGGCCCACACAGATAACGAAGCCAGCGTTGATCACTTCGGCGATCATATCAAACACAGCTACACCAATGAGATCTCTCTAGGTTACATGCTGAAAGATGATATTGCGTTAGAAGGCAGTATTGTTATTCCTTCAATTATCCAAGACGACTCTCGAGCGGACGTTGAACAATTCCGCTTCAATAGCTTGTATTTCTTGTCTGAAGATTCATGGAAGCCATACGTAACGGCAGCCGTTGGCTTTGAAGATGTCAGAGCAGGCGGTGGCAGTGTCTCAAATGCCATCTTATCTGTTGGTGCAGGTATGCAGTACGACAGCTCTGACCGCGTATTCGGTCGCGCTGAGATTCGTTATGACGACATGGTTAACGAATACCCTGAGCACACAAACTACGTACTAGAAGTGGGTTACCGCTTTGGCTCTGCTGCGGCGGCAGGTGCGATGGCTGCTGCAGGTGCTGCTTCTAGCGCCAACAACATGACTGACGAAAAACCTGTCGTTACGGTAGAGTCTACCGAAAAAGCTGTCGTTGAACCCAACCAAATGCCAGCGACAGCAGCAGGTATCCCTAGCCCATCCGCATTCAACGACGCTGATAACGATGGCATCGCTGACAACTTAGATAAATGCGAATCTTCACCGAAGAACTCAATGGTTGATAGCCAAGGCTGTGATCTGATCAAATCTGCCGAAGCACTTTTGCGCTTCCCACTAAACAAAGCTGGCATGCCAGCTAAAGCAACAAACTACCTAGATCAAATTGCGGCCAATGCTAAGCAAGACGCCAATATGAAGATCATTATTAAAGGCCACGCGGATGAGACTGGAACGCAAGACTTCAACCAGTTCATCTCGCTCGAGCGTGCTAAAACCGTAGGTAACTACTTAATGGCCCGTGGCGTAAGCAAAGACGCGATTGAACTAAAAGCCCTGAGCGACAGCCAGCCAATCGCGGTGAACACGACCGACGAAGGCCGTGCTTTAAACCGTCGTGTTGAGCTTGAAGTTAAGTAAGCTAGACCGTTAGATCGACCACCAAGAAGGGAGGCTGTGCCTCCCTTCTTTGTTTCTATCAATTATAGACTTAACGCTTAGGCATAAATTTTTGTAGGTGAAACATACCAAACACAAACACCTGCACCGCATCTAAACGCACATTGGTGCTTTTCTTACGAAATATCGCCAAAAACAGCAATACCTCTAACACATGTATCAAAGCCACTACGCCACCGATTGTCGGCAAATAGCCCAACAACCCATCCCAGCCTTGAATCCAGCCGGTAATGGCCAAAACCCAAAACACCAAAGTGATTGCTTTCATTAGTACTGTATTCATTTTTTCTCTCTTTTAACTCTGCTTAATCATGGAGTACTACAAGAACTTGCAGATTGCCCGACCCTCACTCACTTGCACAGGTGCACTTGTGCCAGACTCCGGTCGATTAATAACAGCATGGAAAGCAGACAAGCCGAGCTTGGCTGGTTAGAATGGCGATCTTGATTGGGAGGTAAGCATGTCCGACGATAAAACTACGCACTTTGGCTACGACACAGTCGCCGTTGAAGACAAGGCCAGCAAAGTAGCCGATGTATTTCACTCAGTAGCAGCGAAATACGACGTAATGAACGACCTGATGTCTTTCGGGGTTCACCGCTTATGGAAGCGCATCACCATTGATATGAGTGGTGCACGCACGGGCAATAGCATTCTGGACTTGGCTGGCGGGACTGGTGATTTAACCCGAAAGTTCTCTCGCATTGTCGGGCCAACGGGTAAAGTTGTACTCGCAGACATCAACTCCTCCATGCTCAATGTTGGCCGTGATCGTTTAACCGATCAGGGTTACGTCGGTAACATCGAATACGTTCAGGCAAACGCCGAAGAGCTACCGTTTGAAGACAACAGCTTCGATGTGATCACTATCGCCTTCGGCTTACGCAACGTCACCGATAAAGATAAAGCATTGCGCTCTATGGCTCGTGTTCTAAAGCCTGGAGGTCGCCTACTCGTACTTGAGTTCTCCAAGCCAACCAACCCGCTAATGAGCAAGGCTTACGATTTATATTCGTTCTCTGCGTTACCCATGATGGGCAAACTCGTGACTAACGACTCTGAAAGCTATAAATACCTTGCTGAATCCATCCGTATGCACCCTGATCAAGAAACGTTGAAAAGCATGATGGAAGATGCAGGCTTAGTTCGTTGTAATTATCACAACATGACCAGTGGCGTCGTTGCTCTGCACCGTGGAATCAAGCCTTAATGCTTTCACCTGTTTTGTCACAGGCACTCTGCCTACCCGTTGAAGTACTGCTGAATCAGGTGATAAAACAAGATCCTGCGGCACTACTGCGCTTGGCAAAACATGAAGGCAGAATGATGGGCATCATCATCACCGGAATGACACAAATAAATGTGCGCATCACTCGTGAAGGTTTAAACCTGAGTATGACCCCGGATATTGATTCCGATGTCGTACTCCGAGGCTCCACCGCTGATTTCATCAAACTTGTCCAAGCCAGCGATAAAGCCAATGAGCTAATTAACTCTAATATCGATATGGATGGCGACACCGAATTAGCGCTCAGCATCACCCGTGTCGTGCAAACACTGGATATTGATTGGGAAGCCCTAATTCAACCAGTCACTGGCGGAGTATTGGCCCATCAAATTGGCAAAGGTGTGCGCGGTTTATTCAAATGGGGCAAAGACACCAGCCAAACCTATCGTCGCGCCGGTAAAGAATATTTGGAAGATGAGGTGCAATTAGTTACCCCAGCTCCGTTACTTGATCAATTCAACGCTGATGTTGACCAGCTTCGCCTAAGCGCAGACCGCTTAGAAGCTCGCATAGCCCGCGTAGAAAATAAAAAGAACCCTAAGGAATAACCGTGGGCAACCTCTGGCGTCTCTGGAAAATTCTGTTTGTCTTTACCCGCTATCGTCTAGATGCGTTGGTACCGACGGACCAACTACCGCTTAAACTCCGAATTTTATTATGGATGGCACCGTGGCGTTTAAGCCCCGTGCCTAGCAAACTAACCCGCGGCGCACGCTTGCGCTTGGCCCTTGAAGCCCTCGGCCCTATTTTCATTAAATTTGGGCAAATCTTATCGACTCGGCCAGACTTAATCCCGGAAGACATCGTGCACGAGCTAAAACAGCTGCAGGATAACGTCCCGCCGTTTCCATCCGACAAAGCGATGGCCATGATTGAGGAGCAGCTGGGGCAGTCTATTAGTGAGCTATTTGCCGAATTTTCAGAACAGCCACTCGCCTCTGCCTCTATTGCGCAAGTTCACGCCGCTCGACTATTTCCAGAACATGAAAACGATATCGGCAAAGAAGTCGTTGTTAAAGTGGTGCGTCCGGGCATTGAAGACACCATTGAGCGTGACCTGCAACTGCTGGAGTTTATGGCCACCCTATTGGTGAAATATTCAGCCGACGGCCGACGCTTGAAACCGATGGAAGTGGTCGAAGACTATCGCCACACCATTTATGGCGAATTAAACCTACAGATCGAAGCTTCAAACGCGACTCAACTGCGTCGTAACTTTTCCGATTCAAAATCACTCTACCTGCCCGAGGTGTATTGGGAATACACCCGCTCAAAAGTCATGGTGAGCGAACGCATTTATGGGATACCCGTCGCCAACTTAGATGAGTTATACGCGCAAAAGACGGATATGAAAGTACTGGCAGAGCGCGGTGTTGAGATTTTCTTTACCCAGGTATTCCGCGATAGCTTCTTTCACGCCGACATGCACCCGGGCAATATTTTCGTCAGCCGAGAGAATCCGGCGTCGCCACAATACATTGCCATTGATTGCGGTATTGTCGGTAGCTTGACCGATGAAGACCTACATTATTTAGCGATGAATTTGATGGCGTTTTTCAATCAAGACTATCATCAAGTTGCGCAGCTCCATGTTGACTCCGGCTGGGTACCGCCAACCACCAAGGTGCATGAATTTGCTGCCACCATTCGTAGCGTGTGTGAGCCTATTTTTGAAAAGCCATTAGCCGAGATTTCATTTGGCCAAGTACTGATTCAATTATTTGCCACCGCTCGCCGCTTTAATATGGAAGTACAGCCGCAGCTCGTACTGCTACAAAAAACACTGCTCAATATTGAGGGTCTTGGCCGTCAGCTTTACCCTGAGCTGGATCTGTGGGCAACAGCCAAACCTTACCTTGAACGCTGGATGCGCGAACGCTTTGGGCCAAAAGCGGCTTTCAAAGAATTCAAACGCCAGCTCCCGAGTTGGATTGAAAAGGCACCACAAATTCCAAACCTAATGCACGGCGCATTAACTCGTTTGAATCATATGGACGAAAACCAGCTCGCCATGCAGCAGCAGATTATGCAACTCAACGCCGCACTTGAAGCGCAGCGTCAGCAAAAGCGCCACCAGACACTGGGCTTACTGGCAACCGGTGGAGGCGTGTTACTCTGGTGGCAGTCCTACGCCCTCGCCATTCCCGAAGTCGCAGGATTAGGACTCTCAGCTTTTGGCATTCTCTGGTTGATAGTAAAAGGCTAACTATCTTGAAGACCAAAGCCACGGCAAGAGAAAGAACAGAAAGGTATCCTGCATCGCAACAGGATCAAACACAGGTAATTAGGTATGAACTGGCTTGATGCCGTAAAGTGGGATAGCGATGGACTAGTGCCTGCGATCTCGCAAGATCACCAAAGTGGCCGTATATTAATGATGGCCTGGATGAATCGAGAAGCGCTTGAGCTAACCGCCAAAGAGCAACGCGCGATTTTTTACTCTCGTTCGCGCCAACAGTTATGGCGAAAAGGCGAATCATCCGGACATGTGCAAAAACTGCACGAGTTACGGCTAGACTGTGACTCTGATGTTATCGTCATGCAGGTAGAGCAAATTGGTGGTATCGCTTGCCATACTGGCCGCGAAAGCTGCTTTTACAAAGTATTTGAAAACGATCGCTGGGTCGATGTTGACCCCGTTATCAAAGACCCGAGTGACATTTATTAATACAACATTTACTGAGACAGTCTAATGAGCGATATTCTTAAAGAGCTGGGCGACATTCTCGAAGAGCGCAAAAGTGGCGACGCCGATTCATCTTATGTCGCCAGCCTCTATCACAAAGGTCTGAATAAGATTTTAGAAAAAGTCGGCGAAGAAGCCACTGAGACCATACTGGCGGCTAAAGATGCTGAAACTAGCGGCGATAACAAAGACGTCATCTATGAAACGGCTGACTTATGGTTTCACTCGTTAGTGGCCCTAGCCAAACTTGGTGAACGACCAGAAGCCGTTGTGAATGAACTGGCCCGTCGTTTCAATATGTCGGGGCTGGAAGAAAAAGCGTCCCGCTCGAAAAAATAATTTATCCTAATAATAAACTCTAGGAGTACAGCACATGTTTGGTGGAATCAGCATTTGGCAACTACTTATCGTATTGGCCATAGTCATTATGATTTTCGGAACTAAAAAACTGCGCAATATGGGCGGGGATTTAGGTGGTGCGGTAAAAGGCTTTAAAAGCGCCATGAATGAGAAGCCTGAAGACGATAAAGAGAACAGAACCGAATCGCTAACCGATGACTCAACTCAGAAAGATGCTGAATTTAGCGAATCGAAAGACAAAAGCAAGGATCAGGACAAAGCCTGATGTTTGATATTGGCTTTATGGAGCTATTAGTCGTCGGCGTGCTCGGATTACTGGTATTAGGCCCAGAACGCTTACCAAAAGCGGCGCGTACACTTGGCCTGATGATAGGTAAAGTGCGTCGTTCCATGTCCAATATTCAAGAAGATCTTGAACGACATGCCCGTACCGAAGAGCTTAAAGCCAAACTTAGAGATCCAGCGGCGACCTTCCTTGATAAGGATATTTTAGACCCTTTATCAATGCGAAAAACGTCGGATAAAAAAGAAGCTGACGACAATAGTGACTCAGAAGTCAGCAACGAGAACAAAACGCCCGCTTCTGACGATACAACAAAATGACAGATCAAGAACAACCACTTATTGCTCATTTAATTGAACTGCGTAATCGTTTACTTCGAGCCGTGATTCTTGTTTTGGTGTTTTTTCTAAGCTTATTTTATTTCGCTAATGATCTGTATTTAATACTGGTTGAGCCTCTGTCAGTACTTATGCCCATTGATGGTGGCATGATCGCCACCGGTGTCGCTTCGCCATTTTTAGTCCCGTTCAAAATGACCTTCGTGTTGTCTGTATTATTAGCAGTGCCTTTTATTTTGCATCAGATCTGGGCATTTATTTCACCTGGGTTATATCAGCACGAAAAGAAATTTGCGATCCCCCTATTGTTTTCAAGCATTGTATTATTTTACTCCGGCATCGCCTTTGCCTACTTTGTGGTATTACCGCTGGTATTTGGATTTTTCACCGCCGTCGGCCCGGAAGGTATCTCCTTCATGCCCGACATCAGCAACATCCTCGACTTTATTCTCAAGATATTCTTCGCTTTTGGTATTGCTTTCGAGATTCCGATTGCCACGTTTTTAATGGTGCTTAGCGGCATTACTACAGTACAAGCACTCAGCGAGAAACGCCCTTACGTCTTCCTTGGCTGCTTTGTAATTGGCATGTTAATTACACCACCTGATATTATTTCACAGACCGTATTAGCCGTACCTATGTGGATGTTATTTGAGGTGGGGGTACTGGCATCACGTTTAATTAAACACCCACAAGAAACGCCACTGACTTCAAATTCGTCAGAATAAAATCCAAGGTAAATTCTCTTTATTCTGAGTAGGAAGGCTAAACTTTTTTCACGAGTTTAATCGTCATCACTACTCGCCCACACCTGAGAAATGACAGCTTTACTCATGACTGTTCTCTTACCCCCCATACTGAGGACACAAGCAAATTCGCAATATAGATATGCTGGCTTGAGCATACGTTGAAGTCCTTACTCTTAACTCAACGGAAGCACTATGATTGCCCACTTAATCACGTGAGATAAATAAAAGCATGAACTCATTGGCGACCTTCTGGTCACAAATTATGTCAGAACACACACTGACCTATCTGGGACTACCAGGAACCAACCGAAATGGAGAGTTATCATGGCAACTGCAAACTCTAAAACAACGGCAAACAACAAAGAAACAGAGCTAGAAGCGAGCAAAGCGGCTGTTTCAGAAGCCTACGAAAAGCTAATGGAAGCAAAGAACCACTTCAAAACGGCAGCAGAATCAGCTGGCGTCGATATAAAAAATGACGCCACAGAGCACTTCCAGAAAGGTCGAGATAAGGCGGGGGACTTTACACAACAAGCAACGAATTATATGAAGGACAAACCTCTTGCAACTATGGGGATTGCCTTCGCCGCAGGCTTTATTGCTTCTAAAGTTCTTTCTCGTAAATGAACATAGAAAGTGAGACCGGTACTTCGGATCAGCTCGACGTGCCGGACACCTCAGAAACGATTCATGAAAATCAGAGTAATAATGAAGAAGAACGGTTAGCTAACACGCTAGCAGATCAGTTGATGGGGTTATCAGGTCAAACAGCTTTAGTGGTCAAAGAACTGAGCGAGCTGCTCAGGCTCGAACTACAGCTATCAATCGGAGAGGCGCGCCGCTTGCTCCTGACTTGGCTGGCCTTACTCCCTGCTGTTATCTTGGCATGGGTTTCGACAGGTGCTCTAATTGCTTGGATTGTTTACGACATATCAAGCTCCGTCACTTTAGCACTATCAGCCTTCACGCTATTACAGATTTTACTGTGTACAACACTCCTCCTTCTTCGAAAACGATTCCGTAGCGGGTTAGGTTTTAGACGGACTAAAGCACACGCTAAACGACTTTTAAAGGAGATCATTGATGACACGACAAAAGCTAATTGATCAGATTGATGCTCTTGATCAACAACTAACTTTAAGAACCGAAGTTGTGAATGTTCTAGCAAAAAATACGCATAGTACTTTTAAAAAAGTTCCTCCCATTTGGCTAATTGGTTCAGGAGTGCTTGCTGGAACACTGGCTGGCTATATAGGAGCGACCAACATGTATTCTGCTGGTATCGCCGGAAGTCGGCTATTTCCTATGGCACGTCATGCTTTCTCTATGGGGCAGCAAATTGGAGTCGGTGAATGAACCCCTCCACAAAAACGGAATCAGACAGTTCCCCATGTCAGCCGAAAGAATACGATGCTAACCAAAAACGTGTACATTTAACTCCCGTTCAAATAGCAGTGTACTGGCTTTTAGCTATTGCTGTATTTTATACACTCTATTTCGCTCAAACTCTGTTTCTACCCATCGCCGTTGCAGCGCTTTTTGCTCTATTACTCAGTCCTGTTGTTAGTCTACTCCAACGTTTTTATCTACCGCGTGCGTTTTCAGCATTGATGCTCCTTGCAATGATTGGCGTCCCCTTCACACTATTAGGAATGCAGTTGGTTGAACCGGCTGAAAAGTGGGGAAAAAGAATCCCCGAATTATCAACACAATTAACAACAGAATTTAATGAACTCAGTCAAAAATTATCCCCAACCGATGCAGTTTCACAAGCAGAAACGGTTCAACCAACAGAAAAAGATAAAGGTTTTCGGTTATTTGGTTGGTTTCGTAGTGATGAAGATGAAGTAGACAATTCACCCCCCGAGCCGACCGAAAACCCGGTCTCAGATCGCTTCAAACAAGGAGGAATAGAATTAGCAGCACAGATTTTAGGGGCCACACCCGTGCTACTTGCGCAGTTTTTTACATTTCTTATTCTCGTTATTTTTATGCTGGTATTCGGGCCTCTGCTATACGCCAATTTTATTAGTGGCTTCCCTAAAGAACGTGATAAACACGCCGCCAATTCACTACTAGATGAAGTGCAACGAGAATTATCCCGCTACATCCTCACCGTCAGTGTCATCAACACAGGACTGGGAGTAGTCACAGGCATAGCGCTGTGGGCGGCAGGAGTGGAAGATGCTTTACTCTGGGGGGTAATGGTAGGGTTGCTTAATTTTGCGCCTTACGTTGGGCCAGTCGCCGCGATGTTGATTCTCTACTTAGCAGGCATCATACAATACGGCGCAGAGTGGGCAGCGTTAACGCCTGTATTAATATTTTTCGCCATTAATACTCTTGAAGCACAGTTTATCACCCCGACCGTCTTAGGCCGTAATATGCGCCTAAACCCACTCGTTCTGATTCTTTGGTTGATATTATGGGCGTGGATATGGGGAGCTGTTGGAGTACTAATTGCTGTCCCTTTATTGGTTTGCTTAAAACTTGCTGCAGCCCGATTAAATATATTTAACCGGTGGGTTCGACTGATAGAGACGCCTGGATAAAGGGTGAGTCAATATCAATAAAAGGGCACCGATAAACCCACAGTAAAATTTAGGGACACTGTTAATGTTGGTGAATGTTGATACTTAGTTCAGAGGTCATGGCCATCACTATCTACAGCAAAAAAGAAAACTGATACGAAGTTTATAGCTCTATCCGCTAACTCAGAATAGAAAAAAACGTGCAGAGGCTAAGCCTGTGCACGTTTTTTTATTTATTGCCGTATCAAGGCAAGGCTAGTTCATCACGTAACGCGGCAGGCAATACAACGCCACCGCTATCTTGTGAGGCAAAGCCTGCATCAATCGCACCTTTAAGCTTCTGAGAGATCTCATCACTAACCTTCTCAACAACATTAATCACCTGACCATCAACGATTGAGGCAGGGTCTTTAATTGTTGGGTTGCGGCTTAGTAGTTCTCTCCAAGCAAAACCGTCACCAAGGAAACGAGACGATAAACTCCACAATGAATCACCAGCCTGAAATACGTATTCCTTAACAACACCAAGAATTTCTCCTGAATCGTTGTAAGCAACACGGATATCACCATCAGCGACTACCGTATTAGACTGCTGTTCCTGCTGCTCTTCATCCTTATCTTCTTCCTCTTCAGACTCACCATCGTTAATGGTGTATTCACCGTAGCTCAAGCCTGCAGCCGTTGGCTGGTAAGCCTCGAGTAATACGGCCAGTTGTGACGTATCTAAGCTAGAAGGAACATCAGAGCTCGCATAGTAATTATCTGATCCAGCCACCGCATTAGCATCAGCCACATAAGGCGTCAAAGATTCAAATACCCCTTGATCTACTTGGTCAAAGTTTTCAACACCACCAGTCACGATAAGTGCTGGTTGCTGCGAACTGATCAAGGACTCTGTTTCAATACCTTCCAGTAAGATATTTAACGGCGATCCGTTCGGGAAGAACGGTGTTACGTAAGAGAAAGCTTCCAGCGTTAGCTCTGTAGTTATATCAAAGGTCAACTGACTCCCTGTTGCCGCGTCACCTGCAGCAAACCAAGTACCACTTCCCGAGCGACCTGAATTACCCGTACCAATTTGTGCGGTATTGCCACTAAAGTTTACACTGTTACGTTCTGCGGAGGTTAGTTTACCAGTTCCTGAGACCGCGCTATCAAGGATGATGCTGCCGTTTTCACCAGAATCAATTAAGCCAACAACTAAGTCACCATCCTGAACCATCACGACTCCAATCGAGCGGCTGTCATTCACTCCAATATCAACCTGATTAATATCTGTATCAATGTTGATATCACCCGAAGCAAGAATGCTCAATTGATTGGCAGTAATGTTGCCGGTAACCGCATTTGAGCCTGTTAACGTGGAGATCAACGATACATTATTAGCACTGTTGAAGTTCATGAACATACCGCCAAATGCAGCACTCTGGGTTGTAGTTGATCCACTCACATTCAGTGAAACACCATCACCAGAGAACGCACTCTGCAGCGCCGTGGTTAAGGTTAGATCACCCACATTATTATCCAGCAGTTCAAATAATGTGAAGGAGTAACTACCCAGTGTATTCAGCCCCTCTTTGCCATCGTTAATGATCCAAGCAAGACCATCTGTATTACTGATAAGCGTATCTTGACCACCAGAGCCATTGAGATTTTTCATTCCGCTAAAAGTAGTTGAGTTAGCCTCAACGACAGCATCAGAAGTCACGTCAAAGATATCATCACCACTGGTTCCCTGAAGAGTATCGCTCTCGCCTGCATTCACACTAGCAACATCGTTAAGCTGTAGTTCATTAACGATCACACCCTGGGTAGATGAACCAAGTTCAAAGATTTCGGCTGTGGAAGATCCAGTCACTGACTCGCCCACTACGTTAATCTCTTCAACATTCGCAAACTCATAACGGGTCGAGTTTATTTCTCCATCTGCTCCCGTTAATGTCCAATCAACACCAGCGAGACCTGTAATTTCATCATAGCCACCGGCAAGATCGACAAAACTATCGATAAAGGTGAAATCAATATTGTTAGCCACTAAGCCGAGAACCGTAAGAGATAATGTATCGACATTATTACTGCCCGTTAAGCTGCCGCCACTTAGGTTAGCGCTGTTGATATTAGAAAAAGAAATATCCGATGCGATCAGTCCGTTTTGATCTCCACTTAACTCCGCATTAACGGCACTATCAGTTGCAATACTGTCCGCCACACTCGAACCTGCATTGACAGCAGAGACCTGAGTAAAGTCGATCGCATTAACGTTCACAAAATTATCAACCGTACTGACGGTAAATATTTCATCAATCGCATCCGTCCCGGTAAGGGCACCATTATTTAATGCCGCTCTCTCAATATTGCTAAACGCTATACCTGATGCAACAAGACCGTTATTGCTAGCAGTTAGATCTGCATTGACGGCGGCACCACTTGCCACAATGGAGTCGTTCGCACTTGAGCCTGCATCAACCGCTGACACTTGAGTAAAGTCGATAGCATTCACAGTCACTGCGTTTGCATCCGCCCCAATAGTGAACGTTTCATTATTTGCGTCAGTGCCAGTTAAAGCACCATCGTTCAAGTCAGCTTGATTGATGTTATTGAACGCAATATCTGACGCTGTGATGCCATTGTTACTGTCCGTCAAATCGGCATTGACGGCAACGCCATCAGCAATCACCTTATCACTGCCACTTGTCCCAGCGCTCACCGTCGACACTTGAGTGAAGTCCATACCATTTACATTCACAGACTGACTGGCCGTTGTAATGTTAAACGTCTCACTACGACCATCCGTTCCCGTCAATGCACCCAAGCTCAAATCAACATTATTGATATTACTAAACGTCATACTCGACGCCGTTAATCCGTTATCACTTAAGACAAGAGCAGCATCAACAAGTGTTGTCGTAATAATTGCATCGTTAGCACTAGTTCCCGCATTTATTGAAGCAACGGTAGTGAAGTCGATATCGTTTACGTTCACTGCGTTGTTCGTAGTATCAATCTCGAACGTCTCGTCGTTATCGTTCGTGCCGGTTAGTGCACCGCCGCTTAAATCAGCGTCATTGATGTTGCTGAAGTTGATTGTTGAAGCAACCAGTTCATTACCGTTAGCAGTGAGATCCGCATCAACTAATTCAGTCGTTGTGACTGCATCGCCAGTACTGGTACCGGCGTTAATTGCCGCCACCGAGGTGAAGTCGATGTCATTCACGTTCGCCGCATTGGCTGTTGTGCTAATGCTGAACGTTTCGTTATTTGCGTCTGTACCATTCAATGTCTGGCTAACCAAATCCGCGGTTACGATACCTGTAAACTGGTAAGGCGTTGAAGACAGCTCACCGGCATTTGCCGTTAGCGTCCAATCAATGCCCGCCA
>NVWL01000051.1 GCA_002733645.1 Oceanobacter sp.
CATGCGGCCGCCGCCGGTCTGGTCGCCAGCTTGCAACGCCTACGCCATCTCGTCGCCGACCGGGGTTATGATGCCCGCGCCCTGGTCGAACAGGTCGAGGCCATGGGTGCCACAGCCCATATCCCGACCCAACGCAATCGCAAGGTACAACGCTCGGTCGCCCCGAACATCTATCGTCAGCGCAATCTGGTCGAAAGATACTTCTGTAAACTCAAACACTTCCGAAGATGTGCCACCCGCTTCGACAAACTCGCCAGAAACTTCCTCGCCGTCGTCGCACTCGCGTCAACCAGACTCTGGCTAAGATTTTATGAGTCCACAACCTAGTCTGAAATCAGCGCTTTGCTTTCGACAAAGGCGTTGATTTCGCTGTCATCGATGTTCAACCAATCCTGAAGCGCGGCGACATTATGTTCGCCGCGTTTCGCGGTTTTGGCGCTGCTGTCGATGCCGCTCCTGGACTGGGAGAAACGATAGGGCGACTGCACGGTCCGCCGGGCATTGCCGTCGTCATCAGTGACATCCACAATCGTTCCCAATGCCTTGATACTGGTCTGTTCGTAAATCTCCGGGCCAAACGGATGGACCTCACCCCAGGCGAGGTTGAGCCGGTCCAGCGTCGCGGTGAGCGCATCGAAACTTTCATGGGCCATGATGTGCTGCTCCATCGCCTCTTTCCGCAAGCGGACCTTGGTCGGTATATCAGCGCCCTCTGGCGTCGGGTCTTGCAGACCGTCTTTGGTCGAAAACATGATCCACAACCATTTCATGTCGCCTGTGATAAGTATCTGGCGGTTTTCCGGAGCTTCCCAGACCAGCGTTTCCGGCGCTTTCGGCCAGATATTATCGAGCGCGAAATGCGCATAGTCGTCGGCCGAGTGAAGAACATTCAACATCGCAAGATCGATATGCTGGCCCTCTCCGGTCTGATCCAGCGTTCGCAGCGCCGACAAGATCGCGATGACGCCGTGCAGCGAGCTGTAACTGTCCGCCATGGCAAACTGTATATCGGTCGGTTGTCCGCCGCTCATCTCGGCTTGCCGAGCAATCAGTCCGCTTTCTGCATGCAGCACCGGGGCGTAGGCCGCTCGAGTGCGCTCCGGACCATTTTGCCCGTAGCCCGATATCGAGAGCATCACGAGGCGCGGATTGATTTTGGACAGGTCAGCCCAGCCAACACCAAATTTGTCCATGACACCGGGGCGAAAATTCTCGACGACAATATCTGCTTCCGCCGCCAATCGGTGGATCAGTTCTCGGGCACCATCCGCTTTCAGGTCGACGCAGATGTTCCGCTTGCCAATGTTGAGTTGCAGATAATTGCCACTAACCCCGCTGTCCCGCTTGGCGAGCTTGCGCGTGACATCCCCTTCCGGAGGCTCGACCTTGAGCACATCCGCCCCAAGATCGGAAAGCATGCGGGTAGCATAAGGGCCTGCCACCACACGTGAAAAATCAAGGACCTTCAGCCCCGCTAACGGAAATTCTGCCATATATGCCTGACGCTAGAGTTTCATTTGCTGCTTCATCGTCTTCTCGGTAACCTTGCCATAGGGCGGAAGGAAACCAGCAATTTTAGCTATGTTGATCTTGGGTTGCCGGTACACCGCCTTTGCGTGGCTGAACTCCTTGAACCCATCATGGCCAGTATAGGCGCCCATGCCGGACGGACCAACGCCGCCGAATGGGAGATCATGCTGGGCTATATGAAAAATCACGTCGTTCACCGTAACGCCGCCGGATATCGTCTTGTCGAGTATCTTGCGTTTATCGCTTTCGGTCTCTCCGAAATAATATAGGCCGAGCGGGCGGTCGTGGTCATTCACATAGTCGACGACCTCGTCGAGATTCCGATATGTCTTGACCGGCAGAATTGGGCCGAAGATTTCTTCCTGCATCACCCGCATATCGTCATTGACATTTTGCAGCACGGTCAAAGGCATCTTGTTGCTGTTGGTATTGGAAAAATCTTCATCGCCCGGGTTGACGATTGTCTGTTTCGCACCTTTTGCCAGCGCATCGTCGATGAGGCCCTGCAGACGCTCCTTGTGCCGACCATTGATCACCGACGTATAATCATCATTGCCGATCAGCGTCGGATATTGTTCTGCGACACTTGAGCTAATGCCGGAAACGACCGCATCCTCCTTGTCCTGAGGGACCAGCAGATAATCGGGCGCCAGACAGATCTGACCGGCATTCATCATCTTGCCCATGGCGATGCGCTGGGTTGCTTTTTGAATATCGGCATCCGGGCCGACGATGGTTGGCGACTTGCCACCCAGTTCCAGAGTAACGGGAGTCAGATTTTGCGCTGCTGCTGCCATGACATGTTTGGCAATCCCGCCGCCGCCGGTGAAAATCAGGTGATCCCAGGGAATTTCGGAGAAGGACTTGCCGGTTTCTGGACCGCCGGTGATCACGGTCATTTCCTCTGGTGCAAAATATTCAGCAACCAGTTTCTTGACCAGTTCGCCCGTCTCAGGGCAGAATTCGGAAAATTTGATCATCACCCTGTTACCAGCGCCAAAAGCACCAATGGCCGGGTCAAACGCCAGATTGATCGGGAAATTCCATGGGGCGATGACTCCAACCACGCCTTTTGGTTGATATTCTACCTGACCGCTCGCACCGAGCAGGTTCAGCGGAAAATCGATATTGCGCTTTTCACGCCGCATCCACTTTTTGAGATTTTTCTTGTGATCCTTGGCATGACCAACGACCGACATCAGGTCGGTCATCACCGTCTGGACACCGCTGCGGTGGCCGAAGTCATTGGATACGGCCTCGCACAGTGCGTCCTGATAATCGATGATCATTTGTGCCGTCCGGTTGATCCGATCCATGCGATCGTCGTAGCTGACCGGCAATTCTGCATGAAATGCGTCGCGCTGCGCCTGAAAAAGCTTCATGATCTGGTCTTTGCTGACTTCCCCAGCGGTTGCTTCCAAGGCTTCCATTTTTGCTCTCCCAACGGCAGGGCCGTCAGGCCCCGTCAAATGTCAATTTCAATTGACCACTTAAACCGGTTTTTTGGCGGTTTGTCGAGGGCGAACCGTCATTCAGCCATTGCAGCGATCGCGTCGGCGGTTGCGACCAGCTGCCTGGCTTGCTTAAAGTGCAAAAGTTCGGTCATTTTGCCGTCAACCACGATCACGCCCTTGCCGGCATTGACCGGATCCTCAAAAGCCTCGATGATCGATTTCGCGGCCTCGATTTCGCTGGTGCTCGGCGCGAAAACTTGATTGGCTATCTCGATTTGTGCGGGATGGATCAGTGTCTTGCCATCGAATCCAATTGTTTTCGCTTCCTGGCATTCCGCTACAAGGCCGTCCGGATCGTTGAAGTCATTGTACACGCTGTCGATGACATTGAGACCATAGGCGCGCGCCGCGATGACGGTTTGAGTCATCACCGAGCGGAAAATTGAGCGATCATGATCGGCTCGCATTTCTTTTGCGAGATCGTTGAAGCCCATAACGAAGGTTGTCAGTCTTTGTTGCGCGCCAAGCGCGGCAATCTCAGCGAGTTTCAGGACGGCCTCAGGCATTTCGATCATCGCCCAGAGCTTTGTATCGAGGCTGGCATCGAGATCCTCCATGAAATCGGTGATCTGGATGACGTCATCCGCATTCAATATCTTGGGCACCAATATGGCGCTCGCTTGAGCGAGGCAGGCCTGCTTGAGATCCTCCGCAAACCAGGGCGTATCCATCGCGTTGATCCTAACGACCAGTTCGCGGCCGCCATAGTCGCCGGATTGCAAGGCTGCGCAGGCATTTGCACGCGCTTCTTCCTTAGCATCCGGAGCCACAGCATCTTCCAGGTCAAAGATGATCGTGTCCGCAGCAAGCGTTTTTGCCTTTTCCAGCGCGCGGGTGTTGGATGCCGGCATGTAGAGACAGGATCGGCGTGGTCGGTAATATGTTTCTGACATGCCATTGTTCTATATTCAAAGACCCATGCGGGGCAAGATGTTTGCCGCCGTCGGAGGGTTGGGGCGTGGTTTGAATCGCGCGCGCCCTGTAAACGATCACTCCACTCGCCATTCTTCGGGGACCCTGGTTAGCCGCAGCGCTCTGCAGGAGAAAGGCAACTGGTACGGTTTTGTTAACTATAACTGGATACACGTATCTTCTAATTATTAGGACTGGCAGATTTTGTGGGAGTTCCGAAACTTGATCAATAGCAATACGTTGCCCCCGAAGCTGATCGGTTATGAAATATCGTCTAGAGCGGCATTTCTGTCTATCGCCGCGATTTTTCTGTCCCCCTTACTCAGTGTGATTTTCCTGACGTCCTGGAACGGAAATTTCTCGGATTGGCAAACGGTAGCACGATTGTTTTTCCTGCCTGCGCTCTATGGAGAAATCGCTCTATGCATCGTCGCTTTGGCCATCGGGCTAAATTTGGTTCAGTCTTTCAGGAAGCTGTTAGTATCTGCCAAAATCATTCTTGGTCTGTGGTTGTTTGTCCTTTGCGGTGCAACAATTCTCGCAGATGCCAATCAACCAGTCGCGATTTTGGGTGCAGGATTTTGGCTTGTTCATGCGATGACGTTTGCGGCTGTTGTATATTTGATCAGACAGGCTGGTTTGGAGCACCTGCGTCTTGAAAAGCTGGCGGTCATGCTGCCACTGGCCGCAGCCGCTGCCGGATTCACCATTTATATCTTTGCCAATGTTAAGGGTCTGGATGGCGATGTGGATTGGATTTCATTTTTACCCGCCTATGCTCACATAAGGCACACCGGCTACATATTTGCACCAGCCCTAGCGGTCAGCTTGGCGCATTTGGCCGCCAAACCCGGAGAATTGGAGAAAACACATCTCATGCTCCTGACCATCAATTCGGCACTAATGCTGTGGTTGGGTTCGAGGGGACCGGTCTTTGGAATTCTTACCGCTTTGATGATTTGCATGATTTGCTTTCCGGCAATGCGTTCCGTCCGGTTTGTTACCCGTGCAGGTATCGCGGGAACGGCCGGAGCTATCCTGTCGTTATTGGCACCCCTGCCGCAGCATGGTGCCTTTGGCGCTATTCAGAGATTCTGGAGTGGAAGCGCGGACCCTAGCGCTTTCTCAAGCGGGCGGCTGAATTTTTGGATAGAGACTGTGGATCTGATCTGGCAGCGGCCATTGCTTGGTCATGGCAGTCTTCAATTTCAATTTGTCAGCACCAACGCTGGCGGAATCTACAAACATCCCCATGACAGCATTCTACAACTTCTGTTCGACTGGGGAATAATTGGGGGGGGAGCGTTTCTGGCAATGATCGCGCTGCTAATCCACATGGCTTTTTTCAAAGCGAAGGCGCCACCCTATGTGAAGCTTGTGTGCGCAATGGGCTTTGCCACGATGTGTGTTTTCTCATTGATCGATGGCTTATTCTTCTACGCCTATCCGATCGCTGTCTCGATGATTTTCTTGGCCCTGCCGATCGCGACCGGGTTTTCCGAGCGACAGACATAGTCTGGCCCCCGTAGTGTCATTAAGACCCTGAGGTAGCAACGGGAAAACCGGAACTCATATATAGCCGCGAGCAATACTAATCTAGCTAGCCAATCTCATTTCGCTGACTGTTTGGCGGTTGTCGGGCTGGTCCGGCCAGATTCCCCGCGTGTCATAGACGACCTTGCCGGCGCGTTCATCAAGCGGGATTGACTTGAACATATCGTGATCGGTCAGGGTGATCATTATGGGGCAGGTTTCCAGTGCTTGATCGATGTCGATCAGTTCCGCGCCTGTGCCGTCGAAGGCGGCTGGCAGTTCGCTGGCATAGGGTTCAACAATTTTCACCCTTCCGCCATAGCGACGTGCCAGTTTTGCCGCGATCTTGAGGGCAGGGCTTTCGCGGAAATCATCGATATTGGCTTTGAAAGCCAGGCCGAAGCAGGCGATGGAGACGCCCGGCAATTCATCGATGAGTAGAGAAGCCTGTTCCAGCACATGCCCGGTTTTACCGTCGTTCACTTCGCGCGCGATGCGAATGAGCGGCGACTGTTCGGGGGCGCTGTGAATGATAAACCATGGGTCAACCGCGATGCAATGACCACCGACTCCCGGGCCGGGCTGGAGGATATTAACGCGGGGGTGCCGGTTGGCCAGGCGAATGACTTCCCAGACATCGAGCTCCATATGATCCGCGATAATGGAAAGCTCGTTGGCGAACGCGATATTCACGTCGCGATAGCTGTTCTCGACCAATTTTGTCATTTCTGCAGCGCGCGCAGATGTTGTCACGAGTTCTCCACGAACAAAGCGGCGGTAAAAGCCGAGCGCCTTGCGTGCACAACGTGGGGTAATGCCGCCAATGCTGCGGTCGTTCTGAACCAGCTCTTCGAGAATTCTGCCGGGTAGAACGCGTTCAGGGCAATAGGCTATCGCAATATCCGGAATCTCATTAACCCTTCCTGGTACCCGCAGGTCGGGACGCAGTTTGGCAATCAAATCTCGCATTTTCTCTGTGGTGCCAACCGGGCAAGTCGATTCGAGTATGATAGTATCACCCGCTTTCAGCGCAGCGGCAATATTGGTGGCCGCTTCCATGACATAGCTGGTGTCGGGAATGTGGTTTTCCCCGAATGGCGTCGGGACCGCAATCACGAAAACATCTGCTGGTTCGATCATGAGCGACGCGCGAAGGGTGCCACGGGAAACAACCCCTTGCACCAGCCCATCCAGGTCGACTTCCTCGATATGAATATTGCCGGAATTGATGGTATCAACGACCTTGTCGTTGACGTCGATGCCGAGAACCTTGCAGCCCGACCGCGCAATTACGGCGGCCGTGGGCAAGCCAATATAGCCTAGCCCTATAACGCAAACGCTTGGTTTTTCTTCTGACAACATGGATGAAGCTACTCCGCAGTGCGCCGTTTGAGCGCGGTTTCCCTGCAGTTGATCTAGCCGCTCAAGGTAAACATTCTGGTAATGCGATAGTTTGCACGCAAAATTTAGGTAATCAGGCTTTTCTCGATAATATCGGCTATTCTATCACTTGCTTTGC
Source organism: Oceanobacter sp. (assembly GCA_002733645.1). Lineage (GTDB taxonomy): Bacteria > Pseudomonadota > Gammaproteobacteria > Pseudomonadales > Oceanobacteraceae > Thalassolituus. The sequence goes on from NVWL01000051.1 coordinate 7,009, forward strand.
CATCGCCGAAGGGATTGTGGGCCCGCGCCATCCCGAGATAATGGCTTTCATCGTCCAAAAGTCTGTTGGCTTCCGCGAGCATTACGCTTTTATCCGTGCCGACGAGTTTTGCGGTTCCGGCCGCCACGCCTTCCGGGCGTTCGGTCGTATCCCGCATAACGAGCACCGGTTTGCCGAGAGCCGGCGCCTCCTCCTGAACGCCCCCGCTGTCGGTCATCATGAAATGACAATGATTGAGCAAGCTTACAAAATTGGGGTAGTCCAGCGGTTCAATCATCGCAACATTATCGAGATCGCCCAGTGCATCGTGCATGATGGCCCTCACTTTGGGATTGAGGTGCACCGGAAAAATCAGTGCAACATCATCCCGAGAGGCCAGGGTCTGAAGGGCGCTTGCGATATTGGTCAGTCCATTACCAAGATTTTCGCGTCTGTGACTGGTAACCCCGATGATTTTGCGGCCGCTGAACTTTTCGTAAAGATTTTCGAGGCTGTTGTTCACGCTGCTTGCGGCGCTTGTTTTATTTGCTGTGATCAGCAGGGCATCGATCACCGTATTGCCGGTGACATAGATTTGGTCGGCCGGGATATTTTCCTTTTTGAGCGCATCCGCCGCCGTCTGGGTTGGAGCGAAGTGTTGATCTGCAATTGTGCCGATGATTTTGCGGTTCACTTCCTCCGGCCATGGGTGGTAAATATTATAGCTACGTAGGCCCGCTTCCACATGGCTAACCGGAATCTGGCGGTAATAGGCTGCCAAAGCACCGCACATTGCCGTAGCCGTATCGCCCTGTACCACGACGCGCTGAGGCTGTGTTTCATCCAGCGTTTTGCCGATGCCCGACAATAGTCGAGCGGTCAGGTCATCAAGATTCTGATTGGCCTTCATCAGGTCCAAGTCGAACTCAGGCTGGATCTCGGCAATTTGCAAGACCTGGTCGAGCATTTCCCTGTGCTGTGCTGTTACGCAGCTCAGGGCGCCGAGATTCTTGCTCTTGGACAGAGCCCGAATAACGGGAAAAAGCTTGATTGCTTCCGGCCTAGTGCCGAAGATTGTCAGGACTTTTGGTTTGGTTGTCATTTCTTTCGTCATCGGGGCTGCTTAGTGAGTTTTGGCTAAAATTTTGATAATCATATTTCAGATAAAACCGTGGCCTGTTCAGTTAGACCAAGCGCCATTCATTATATTGCTATGTAATCAAGATATGGCTGAAACTGTCAACGGGCCTGAATTGGCCCGCCCAACACGTTTGGCGGGTGCCGACGTGCGATCGGATTCTGCGCTTTCCTGCGTCATTCGCTACTCAGCCGCTAATAGGGTTTTTGGAACTGTCGCTTCGTCAGCCATCGAACTGCACGACTATTGCTGTGTCAAAGAGGGGCTAGAATTGTGGCACGTCTGTAAGGAAGAACCCGACCGACCTGGCTAACCGCCGATATTGAAACTGTGCCGCAGGCGCGCCCAGTGGAAAGCGCGAAGCCGCTAGTCTAGTCGTTCGTGTTCTGGAGACTCTGCGCTAATTTTTTGACTTCTTGCGATTGTCCGCGCGGCAGGATCATGACTTTGTTGTCGTGGGTGACGACGATAAGATTTTCTACACCCAGTACGGCGACTTCAAGCTGCAGGCTATGGATCAGGTTATTGGTTGAGGCGATCGTCGCGGTTTTGCCGAATGTGGCATTGGACTGGTCATCCTTGGCCGATATTTCGTAAAGAGAATCCCAGCTTCCAACATCCGACCATCCAGGGTTGACGGGCGTCACGGCGACTTTTTCGGCCTTTTCCATTATCGCATAATCGATCGAGTCAGAAGGTGCCGAGGAAAAAGCTTGGGAGTCCGGAAAACAAAGTTCTTGCTCGGTTCGCCGGCCGTTCATGGCTGAGCGACACGCCTCAAGCATTTCGGGGGCAAATTCCGCCATCGCAGACAAATAGGTGTCGGCCCGGAACAAAAAGATTCCAGCATTCCAGCTATACCCACCATCCGCGAGCATTTTTTCGGCATTTTCCTGGTTCGGCTTTTCAACAAATCGCTTGGCCGAAAGACTTCTGGGGCTTGACGAAATCGGTTCGCCCTGTTGGATATACCCGTAACCGGTTGCCGGTTCGGTGGGCTGGATCCCAAATGTCACCAACCAGCCAGACTGCGCCACGGCAGTCGATTCCAGCACCGCTTTTTGAAATTCCGGAATATTTTTGATGATATGGTCGCTTGGCATCACCAGCAACAGATCAGTCGGGGCCGCAGCGGCGAGAGCAGCAAGCGCGATAGCGGGAGCGGTATTGCGAGCGCAGGGCTCCAAAAGCACGGTTTGCGGTGTCGCGCCGACGTCATCCATCTGATCCTGCATCATTTCTACATGATTTACAGAGCCCACAATGACCGGATTCCTATATATAGTTTTATCCGAGCAGCGTTGCAGAGTCAGTTGGAACATGCTGAGCGGCCCCATCAGGTTCAGGAATTGTTTGGGCTTTTCGGGCGTCGACAGCGGCCACAATCGCGTTCCGGAGCCTCCTGAAAGGATGACGGGTGTGATCTGGTTAGTTTGCGTCATGGTGAAACTTTCATGTCATCGCGCAAGCGATGAGTGACTTGCCGTTTTTGGTAAGATCAATATCTGACAGGCGGGGACAAATGCCGCACTGACCTGCCGTTATTGTTTCGCCACGGACTCCGACTTCACCTTCCAGCGGAATGACTTGCCATTCCTTGCTTGCGGCTTGTCGCGAAAGAATGTCGTCATTCGTACCGACTATCTGAAACAGTCCGAACGGACGAGTCGTGGAAAGGCTCACCGACTGGTCCACAGGAACTTCATCCCAATATTTCATATCATAGGGTTTCAGTTTTGCGACAGCCATTGCATCGTCCAAATGCAGCTCACGAGGACGTCCGTAATCGTAGATACGGTACGTAATATCGACATTCTGCTGGATTTCGACCAGCGAGATCCCAGCCCCAATGGCATGGATTGTCCCCGGTGGTACGTAAATAAAATCACCCGCCTTGACCGGTTTCCAGTCGATAAGCTGCTCTATTTCTCCCACCATCGCGGCGGCTTTCAGTTTGCTAGCGCTAACGGTTTTTTTTAATCCGAGGCCTACGACGGCGTCCGGTTCCGCGTCCAAAATGAGCCAGCATTCTTCTTTACCATGAGGGAAGCCAAGTCTTCGCGCCTGACGGTCATTCGGATGGACCTGGACCGACAGCCGTTCACTGGTGAAGAGATATTTCGCCATTAGCTGGAGTGTTATTCCGTCAGGGGCTTGAAACCAAATCTCGCCGGTTTTCTCTCCAGTTTCACCGCCAAAAACATCGGGCAAAACCTCTTGCCCCCAAGGTTTCTCAACGAATTTTCTTTCTAGCTTCATATTTCGAACACACCGGTTACCGGTTCCTCCCTACGCTGGTGTATATCAAACCGGATTGTGCAACTTCTGACGGATTATAGATGTTCCTCAAATCCACCAACACAGTCCCTTTCATGATTTGCGCCAGTTTCTTTAAATCAAGGGCACGGAACGCATCCCATTCGGTAACGATGACAACTGCATCCGCATCTGTGGCGGCACCGTAACTGCTATCTGCCATTTTGACCGCCGGCATAAGTTCTTTTGCAATGTCCATTCCTTCAGGGTCATAGGCCGTCACTTCCGCACCAGCGTCCATCAGAGTTTGCGCGATGGCGATAGAAGGCGCATCTCTCATGTCGTCGGTATTGGGTTTGAAGGTCAGGCCAAGTAACGCAACTCGTTTGCCACGCACGTCGCCGTCAAGAGCGTGGATGACCTTGCGGCCCATGGCTCTTTTGCGCTGATCGTTTACTTGCACGACTGCTTCCACGATGCGAACCGGACTGTCGTTATCTTGTGCTGTCTTCATCAAGGCCAGCGTATCCTTGGGGAAGCAGCTGCCCCCATATCCCGGTCCAGCGTGGAGGAATTTTGACCCGATCCGGTTATCAAGGCCAATCCCTCTGGATACTTCCTGGACGTCAGCGCCAACTTTTTCACAAAGATCGGCTATCTCGTTGATAAACGTAATTTTTGTCGCGAGAAAAGCGTTGGCCGCATATTTGGTCAATTCCGCTGTGCGCCGCCCGGTAAACAAGATCGGCGACTGGTTTAGGAAAAGCGGACGGTAAATCTCGCGCATCACATCCTGCGCCCATTCGTCCTCCGTTCCTATTATGATGCGATCGGGACGTTTGAAGTCGCGGATCGCCGCACCCTCACGAAGAAACTCTGGATTCGAAACGACCGAAAACTGCCCGGGTGCCTGTTTTTTCCCGATAATTAGTTCGACTTCGTCACCAGTGCCGACGGGAACCGTCGACTTGGTAACAATGACCGTCGGTCTCGAAATAGAATCGCCAATTTCTTCGCTCGCTGCATAAACATAGCTCAGATCCGCGTGACCATCGCCTCGACGCGACGGAGTTCCAACTGCAATGAAAATCGCATCGCAATCCGTTACGGAAGCAGCCAGATCGGTCGAAAAAGTAAGCCGGTCAGCGTCAACGTTACGTTTGACCAGATCCGCAAGCCCTGGCTCGTAAATTGGCATGATATTTTTATTGAGGTTGGCAATCTTTGTGGCGTCTTTATCGACGCAAACCACTTCATGGCCAAAATCAGCGAAACACGCACCAGAAACCAAGCCCACATAACCGGAGCCAATCATTGCAAGCTTCATTAGTTTCCCTCTTTAAAAGTCGCTTCTAAAAGCGAGTTGTCGGCGCTTTTGGCCGGTTGATTGGCCAAGGTCAAGTTTGGACCTGATCGATCTTGCCGATCTGTTCTCTACATTAAATTATTTGTACGATTTAACTATTGATCATCAGGACGGAAAATCCGAGCAACCCAATCTGGCCTTCTCGATATGTACAGGGTTATGATTTATTTTCAGATGGTTGATCGATATACGTCTGGCGGTGGAATGTCTGGTCAAAGGGATGGGGGACGGGTTCTAGATGGCAGCTGAGCAGGACGTGTCGACGCAAGCATTCCGCAATCCCAATGCGCCATCATAAAGCCAGCCTTCAAGGCCCCAATCTTCCAAACGGCACTATCCTATTGTCGACATCATGCCCGATTTCCGCTCTGCCCAGATAAGCGATTGAATTAATTTTGCACCAGCGCTGGGTGATTTCTTCCGGACTTTCGCCAAACGGCCGATCATTTTCTGGAACATCGCCCACTGCACCCAATTTTATGCCCTTGAGTCCGCGCGTGGCGAGATTGCTGCACAGATGAAACATCGCGCGATCAAAAGCGTAGAGATATTCCGATATCTCTTCGACAATGAGAATATGATCTCGCAAATCCGGCATCAGTTTGGTGCCGGTCATCATGGCGAGCGTCATCAGATTGAACGCGGCGTATTTTTCTCCGGTCGCCAGTCCGGGTTCCAAGGCATTCTTTTGTCTGTTGACGATCCAATTCAGCGCTCTTCGGATTGCCAGCTCGCCGCTTGGCCGACCGATATCGGAAGGCATGGGGCCATGGACAACGCTAGTGTGTCCTGCGCGGTACAGCGCGCCTAGCAGGTTGCCCGCGTCACTATATCCCATATATGTCTTCGCTCTGGCTATCTCGTTCAGACGTCCGACGGCCGTGTCTGCAATGCGTGCGGCTCCATATCCGCCGCGGGCAAACCATATCGCGTCGATGTTCGGATCGTTGGCCAATGCGACGAAGCTTTTAGTGCGTTGTTCGTCGGTCCCTGCAAAATGACCGACAGTGAAGAAGCATTGGTCGTCAAAAATCAATTCGGCTAACGGATGGCTCCGGGCTGCAAGCGCGGAAACGCGATCCGCGGCTTCGTGTGTAAACGGCGTCGACGGCGCACATATACCGATGCGGACGGGTGAGGAGATGGATTTTGTTCCTTGCGCCATTGCCAAACAGTTTGAGAAGCAATAGCGCGAAAAAATGAGCAAAGACAAATCCTATTATTTTTGCGGCATTGGCGGTTCCGGAATGTTGCCCCTTGCGATGATCGTAAAAGCAGCCGGCGCGCGCGTTGCGGGGTCTGACAGGGCGTTGGATCAGGGCCGTTTGGCGGAAAAATTTCAGTGGTTACAGGATCGGGGCATCCAGCTGTTCCAACAGGATGGCAGCGGTTTGTTTGATAGCAGCCAGATCTTAATTGCGTCTGCGGCTATTGAAGACACGGTGCCAGACGTGGCGCGCGCCAACCTATTGGGATGCAAGCGCATGACCCGAGCTGAACTTTTGGCAGAACATTTTAATGCCGTTCGAAACAGTATTGCAGTCGGGGGAACCAGCGGAAAGTCAACCGTCACCGGTATGATCGGATGGATACTCACCGAAGCAGGATGCGACCCGACGATCATGAACGGCGCGGTCATGAAGAACTTTGTCGATGAGGACACTCCATTTGCAAGTTCGCGGGTCGGAGACAGCGAAATAATGGTGAGCGAAGTTGACGAGAGCGATGGTTCGATTGCGCTGTTCAATCCTCAAATAGCGATACTCAATAATGTCAGCCTGGATCACAAGAGTCTTGAAGAACTGAGAACATTATTTGGCGACTTTGTCGCGAAATCCGAACATGTCATCTGGAATCGTGACGACAGGGAAACGCGCTCCCTCATTGCATCTCTGGAGTTGCCCCAGACAAGCAGCTTTGGTTTTCTCGACGGGGCCGATTTCCGCGCTCTGGAGGTTGAAGAGAAATCTCTCGGCAGCAATTTTACGCTGCGAATGCAGGACCGCGACTATCCGATTTCGCTGCAAGTGCCAGGGAGGCACAATATCGCCAATGCTCTGGCTGCGATCGCGGCCTGTTGTGCGCTCGAGGTGCCGATCGCGAAAGCGATATCGGCGATCGAATCTTTTGTCGGTCTGGCCCGGCGATTTGACATTGTTGGAACCGCAAGAAATATTACCGTGATCGATGATTTTGGGCACAACCCGGATAAGATCGCGGCAACCCTGCGGACCTTGAAGGCATTTCCCGGTCGGGTCATCGCTTTCTTCCAGCCGCACGGTTTTGGACCCATTAAAAAGATGGGATCAGAACTCGCAGCCGTCTTTCAGGACAATCTCTGCCAGGGAGACCATCTGATATTATGTGATCCGGTTTATTTCGGAGGCACAGTTGATCGATCGATCGGCAGCGACACCATCGTTGCGGCGGTAACGGCCGCCGGCGGCAAGGCCGAATATATTGCAGAGCGAAGCGCGTGTGGTGACAGGATGGTCGAGATGGCCCGGTCTGGTGATCGTATTGTTATTATGGGCGCGCGGGATGATACATTGCACAAATTTGCTGAATTAATTCTCGCGGCAATCGCACGCGGGAATGGAGAATGGGAGCATCGAACGGGGGAGTGGTTGGGTCTGTAAGAGCCCAGAGGTATGCTTGGGGAAGTTGCCAGCGATTGACTGAACGAGCCGCTGTTGCACAATCTTTTTCCATCGGCTTTGGCAAAAACGGTCAATTTTGTAAAATTCGGTGGTTATGGATTTGTCGACCGTATATTATTTAAATCAATGTTTTAGCTAGCTCAATTGCTTTGCGTGGGCGAAAAAACTATGCACATTTTGTTAACCAATATTTAAAAATGGTTAATCTGGCGAGTGCGAAGTGTGAAGCACCTCATGAAATGTCATTAAATACAGATGGTTATGGTCATGCTACCGTAACACACTGTAACATGTGCCGTATATAACTGCCTATTACAGCTTTCTGACGTCATAACCATGAAGCAAGCGGGACAGTTCGGCTTTTCCAGTGGTGATCAATTGAGAGCTACCGGTGTTCTGGCTTGGTGCGATATTCTGGTCGATAGCGCACCGGCAGTTGCCAATTCGGCAAATGGGTTTCCCATCTGTTGCATTGGCGGAGCATGGCTGAAGCGTGTCCCGCTTGTAAGTTAGTTGTGGGATGAGTGATGCAGTCTGACATAGTAAGATCGTGTAATCAGAAGGTTCGCAGATCGGCTCAGACTGACTTTTTAACCCACAGTTTTCAACTTTTTGGACATCGAAGTGGCAGCGTCTCAAGTCAAATTGCAGACGAGGGCCGCACTTGCCGATTGATCACGTTGAAAAGCGTGTGACAGCTGTCCAACAAAACACAGGCTGGGCAGTTCCAAATCAGGCTGTTCTTAACGTTTTATTAGAATTCGGGTTTGTACAATTCTTCGGGGATATATCATGCAAAAATATGAGGCTCTGATGATTGATCGAGGCCGAAAGCACAACGGCATAAGGTCACAGCAACATGTAAGGAATATTTTGTATGATCGGACGAATTTGGTGGGTTATCCGTTTGGTCGCGATATCGAGGGCAGTGAATCAACGAGGCTAAATAAAGTTGCTACCAACGACGAAGCAGAACGATTTTCTTTTTCTCATCAAGTGGAGGTCCGTTAGATGAAAAATATGATTGAATCTGACGACCCCTCCGCTGCGACATCGGACGATGCTTTGGCTGATCAAGATCGGCGCAAACAAGACCGGCATATTGCAATGCTCAGACTTGCCAAGATCAAAGCAGAATCTGGCGAAGGCTGGGGATTTATCAAGAATCTTTCGACTACCGGCATGATGGTGGAAATACATCCGAACTTTGAGTTGGGTGACAAGGTTTCAGCGCTTTTGACTGAAGACCAAGAACTTACCGGCATGGTTCGCTGGCGTAAAGAAGCGCTCGCCGGGATTGAATTCTCCAGTCCGATCGATATTGCCCAGGTTCTGGCGAAGCCGAATAGGGCCAAGCAAGGCCGGGTGTCGCGCCTGCCGCGTATCGAGATGAAGCATCCGATCAACGTGTATCAGGGCTCGCGTCTAATCCATGCAAATATCTGTGATATATCTCCCTCCGGCATCTGCATATCGACAGATTTTACCTTTGAGGATGGTAAAAGCTTGCGACTTTCGGTGCCGGAGTTGTTGGAAATTAAAGGTGTCGTACGGTGGCAGTCTGGCCAACGCGTCGGGATCGCATTCTCGGAGAGGCTTCCGCTTGATGATCTAATGGTATGGTTGTCGACCTTCTATCGCGCAGGCAAGGTAGACACAGGTGAACTTGCGGTTCTTAACGACGGGTCCGAGATGGCTCGTAAGGTCGATCCGGCAATCGATTGCCTTCCTTATCAAGTCATTGGGCATGATGATCTCGGGAAAGAGATATTAATCGACACATTGCATTCTGCGACCGAGGCGTTGACGCAGTTCAAAGCCACATCGAAGTTTTTCTACAGGGTGAGCATACGAAATGCGGAGAATGTCGAGCTCTCCATTGGAACAATCGTACTCCGTGCTTTTGACGAAGAGCGAGCCGCAGCTAAAGAACAGCAAGACGACTGAGGAACGCGGCGGCACCGAATGATGGCAGGGGCTTGCGCGACGCAACAGCTTAACTGAAGTGATTGGCTCTGGCCTGAGTAACACGCCAGGCGTTTCGGAACGCTTTCGGCGGTTCTGTTGCTAGGATACTTCCTGCCTTATATCCAGATATTTATAGCGCGCTCTGGAACGGTTATCGCCGCTTTCCTGTCGCCGAAATATGAAAGCCGGACAGGCCCGTCGCCATCGATAGCTTGAGCAGGCGTCTAAGCGGTGGGCCGATCGCTATTCTTGCTATCGCGATCCTGCTTGCGTTGATCGGAATAATGACCTTCGGTCTTCAGCTTAAGCCCGCGCCCCTAGCGAATTCTAACCCTAGAGTTGCTCTGGATTTGCCGGATAATTAATCCGCCGCATCGGCACCACAAATCTCCGTTTCTATCGTTAATTTGCTGGTTCATGGCTCGATCAGCACACCTGGTTAGAATTCCCAACCAGTGCTCTTTATATTGCAAGGCTTTGGCTTGCCACAGATTTTCCGGCGAGAATGAATCGAAGTTGCACGATCCAGTTTTATTCGCTGCACGAGTGATGGCATGGCAATGTTGCAGGAATTAAGTATCCAGAAAAATAAGGGGAGCAACGGTGAGCATGGTATCGAGCTATGTTTCTTATATATTGGCGTTTGTCTTGTTTGTCGCAACATTATATTTGCTTCTTCGACTGCAGACCACGCGAGCTGACTTGCAGGCAGTGAGAATTGAGCTGGACCGTTGTCAACTGACTCTCGAACTTTCAGAAGATGTGGGGCGCTTCGGATCGTGGCATGTCGATGCCAAAAGCAATCTCGTGGAATGGTCAGATTACGTATTCGATATGCATGAACGTCGACGTTCTTTGGGGCAACCACCGCTCGAAAATGCCATTCAATATTATCATCCCGACGATCGTCCGACGGTCCGAGATGCAGTCTCTCTGGCGCTGGACGAAGGGATGGATTTTGAATATCGTGCGAGGATATTGACCGAAAATGGGAATGAACTTCCGGTCTTGTCCAGGGGCACCTGCCAGATCTATGGAGATGGGGCGGTCTTGGGTATTTTTGGTTGCTTTGTCGATTTGAGCACACCCGAAGAGCGACGATTTGGCTAATCGGGGGGCTTCCTGTCCAATCGCTAAACGGCTTGTGTTCCTTACCGCTCTGCTATGCCGCTCGCACTCTTCAGCGGCGCGGGACATTCCAAAATAGCTGAGGGTTACCCCGCCAATTCCAAACGCACGAGCCATGCTGTGGCCATTCTCCGCCAATGCCAAGCACTTGGTTTTGATGGTGAAATCGGCTGCTAGCCAAACCGCCCGGCTCATCGAAAGTTTCTTTCCCTCGACTGTCGCCTGCGCCAGGCCCGGGCTTCGCTGCCAACTCTTCTTGCAGCCTGCAAAGCTTGTGATAAGGTATTGCAATGAGTGGTTTTCCCTTTAGCGCAATCGTCGGTCAGGAAGAGATGAAACTGGCGTTGCTGGTCGCCGCTGTCGATGCCCGGATCGGTGGCGTGATGATCTTTGGCGATCGCGGAACCGGCAAGTCCACGGCCGCGCGGGCGCTCGCCGCGACCTTGCCGCAAATCAGGGTTGTCGAGGGCTGTCGCTTTCATTGCGAGCCCGAGAGCCGCGATAAGTGTCCCGACCCGTGCACGAGCAAGAGGGTCCGCAAGATGGATGTGCCATTTGTCGACCTTCCCCTTGGCTCGACAGAGGACCGGGTTGTCGGCACGCTTGATCTGGAAAAGGCGCTGGCGCACGGCGAAAAGCATTTCGAGCCGGGCCTGCTGGCGAAGGCGCATCGCGGTTTTCTGTATATAGACGAAATCAACTTGCTGGAAGATCATGTCGTTGACCTGCTGCTCGATGTCGCAGCATCGGGCGAAAATCTGGTCGAACGCGACGGGCTTAGTATCCGTCACCCGGCGCGCTTCGTATTAATTGGCAGTGGCAATCCGGAAGAGGGCGAACTGCGCCCGCAATTGCTGGACCGCTTTGGTCTGTCGGTCGAGGTGAAGACGCCGGATGATATCGACCAGCGGGTCGAGATCATGCGGCGCTGCGATGCGCAGGAACGGGACGCGGAAAAATTTGCCGCCAAGTGGAAGAGCGAAGATGCCAAAATATTGCGCCAGATTGATCGCGCAAAAAAAGCGCTTCCCAATGTTAAGACTCCGGCGAAGATTTTGCGCGACACGGCCGCCTTGTGCAAGGCGGTCGGGGCGGACGGCCTTCGTGGCGAATTGACGTTGATGCGGGGTGCGAGAGCCTATGCTGCTCTGCAAGGCGATGCTGCGGTGACGCTGGATCATCTAAAAGCCATGGCGCCGCTGTCGCTGCGCCATCGCCTCCGCCGCGATGTGCTGGATGAAACCGGTTCGACGGTGCGAATTGAGCGTGCGCTGGAGGAGTTGTTCGGTTGAACACGGGCGCTGAACAGGAAACGGCGCCAACCGAATCTTCTCTGGCCAATTGCCTGCTGGCGGCGCAGCTCTTTGCGCAAAATCCCTCAAGTTTCGCCGGAATATGTTTGCGTGGCTTTGGTCCCGTTCGTGATGCGCTGACCGAAAAACTGATCCGCGCGCTCGAACCGATGGGGCCGGTTCTCAAAGTTCCGAATAATGTCGATGCCGAACGCCTGCTCGGCGGGATTGATCTTGCGGCCACCTTGCAGAGCGGCAGATCGGTTTGGCGCCCCGGTTTGCTGGAGACTGCGCAAAAGGGTTTCCTCGTGATTCCGATGGCAGAACGGATCGACGAGAATATTGCGGCCCATATCGCGCAGGCGATGGATATTGGCGAACTTGCCATCATCCTGCTCGATGACGGGATGGAAAGCGACGAAGCGCCGCCTGTCGTTCTGATGGAGCGGATTGCATTTCACTGCGACCTGACCGGTACACGGGATCTGGCGGCCGTTGCGGCGCAGGACTTATCGATTGTGGCTAGCGCGCCGAAGGCGCGTTCGATGACCAAGAAAAGCCGGGCGTCATTGGCGGCGACGGCAGCGGCCTTTGGTATTCATTCGGTACGGCCACTGTTGTTTGCCGAGCGATGTGCAAAGTTGCATGCCTTGATGGCTGGCCACGACCAGATTGCTGATGAAGATCTGCAAATGGCGGTGCGGTTGGTGCTGGGGCCGCGAGCAACGCAATTCCCGCAACAGCAAGAACCATCGCAGCCCCAGGAACAGGAGCCGAATGCGCCCGATCAAGAATCAGAGGAAAGCGAGGAGCAGCAGAATATCGAGGATATCTCGCTGGAGGACTTGCTGCTTGATGCTGCCGCTGCTTCCATCCCGCCGCATATTCTGGACCAGATTGAGGGGAAGGTCCGGCCTTCCGGCAAGGGGCAGGGCGGCCGCGCCGGCAGCAAGCAGCAGTCGACCAAACGGGGCCGGCCGAAAGGCACGCGACCCGGTGTTCCCGGAAATGGCAAACGGCTGGCATTGATTGATACGTTGCGGACGGCGGCACCCTGGCAGACTATCCGGCGCAGGGAGAGCGCGATTGCCGATCCTGGCAGAATCCATATTCGAAAAGCGGACCTGCGGGTCCATCATTATGAGGAACGGCAGGAAAGTCTCACGATCTTCGCCGTTGATGCATCGGGATCGTCCGCCTTGTCGCGGCTGGCAGAGGCCAAGGGCGCGGTGGAGCTGATGCTGGCGGAAGCCTATGTCAAGCGCTCCCAGGTCGCGCTGGTTGCGTTTCGTAAAGAGGGGGCAGAGGTGCTGCTGCCGCCGACCCGGTCCCTGACCAGAGCCCGGCGAGCGCTGAGCGCGCTGCCGGGCGGTGGCGGTACGCCGCTGGCAGCGGGGCTTATCGCAGCAAGACAATTGGCCGAAGCCGCGCGGAAACGCGGGCAGACGCCGACCATTGCCATGCTGACAGACGGCAAGGGCAATGTGATGCTCGATGGAACGGCCAATCGGCAAGGAGCGAAAACGGAGATGGCGGAGATAGCCAAAGGCATATCTGCGTTGGGCCTGAACAGCATCGTCATCGATATTTCACCGCGCCCGCGCCCGGAGGCGGGGGAACTGGCGGCGGCGTTGCGCGGCAAATATCTGCCACTGCCGAGAGCCCAGAGCGCGGCGATGGTGGCGGCGATCGAGAGTGTTGGCAAGGAGTCGGCGGCATGACCCGGCGTTATCCCGAGTGGACGATCGAGGGGCAGGACTGGCCGAACCATCAGGCGAGCCAGTTTGTCGAAGCGGATCACTATAAATGGCATGTGCAGCGGATGGGGCCGAAGAAGGCGGGTGCGCCGGTCTGCCTGCTGCTGCACGGTACCGGTGCGGCAACCCATAGCTGGCGCGATATCATGCCGTTATTGGCCAAGGATTATGACGTAATTGCGCTGGATCTGCCCGGTCATGGTTTTACACGGCCGACCACGGCGCGGCAGGTTTCGCTGCCGAAAATGGCCGCCTCGATCGGTGTGCTAGTGGAAGAAATGGAAGCATCTCCTGCGCTTATTGTGGGGCATTCGGCGGGAGCCGCAATCGGCATTCAGTTGATGTTGGACAAATGTTGGAAAATCCCACTTGTTGGATTGAATCCGGCGCTGATGCCCTTTCCGGGGCTGGCTGCGAAGCTGTTCCCGCAGCTTGCCAAGATGTTGTTTACAAACCCTTTTGTCTCCCGAATCTTCGCACGCTGGGCCCGCTATCCCGGCGAAACGGAGAAGTTCCTGCGCCGGTCTACCGGATCGCGAATCGATGCAGCGGGTGCGCTCTATTATCGTCGGTTGTTCAGTCGCTCGGGCCATTGCGATGGCGCAATCCGGATGATGGCCAACTGGCGGCTGGAAGGATTGCAAAGGCGTCTGCCGGATATCGAAACACCCGTTTTGCTGGTCCACGGCGAAAAAGACAGCGCCATTCCCCGATCCGCAGTGGAAAGGCCGGCGGAGTTGATTGCGCAGGGCACGATCAAGGACGTCGCCAATCTTGGCCATCTGGCGCATGAGGAAGATCCGGAGCAACTAGCCAGAATCATCCTGCAATTTGCGAAGCAGCATGTAAAACGATAGGGTCGCGCAAAAGGGAGGATGATATGGAGACCAGTCCAATGGACAATTTTGGATGGATAGAGATTATCTTTTCCGGAGCGGTCGCGCTGGCCTTTGGCTTCTGGCAACTCTGGTCGATCAACCGGGAGATTGCCAAGGACAAGGAGAAAGCTGCCGATAAAGAGAAGGCCGACAAGCCGGGCAGCGAGCGAAAATAGTCCGCTGACACGCTCGATCTCTCTGGAAGCGGCTCTATTTCTGGCGGCTCAGAAAGATCGGTGTCGGAATATGAAAAGCTTTCGATAGCCGGTTCGGTTCGCGCGGCATCTTGTATGGAAGCATGTTCTGGATCACCGGATTGACCAGTCGATCGAGTGAAATACTTTCCTGAATCGCGGTCACTTGTTGACCAAAAAGTCTCATTTTTAGCGCCGATCGTGCATAAAAGGGCGAGTCTTCCCATGTTTTTATCACCGAAGCATGACCGCGATCCGCTCGCGTCTGTCTTTTCATGCCCCACCACGTCGGGGGCAGGGGGGCGACCAGCGGCAGCTCGACCTCCTGCGGCGTGCCCGAGGCATCGAAGCGCAGGGCGCTGGCAAAATGGCTGCCGTCGCGGCGGATGCCTTCATAGGTCACGGCGACGTCCTGGCCGCAATGGGCGCGGGACCAGTGCCAGCTCTTGAAACCGGCCTCGATCGGTTCGCTGCCGTGATTGCCGTCGAGATAGCCGCTGCCCGACCAGCTCACGTCGGGCTGCTCCATCCTCACTTCGATACGCGCGCGCGGCGCGATCGTGTGCCAGTGATGCCCGCCGGCAGGATCAAGCTTGAACGATTTGTCATTCAGCATTTCCGGATGAAGGATGATCTGGCCCTTCACGGGCCGCCGCCAGGGGATGCCGAGGCGGATGTCGCGCTCCTCGATATCGATGATCAGCCGGTCCTTGTCCCAGCGCATTGCGCTCGGGCCGATGGTCAGCGCGTCCTCGCTCTGCCTGGTGTCCTGTCGTCCGCGCTCGGTCATCACCCAGCGCGCGCCGCGCTTGCCATAGAGCGCGACATTGAGGCAGCTGTGATCGAGCGGGATATCGCGGCCCGATTGCTTGTAATAAGGCGAGAAAACGCTGCCGATAAATCCGATAATGGTCAGCCCGTAGCGTTCGTCATCGCTGAGCGCATCGACATACCACCAGCGGTAGCCTTGCGGTGGAACCACGACGTCGAAGCGCGGTCGGACAGGACGGCTTCGCTCGCCAACCGCCCCGACAAGGCGGCCATCGGCACGCCCGCGCCCGGATGGGTCGCTCCGCCCGCGCAATAGAGCCCATGGATCCGTGTCCGGCTCCCGGGCCGGAGGAAGGACGCCGCCCATCCGTGCGAGGCCCGACCATAAAGCGCCCCGCCGGTCGCGGGGAAGAGTGTCGAGAAATCGTTGGGCGTGATCAGCCGGTGCCGGAAGTCCGGCTCCATCTCCAGCCCGCAATGCGTCAGGGTTCGCAGCATGTTGGCGGTGCATTTCGCTTTCTCCTCGGATGAATATTGGTGACTGTCACCATTGGCCGGCGCGTTGACGATGATCTGCAGGCGTTGCGGGCCGCTCGTTCCGGCATCGCCCAGCTTGCAGACATAGGCGGTCGGTTGCTCGGGCGGTTTGCCGGATTTGATGTCGGCAAATTCGGCCGGATAGTCGGATGAAAAAAAGACATTGTGATGGTCGAGGTCGAATCCGCTTGTCTTGGCTTTGGCCAGCCAGACCATGGCGGACAGCGAGCGCTTGTGCCGGGGCGTTGCGCTGACGGACTGACTGGCATTGACGCCGAAATGGCCGGAGCCCAGCGCCGATGGATCGGCATTGCAGACGACTGATGCCGCCGGAATCCATTCCCCCGATTCCAGTTGCACGCCGTTGGCCCGGTTCTTCGTGACGGCAATTTTGGTAACTGCAGCATCATAGCGAAAGCGGGCCCCGTTTTTTCTGGCAACCGTTTCAAGGGCTTGGGCGAGAGCATTCATACCGCCCCTGATCTTCCACACACCCTGCGATTCGACATGGGCGATCAGCATCAGCGTTGCCGGTGTCTGGAACGGAGAGGAGCCGCAATAGGTGGTGTAGCGACCGAATAATTGTCGCAGGCGCGGGTCGTCGAAATGCTCGCCGAGCACCTTCCACAGGCTTTCATAGGGGCGGATGGCGATCAGGTCGCCGATCCGCCACAGGCCGATCCGCCACATCAGCGGCAGCGGCCAGCTGACCTTGCTGTTGCGCAGCATCGAGCGGTCGAGGATCCGGTAAATGCGTTCGGCTTCGCTGGAGAAACTGCGATATCCAGCTGCAGCTTCGGCCCCTGCAAATCGTCCAATGGCGTCGGCGCTTTTTTCGGGGTCGGCGAACAGGTCCAGCCGCTCATCCTCACTCCACGCGTGGCGCGCCAAGGTATCGGCGCGTTGCAGTCCCAGATGATCATCGCTGTTGCTGCCGGCTGCGGCAAATATCTCATCGATGACATCGCGCATCGTGAAAACGGTGGGGCCGGCGTCGATCGCAGCGCCGTCCACGTCAAGCTGACGGACCTTGCCGCCGGGGGATTTTTCTTTTTCCAGAACTGTCACCGGGACGCCACGCGCCGATAGCAAAGCGGCACTGACGAGACCGCCAATGCCAGCGCCGATAATGATAGTCTGGTCCTTCTCCACCCGAGCTCCGATAACATCGCAACAGTTTCAGTTTGACGGGAATCTAACAGAAGTCCATTCAAATAGACATAATATATGTCCAGATCAGATGACAATATCCCTTCGCAGCGCAACTGGAGGGCCCGCTGGGTCCTTCGGCGAAACCGCATATTGGGAAGCGCTGCCTTTCAGAAATGGGCCGCAAAAACCCCGATTTTTCGGACGGTTGCCCGGCGCAAGGCGGCGCAGCAGTTCGATCTGATTGCGGGCTTCGTCTACACCCAGATTCTCTATGTCTTCGTACAATCGGGCCTGATCAATTATCTGCGCGAAGGCTTGAAGAGCGACGCGGATATTGCCGCATTTGCCGGGCTGAATGGCGAGGCAACGGACCGAATTCTGCGCGCCGGTGCCGCGCTGGATATTGCCGAGTCGCCGCAAGCCGGACTTTGGACTCTGGGTGAGACCGGTGCAGCGCTGTCGGCGAACGACGGCGCGATGGCGATGATCCGCCATCATCAATTGCTCTATCGAGATATGGCGGATCCGTTCGCTCTGCTCAGCCAGCAAGGCGGCCAGAACAGTGGGCTGTCGCAATTCTGGACCTATGCCTCGAAGAGCGAGGCAGGCGCCAAAGACAGTCAGCCTTATTCGGAACTGATGGCAGCGACTCAGCCGATGATCTGGCAGCAGATAATACCGAAATATGATTTCTCGCGGCATCGCAAGATGCTCGATGTCGGGGGAGGGAGCGGCGCATTTGCGGAAGCGGTGAACCGGATTGCGCCGAAACTTGACCTCGCGATTTTCGATTTGCCGGATGTTGTAACGCTGGCGGAGTCGCGTTTTGCCGATCGGCCGGTGGATCATCGAGTCGCGATCCATGCCGGCAGTTTCAAGACCGATCCGGTGCCGCCGGGATATGATCTGGTCACTCTGATCCGTATCCTGCACGATCATGATGATGCGGTGGTCCGTGCTTTGCTGCGGAATATCCAACAGGCGCTTCCCGAGGGCGGACGATTGCTGATCGTCGAGCCGATGGCCGAGACCAGAGGAGCCGAGCCCATGGGTGATGGCTATTTTGGTCTCTATCTCTGGGCGATGGGGTCAGGCCGTCCGCGATCGGTCGCAGAGAATCGCGAGATGCTGGAAAAAGCCGGATTTTCATCGGTTACGGAGATTAGAACCGATCTGCCGATTATCGCGAAAGCCCTTGTCGCGAGCAAATGACACAGAAAGTGTCCAATATATTTGACATTTAAGAATGTTTAAGTAATTTGACACTCAACGGAGTCTCTCATTTACGGCAGGGACATCGTGAGAAGGGGACGCTTTGCAAACTTCAGCGATCATATTGGATGCTCCCGGCAACCTTTCGATGCGCTCTACTGCTCTGAACCCCATGGAATCTGGCGACGTCCAGGTCGAAATTCAATTTAGCGGCATCAGCACCGGCACGGAGAAGCTTCTGTGGACCGGACAAATGCCGGACTTCCCCGGCATGGGATATCCGCTGGTTCCCGGCTACGAGTCGGTGGGCCGCATCGTGGATGCGGGCGCTGATGCGAAGGGCCGGATTGGCGAATGGGTATTTGTCCCGGGGGCCAGTTGCTATCGCGATGCCCGCGGGTTGTTCGGCGGATCGGCGAGGACCGTCATTGTGGCTTCGGCCCGCGCTTTGCCGATCGCAGAGAAGCTGGCGGAGGAGGGCATATTATACGCACTGGCGGCCACTGCGCTGCATGCCATCGGTCATGGCGATGCACCCGAACTGATTATCGGTCATGGTGTGCTCGGCCGTTTGATCGCGCGATTGACCCTTGCCTCCGGCGCACCAGCGCCGACGGTTTGGGATACCAACCGCGCACGTCAGGATGGCGCGACAGGCTATTGTGTCATTCATCCGGATGATGATGACCGGCATGATTACCGGACCATCTGCGATGTCAGCGGTGATGCGAGCTCGATTGAGAGTTTCATCGGTCGTCTCGCCAAAGGCGGCGAGCTTGTGCTGGCCGGTTTCTATAACCAGCCGATCAGCTTTGCCTTCCCGCCAGCCTTTCAGCGCGAAGCGCGGCTGCGTATCGCAGCGGAATGGCAGCCGCGCGACCTGGCTTCGATAAATATGATGATCGAGAGCGAAGCGCTCGACCTGACCGGATTGATCACCAGCATCGAGCCCGCCTCCGATGCTGAAACTGCCTACCCCGAGGCTTTTGAAAATCCCGACTGCCTGAAAATGGTGCTCGACTGGAGAGATTGCGAATGACCATGTTAGATGTTGATATATTGCGCGACGAAGCTCTGATTGAACCGGATCCGGTGCACACGGGCGAGGTCAAAAAGGAAACCCAGGTCATCGCCATTTACGGCAAGGGCGGCTCGGGCAAAAGTTTCGCCCTGTCGAACCTGAGCTATATGATGGCGCAGCAAGGCAAACGCGTGCTGCTGATTGGTTGCGATCCGAAATCCGACACAACAAGCCTGTTGTTCGGGGGCAAAAGCTGCCCGACCATCATCGAAACATCGTCCAAGAAAAAACTGGCCGGTGAGGAAGTGTCCATCGAGGATGTATGCTTCCAGCGTGACGGCGTTTTTGCGATGGAACTCGGCGGACCGGAAGTCGGCCGGGGATGCGGCGGGCGCGGCATCATTCATGGATTTGAATTGCTCGAGAAACTCGGTTTTCACGACTGGGGCTTTGACTATGTGCTGCTCGATTTTCTTGGCGACGTGGTCTGCGGCGGCTTTGGCCTGCCGATCGCGCGGGACATGTGCCAGAAGGTGATCGTCGTCGGATCGAACGATCTGCAATCGCTCTATGTTGCCAACAATGTCTGCAAGGCGGTTGAATATTTCCGCAAGATGGGCGGCAATGTCGGCGTTGCTGGCATGATCATCAACAAGGATGATGGCTCGGGCGAGGCGCAGGCCTTTGCCAAGGCAGTCGACATTCCGGTGCTGACCGCGATCCCGGCCAATGATGACATCCGCAAAAAGTCAGCCAATTATCAGATCATCGGCACGCCCGAAAGCGAATGGGCGAGCCTGTTCGAGGAACTGGCGATCAATGTCGCCGAGGCCCCGCCGAAGCAGCCGACACCGCTGGAGCAGGATGGGTTGCTGGATCTGTTCTCCCCCGACGAAACGGGCGGCAATGTTGAGCTGGTGCCGGCCACCCAGGCCGATATGCGCGGCGGCACCTATGAAGAAAAGCCATCCCTCGAAGTGATCTACGACGAGGTTTGATCGATATGTCCGAAATCACCACCCCGACGACGCGCACTCCGGACCGGATTGATCTCGCTCCGCCTGCGGAGGGCAGCGGCTGTCACGGCGGCGCCGACACGATGCGCGAAGCTGCCAAAAAGGCGGGCAAGTCGGAAATTCTCGATCAATATGAAAAAGACTATACGGTCGGTCCGCATGACCAGCCGCAGTCGATGTGCCCGGCCTTCGGTTCGCTGCGGGTGGGGCTCAGGATGCGGCGGACGGCGACGATCCTCTCCGGGTCCGCGTGTTGCGTCTATGGCCTGACCTTCACCTCGCATTTCTACGGCGCGCGGCGCAGCGTTGGCTATGTCCCGTTCAGTTCGGAGACTTTGGTCACCGGCAAGCTGTTCGAGGATATCAAGGAAGCGGTCGAACTGATGGCCGATCCGGAAAAATATGACACGATCATCGTCACCAATCTGTGCGTGCCGACCGCGAGCGGTGTGCCGCTGCGGTTGCTGCCGGACTCGATCAATGGCGTCCGTATTGTCGGCATCGACGTACCGGGCTTTGGCGTGCCGACCCATGCCGAGGCGAAAGATGTGCTGGCTGGCGCGATGCTGAAATATGCGCGCGAGGAAGCGGAGCAGGGGCCGGTGGCCGCGCCCAATGAAGTGGCCGCAAAGCCATCGGTGACGCTGCTGGGTGAAATGTTCCCGGCCGATCCGGTTGGTATTGGCCATATGCTGGAGCCACTTGGTCTGGCAGCGGGTCCTGTAGTGCCGACCCGCGAATGGCGGGAATTATATTCAGCGCTGGACGGGGCGGTTATTGCGGCGATCCATCCATTCTACACCGCCAGCGTTCGGCAGTTTGAAGCCGCCGGGCGGAAGGTCATCGGTTCGGCTCCGGTCGGCCGTGACGGGACGGCTGCCTGGTTGCAGGCGATCGGCGAAGCGACCGGTGCGAGTTCGAACCAGATTGCCGAGGCGCATAACGCTTTCCTGCCCGCGATCACGGGTGCGCTGGCGGCGATGCCGGTCAAGGGGCGGATCACGGTTTCCGGTTACGAAGGTTCGGAATTACTGGTGGCGCGGCTGCTGATCGAAAGCGGCGCGGATGTGCCTTATGTCGGCACCGCCTGTCCGCGGACGAAATGGTCGGATCCCGATCGCGAATGGCTCGAGGCCAAGGGCGTTCGCGTCAATTACCGCGCCAGTCTGGAAGAAGATATTGCGGCGGTCGAGGAATATGGCCCGGACCTGGCGATCGGTACGACTCCGGTGGTGCAACATGCCAAGGCTAAGGCGATTCCGGCGCTCTATTTCACCAATCTGATTTCGGCGCGGCCGCTGATGGGACCGGCGGGGGCTGGCAGTCTCGCCCAGGTGGTCAATGCGGCGATGGCGAACAAGGAACGGTGCGACCGTATGCGGGAATTTTTCAAGGGCGTGGGTGAAGGCTACACCTCTGGTATCTGGGAAGATACACCGACCGACCGGCCCAAGTTCAAGGCGAAATATGCTGCGCAAAATGCTGCGGCGGCCAAGGCAGCGGAGGCGATTGGGTCATGACACTGATTCTCGATCATGACCGGGCGGGCGGATATTGGGGTGCGGTTTACGCGTTTACCGCGATCAAGGGGCTGCAGGTGATTATCGACGGTCCGGTGGGTTGCGAAAATCTGCCGGTCACGTCGGTGCTGCATTATACCGACGGGCTGCCGCCGCACGAATTGCCGATTGTTGTGACCGGTCTGGGCGAGGAAGAGCTGGGCAAGACCGGCACCGAGGGCGCGATGCGGCGGGCGTGGCGGTCGCTGGACCCGGACCTGCCGGCGGTGGTGGTGACCGGTTCGATTGCCGAGATGATCGGTGGCGGCGTGACGCCCGAGGGAACCAATATCAAACGCTTCCTGCCGCGCACGATTGATGAAGATCAGTGGCAGTCGGAGGACCGGGCCTTGTCCTGGCTGTGGACCGAATTCGGGCCGAAGAAAATGCCCAAGCCGAAGGTCATCAAGGAGGGTGAGAAGCCCAGGATCAATATTATCGGGCCGTCCTATGGCATGTTCAACATGCCGTCCGATGTCGCCGAGATCCGGCGGCTGATCGAGGGCATCGGCGCGGAAGTGAATATGGTGTTCCCGCTGGGCAGCCATCTCGCCGACATAAGGCAGCTCGCCAATGCTTCGGTCAATGTCTGCATGTACCGCGAATTCGGTCGCAATCTGTGCGAGTTGCTGGAGCGGCCCTATCTGCAGGCGCCGATCGGGCTGGAATCGACAACCCGATTCCTGCGGCAGCTGGGCGAGATGACCGGTCTCGATCCGGAGCCGTTTATCGAGAAGGAAAAGCACACGACGATCAAGCCGCTGTGGGATTTGTGGCGATCGGTGACGCAGGATTTCTTCGGCACCGCCAATTTCGGTATTGTCGCCAACGAAACCTATGCCCGCGGGATCAGCAATTTTCTGGAAAATGATATGGGCTTGCCCTGCGCCTTTGCGATTAGCCGCACCGCCGGGACCAAGACCGACAACCAGACGATCAAGGACACGATTGCCGACAACCCGCCCTTCGTGGTGTTCGGCAGCTATAACGAGCGGATGTACATGGCCGAGACCGGCGCGCGGGGCATGTTCATCCCGGCGTCCTTCCCGGGCGCGGCGATCCGCCGACACACCGGCACACCCTATATGGGCTATTCCGGCGCGACCTATCTGGTGCAGGAAGTGTGCAATGCGCTGTTCGATGCGCTGTTCCACATCCTGCCGCTGTCGACACAGATGGACGCAGGGGTCGCGACGCCATCGCGCAAGGATGTGCCGATGTCCTGGGATCTCGACGCCAAGGAAAAACTCGATGCGATTGTCGAATCGCAGCCGGTGCTGGTCCGTATTTCCGCTGCCAAGAGACTGCGCGACGCCGCCGAGCGCAGCGCGCGGCTGGCTGGCGAGGACAATGTGTCCGCCGACCGTTTGGCAGCCACCATGCTGCAAGGGGAAAACGCATGATATGTGTGGATATCCCCAGATATTCGCTGGACCGCCGTCCAGTGTCCGCAACCTTAACGGCAATGGGTGTCGTCAAGGCAATACCCGTGGGAGGCGCTTTATGCGGCTTTCAGGGGGCTAAACTGGAGAAGGAAATATGAGCGATTTAAGTGACGACCGTTTCGGTCCTGGAGCTTATCTGACCCCGGAAGAGGCCAAGGAGTTTCACAAGATCTTTGTGAGCAGCTTCATCGGATTTACCATCATCGCAATCATTGCGCACGTGCTGGTATGGATGTGGCGGCCTTGGTTACCGGGCGTCAATGGTTATGCAATGTTGAATGACGGTGTTCAGGTGGCGCAAGCAACCATCACCTCGTTCCTGGTTTAGGGAGACAGAATCATGTGGAGACTTTGGCTAATATTTGATCCGCGCAGGACATTGGTTGCTCTGGCAATCTTCCTGTTTGTTCTGGCTCTTCTGATCCATTTCATCCTGTTGAGCACCGATCGCTTCAACTGGATTGAAGGCCCAGGAGCGGGTCCAGCAGCTACGGCATCGCTGGAACAGTCTGAACGACTAACCTGAACCCAAGCCCTTTGGAGGTCACGACGCGAAAGCGTCGTGCCTCCCACAGGGGAAATTTCTTAGGCTCGAAATTTGCACACCGTTCTGGGTGGCAGAGGAATTTGCTATGTCGCTGTTAAGCTTTGAGAGAAAATATCGTGTCCGGGGTGGGACGCTTATCGGTGGGGATCTGTTCGATTTCTGGATAGGCCCGTTCTACATCGGATTTTTCGGGGTATTGTCGGCGATATTCGCAATATTGGGGACGGCGCTGATCTTCTATGCGGCATCACTGGGCGATACGTGGAATCCCTGGCTGATATCGATCAATCCGCCGGATGTGAAATATGGATTGGGTCTGGCACCGCTTAAAGAAGGCGGCTTCTGGCAGATCATCACCATGTGCGCGACCGGTGCCTTCATCACCTGGGCGCTGCGCGAAGTGGAGATATGCCGAAAACTCGGCATGGGCTATCACGTCCCGATCGCGTTCGGTGTCGCCATTCTCGCCTATATGACTCTGGTGATATTCCGCCCGTTTCTTCTGGGCGCATGGGGATATGGTTTCCCTTACGGCATTTTCAGTCATCTCGACTGGGTATCCAATACCGGATATCAATATGTCAATTTTCATTATAATCCGGCGCATATGATTGCGGTGTCGTTCTTCTTCACCACGACCTTTGCCCTGGCGCTTCATGGCGCGCTGATCCTGTCTGCGGTCAATCCGAAAAAAGGCCAG
This sequence comes from Oceanobacter sp., assembly GCA_002733645.1. Taxonomy (GTDB): domain Bacteria; phylum Pseudomonadota; class Gammaproteobacteria; order Pseudomonadales; family Oceanobacteraceae; genus Thalassolituus. The sequence goes on from NVWL01000051.1 coordinate 31,585, forward strand.
GAGGTCAAGACGCCGGAATATGAAGATACATTTTTTCGCGATTTCATCGGCTATTCGGTCGGTACGATCGGCATCCATCGGCTCGGACTATTCCTGGCGCTGAACGCCGGCTTCTGGAGCGCGGTCTGCATTATCATTGCCGGACCGCTTTACGCAGAAGGCTGGCCGGAATGGTGGGAATGGTGGCGCAACATTCCGATTTGGTCTTAAGGGGAGGATAGTTAGATGGCACGATACCAGAATATATTTACCCAAGTGCAACTGGCTCATGCACCCGAAATGGGAATTCCGCTGTCAGCTGGCGAAGCCGGTGACCGGACCAAGGATACCTCGTTCAGCTACTGGATGGGGAAATTCGGACAGGCGCAGATCGGCCCGATCTATCTGGGCTGGCTGGGCATTGCGTCCTTGCTCTTCGGCTTTTTCGCCATAGAGATTATCGGCCTGAACATGCTGGCTTCGGTGAACTGGGATCCGGTTGAATTTGTTCGCCAGTTTTTCTGGCTGACGCTTAACCCGCCAGCGGCGGAATATGGTTTCACACCGTTCGTGCCACTGTGGGATGGCGGCTGGTGGATTTTGGCCGGCTTCTTCCTGACCACATCGATCCTGCTGTGGTGGGTTCGTACCTATCGCCGGGCAAGAGCGCTTGGCATGGGCACCCATGTGTCCTGGGCTTTCCTGAGTGCGATCTGGCTCTATCTGGTGCTCGGTTTCATTCGCCCGTTTTTCATGGGGGAATGGGCGCAAGCGGTGCCTTTCGGCATTTTCTCGCATCTGGAATGGACGAACAATTTCTCGCTGACTTATGGCAATCTGTTCTACAATCCATTCCACGCGCTCTCGATTGTATTCCTCTATGGATCGGCCTTGCTGTTCGCCATGCACGGCGCGACGATCCTGGCGGTCGGCCGCTATGGCGGCGAACGCGAGCTGGAGCAGATCACCGATCGCGGTACTGCGTCCGAGCGGGCAGCGCTGTTCTGGAGATGGACGATGGGTTTCAACGCGACGATGGAATCAATCCATCGCTGGGCCTGGTGGTTCGCAGTGCTCTGCCCGCTGACCGGTGGCATCGGCATATTGCTGACCGGCACCGTGGTCGACAACTGGTATCTCTGGGCGATTGAGCATCACTACGCACCCGAATATTGATCGGAAGCGTGCACAATAGGGGAGTGGATATTCCTCACATAGAAGCCCGGCCTGATCGCCGGGCTTTTCTTTGCGCGACTGTATCGGAAACTAAGAAGGCTCAGTCTTTGCGCAATAAGTTGCGGCGATGCAGATCGTAGATATGAACGGGGAAGGCCAGCGTCAGGGGGATTGCAATCAGCGGCCATGCTGCGCCCGTGACAGCCGCCCGGAGCGCAATCATCATCAACACGGCGGGCAGCAGTACACCGGCAATTTCGGGCCATGATGTTCCGCGAAATTTGAGCAGCAGCGCTTCCGCGAGTAGCACCGCGAGTACGACGTCGACCGCATGCCCGCTGGCAAAAAACTCGGTCACTGCGGGCTATTATCCAAAGGGGCTGTTGAGCGCGACAATCTGGTAATTCAGCATGCCGGCAATTGTCACCCATACCAGATAGGGAACAAGCAACAGCGACGCGCTTTTGGAAAAGCGGCCGCAGAATATGATCAGTGCCAGGATCGACAGCCACAGGGCAATGAGTTCGTAAAAGGCGAGGTCGGGCCGTTCCATCCGGAAGAAGATGAAGCTCCAGGCGAGGTTGAGAAAGCCGTTGAGCGCGAACAGGCCCAGCATGATTTCTGCCGTGCGCCGCGAAGGCGCTTTCTGCCAGCCGAGAAAACCGGCCAGCGCGATCAATGCAAAGATCGTCGTCCAGACGATACCGAACATATATCCCGGGGGGGCCCATGAAGGCTGCTGCAGCGAGTAATACCAGTCGTTGAGTACGGTAATTGAGCCGCCGACCATTGCCGTTATCAACGCGAGTGTTCCAGCGATGATAATCGGGAATATGGCGGCTCGATTCATCTCTCTACGGCTTTCAATCCAAATAAGTGACCAAGGTCCTTGAAGAATATCTTCACATGCGCCAGCGGATCACGCTTGACCAGTTCTTTGTTCATATAGGCTTCCCAAGTCAAGCGCTGGACATCGGGGTCGTCGCACATTTTGACAAAGCGCTCGCGGCGCTTGTCATTCTTGTACCAGAAATATTGCATGATCCCGAGGATCCAGAAGACGCGGCCATGCGCTTTCATGAAGCTTTTGCGCGCCGTCTTGAGAGCATCTGCATCGCCGGTGACGAGGAACAGATCCACGGCCTGCGCGCTCATCCGGCCAGCGGTCATGGCGTAATAGATGCCTTCGCCGGAGGATGGTGCGACCACGCCGGCTGCATCGCCAGCGACGACGACATTGCGGCCGTTGTCCCAGCGTTTCAGAGGCTTCAGCGGTATTGGTGCGCCTTCCTTGCGCACGGTTTCCCAATGGGCAAAGCCTGTCTGTTCCCGCATCAGGCGGGTCGTTTCGCGCAACGGAAAGCCCTTGTTGGCACTGCCGAGACCGATGCTCATATGCTCGCCATGCGGGAAGACCCAAGCGTAGAAGTCCGGCGACAGATGGCCTTGATAATAGACATCACAGCGGTCGGCTTCATAATCGGCGTCGATTTTCTCGGGTACCTTTACGACTTCATGATAGGCGAAAACGCAAGGCACGCGTTCTGCATTGGGCAGGCATTTCTGGGCAACGCGGGAGCGTGCGCCATCGGCTCCAATCACGGCACGCGCAGTGACGCTTTGCAGAGCAGACCCGCGATCACTGCGAAATGTCACGGTGGCAATGCCGTCAGCGTCCGTCGTCACATCTTCACATTTTCCGGTTTTCCGACAGGCGCCGGACTGACGGGCCCGGTCGCGCAGCCATTCGTCAAACTGGTCGCGATCGACCATGCCGACAAAACCATCTCCAACCGGCATGGTCACCTTTTTGTTCGAGGGTGCGATGATCCGCGCCGAATGCGCATGGGCGACGAGCAGGGATTGCGGAATGTCAAAGTCCTTGAGCAAGCGGGGAGGGACCGCGCCGCCGCACGGCTTGATCCGTCCGGCCTTGTCGAGCAGCATGACTTTGTGGCCCCGCATTGCGAGATCATTGGCTGCGGTTGCCCCTGACGGGCCCCCGCCAACCACGACGACGTCATAATCTGTTTGCTGGTTCATATCTTGATTGCCTCCTTGGCGCTTGCTGGCCGTGTCATGGTCGTGCCCGTCGCAACCAAGGCGGCAGCGATGAACATGATTGCCTCGACGGCGAAGACAATCTGGAACGCGGTGACATCTTCACCCATGATATGGCGGAGCTGATCGACGACAATCGCGCCGATCAGGCCGCCGAGGCCGAATGCAATGGCCTGCGACGCGCCCCATACGCCCATTCGAGCGCCTTCGCCGGATGTCTTGCCCTTGCTCGCCAGGCCGAGCATTGCGCTAACAGCGGCGACGGCAAAGACGCCGTTCGCGATGCCGAGACCGAATATATTGGCGCGCAATGGCCATGCGCCACCGGTTGTTGCTGCGACGGAGAGTCCGGCCAGCATCACGGCGGAACCGATGCATCCGGTGACGATCCAGAGTTTCAGATTGGGGCCATAGCGTTTGGCATAGGCACTGCCGCCGGCGCCTGCGACAATCATGCCAAGCAAAATGCCGCTATGCTGCAAACCTGCGAGCTGCGTGGACTGGCCAGGTGTCATGTCAAAAATGAGGCCGGCGAATGGCTCCATGATCAGATCCTGCATGCTGTAGGCGAGCATCGAGATAAATACGAAATAGGTGAACCGCCGGGCCTGCTGCTCCTGCCAGATCTCGGCGAGCACCGACCTGAAATTATGATCGGCCTTTTCCGGCTGCGCCTGATCGACAGCAGGGAAGCGATCTTCGAGGCCGCGTAGCGCCAGCATCGCCAGACTGAAGGCACCGAGCGCCACCAGGCTGCAGACGATGGCTAGCCTCGCTTCCGAGAAAGGATCGAGATAGGCACCCGATACGCCGGCAGCGACAACAATACCCGCAACCATCATCGTCCAGCTGATCGCGGCTGCGGCAGGTTTTCTTTCTACCGCGACTCGCGAGGCCAGCAACGCCAGCAGGGCGGTTCCGGAAATGCCGACTCCAATGCCGATCATGGTAAAAGCGACAATGCCGAGAATGGCCGCAAGCGGACCGGGGTTGGCCATCATGATCGTCGCATCGACCGCGAGAATAGCGCCCAGCGCCAATATGCCCATTCCGGTGATGATCCACGGGGTTCGTCTGGGCGAGCGATCGGAACCGTAGCCCCATAGCGGCCGGCTGAGCTGTACCGCATAATGCCAGGCAACGAGGGCCGCAGGGATCGCCGCGGCTGTTGCATATTCGACGACCATCACGCGGTTGAGCAGCGATGTTGCCAGCATTACGATCGCGCCGATTGCCGCCTGGACCGTGCCGAGCCGGACTATGCCAAACCAGCTCAGGCCTTCGATCGGGTGCCCTTTTGCCATCAGATATAATTCCCCAGACCCAGTGCTGCCGCGAGCATGCCAAATACATAGAGTGAAACCCCGGTCGCATTATACCAGGGCGCGAATTTTGCCGGATCCCGCACCAGCCGAACCATCAGGCCGAGCTGGATCGCGGTAAACAGGCCGACGACGGCAGCCGATAGCAGCAGCGCTTCGCCAACGAGCAGGGCAATGACAGCGAATTGTGCGCCGGCCATGACCGCGCAGGCGAACAGGGCCGCTGGTCTTACGCCCATGGTCACGGGCAGGGAGCGCAAGCCGGTGGCCCGGTCTCCTTCGACAGCCTTGAAATCGTTCAATGTCATGATGCCGTGAGCGCCGAGACTGTAGAGCAGAAGCACCACGATAATATTCGTCGCGGGCAGGCCGCCTGCCATCACGCTGGCTCCGGTAAACCAGGACAAGCCCTCGTAGCTGAGGGCGCAGACCATCGGACCGATCCAGCCGCTGCGTTTGAAACGAAAGGGCGGGGCGCTGTAGGCCCAGCCAAAGAAGAGCGCGACGCAGGTCGCCAGCAAGACCCATTGGCCGAGGGCAGCAGCCACCGCGAGTGAAATGGCCGAGCCGGTCAGCGCAATTGCTACCGGCCACAGGCCGGGCACGCGTCCGGACGGTATCGGTCGGTCGGGTTCGTTGATCGCATCGACATGCCGGTCGCACCAGTCGTTGATCACCTGGCTCGTGCCGCAGACGATCGGGCCGGTCAGCGCAATGCCTACGAGCAGAAATACCCAGTTTTCCGGGATGGAAACGCCCGATGACACGACGCCGCACATGAAGGCCCACATCGGGGGGAACCAAGTGACAGGCTTGGTCAGCTGAATAACGTCCCTGACCGCGGGAAAGCGGGCGGATCGCGTCGAAATTGCCGAGTCTGCCATAGCCAGCAAGCTATGCCTTGTCGGGCAGAGTGTCAAATTAATTGGACATTATAATATGTCTAAAATTCTATATATAGAAAGTGTGGCAACGTAGCCTAGTTGCTGCGATCTTTGCCGGTCAGATTGCCCAGTCCGTGACGGTGCAATTTGGAATAGAGGCTCTGCCGGCTCAGTCCCAATATTTCAGCAGCCGAAGCGCGATTGTCTGAGGTGTGGGCAAGCGCTGCTTCGATGCACATGCGCTCGATCAAATCGGTACTTTCACGAACAATTTCTTTCAGCGGCTTGCGGCCGACCAGTTCGGTCAATTGATCGACCGTGCGGGGGCGGTCGCCTATGCCTCTTGGCAAATCGCGTTCGCGCCGGCCGACGCTGCGGATCGAATAGCCATATATTGGGCTTTCCCGATCGATCATGATGGCCGATATTTCGACCGGCTCGGAACCGCCGCTCAGGTCATTCACCACCGAACTGAAATTTCGCACATTCTGATGATCCTTGAGCTGCTTCTTGAGCAGGCCGAGATCGACTTCCGGGCGTCCGACGAACCGGTTCAGAGACTGGCCAAGCAGCTGTTCAAAGGCGCCGGTCTGCACCAGTTCGGCAAAGGCTTTGTTGGCGACCATGATGTCCTGCTTCTCGTCGGTCACGACGAAGGCGTCCGGCATCTGTTCGACCGCATCGAGAATATATTGATCCGATGTCTTGCCGGGCACATCGTGGGTGCCGTCATCGATGTTGATCAGCAGGAATTGCTTTCCTGACTGCCGGAACGGTGCAGCGGAAATCTTCACCGTGCCGGTGCGGGCGATCAACCGGATCGTCACGGGCTCGGTTGCCCCATTGACCGAAGCTGCGCCCAAATAGGTGATCAAGGCACCATGATCGGCCTCGTCGACGAGTTCCAGCACATCTTTCCTGTCCAGCGAGCCGGGAGCGGAACCCATGAGGCCATGGCAAGCGCGATTGGCTTGCTGAATCAGCCGACTGTCCGCTTCGATAATCAAGACGGGGTAGGAGATATTGTCAAACAGCAATCGGTAGCGGGTTTCTGTCTGCCTGAGATTGAGATAATCCCGTTCCATGGACTGCTGCGTTTTCAACAGCCGTTGCTGCAGCATTGCGATCGTGCGCAAGTCACGGCCGATTGCCAATATGAAATTTTTATCTGCCGGGTTGATCAACTTGTAGCGAACCGGCACTTCGCCGTCGTCGTGGATATGATTGACCTGCCGCCATTCCAGCCCGGAGTCATCTTCATGGCCGAGCATCTGTTCGATCTTGGGGAGGCTCTCGGAGGTAACCGTGCCCGCCCATTTTTGACCGATCCACTGGTAGACAAAACCATGGTCGGAGGAGTTTGCTGCGGCGTCGATAATGGTGCCGTCATCGTCCACGGCCAGCATGAAATCGCCCGATGCATAGGCGAGTTCGATCACATCGTCTTTTGAAAATCCGTCAAAGATTGCATCCGCATCGCCGAAGGGTATGCGGTGATCAGCTGGTTTCAGAATATTCATCGGCGTTCGTCATATTCTATAATAAACTCTCAAACATGTTTGCTTTCAGAGGCACAAGCGCGTCAGCCAATTTCACCGCTGCAGGTGCGTCAGAAGCTGTCGCATCGGCACCGCATTCTTCTATCAAGTTGGGCGCATCGTTGATGACGCGTCCACCCATCATAATTCTCGTTTCAGGGTTGCTGGAAACCGACCTAATCGCGCTGACCAAACCAGAAAGGGTCGCCTTAGGGCAATCGAGGCTTACGGTCAATCCGACGAGATCATAGTGTCGATCGGCAAATTTTCCGATCAGCTCCGACTTGCTGGGCTCGATCAAAATGTCCGCATCCCAGCCGGCACGGTAAAAGCATTCTGCGATCATCAGCGTGCCGAAACTGTGCTGTTCTCCGGGCATAGTCGAAAATAAAGCCGACCTCTGTCCGAAGCCGGCTATCGCAGGTGGCGGAATGCGCAAGGTCAGTTCGCGCAATATTTCCTGGATGCGCCACAGGCCCATGGTGACATCGACAAAATCGCGTTCATCGGACTCCCAATATTCGCCAAGCCTGCGGGCCGTCGGCGCTAGCAGATCGACGTAGATTGAATCAACGGAACTGCCATTGGCGAGACATTTGTCGACAAAGTCGAGCAACTCTCGCGCGTCGCTGGTGGTGGAAAGGAGGGAAAATTTTTCAACATCTTCAGCGGTTATCAAACGCGATGATATTAAAGCTTCTTCGGAAGACAGGTTTTGTTCTTCTAGCCGGTAGCCAGGTTCTTGCCGATCCGCGATCAGCCGGGGTATGATCAGGTTCTGGATCAAGAGCGATAAATCGTAACCGGCATTTTCAGGCTCATCCTTTGCAGGAAGTTTGGTTCTTTCGCGTTCCTCTGCGTCTGCACCCGCGGGTGTCATGATCTTCCAGGTTGAACGCCAATCGTCGAGTTTGGACCGTAGTTCAGATATCCCAAAATCAGTAGGCATTGTCAGACTCCCCTAAAAGTCTGGTCGGCGTGACATAACGTCGGCCACTCGGGCCCTTTCGGCCTCAAGTGAGTCGCAAGCTATGTCAATTCTGGGTAGCTGACAATGGCTAAAGTGTCAAATAAAATGGACGTCTAAAAAACTTGACACTTTATCCCAATCGGACTTAGTCTGCATATCGCAACATTGGGAGCGGTCGATCATCACATGGTGAAGCAGAACAATCCAGGACTGACAGACGCAGAAAGCAAGGGTCTAGCGGGGACTTCTCAAGTCGCTTCTTTATATACGGATGCCCAGCGCAAACGTCGTGACGAGTCGGTCTGGACGCTGGTGCAGGGAATATTGGCCCCCATCCAGTTTCTTGTTTTTTTATGCAGTCTATCATTAGTGATACGGTTTTTGGTCACAGGTGAAGGGGAAGCGGCAGCAGAAGTCTCTGTCCTGCTGAAGACGTTAATCCTGTACCTGATCATGATCACCGGTTCGATCTGGGAAAAAGTCGTTTTCGATGAATGGCTCTTTGCCCGCTCTTTCTTTTGGGAAGATGTATTCAGCATGGCGGTGCTGGCTTTGCACACCGCCTATCTGGTAATGCTATTTGGCGGCTGGGGTTCGGTCCAGCAGCAACTCTATGTCGCGTTGGCGGCCTATGCTACTTATGTCATCAATGCTGCGCAGTTCCTCTGGAAGCTGCGGGTAGCGCGATTGCAGGGTACGACGCAGCATGTGGCGGTGGCCGCGTGAACGCTGTCCTGCCTCTAGCGAAAGCCAACGGAAGCGATTGCGCGCCGGTTCTCAAGGAACGGGGCCAGCGGGAAGTATTCTGCGGTCTTACCGGCATCGTCTGGCTGCACCGCAAGATGCAGGATGCTTTCTTCCTTGTCGTCGGATCGCGGACATGTGCGCATTTGCTGCAGTCCGCTGCCGGCGTGATGATATTTGCCGAGCCACGTTTTGCCACAGCGATTATGGAAGAGCGCGATCTGGCCGGCCTCGCCGATGCGAATGAGGAACTCGACCGGATCGTCGACCAGTTGCTTGCGCGTCGCCCCGAGATCAAATCCCTGTTCCTTGTCGGTAGCTGCCCCTCGGAAGTCATCAAGCTGGACCTTTCAAAAGCGGCGCAGCGGCTGGGCGCGAAACATGCGCCGCGGGTACGGGTGCTCAACTATTCCGGCAGCGGCATTGAAACCACCTTTACCGAAGGCGAAGATGCCTGTCTGGCGTCGCTGGTTCCGGTGATGCCCGAACTGTCGGCGGATGCGCCGGCCAATCTGATCATCGTCGGCTCGCTTCCCGATATTGTCGAAGACCAGTTCATGCGGCTGTTCGCCGATCTCGGTATCGACAATGTCGCAAGCCTGCCGGAGCGGGCGGTTGCCGATCTGCCCGGCGTCGGTCCCAACACCCGTTTTCTTCTCGCTCAGCCGTTTCTGGGCGATACGGCGCAATGTCTGAAAGAGCGCGGCGCGCAAAGACTGGATGGCCTGTTTCCCTTTGGCATTCAGGGTACCACGAGCTGGCTACAGGCGGCAGCGGATGAATTTGGCGTGGATCAGGATCATTTCGACGCTGTTCTTGCCCCCTATCAGCAGCGCGCGGCCAAAGCGATTGCGCATCAGCGTGAGCGACTGGAAGGCAAGTCGATTTTCTTCATGCCCGACTCGCAGCTGGAAATTCCGCTGGCGCGCTTCCTGGCCAATGAACTGGGCATGGTGCTGACCGAAGTCGGAACGCCCTATTTGCACCGGACCCATCTGACGCAGGAACTGGCTGCATTGCCCGCCGGTGTCCAGCTCAGCGAAGGGCAGGATGTCGACAAGCAACTGGACCGGGTGCGTGCGGCCCAGCCAGACTTGACGGTCTGCGGTCTTGGCCTTGCTAACCCGCTGGAGTCGGAAGGTCTTTCGACAAAATGGGCGATCGAGCTGGTGTTCTCGCCGATCCACGGTTTCGATCAGGCTGGCGATCTTGCCGAACTTTTTGCCCGGCCGCTGCGCCGCCGCGATGTGTTGAGGGTATAGAGATGCAGCTTTCCGTCTGGACATATGAAGGCCCGCCCCATGTCGGAGCAATGCGGGTCGCCACGGCGATGGAAGGCATTCACTATCTTTTGCACTCCCCACAGGGTGACACTTACGCCGACCTGCTGTTCACGATGATCGAGCGGCGCAACAAGCGGCCGCCGGTGACCTACACGACATTCCAGGCGCGCGATCTGGGCAAGGATACATCGGAGCTTTTCCAGACGGCAGCGCTCGACGTGGTCGAACGCTTTGCCCCGGATGCCATGCTGGTCGGTGCGTCCTGCACTGCCGAGCTGATTCAGGATGATCCGGCCGGGTTGATCGAGAAAATGGGCTTGCCGATTCCGGTCATTCCGCTCGAGCTCCCAAGCTACCAGCGCAAGGAACATTGGGGCGCCGCCGAAACTTTCTATCAGATTGTCCGCACCCTGAGCGACAAGAACCGGCGGCCAAGCGACAGGCACGGCCGGCGTCCGTTGGTCAACCTTCTCGGTCCGACAGCGCTCGGCTTTCGGCATCGGGATGATATTATCGAGATTAGCGGCCTGCTCGGCAAGATGGGCATTGATGTGAATGTCACCGCACCGCTCGGTGCCTGCGCTGCCGATATCGCCAAGCTCGGAGAGGCGGATTTCAATATCGTTCTCTATCCGGAAACAGGGGATTTGGCGGCGGACTATCTGAAGCGTGAATTTGGTCAGCCAGCGGTCCGCACCGTGCCGATCGGCGTTGGTGCGACCAAAGATTTTGTTCGGGAAGTGGCCGAACTGGCCGGCGTTGATCCTGAGCCAATGCTCAAAGAGGGGCTGTCCCGTCTGTCCTGGTGGAGCCGTTCGATCGATTCCAATTATCTTACCGGCAAACGCGTGTTCATCTTTGGCGATGGTACCCATGCCGTTGCGGCAGCAAGAGTGGCCAGCGAAGAGCTGGGCTTCAAGGTCGTGGGCCTCGGCTGTTACAACCGCGAATATGCCCGGGATGTAAGGGCAGCGGCGAAACTCTATGGCGTAGAGCCGCTGATCACCGACGATCATCTCGCGGTCGAAAAGGCGATTGAAGACGCGCAGGTTGAACTGGTCCTCGGCACGCAGATGGAACGCCATATTGCCAAGCGCTTTGGCATCGGCTGTGCGGTGATTTCGTCGCCCGTCCATGTCCAGGATTTTCCCGCGCGCTACTCGCCGCATATGGGTTTCGAAGGCGCGAATGTGATTTTCGACGAATGGGTCCATCCGCTGGTCATGGGTCTGGAAGAGCATCTGCTGACCATGTTCCGCGATGATTTCGAATTTAACGATCACGCCGGCGCTTCGCATCTTGGCCCCGGCCATTCTGCTCCGGTGAAAGAAGAAGTTCCGGCCGCACCGGCCAATGATACTGAAGCCGTGTGGAGCGAAGATGCCCAGCGCGAGCTGAAGAAAATTCCGTTCTTTGTCCGAGGCAAAGCGAAACGGAATACCGAGACATTTGCCTCTGAACAGGGCGTTGCCACGATCGAGCTGGCAACTCTATACGAAGCAAAGGCTCATTATGCCCGATAGCGCCAACCCATCTGTCCGCGTCGTTATCGTCACTCTGGATAACCATCTAGCTGGCGCGGTGGAACGCGCGAATGCCCGGATGGCGAAGGACAATATCAGCATCGGTATCTATGCGGCATCCGACTGGGATCGCAATCCGATGGTTCTGGATCGCGCCAAGGCCGATATCGCCAAAGCCGATATCATCATCGCGACAATGCTGTTTCTGGAAGATCATGTGCAGGCGATTCGTCCCGCGTTGCTCGAACGGCGCGATAAGTGCGATGCGATTGTCGGGCTGATGTCATCGGCCGATATCGTCAAACTGACCCGGCTCGGCGACTACAGCATGGACAAGCCGGCCAAGGGGCCGCTGGCGCTGCTCAAGAAGCTGCGCGGCTCGAAAAAACCGGGCGCGAGTTCCGGCGCAGGCCAGATGAAAATGCTGCGGCGGCTGCCCAAGATATTGCGCTTCATTCCCGGCGCGGCGCAGGATGTGCGGCAATATTTTCTGACCATGCAATATTGGCTCGCGGGATCCGACGACAATGTGGTTGATATGGTGCGCGCGCTGATCGACCGCTATGCCACCGGAGAACGCGCTGGGCTGGTCGGACAGATGGCGGCCGAGCCCCCGCGTGAATATCCCGAAGTCGGAGTCTATCATCCGGATCTGAAAGAGCGGCTGACCGAAGAGGCGAGCAAGCTTCCCGTCGGCCAGAATATATCCGGCACCGTCGGGTTGCTGATGCTGCGGTCCTATCTGCTGGGCCGCGATACCGGCCATTATGACGGCATGATCCGGACGCTTGAAGCCAATGGCTTGCGGGTCATTCCCGCTTTCGCCAATGGTCTGGATGCCCGTCCTGCGATCGAAGAATTTTTTGTCCGCGACGGCGAACCGCAGGTCGATGCGATCATCAATCTGACCGGTTTCTCGCTGGTTGGCGGCCCGGCCTATAATGACGTGGACGCTGCGGTGGAAACGCTGACCGGTCTCGATGTGCCCCATATTGCGGCGCATCCGATCGAATTCCAGTCGCTCGAGCAATGGGGCGCTGGCAAGATGGGGCTGCTGCCGCTCGAAACGACGATGATGCTGGCGATCCCGGAACTTGACGGTGCGGTCGCGCCCAGCGTGTTCGGCGGACGCTCGGACGGATCAGCGGAAGGCTGCACCGGCTGCAGCCGCAACTGCAAATTCCCCGCCAATGACAATGTGCGGGCGATGCACAGCTGTCCCGAACGCGCAGAGGCGTTGGCCGCCAAGGTGGGCAATATGATCAGCTTGCGCCGCACCGAAAAGGCCATTCGCAAACTGGCCATTGTCCTGTTCAATTTTCCGCCCAATGCCGGCGCAACCGGAACCGCTGCCCATCTGGCGGTGTTTGAGTCGCTTCACGCCACGCTGCATCGCCTGCAAAGCGAAGGCTATGATGTGGACGCACCGGAGACGGTTGATGAACTTCGCAATGCCATACTCTATGGCAATGCCGACCAGTTCGGCGCTGATGCCAATGTTGCAAGCAGGATCAGCGCCGATAACCATGTCCGCCGGGAGCCGTATCTCAGGGAAATTGAAGCCCAGTGGGGACCGGCTCCCGGACGCCAACAAAGCGATGGCCAGAGTATCCATATCTTGGGCGCGCATTTCGGCAATATATTCGTCGGTGTGCAACCATCATTCGGATATGAAGGCGATCCGATGCGGCTGCTGTTCGAGGGCGATTTTGCTCCGAACCATGCCTTCTCGGCTTTCTACCGCTATATTCGCGAAGATTTTGGAGCCCATGCGGCGCTGCATTTCGGTACCCACGGCGCGCTTGAATTCATGCCGGGCAAGCAGGCTGGTCTGAGCGGCGACTGCTGGCCGGAGCGGATGCTGGGCGATCTGCCGAATTTCTATCTCTATGCCTCCAACAACCCTTCGGAAGGAATTATTGCCAAGCGCCGGTCGGGTGCGACTCTGGTCAGCTATCTAACGCCGCCGCTTGCGGAGGCCGGTCTGTACAAGGGCTTCACCGATCTCAAGGCCTTGCTGGAGCGCTACCGGACAGTGGCTGGTGATGGCGCAGAACAGCAGGAACTGGAAACCCTGATCCGCGACCATTGCGCGGAACTCGATATCGAACCAGGCGATATGGATAGCCTGTCCGGACGGCTCTACGAAATCGAGCGCGAATTGATCCCGCAAGGTCTGCATATATTTGGCGGCGCGCTGTCCGGTGAGGATCGCGAGAGTCTGTTGTCAGCGATGGCCGAGGCCAGCCCCGAACTGGAGCGGGCCGATATCGCAGCGAAACTCGACGCCAATGACGAGATGGGTGCGCTGATGCGGGCTCTGGACGGTGCCTTCATTGCGCCCGCTCCCGGCGGTGACCTGCTGCACAATCCCGATGTGCTGCCGACCGGTCGCAATATCCACGGCTTCGATCCGTTCCGCATCCCGAGCAAATTCGCCTGCAACCAGGGCGCAGCCCAGGCAGAGCAACTGATCGAGCGCCATCTGTCGGATGGTGGCAGGCTGCCCGAAAGCATTGCCATGGTGCTCTGGGGCACGGACAATCTGAAAAGTGAAGGATCGCAGATTGCGCAGGCACTGGCGCTATTGGGCGCGCGGCCAAGATTTGATGATTATGGCCGGCTGGCAGGCGCAGAACTTATTCCGCTGGCAGAATTGGGCCGGCCGCGGATCGACGTTGTCATCACTCTGTCCGGTATTTTTCGGGATCTGCTGCCGCTGCAAACGCGGATGATTGCCGAAGCCACCTATCTCGCGACCATGGCAGACGAGTCCAGCGAACAGAATTTTGTCCGCAAGCACAGTCTGGCGCATCAGGCGCAGCATCATTGTGATCTTGAAACTGCGAGCCTGCGCGTCTTTTCCAACCGGCAGGGCGCTTATGGGGCCAATGTCAACATGATGATCGACGAGGGTTCGTGGAGCGATCCCGAAGAGCTGGCCAATATGTTCGAAACCCACAAGGGCTATGCCTACGGCCGCAGCGGCGAACCGGCGCAGCATCGCGAGCTGCTGGAAAGCGAACTGGCCGGGGTTGAACTGACCTATCAGAATCTGGAATCGGTCGAGCTCGGCATCACCGATATCGATCATTATGTCGACGGGCTCGGCGGTATGAGCAAGGCGGTCGAAAAGGCACGCGGCTCAACGGCGCCGGTCTATATTGTCGACGCCACGCAGAGCGGCGCTGCGAAGGTCCGGACTCTGGGCGAACAGATCGACCTGGAAACCCGGACCCGGATGCTCAATCCGAAATGGCATGAGGGCATGCTGAAGCACGGATTTGAAGGGGTGCGCGAAATCGAACATCATGTGACCAACACCATGGGCTGGTCCGCGACGACGGGCTCGGTATCCCCCTGGGTCTATCAGAAGATCAGCGAAACCTTTGTGCTCGACGATGCGATGCGCGCGCGGTTGGCAGAGCTCAATCCGAAATCATCCGCCCGTGTGGCCGATCGCCTGCTCGAAGCATGCGAGCGGCAATTGTGGACCCCCGACGCAGCGACGTTGGCCGCCCTTAGAGACGCCAGTGATGACTTGGAAGACCGGCTGGAAGGCCTGGTCGCAGCAGAATGACAGGAGCGACAAGCAGATGACCCTATTAGATGGAAGCGACTCCCCGCCCGATGGCGACGGCAGTGTCCAGGTTGCCCTCGATCCCGATGACAAGATCCAGGGCGCGAAGGTCTTTGCGGTCTATGGCAAGGGCGGGATTGGCAAGTCGACCACCTCGTCCAACCTGTCTGCGGCCTTTTCCAAACTCGGCCATCGGGTGCTGCAGATCGGCTGCGACCCGAAGCATGATTCCACTTTCACGCTGACCAAGAAAATGATGCCGACGGTGATCGACGTGCTCGAGACCGTGGACTTTCACAGCGAAGAGTTGCGCGTCGAGGATTTCATGTTTGAAGGCTATAATGGCGTGATGTGCGTCGAGGCCGGCGGACCACCGGCTGGTACCGGATGTGGTGGCTATGTCGTCGGCCAGACAGTGAAACTGTTGAAGCAACACCATCTGCTGGAAGATACCGACGTCGTAATTTTCGATGTGCTCGGCGATGTCGTCTGCGGCGGCTTTGCGGCGCCGTTGCAGCATGCCGACAGCGCGGTTGTTGTCGCTGCCAATGATTTCGACAGCATCTTCGCGATGAACCGGATTGTTGCGGCAATCAACGCCAAGGCGAAAAATTATAATGTCCGGCTGGCCGGCGTTGTCGCTAACCGCTCGGCCGAAACCGACGAGATTGACCGGTTCAGCGATGCGATCGGCATGCGGCGTCTGGCCCATTTCAAGGATCTCGATGCGATCCGCCGGTCACGCCTGAAAAAATGCACTCTCTTCGAAATGGAGGATTCTCCCGAGGTCGAGCAGGCAAGGCAGGAATATATGAACCTGGCGCGGACGCTGTGGAACGGCGTGGATCCGGTAGCAGCGAAACCGATGAAAGACCGCGATATTTTTGAATTTCTGGGGTTTGAATGATGGGATATAGCTTGGCCTCTACTTCATATCAGGAAAGCCGCACGCGGCTGGAAACCTATTTCGACCAGACCGCGCGCAAGGCGTGGGAAGATCTGACCTCCGATGTGCCGGTCAGCGGCATTCGCGCCACGGTGCGGGCAGGGCGGGACGCGATGCGCGATCTGCTGTTGTCGTCGCTACCAGCCGACATGCATGGCATGCGGCTGCTGGACGCCGGCTGCGGAACGGGTGCGCTCGCGATTTCTGCTGCGGAACGCGGTGCCGAGGTTGTGGCGATCGATGTTTCGCAGGGCCTGATCGATGTCGCTCAGAAACGCGCGCCGAAAAATCTCTCGATCGACTGGCGGGTCGGCGATATGCGCAATCGGGATCTTGGGCTGTTTGATCATGTGGTCGCGATGGACTCGCTGATCCACTATGATCTGCACGACGTGATGGGTGTCCTGCACGCCTGGTCCGCCCGCGCCAACGAGATCAGCTTCACTTTTGCGCCGAGCACCATTCTGCTCAGAATCATGCACACGACCGGGAAAGCCTTCCCGCGCAATGATCGCTCGCCTGCGATCAAGCCGATTGTGGAAAGCCGGTTGCAGCAGGAGATTGAATCCGAAATGGCAGGCTGGACCGTGGATTTCAGCCAGCGGGTTTCGAGTGGCTTCTACAAGTCTCAAGCGATGGGAATCAGCCGCGCATGAAGCAGAAGCCATCCGCTGTTACTTTTTGGCAAGCCGTTGGAACGCGGTTCTTGCCCTTTGCGGATGCAGCAAGCGGCGAGCTTCCCCTCGGGCGCTTGCTGCGTCTCGCTTTGTTTCAGGTCAGCGTTGGCCTGGCAGCGGTATTGCTGAACGGAACGCTCAACCGCGTACTGATCGTGGAACTGGATACGCCGACCTGGATCGTGGCCCTGATGATCGCCATCCCCTTGCTGGTCGCGCCGTTCCGCGCATTGATCGGCTATCGCTCTGACACCCATCGGTCCGTTTTGGGCTGGCGGCGGGTGCCCTATATCTGGTTCGGTACATTGGCTCAATTTGGCGGTCTGGCGATCATGCCGTTTGCCCTCATTCTGATCACTCGGCCCGACACGTTCATCGCCGGCGTCGCTGCCGCCTGTCTCTCGTTTCTGTTGACCGGGGCAGGGATGCACGTCACCCAAACCGCAGGTCTGGCGCTGGCGACCGATATCGCGCCCGATGACAAGCGGCCCCGCGTTGTGGCCCTGCTTTATGTCATGCTGCTGACCGGGATGATGCTGGCCGCCTTCACCATCGGCAATCTGCTGGCAGACTTCACCTCTACCAAATTGGTTCAGGTAGTGCAGGGCGCAGGGGCGCTGACCATGGTGCTGAATATCATTGCCCTGTGGAAGCAGGAAGCGCGCAACACCAAAATCACGATGTCGACCGAAGCAAATCCGAAATTCTCCGAAATCTGGGCATCGTTCACCGCCCAGCCCAATACGAAGCGGCTGCTGCTGGCGATTGGACTGGGTGCGATGGCTTTTGCGATGCAGGATGCGTTGCTCGAACCTTATGGCGGTCAAATTCTGGGCCTGTCGGTTGGTTCAACCACGGCTCTTACCGGAACCTGGGCATTGGGCGCACTGGTGGCCTTCGCCTATAGTGGCAAGCGGCTTGCTGCTGGCGCAGATCCGCTGCGTCTGGCCGGACTGGGCGCTGTTGCGGGAATCGCCGCTTTCCTGATGACGATATTTTCAGCGCCGTTGTTGTCGGTGCCGCTGCTGTTTGCCGGAGCGACGATTATTGGCTTTGGCGTCGGACTGTTTTCGGTCGGCACGATGATTGCCGCGATGGGGCTGTCGGGTTCCAACAATGCCGGACTGGCGCTCGGAGCCTGGGGCGCGGTCCAGGCCAGCTGCGCAGGGCTGGGCATCGCCCTGGGCGGGCTGATCCGGGACGGCATGGCTTATTTGGCTCTGGCCGACGGCTTTGGCGCAACGCTGGCGGACCGGGCCACCGGATATGGCACCGTATTCTTTTTGGAAATCCTGTTGCTGCTGGTGACCATGGTCGTGCTCGGGCCGGTCATTGGCCGCGACAATGGCCGTACGATGGGTGAGAGCAAGGGCTTCGGGTTGAGCGAATTTCCGACCTGATTGGTAACAAGAATTTTGAGGAGACTGGATGATGGATGACGTAAAACTGATAGGCACACTGGATGTGACCGAGTTGGTATTTTTTGCATTTGTGCTCTTTTTCCTGACGCTGATCTTCTATCTGCGTCGCGAAGATCGCCGCGAAGGCTACCCGCTGGAAGACGAAACCACCGGGCGCGTCGATACGTCCGGCGGCCCCATGCTGACGGCCACGCCGAAAACATTCCTGATGCCGTTCGGCCGCGGGACGGTGACGACTCCGACCAAAGGCCGGGAAAAACTGGATGTTGCTGGCGCGCGGACCTTTCGTTCGCCAGGCGCGCCTTATTATCCAACCGGCAATCCGCTGGTAGACGGCATTGGCCCTGCAGCCTGGGCAGAGCGGTCTAGACATCCAGATCTGAATGCGCATGGGCAGAACCGGATTGTGCCAATCAGCCTGGCGGGTCATATCAGCGTGCACAAGAATGACGCTGATCCGCGCGGCATGGCGGTGATCGGTGCCGATGGCCAAGTTGCCGGTACGGTTACTGATCTCTGGATCGACAATGCCGAACATGTCATCCGTTATCTGCAGATTGATGCGGGCGGGAAAACCGTGCTGGCACCGATGGCCATGTCCAAGGTCAAAGGCAGAAAACGCCAGGTCGTCATTGATGCCGTGAATGCTGCGCAATTCGCCGCCGCGCCAGCTCCGGCCAAGCTCGACGAGATCACCTTCTATGAGGAAGAGCGGATCGTTGCCTATTTTGGCGGCGGCTATCTCTATGCGAACCGCGAACGGCAGGAGCCGCTGCTATGAGCGAATATGATCATGAACCGACCCGCGGTTTGCCCGGCGAGTTGCCAGAGGATGAGCATATCATCTGGCAGGGCGGGCCGGATTGGAAAAATATGGCGATGTCGGCGCTGCATATCCGTCTGGCCTTTGTCTATTTCTTTGTGATCGCCGCCACTGCGGCGTTGCAGGGCGACTGGGGCACGGCGATGGCGGTGACGGCGTTCGGCGCAGTGACGATCGGAATGTTTGTTCTCTTTGCATGGGGTGTGGCGCGGACCACGGTCTATACGCTGACCAACAAACGCGTCGTGCTGCGGATCGGGGTGGCGCTGAACAAGTGCATCAACCTGCCGCTGGGCGAACTTGAATCGGCCAATCTGAAAGCTCTGGCGAACGGTACAGGCAATATCGTCCTGACATTGAAAGGTGTGCCACGGCTCGGGTATCTGATGCTCTGGCCGCATGCGCGCTCGCTTCGTTTCGTCCGTCCGCAACCGATGTTGCGCGCTATTCCCGAAGCGCAAAGAGTTGCCGCGCTGCTGTTCAAGGCAACAGAGGAAGTGCAATCCATCGTTCCCCTGCAAGAGATCAGGCCGGAACGCAGCAACGACATCGCACTGGAAGGATTGGCGGCATGAGCCACGCGCACGACCATGATCCAACCGTGCCGCGCGGTGCTCTGGTTGCGGCGGCGATATTGCTTTTGTTCACGATGGCACTGACCGGTGCCGTGACTTCGGGGCTGATCCCGCAATCGGGCGATCCTGACGCGTCGCGCGCGGCGCAACATATCATGCCGGCGCAGCAGCGGAACTTGCGCTTTACCGATCGGGAGGATGGCGCAGTGGTCGTGACTGATGCAGCGACCGGCGCAACCGTCATGGAAATCGGTTTTGGTGAAGGCGGATTTGTTCGCGCAACGATGCGGCGGATGGCGAAGGTTCGCGCGGCCGCCGATATTGGTTCCGAGCCGCCGTTCAAACTCACCTTGTGGGAAAATGGTGCTTTGTCGCTTAGCGATCCTCAGACCGGAAAGGAAGCCGAAATTCACGGCTTCGGCCCCGATCATAGCGCTACCTTTGCGGCGATGTTGAAGGATACTCACTCATGACCGGACTGTTCTCCTCCAAAAAATTCGATACCAATTGCCGCGTCGAGATCGAACAGAGCCCCGACCACTTCCATGCCCATGTCGAACTGGCCGGCAATCTGGCCATATATCCCGGCGACCGGGTGCAGGTCCACGGCGAACCGATCATGGTATCCTTTGGCGAGAAGGTCTCTTTTGACCGCACCGCAACCGTCCAGCGGGCCGGACATCTCCGTCGCGCCTGGACGAAAATCTCCGGCTATTTTGAAATGGCCGAATTGTATGAAGTCAGCTTTACCCCAGGGAGGCTCTAATGAACGCCCACAGCAAAATTTCAGATGCAGCATCGGCTACGGTAAAACGGGATGCATCGATGCTGGATGTGCCGGACACGATGGCGATCGCAACCCAGGATACTGTTCTGGCGCCGCGTTTTTATACCACCGACTTCGAAGCGATGGACAAGATTGACGTGTCGTCCGTGCGCAGCGAGTGGGAAGGCTTGATGGACGAAATGGAGGGCGACCCCAATAAACGGCACTTCAAGAAAACCGACAAATTTGACGGCGTGATCGAAAGCCTGGAGCCCGAATTGCAGAAGGAGTTTATCGATTTTCTCGCCAGCTCCCTGACATCGGAGTTTTCCGGTTGTATCCTTTATGCAGAGATTGCCAAGCGCACCAAAAATCCCGATGTAAAGCGCCTGTTCAAACTGCTCGCGCGCGATGAAAGTCGCCATGCCGGCTTTATCAATGAAACGCTCAAGGGCTCGGGCATCGGCGTCGATTTGAGCTTCCTGACCAAGACCAAAAAATATACATTCTTCAAACCGAAGTTCATTTTCTACGCGGTCTATCTGTCGGAAAAAATCGGTTATGCCCGGTACATCACGATATTTCGGGAACTGGCCAAACATCCGGAGAATAAATTCCATCCGATTTTCGACTGGTTCGAAGAATGGTGCAATGACGAATTCCGGCATGGCGAAGCTTTCGCCTTGCTCCTCCGCGCCGATCCGAAATTGCTGCAGGGCATGAACAAGCTGTGGATCCGCTTCTTCCTGCTCTCGGTCTATGCAACCATGTATGTCCGTGACCACAACCGGCCGGTTTTCCACCAGGCGCTGGGCGTTGATCCGGCAGAATATGGCTACAAGGTTTTCTCGATCTGCACCGAAATCAGCAAGCAGGTCTTCCCCGTCGAACTGGACACGGATGATCCCCGTTTCCGCGAAGCGATGGAGGGTCTGCGGTTGGCCTCGGTTGGCATCGAAGCGGCAAAAGCGCGCGGCGGTATTCTGAGCAAATTTTCGCGCGCGAAATATATGGCGAAAGCCGGCTGGATGTTCGGCAAAATGTATTTCATGAAACCAAAGGCCAATGCCTTGCCGCAGCAAATCAGACTCTCTCCCGCATGGTAGGGATTGCGGCCATTGCATTGCCCTTTGTGGTGGTGATCATACTCTGGTTCGTCAGCACCGGGCTGGTCGCGATGCTCAACCATCGGCTCCGGCAATCCTTTGGCCGCGCGTTGATCATTGCCGGGCTGTGCGCATTTGGTGGATTGTCGCTGCTCGTCTTTACCAGCCATTCGACTAGCGTCTGGGCGGTCTATGTCTCTTTTCTGGGCGGCCTGATGATCTGGAGCTGGCACGAGATCAGTTTTCTGACTGGCGCGGTGGCGGGGAGTCATCGTGATCCGTGTCCAGATGACGCAAAAGGCTGGCAGCGTTTTTCGATGGCGACGATGGCGCTGATCCATCATGAGATCGCAATCGCGATGACCGCTGGACTGCTTTTGTCTCTCGCAGCAGTGACCGCGAACCCCACTGGCGCTTATACCTTTGCTTTATTGGCCATTTTTCGGCTATCGTCGAAGCTCAATATTTATCAGGGCGTACCCAATATGAGCGATGAGTTGTTGCCAGCACATCTCGATTATCTGAAGACCTATTTCGGGCCGCGGCATTTGCGGCTGACCCTGCCGCTGTCCATCGCCGCGATTTTGGGAATAGCACTGTATTTTTCCTATATAGCAATACATGCTGAGACGCCCCATGGGGCGGTCCAGGCCGGGCTTTTGTGCTGTCTGTCGCTGTTGGCCGCACTGGAGCATTTTTTCTTCGCGATACCCTTTCGCGATTCCCGTCTTTGGCAGTGGGCCCTGGGCGAACCAAAAACAGAAAAAGAAATTTGAAGAGGGAGTTTGGGAATGGACTATGAAGCTTTTTTCGCCAGCGAACTGGATGCGGTCCGTAAGGAAGGGCGCTATCGCGTGTTCACCGAGATTGAACGAAAGGCTGGTTCCTACCCCCATGCGACGCGCTATGTCGACGATGGCACCACCGAGGTCACGGTCTGGTGCTCGAATGATTATCTCGGCATGGGCCAGCATCCCAAGGTCGCCGAGGCAATGCACCGGGTGATCGACGAGTGCGGTGCCGGAGCAGGGGGCACGCGCAATATTTCGGGCACCAACCACCATCATGTTCTGCTCGAAAATGAACTGGCCGATCTTCATCACAAGGAAGACGCGCTGATATTCACGTCCGGCTATGTGTCCAACTGGGCAGCGCTCGGTACCCTGGCATCGCGCATCCCAAACTGCGTTGTGCTATCCGACGCGCTCAACCATGCCTCGATGATCGAAGGCATTCGGCACAGCCGCGCAAAATGCATTGTCTTCGAACATAATTCTCCGGAAGATCTCGATCGCAAGCTGAGTGAACTCGATCCCGACCAACCCAAGCTGGTCGCGTTTGAAAGCGTCTATTCGATGGACGGCGATATCGCACCGATCGCGGAAATTCTCGACGTTTGCGAGAAGCATAATGCGATGAGCTATATCGATGAAGTCCATGCGGTTGGCCTCTATGGTCCGCGCGGTGGCGGTGTCGCTGAACGCGAAGGGTTGATGGACCGGATCACGGTGATTGAAGGCACGCTGGGCAAAGCCTTTGGCGTGATGGGCGGCTATATCGCAGCGTCCAAGGATCTGTGCGACTATATCCGTACCTTCTCCAGCGGCTTCATCTTTACCACAGCTATCCCGCCAGCGGTTGCCGCCGGTGCCTGTGCCAGCATCCGGCATCTCAAGGAAAGCAATGTCGAACGGGATACGCAAAAGGAGCGCGTCAACAAGGTGCGCGGTGCGCTGGACCGTATGGGCATTCCGCATCTGCCCAATCCCAGCCATATCATTCCGGTGATGGTTGGCGATCCCCACAAGTGCAAATTCATCAGCGACTGGCTGATGGACAATCACGGTATCTATGTGCAGCCGATCAACTATCCTACGGTGCCGCGCGGCACCGAGCGGCTGCGGATCACGCCTTCGCCGGTGCATAGCGATGGCGATATCGATCGTCTGATCACCGCACTCAGCGAAATCTGGTCGCAGTGCGAATTGGCGCGGAGAGAAATGGCTGCCTGAACGCCGCAGTAAGTTCCAAAGAAAAAGGCCGGGAAATTCCCGGCCTTTTTTCTGTTCAGACTGACCCTTGGGTCAGGTTGGATTTTTGAGATAGGCAATCACGTCAGCACGTTTTTGCGCATCGGGGAGTCCGGCGAAGATCATTTTCGTCTTCGGAATGACTCGCTGTGGATTCTCAAGATACTGGAACAATTTTTCCTCGGTCCACGTGATGCCGCTAGTCTTGTTGGCTTCGGAATAATTGAATCCTGGAACGGAGCCAGCTTCCCGACCAACAATACCGGCCAGAGATGGGCCTGTTTTATTCACGCCCGGGTCAGTGACATGGCAGGTACGGCATTGCGCAAATACCATTTTGCCGACCGCTGGATCGCCAGTCAGGCTGGCATATTCGACGCCGTCCTTGGTACTGAAATCGTCGGCAGCCGGGGGTCCCGTGTCAGCTGGCGCTGCTGCTACTTCCGGTTCCGCTGTCGGCATGGTTGCCTCAGCCTCGGTTGTGCTTGGTGCTGGCTCACTTGATTCAGAACCGCCGCCGGAACAGGCTGCAGTCAAAGCGGACAAAGCGACTACAGCAGCTACTGTTTTCATCCTGACCATATTCTCTCCTATCGGGTTATGTTGACCCATATCAACAACTTAACTGTATAGTTTGAATAATGTTCGATTGAAAGAAGCTTTTCTGCAGTTGACATGCAACCCTATGAAATATCGCCGTTTTTTACATCTGTTTCTTTCATCACCTTGCCGCGCAGCCGATGAACCAGAACGTAGATCGCCAAAATCACCGGAATCGTGATCAATCCGATAAACAATTCGGTTTGCGAGCCCGACGAAAATGCCGCCGCGCCCTTGGTCATATAGGCGATGAGGCCGACCATATAATAAGCGGCGGCGATCACCGACAATCCTTCGACCAGTGTCTGCAGTCGGAGTTGCAGCTGCGTCGATCGTTCCATCGATTCCATCAGTCGCAAATTTTGCGCCTTGATCCTGGTGTCTATGCGCACATCTAATGTGTGCATGATGCGCGATACGCGTTCGGCAATTCGGTCCAGCCGGGTCTGAAACACCGCGCAGGTGCGCTGGGCCGGAACCAGCCGCCGCTCGGTAAATTCTTTCAGGCTTTGCAGATTGGGTAGCGGCTTGACATCGAGCGCATTCAGCCGGTCGGCGGCGACTTCGGCATAAGCGTTGGTCGCGCTCAAACGGAAGCCGGTGGCCGATCGGATGAGCTCCAATTGCGCGGAAATTTCTGCCAGCTGTTGCAGCAGCAAATCGTCATTATCCTCGTCGCTCGTGCTCGCTACCCGCTCTGCATGATCGGACAGGCGCTGCTCCAGCTCATCGACCTGCGGGCCATATTGCTGGACGGTAGGAAAACCCATCAGCGCCAGATTGCGATAATTGCCAAGCTCCTGTACGCGCTGGACGATCCGGCCCCGTTCGGCGTCAGAACTGTCGCCGCCCTGGACGAGCAGGCGACCATAGCCATCTTTGTGAATGCCAAAATCGGACCATATCCGGATGCCGTCATTGACTTCGCAGCAAACCAGATCGTCTTCGACAATGCCCATGGCCGCAAGATTTTCGTCGACCAGAGCCCGGCTTGGCAGCGTTTTGATCCGGGTGGCACGAATGACGGATCCTGGCCATTTTTCGAGCCAATAGAGATAGGCATCGGTCTGTTTAGAGGACAGGCCTGACGGCAGAATGAGGGTAATCGTGCTGGCTTCGGTGTGCCGTTCCCACAGAAAATAAATGCCGTCCTTGGTATGGGCCGAGGCGCTGCGCGGAGCGAGATGCCAGTCATCGAAAGCGGGCTTGTTGGCAATCAGATGCTGGTCTTCGGATTGACGCTGCTCTTCGCCGATCAGCAGGACCGATTGGTAGATTTGGCAATCATCCGACACCGGGGCAAAGCGCCGCAGATGCATTTCATCGACGGCCCATTGCCGTAGCGGATGACTGGTTATGGACATTGTCGTTCGTTATCCATGTTTTGCCATCATCTGTCCATCGCGAAAACGTGAATCCGGCATGGCAATCCGCTGATCAAAATACGGCATGATCGCCCCGCTCGTCGCTTGTTTCACCGCGTATCAGTTCGCCGTAATGTTCAAACAACGTCTTTGATCCGGTCGACGGTGTTCCGGGGCCGTCATAGCGCTCTTTTTCCGGGTCCCAGACGAGCATGGATTCCGTCGCATAATAGCGTCCTATCCGGCCAAGCTCGGCCTTTTTCTTCGCTGCCGGTACCAACCAGCCAATGGTGTTCAGGGTGGCAATTATCGCATCGAGAAAACGGACCGGAACATGCGTAAATTTCGGCTCCTTGCCCAGCAAGGCAAAAAGCTCCTCGCCTTGTTGTTTTGGCGTAATCGGCTCACCGGGTCCGCCGATCGGAAGGATCCTGTTTTGAAGATCTTCATCGTCCACACAGTCCGCCAGATAGGAGGCCAGATCATTGTCGCTGATCGGTTTGCAGGCGGTCAGCATACCGTCGCCGAAAAGCAGAAACGACTTGCCATTCCGCACCCGCTCCATCTGCCCGGACAATGATTTGAAAAATGCAGTGGGACGGACAATCGAATAGGTTAGCCCTGATCCAATCAGCTTTTCCTCAAAAGCCAGTTTGGCGTGCTGAAAGGCGAGGCGCGGCTTTTGCACGCAGATGGCGGACAGCAGGATGAAATGAGAAATGCCTGCGGATTGTGAGGCTTGAAGCGCTGTCAGATGAGCATCATGATCAATCGTCCAGGCGTCTTCCGGCGCGCCTGTCCGCGAGGCCATGCACGATAGCAGCACATCGAACCGCTCGCCGCGAAATCCATCCTCCCGGAGGGACGTTTCACTGGTCACATCGCCAAAACGCAATTCTACTTCACCCGAGCCGCCGGCGATATCTGAGGAGCGCGGCGTGCCTGATTTTGGCCGCATGAAGCAGACAACTTCGTGACCGCGCTCAGCCAGTGCCCGCAGCGTCGCTCTGCCGATTGTGCCTGTGGCTCCGAGAAGAAAGATCCGCTTCAACCGATCACCCGTTGCCTAGCGAAGCCAATGTCATCGGGCCTATCTCTACCATCATGCATCACTCAATGTATAAGTTGCTTCTGTCGCCGTTCGACCCTTGACCTGAATATCGGCCACCTTCCTGAATTTGACCGATGGTACTGCCTGCGCCGTGCTTTGGCCCACCAGCAGATCGACGGCCTGTTCCTTGCACTGGCCCTCGAGGCGCGACGCGAGGTTTACGGCATCGCCCAGTACGGAATAATCAAACCGGCGATCGGAGCCCATATTGCCGACCACGCAGGTGCCGGTGTTGATGCCGATGCCCATCCGGATCACCGGAACATCCGATCCAGCCGGCAGCATCGCCTGCACATCAAGATTGATCTGTTCCATGGTCGCCAGCATCTCTTGCGCCGCTTCAACCGCGTGCAGTGCATGATCGGGATCGTCGAGCGGAGCGTTCCAGAAAGCCATCACGCAATCGCCCATATATTTGTCGATGGTCCCACCATGCCGCAGGATGATGTTGGAAAGCGGTGTGAGAATGGCATTGATCACTCTCGTCAAGCCTTGAGGGTCGTGCTGCATCGCCTCTGCAATAGAGGTGAAACCGCGGATGTCGGAAAACAGGATCGTCAGTTCCCGGCTTTCACCGCCCAAGTTAAGCAGGCCCGGATCATCGGCAATTTTCTTCACCATTTCGGGCGCAAGATACTGGCCGAACGCATTTGTCACCGCGCGACGCTGTCGCTGCTCGCTGGTAAAATCGCGCGTGGCCACGGTCACCACGGCGAGGATCAGAGTGGTGGTCGGAGCGACTGGCCCGATCCAGAACCGTCCATATTGCAACAGCAACCAGCAGCCCCCGATCATGGCCAGCGCGGCTGTCGTCAGCAATAGCGCTTTCACCACCGGTGATCTCGGTCGCGACACCAATAGTGCGAGAGCGGCGGCCAATGCTACAAGCAGCAGCGAGACCCAGGTCGGCGCCGTCCCGATCGACAGGCCCTTGCGCAGATTGTCGAAAATTGTCGCCTGCACTTCGATCCCGGGGGTCAGCTGGCGCGATCGCAAAGTATAAGCCGTTTCGAACGCATCAACGCCGCCCGCGGCCACATCGGCATTGGCCTGCAGCGCAAAGCCAATCACGACGATTTGGTCCTTCAAATAGTCTGGCGGCAGGAAGGCCGCAGGGTCCAGGGCCTGATAATAAGAGATTGTGGGATAGCTGCCCGGCGGACCAAAATACTGGATCCTTCGAGGTCTTTGGCTTTGCTGCAAAATGTCCCCGCCGATCATTCTCAAAAGCGTTGTCATAAAGCCATCCGCATAGCGCGGGATGTTGCGCAGCACGCCGTCTCCGTCCATTGACAGGCTGGCAACGCCGGAGACGGCCCCGGCCGTGATCAGGTCAGCAAATGGTTCGGTCCGCACCAGCGTGCTTCCGTAAGGGCGTTCGATCAGGCTTTCATCCGCGGCGAGAACGATGTCCGGTCCCATCGCGTTCACCAGTGCCTGATCCTCTTCCGGATCCGTCGGCTCGGCAAAGACGACATCAAAAGCAATCGCCTTGGTCCCGCCTTTACGCAATTGCCGGATTAGTTCGGCATGTTGCGAACGCGGCCAGGGCCATTGCTGACCGATAGCCGCCATGCTCGGCTCGTCGATGGCGATCAGGGTTACGCCGGGCTGATCCGGCATGACGGGCGCAACGGTCGATAAATAGTCAAAGCTTCGGCCATCGAGATCGCGGATGATGGTGGTCAGACTGAGCAAGCCAACCAGCAAGGCCGACCCGGCGACCAGCATGATGGTGGACAGCCGGTTGCGCCCGGATAAGCTGTGCGTGATCGACTGCTTAGCCACTCAGAACCTTACCCGAAAGCCCGCAACCACCGTCAATCGCGGTGCCGCGACGTCAGTCGCCGAGTCATATCGCTTGTCGATCAGGTTCAGCAGGGACAGGTTGATCGCCAGCCGCCGGTCGAGGGGCTCCCATTCGAGCTTGGCATCAACCAGCGTGACATTTTCGACCGGCAGACCCAGGTCATCGCTCTGTCCGCCGATATAGCTGCCTGATAATATCGCTTTTAGCCGGACCGGTGCGGGCACGCTCCAGACAATCGATGCGCGGCCGAAATGGCCCGGTACAAACGGTAACTGATCCCCGGCCTCGTAGACGCACGCAAAGCTGAAACCCAGACCAGCCGTCGCGCAGCCATAGCTCGGTCCGATCGCCTGACTGACATTGTCACCGGAAACGAACGCGCCTTTGATCGCGCTGTCGGTATAGGCGTAAGCGGCGCGCAGTCCGACATTGCCGCCGAGCCAGAAATTGGCCTGGGCGCTGAGCCGTTTGACCGACACCGGAAAGCCGGTGATGTTGACCGGCAGATCGGGAATCGCATATTGAACAGCCTCCAGATCCTGATCCTGATATTCGACCGTGGTGAACAGGCGATCGGACCATTCGGCATCCCAGCGCATGATCAGACTGTCGCCCCGGCTCTGCCGGAAACTGGGGGCCGAATTGGGCTGCAGGCCGACGATTGCGACCGGACGGAAGCTGAAGTCGAAGAGACCCCGGCTCTGGCGGATGAAGGCAGCACGCAGCCATTGGCCCTCTATGGGTTCGTAGGATGCACCAAGACGCCAGTTGAGCAGCGCATCGGAAAATCCGTCCACGTCGCGCGCGACGCCTTCCACTTGTCCCTGCAAGACCAGTGCTTCCGTCGGATGGTAGCGCAGATCGAGATAGGCTCGGGCGTCGGTGGTTCGAAATTCTATGTCTGTCGCTGGCCCGACCGGTGCGACCATGTTCTGAGTGAAATCATAGTCCGCGCTAAACAGATTGGTGCGAATATCACTCCATTCCGCTCCTATCCGAACATCCAGCGGACCAACGCCCTTGGCATAATTGGCGCTGAGATAGGTGAAAGTGTCTCGGTCACGGGAGAATTGGTCGGAAAACGGGAGGACACTGCTATTGTCGAGGGTGACGACGTTCATCTGCGAACTGCCAAAGCCGGCGCCAACGGTCAGCTGGTCGCGATAGCCAAATTCGTGATTATATAGTCCGAACAGGAAGTTCCGGTCCTGCTCGCGTTCTTCTTCCAGCTCAAAGCTGTTGCCGACGCCAGCAAGAATGTTCGTTTCGGACAGACCTTTGTCATGGTTCAATTCGGCATTGAGCACCAGGCTGTCCGACGGCGTCAGCTCCAGGCCGACATAGCTGCTCAAAAACCAGCTATCGCCGCCGCGCCGCCGCGAGAACGGGCTGAGGTCGGGACGGCGGCGATTATCGGCAATATCCTTGTAATTGCCGCGCAGCCAGACGGCGGTGGGCAGGGGCGTATCAAAGATCGTGTCCAAGCCGGCGCTGACCGTTTTTTGGTTGCGCAGTTTCTCGTCCAGCAAGGAAACGCCCAGATTGGGTTCGACAAAATTGCCATTATCGAAGCGCAAGCGTCGCTTGGAACTCGCCACACTCAGTGGATCAAGAGCAACACCTTGCAGGAAACTGGACAGGCGGTCGAAATTTTCCGCTTGCTGGGCGTTGTAGCTGCCATCCGGATTGCGAATCAGAAACGGGCCAGGGGTCTGGTTGATCGCCTGGTCGAAATAGCTGGAGGGGGTGAAGCTGTCGAACACGCGGTCGGCGTAATAGCGGCCCCAGCCTTCGAGATCGAGAAAGCGGAATGCCTGGGACACAAGGCTGCCGGTTTCCCGGTTCTCTGACAGGTTCACATATTCTCCGCCACGCGCGCGATACCGGTCCAAAGCTTCGCGGGCATTTCTGATCGCATCGTCGGCGGCAAAATCATGCAGAGCGACGCCGGTGCGGGCGAGGGGAATTGCCGGGTTATACGGGTCGAGCCGGTCGGCGGTATCGAGCTGCTGCTCAGCGAGGCCGGGTTCACCCAGTTCGTGCTGCACTTGCGCCAGGCCAAGAAAGCCCAGTCCGTAATCCGGATTATGGGCCGATGCGGCAAGCGAAGCGGCGAGCGCCTCATCCTGGCGGTCCTTGCGCCGCCAATATTGCGCCAATGCGTTGCCAGCCAGGGCATTGCCCGGATCCATTTCCAGGGCCTTGTCGATCTCTAGCTTGGCAGCAGCCAGCTTGTTCTGTTCGAGCAATATCTCGGCTCGCATGCTGACCAGTTCCGCATCATAGGGCCGGGCCGCCAGCGCCTGGGTCACAAGTTGATCCGCTTCCTTGAGCCCGCCAATGGCCATCCAGTTTTTCGCCTGCGCTTTCTGGGCGAGAAAATTATCCGGATCGCGGGCCAATATCGGCTGGATGATGTCGCGGGCCGCCTTTGGGCTGCCGCGATAATCGCGCAGCAAATCGGCGGCACCAATGGCGAGCGTATCATTTGCCGGAAACCTGTCGCGCGCGCTGGCAATGGTCGCGATTGCAGCGTCAGTCTCGCCCAGCAATGCTTCGACATCTGCCTTGGTTTGATAGAGCGCAGCAGCGTCTGGAAACGCTGTGAGCCCCTTGTCCGCGATCTGTTTTGCGGTTTGCAAGTCACCGTCATAGGCGGCGATCAGACTTCGCGCGATATAGCTTTCCGCTGTGGAGGTTTGAATGGGCAGAGCAGGGGTCTCGCCAAGCTGCACCGCTGCGATATAGCGACCATAAGCACCGGTGGCCCGGTCTGCGGGATTGTCGGATTGTGCGAGGGCGTCAAACAGACGCGCAGCCGTTTCCCAGTCTCCTTCTGCGCCCGCTTGCCGCGCCCTGATAAAGGCGTCGCTCTCGTTACCCAGCACGTCCAGTCCGCTGGCCAGGTTGACAAAATAGAGCATCTGCTCGCGTCCGGTCGGATTGACCAACACGGTCCGCGTTGGGGCCTGACCGCGCAAGGCTGTTGCTGCTTGTCCGGCGGTGACGGTCAGTGATCCTGCTTCGTTGGACAGTTCGACGGTTCCGGAAAAGACCTGCAACTGACTGGAATCCTCATCCGCGGTAATCGCCCATTCCGTGCCCCGGATAGCCGCTGTTGCGGAGGGTGTTACAATCGACAGATTGCTCCGGTTGCGCGGGCTCCGGCCCCAGGCCCGGCCGCGCTGCAGAGACAGGGTTGATCGCCCGCCTCTGCTGATCTGTCGTACCGCCATTACCGAATTGCGGCCCAGGCGTACCTGGGTGCCGTCGACAAATACAATCGCCAGCGTGCCCGCAGCATTGGTACGCAAGATATCACCAGCCTTCAGATCTTGCTGGACCACCGCCCGTTGCCAGGTCCTGCGAGGGAGCAAAGTCGCCTGCTCGCCCCCTTTGGCGGCAGCGATCTTTCCCGAAAGAGGGGTAGGCCGTTTTAGAAGTTGCGCGTGGGCCACCGTCGGCACAGCGAATGGCACCAGCAACGCGATCCAAAAGAATGTCAGAATTCTTTGCGGCTTCACGGTCTGCTTTCCCCCCAAACCAACGAATGTCCGCGACCCTTGACCATATTACATGCAATTTGCAACGTTCGAGTCCGCTGACGGCACAAAATGGACCGTTTAGCGGGGGGCTGCTCCTCGGATGTTCCCTTCATCCCGATCCGAAAAGCCGCAATCCGACTCCGGTATCTCCGCCTATATCGAAAAGTTATACCGTCCCTATGGTATATGATACTGCCATGCGCGGCAAATATCCTAACAAGGGTCGAACTCCAATAACGGTTGGCGCTATGATAGAATCTCCTTATTTACTTTATCTGGGATCCACATCGGATCCCTTATCGATCAAGACCTCTCGCGGGATCGCGATGTTTCGTCCGGACGATTGCGTTGGCGAATTCGTACACGAAGGCAGCGGCCTGACGCTTGGCCTGCCTCACATGGGCTTTCGGCAGGCGGTGGCAGCGGGTGCGAAAACACTGGTGCTGGGTGTTGCAAGCGCGGGCGGCGTGCTCACTGATGAGTTGATAGCCGATGCGGAAGCGGCGCTGAACGCCGGGCTGGACATTGCGTCAGGATTGCACGGACGGCTGCGCGATATCCCGAAGCTTGCGGACCTCGCGAAAAGCAACGGATGCAAGTTGATTGATGTACGCGATCCGGTGATGGATTTGAAGGTCGGTACCGGAGTGCGACGTGCGGGCCGACGGCTGCTGACGGTTGGCACCGATTGCTCGGTCGGGAAAATGGTTGCCACCCTCTGTATAGAGCGGGCGATGCAGGCGCGTGGCCATGTCGCCGACTTCCGCGCCACCGGCCAGACGGGCATTATGATCGCGGGCGCGGGCGTGCCGGTCGACGCCGTCATTGCCGATTTCATTTCCGGTGCCATAGAGCAGCTCGCACCGGAGAGAACCGACGATGGATGGGATCTGATCGAAGGGCAGGGCTCGCTTTTCCACCCTTCTTTTGCAGGCGTATCAATGGGGCTTCTCCACGGTGCGCAACCGAGTGCGATCGTGATCTGTCATGAACCGACGCGCCAGCATATGCGCGGCCTGCCGCATTATTCGATGCCGTCGCTGGAGCGCACGATCGCAGCCAATCTCGAGCAAGCGCGTCTGACCAGCCCGGATGTCGTTGCGGTCGGCGTCGCGGTCAACACCTCGATGCTGGAGCAAGACGAAGCGCGCGCGCTGTGCGAGGAAATAGCTGAAACAACCGGTCTGCCTTGCGTGGACCCTTATGCGCAAGGTGCTGACCCCATAATTGACAGGATTGAACAATGCTTCGCCATCTCTCGGCCGTCCATGTCCCTTTCCGCCTGAAGCGGCCTTTCCGTATTTCGCGCGGCACGAAGTCGGTCGCCGACACGATCTTTGTGGTAATTCGCGACGGAGAGCATGAAGGGCGCGGTGAAAGCGTGCCTTACGCTCGCTATAACGAAACGATCGACGGTGTGCTTGCCCAGATCGAGTCGGTTCGCGGGGAAATAGAGGCGGGCTGTGACCGGGAGCGGCTTATGGAAATCATGCCGCCGGGCGCTGGCCGAAACGCAATGGACTGCGCGCTTTGGGACCTGGAAGCAAAGCAGACCGGCATATCGGTCGTCGACCGGATTGGCTGGGAGCCGCTGAAACCGGTTGATACAGCGATCACAATCGGTCTCGATACACCCAAGAATATGGCGGTGGCGGCGCACCAGTTGCAACACGCACCGCTACTGAAGGTGAAGGTGGATGCTTCCGATCCTGTAGCGGCGGTGCGCGCAGTTCGTGAAACCGCGCCGAGGCCCCGGATGATCGTCGATCCCAACGAAAGCTGGTCGCTAGAGCAGCTCGTATCCTGGCAGCAGCAGCTCGTCGACCTCCGCGTTGACCTGCTGGAGCAGCCTTTGTCAGCCGACCGCGATGCAGAGCTTGAAGGGTTCGAAGCGCTGATCCCGCTCGCTGCCGATGAATCCGGCCATGTCACGGATAACCTGGCGCAGCTCGCCCGTCGCTACGATTATGTGAACATCAAGCTCGACAAGACGGGCGGTCTGACGACGGCGCTTGCGATGGTGGAAGCGGCAGAGCGTGAGGGGCTGGGCCTGATGATCGGGTGCATGGTTTCGAGCTCGCTTTCCATAGCGCCCGCCATGATCATCGCGCAGCGTTGCGCCTTTGTCGATCTTGATGGTCCAACCTGGCTGGCGGACGATCTCGCCAATGGCGTGGTCGAAAATTGTGGCTCCATGGCCCCGCCAAATGCGGGCTTTTGGGGCTAACTATATCCTGTGGTTATACTGCATCGCACAAAAATGATTGGCTTAAACACCGCTAACGGTCAAACTTCAGATAATAAAAAATCATTCGGGGGCTATTATGAAAAATAAGATTTCAGAAACTGGACGAATTGTCGCAAGTTCGTTGGCGATAGGACTGTTGTTCAGCAGCCCGTCCGCGCAAGCCTCTGACGCTGGTACATCCGCTGACTATGTGATCTCCGGCGGGATGATCTATCCGGGTGGTGCGGACCCCTATGTCGGTGACATCGCCATTTCCGGTGACAAGATTATCTTTGTCGGCCCCCGCTATTCCGGGACCGCCGGGAAAACGATCGACGCCAAGGGAATGATTGTTTCGCCTGGCTTTATCGACACTCATACCCATGTCGGCGATGCCCTGAGTTCCGAGCTCCCCGCTGCTCGCTTGGTCTTGCCCTTTCTGACCCAGGGAGTCACAACCGCTTTCGTCGGTGTTGACGGGGGAGGGGCAACCGACATCTCTGCGGTTTTCGCGGAAGGGTCCGGGCTCGACTACGGGATCAATTTTGCGAGCTATATCGGTCTCGGCGCATTGCGGAGAACAGTGATCGGAAGCGACGACCGTGCTCCGACAGCAGCGGAACTCGACGAGATGGTGACGCTGGTCGATACCGCCATGTGCGAGGGCGCACTGGGGCTATCGACGGGCCTGTTCTATGCGCCGCAGAGCTATGCCAAGGAAGGGGAAGTGATTACCTTGGCCAAGGTCGCGGCCAAGCATGGCGGTGTCTATGACAGCCACATTCGTGATGAATCCAGCTATACCATAGGACTGGAAGGTGCTGTCGCAGAAGCGCTGGACATTGGAAAAGAAGCCGGAATTCCGGTTCATATCGCACATATCAAGGCGCTGGGTGTCGATGTACATGGTGAGGCGCCCGATATTATCGCCGCAGTCGAGAAAGCGCAGGCGGCAGGGCAGATCGTGCATGCGGATCAATATCCATGGTCGGCTTCCGGAACCGGGCTCGATGCGTCGCTGCTGCCCCGTTGGGCTCAGGATGGCGGCCGAGAAGCCACTCTGGAGCGGTTTGACGATCCCGAGCAGCTTGCAAAGATCAAGATCGAGATGACCGACAACCTGCGGCGGCGGGGTGGTCCGGATTCGCTGCTGATCACCAGCGGCTCCGACGACGTCAAAGGCAAGACCCTGGCAGAGATTGCGGCGGAAACGGGCGTTGATCCGGTCCAGGCGGCGATCAATGTCTTGCGCAGATTTGAGGTCAGAGTGGCTTCGTTCAATCAGGATGAAGCAGACATTGCCGCGTTCATGACGCAGCCCTGGGTCATGACCAGTTCTGACGCGTCTATTGGGCACCCGCGTTATTATGCCAGCTACGCGCGAAAATACGACACCTATGTGAAGGATCGCAAGGTCATCAATCTGAGGCAGTTTGTCGATCAGAGCACGTCGGTGCCTGCAACATTATTTTCACTGGAAGGTCGGGGAACACTTTCGAAGGGTGCGTTCGCGGACGTGGTCGTTTTCGACCCAGAGAGCTATGCGCCGCGCGCGACATTCATCGAGCCGACGCTATTTTCGACCGGCGTGCAAACGGTATTCGTAAACGGTGTGCTGGCGATCGACAAAGGCTTGCCAACGGGCAAGGCCGCTGGCCGGCCGTTGCCGCGGAAGTCGGGTAGCGACGGCTGTTAGCTATCACTCCGAATTACCGATGGAACGAAAAAATATACCATGAATCGAGACGTTTACCCCAAATAATATGGGGAAGCGGATCTGGACTTTGACCAATAACAGGGAGTTTTAACAATGTCGGGAAAAATCATTACGTCGCATATAGCGCTGGCGGCAAGCCTGCTATTTGCACCGCAAGCAATGGCACAGGTTCAGCAGAGCGATCTGTCAGACGATGCTCAGCAAGCTCAAGACAATACGATCACGCCGATCGTGGTGACCGGAACGCGGATCCAGCGCGATGGCTACAGCGCACCAACGCCGCTGACCGCATTGAGCATTCAGGATATCAACGCCAGCGCACCGGCAAATGTGGCGGATTTTGTAAACGAGATTCCCTCGGTGGTTGGCAGTGCAACGCCGGCCAGTTCGAATCTCAGCATGAGTGCCGGTACGTCCGGTCTCAATACTATCAACCTTCGCGGACTGGGCACAAGCCGGACGCTGGTACTGCTGAACGGGCAGCGCTCGGTCGGATCGGCGCTCGGCGGACAGGTCGACGTCAACACTTTCCCCCAGGCCCTTATTTCCGGCGTTGAAGTGGTGACGGGCGGTGCTTCCGCCGCCTATGGTTCGGACGCTGTTTCCGGGGTGGTGAACTTCATCCTCAATGAAAAATTCACGGGTTTCAAGGCCAGTGCCGATGTCGGGATTTCGACATATGGTGACGCCGCGAACCGTAAGTTCGACGCGACGTTCGGAACGCCGTTTGCCGATGGACGCGGTCATATTTTGCTCAACGGCGAAATAGCGGTGCGCGATGGTCTGGACGGTGTGCCGAGAGACTGGAACAACGAGGGATGGTACCAGATCAACAATCCTGCCTATGCGCCGGGCAATGGCGAACCGGAACGGCTGATCACTGACAAAGCCGGCCTCAGTCTCGCAACGCCTGGCGGGCTCATCACTGCAGGGCCGTTGCGCGGCACCTATTTCGGGGAGGGCGGCGAAATCGGGCAGCTGGATTTCGGCGTTGTGAAAGATCCCTGGCTGGTTGGTGGCGACTGGCGCCTCACTCAGGTGAACGACAACCAATCGCTGGATCCGGCAGAGAATCGCAAAAATATATTTGGCCGGATCAGCTATGAAATCGCACCCTGGTTCAACGTCTTTGCGCAAGCGAGCTACTCCCGATCTGTCAACCGCGGGCAGCTGGGTATCCATCGCAATCAGGGCAATGTCACGATCCAGGCCGACAATGCGTTTCTGCCCGACAGCATTCGCGACCAGTTGCTTGCCGCAAATCAGACCTCATTTCGCTTTGGCACAACCAATGCGGATCTTGGTGTCCGTACCAACCAGACCAAGCGCAGCGTGCAACGATATGTCATCGGTGCTGACGGCGAATTTGATCTGTTCGGAAGCGTTGCCCGCTGGGATGCCTATTACCAGAAAGGCATCGCCAATACGCGCGAATCCGCGCTCGGGATCGCGAACAACGCGCGGCTCAGCCAGGCAACCGATGCTGTGTTCGCGCCGGCCGGCAACAGCCTGGGTGTAGCCGAAGGCACGATTGTCTGTCGCTCGTCGCTCACCGACCCCTCCAATGGTTGTATCCCTCTCAACCGTTTCGGCACCAACGTCGCCGATCCGGCGGCGGTGGACTGGATCCTGGGTGATCTCTATCGCTTGCAGCGGTTCGAGCAAAATGTCTATGCAGCCAATTTGTCCTTCGATACCGTGCAATTGCCAGCCGGCGCGGTTGCCGTGGCAATCGGCGGCGAGCACCGCACTGAAGAGGTCTCCGGCTATGTCGAAGACCGCTATCAGTCCGGCTGGTTTACCGGCAACTATCTGCCGAGCTTTGGCAATTATTCGGTGACAGAAGGATATCTGGAACTGCTGGTTCCGGTTCTCGACAGTCTTGACCTGAACGGTACCATTCGTGCGACGGATTATTCGACCTCCGGTTTCGTTACCACCTGGAAGGTCGGCGCGAGCTTTGAGCCGGTTGACGGGCTTCGGTTCCGCGCTACCCGCTCACGCGATATCCGGGCACCGAACCTCGCCGAGCTGTTTGCGGCCGGTTCTACCCGATCGAATACGGTGTTGGATCCGTTCAACAACAACCAGTCGATCCCCTTTGCCGGAACGGCTACCGGCAACCCCAATCTGGACCCTGAAAAGGCGGATCAGTGGGGCGTAGGCGTTATTTTTCAGCCAGATTTTGTGCCAGGATTTTCTGCCTCGGTCGATTATTACGACATCAAGATCAAGGATGCTATCGACTCGCTTGATGCGCAAACCATTATCGATCGATGCTTCGAGGGCGTTACCGAATATTGCAGTGCCATCGTCCGCGGACCGAATGCATTCGGAACCAACCTGCAGATTTTCGAGAGCCCCTTCAACTTTGCGTCTCAGCGCGCACGGGGTCTGGATTTCGAGACGTCCTATCGCACGGCAATTGGCTCAGGCTCGCTTACCTTGCGGGGAATCGCGACGCTCTATCTGGAGAACACGATCGACAACGGGCTGGATCCGGCGATCGATATCGTTGGCGAAAATACCAGCGGTGGCAATCCGGAGTTTCTGTACCGGTTGACTGCATCTTATGCCAACGGGCCTCTGCGTCTGAACCTGATCGGGCGCGGCATCAGCTCAGGTACCTATGACAATAGTTATGTCGAGTGCACCTCCGCCTGTCCGCCTTCGACGTCAACGGCGCGGACCATCAACAATAATCATATTGATGGCGCCTTCTATCTCGACGCTTCGGT
Organism: Oceanobacter sp.; assembly: GCA_002733645.1. Classification (GTDB taxonomy): domain Bacteria; phylum Pseudomonadota; class Gammaproteobacteria; order Pseudomonadales; family Oceanobacteraceae; genus Thalassolituus. Next base: position 70,101 of record NVWL01000051.1, read on the forward strand.
CTATCACGATTTCAGCTTCGGCTCGAGCGACCTGACGCTGTTTTTCGCGGTGTCGAACCTGCTGGACAAAGATCCTCCGGTTGTCGCTTCGGGACCAGCGGGAAGCGCTTATGCCACGCCCGCAACCAACCAGTCTCTCTATGATCTGCTGGGCCGACGGTTTCGGGTTGGTGCAAAGATCAGTTTCTAGCCTTGAAATGATATGCTGATGAAGGGCAGGGGTGGCGAGGGCCACTCCTGCTCATTTATGCCTCGTCGATGCAGGCGCGGAATATGTTGAGAAATTCCTGCGCGACATGAGAAAATGGTCGGCTCTCCAGCGTGATCGCAAAGACGTCGAAAGCCAGGGTCGGTTGCAATGGGCTGAAAGCCATGTCGTCATCGACCGTTGCCTGAGCGGTAAAATTGTCCAGAACCGCCATGCCGATACCTTTGCGCACAAGAGCGGATCCGATATAGAATGTGCGGGCCGATAATATTTCGTTCAGCTCGATACCGCTTCTGCCCAATTCGCGCCGGAGCAATTCGCCAATCGGCCCGCTGTCGGCGAGGCTTATGAACCGCTCTTCACAGACGTCCTTCAATGCAACCCGGTCCGGGATATTCGGCAGATCTTCTCGCCGGTAGAGCAGGCCCAGTTCGCCTTCGCCGAGCCAGTCGGAAATGACCGGCAACCCGGGCGGCGCCTGATAGGCGATCACAACGTCCGCTTCCCGCTCGTATAGCGAACGGGCGATTTCCTCGTGGTGCAACGTTTGAAGGTCGAAATAGACATCGGGATATTTTTTGGAGAACAGGCTAACGGCCCGCGGCAGAATATCGAGAGCCAGCGAGGGCAGGACAGAGACGCGCAGCGTTCCGCTGCCGTTGCGAAGGTTGCGGGTTACCTGGCGCAGAGAGGAGACCCGCTGCTGGACATCTGCCACCTCGACAAACAGCGTATGGGCATCATCGGTCGGAACCAGGCGACCGGCCTGTCGGTCGAACAGGGGAAAGCCTAACAGCTGCTCCGCATGTTTCAGCGTTTTTGTGACGGCGGGCTGGGAGATATTGAGCGCTCGGGCAGCGGCGCTGACCGTGCCGTGCAAATAAACCGCATGAAATATCTCAATATGACGCAGACGCATGGTCTTACCTACAACAGCAAAAAGGGGACACTTGAACGGGCCAAGCGGATGAAATCAGGTAGCGGCGGCATGGGTCCATCATTCCTGTCATGCGTGGGAGAAACAAAGATATTGCTAGGCGACCCCTATTCATGTGTACACCGCTATCACGAGTCCGACTTTCTGCCAAAATGTGCCGATATCAGATTATTTCGCTCCGATATAGCTTTTGGTTATGGTCGGGCATGGAAAAGGCGCTGGTTTGAAATTTGACGACTGCTACGCTGGGCGAAATTGACGGAGGCCAAAGTTCGACATGATAAAATATTGGTTTGCCACTCCCTTGTGGAAACGAGTCGTTCTGGCTTTGATTCTGGGCGTGTTGGCGGGCGTGTTGCTCGGCGACGACGCCCAGTCCCTGAAATGGATCGGCGACCTTTTTATCCGCTCAATCAAAATGCTGGTTGTGCCGTTGATTTTCTTTTCGCTTGTTTCCGGCATCACCGCGATTGGCGATATCGGCAAACTGGGCTCGGTAGGGGGAAGAGCGATCGGGCTGTTCCTGTGCACGGCGGCGATATCGGTGTCGCTGGGCATGACCCTGGCCCAACTGGTTCAGCCTGGCGCCGGTCTGGTCATCAATCTGCCGGAGGGAAGCGCGATACCCGTTCCGCCGGATCAGTCGGTGATCGACATGATCGTCAATCTGGTGCCCGACAATCCGATCATGGCGATGGCTGAGGGAAGCATTCTGCCGATGATCGTCTTTGCCGTGCTGTTCGGTATTTCGATCCTCGCGACGGGCAGCGAAGGCGCGCCGCTGGCAAGGGCGATGGATGCCGGTTCCGTGGTCATGCAAAGAATGACGATGATCGTGATGGAGCTGACCCCGTTCGGCGTTTTCGCCCTGATCGCCTGGGTTGCCGGTACATTCGGCTTTGAAGCCTTGCTGCCGCTAGGCAAGCTGGTGATGCTGAATTATCTCGGCTGCGGCCTGATCCTGCTGATCGTCTATCCGCTGATCATTCGGTTCATTGCGCGGCTCTCGGTGATTGATTTTTACCGCGGCATCATTGATGCGCAGGCGATAGCCTTTTCGACCGCCTCGTCGAACGCAGCGCTGCCGGTCACCTTGCGGTGCGTCGAGCGCAATCTGGGTGTGTCAAATTCAATAGCTAGCTTTACCGTAGCCTTGGGGGCCACGATCAACATGAATGGCACGGCGATGTATCTCGGGGTCATCGCTTTGTTCGGTGCCCAGGCCTATGGTATCGAGCTTAGCTGGCTGTCCTATGTCATCATCGCTCTGACCTCGACATTGGGCGCGATCGGCGCGGCCGGCGTGCCCGGCTCGGGACTGGTGATGATGAGTCTGGTATTATCCTCGATTGGCGTGCCGCTCGAAACAATCGCCTTTGTGGCAGGCATCAATCATCTGCTGGATATGATGCGGACCATGACAAATGTAACCGGCGACGCGACGGTAGCGGTGGCGGTCGGCCGCATGGCTGGAGAGATCGATGTGGAAGAATATCTGTCTGCCGACGATATCTGAATAAATCAGCGGCTTATTATCCGCTTAAAATCTGTTCTCATGATCAGGCGCTCGATTCACGAAATTGGTCGCTCAGGTGTCTCCAACGCAGCGAAGACTTCCATCTGTGCCTATCTAAATCTCCTGTCGATGCAGCGATTTGCGCCCTGGCGCGTTGACGTCGAGCAGTTACAATTTCTGCAACATGGCACTGCCATCTAGGGAGAGTAAAATGGACCTGATCGACGAACAGAATAAATTTCGCACCGCTTCCCCATCATTGCTGGGACGCGGCATCGAAGCGGTCACTTCACCGATGACCCGAATGGCCTCGAAAATGGTGCCACCTGGATGGATCGAGAAGCTGGTGAAGGCGATCGATTCCGCTACCAGCAAGCCACAGCTGGTGCGCTTCAAACATGATCAGACCGACATGGCAGCCTGTCAGCAAGCCGCCAAAAAAATCGAGAATACCGCAAAACTGCTCAACGGTGCTACCGGCGCGGTTTCCGGTTTTGGTGGTGCTGTGACCATGACCACAGATATTCCGGCAACGATCGGACTGGCGACGCGGAATATCAGGGATACCGGCCGTGCCTACGGATATGATGGCGACGGGCCGGCGGAACAATTGTTCCGCTTGCAGATTCTGGAAATCGCCGCCCTCAACGACAAAACCGTCCGGCAACAGAGGATCGCCGATCTCGAAAGCCAGATAACAGCGGACGGCAGTTTGGTCGATCCCGACCCGGAGATCACCGATCCCCTGGTCGACCAGGCAATCGAGCGTATTTCGCGCGCCTTGGCTCTTGCGATCCCGAAAAAGAAAGCCGGTTCTTTCATTCCGGTGCTGGGAGCCCTTGTCAGCGGCGCGGTGAACACATCCTTTCAGGGGGACGTTTCAAAAGCCGCCCGGTTTGCCTTCCAGGCCCGCCGATTGCGGGAATCCGGCAGATAACCATATCAGCCGGTTCCGTTTGCTATTCACAAATATGAAAGTGGTGAGCCCTGCTGGGTTCGAACCAGCGACCTACTGATTAAAAGTTTCTAAGGCCTAGTTTTCTATTCTATCCATTTCGTCGAAGTAATGAAATAAGTGTCACATAACATATTCAGAAATAATGATATGTATCTTGTAGCGTAAAAACGGCGATTGACAGATTCTGACTTTCGTGATTGAATTTACCGTTCTAAAACCGTTCTAGAAATGAGTTTAGCATGTCACATGTAGCACTGACGGATCGCGTCATTATAGGCCTTGAGCCTACGAAGGGATGTCAAAAAATTGTGCGTGATAGCGAACTGCCCGGCTTTTTTGTCATGGTAGGTTCGAGATCGAAGACGTTTATGGTGCAAGGTGACTTGCGACAGGGGGAGCGGCGGCAGTCCCTTCGAATGAAAATTGGTAAAGTCGGCAAAATTACAACGCGTGAAGCACGGGCCAAAGCAAAGGCATTGCTTGGACAAATTGCAGACGGGGTGGATCCAAGGCCTAAAGCATTTCTTGCTAAGAAAGTTGTGTCCAGCGGACGTGATCCAACGCTCCATGATGCCTGGCTGTCCTATCGTAACAGCCATTTGAGGAGGAAAGGACGAAGCCGCAAAACTGAAGATAATTATGCCGACCATGTCGTAAGGCTGATGGAGCCATGGCTCCACCAGCCTTTGTCAATCTTGGGAAAGGATCCCGCGCTCGTGAAAAGGCGTCACGATGAACTGACGCTGGAATGCGGACCATATATGGCGAATGGCTGTATGCGGACATTACGCGCAATTTATAACCATGCCCGTAAATCAGCGCGAGATTTGCCGACTGAAAATCCAGTATTTGCGGTGGACTGGAATCCGGAACGCCGTCGGGACAGCGGCATGGGGCAAGAAGAATTACCGTCGTGGTTCGAGCAATTGCAAAAACTTGCAAATCCGGTACGCCGCGAGTTGCATCTGTTTCTTCTGCTATCGGGAAGCCGACCAGAGGTCATCAAAACAGCCAAGCCAGATCATCTCAATCTGCGCGCTCGGCTATTATACATTCCTGAGCCCAAAGGCGGTGCAGATAAAGCCTTTTCAATTCCGTTGTCGCGGGCGATGATAAAATGTTTGCTCAGGGTAATTGCAGTCGGCAGACAAATGTACCCCAATCAGTCGGAAGAATGGCTATTTCCAGCTGATAGCGCCAGCGGCCATATCATGGAACACAAAGAGAAGCGCGCGACGCTTGCCTATTGGGGTAATGAATTGAGGCAAAGTTATCGAACTATCGGTCAAAGTGCTGGAATCAGCGAAATCGACATGCATTTGCTAATGAACCATTCGCTGCCAGGTGTGAATGCAGGGTACATAACGCGCAACAAACTTACAGGCAGCCATCTACGATCAGCGCAGCAGGTCATATCTGACACGGTTTTGGGTATGGCAGCTCAACCCGAACGCTCGATTGCGAAATGGCCGTTTATCCCGAGATCGCGGATGCTGGGATCGGAGGATAGGTTCAAAATTGCTGCCTGACAGAGGTAATGCCCATACGCTGGTCTAACGTCAAAGGTTGCTACGTTGGCATTTTTTTATTGGCAGGTTTGGCTGAAATTTGACCCGCCTTTAGGTCGCTCGAATCTCCGTTAGGGTGACCCTAAATTCTAACGGTAACAGGATCGTTGAGATAAGGCGCGATTGGCTTGCGTGCATGGAATCGCCTGGCGCTTTGACTTCCACAAAGCGAATATCGCCACCCTTCCAAAGCGTCAGATCGGGCCAACCAGCGCGAAGATCGTAGGGTGCTTTAGCAAATAGCTGTGCAATCTGGGTAAGTCGGTCTGAACCGAGATGTTCAAATAGCTCAATAACATGATTTAGCCTTACAGCTGGGTAAAAGGCAGGTGACACTTCCGCGGTCGCAGAAATGACTTTCCAATTGCGTTCAAGCTGTCCCTGCGTTGCACGGGCAACCGTCTCAATGAGTTGGTTGGTGTCGAACCTGTCTTCGTCGAAAGAAACATTCTGGGCGTAGAGTGCTTCAATAAAAGTATGCGCATTTCTGCTGTCCAGTTTGGTGAATGATGCAGCTTTAAGCAGCGTCAGCATCAGGCCGCCTTCCGTTGCGGTTCCGGTCCAGCCCGCTTGTTCATAATGCGCGAGCGCAGCTTCCTCGACCGATGACCATGCATCGCTTGCTTGAAGCCGCCAATTGTTCTTTTCTCCAGTTTCCAGGTTTACCACTTCATGCTCAATGCCCAGCCGATGCGCTTGCCGTTCAAACTTCCCCATCTTTTTGACGTTACCTTGCTTGGATTTGGGGGTGAGGGACTTTCTTAGCTTTTCGGCTCGTCTTGAAACGCCAACCTGCGGATCAATCGTCAAAGCTTTGTCAAAAGCCTTCAATGCTTCAGCTGGCTTGTCGGAGGCTTCGTGGATTTCGCCAAGCAAGCGTAATGCGCGTGCCTGATGCCAGCCTTCTCCCTGTTCGATTGTGCGGTTTAGCCCATCGATCATTGCGCTCCGAAGGTCTCTGTCCGGTTTGCTTTCAACACCTTCAAGAGCCATACGGATGATATTGATATTGCCATCGGCTATTTTTCGCTCTTGCCATCCGTCACGGTCAACCATCTGACCGTCGAAATTGTATCCAACGCGCTCATCACCCTCGCATATGATGAACAAACGCCGATTTACGCTGTCAAATTCATAGCCGCTCGCCCATCCGGTTTCAGGCTCCCATCGCGCCATTTCCCGCGCTTCCTCAAGATCGAACAGGATGTAGCGGCAACTGTCATCGCTGCCAGGCGCATTGGCAGTCTGGCAAATGGCATATCGGCCGTCTTTGGACAGACCATTGCTTGAAAGGTTGGCTGCTAGCTCTTTCGCAATGAGCTGCGTTCCATCCACAGAGAAGGCGTGGAAACGCCCCTTCAATCCGTCTCCGAACATCCAGTCGTTGAAAATGAAAGCACCATTGTCAGCTACCTGTCCGTCGTTTGGCCTTTCGAGCCGGCCTTCCGCAATTATCTGATCCTGCGATAGCAATGCCCAGGATCCATGCCCTTCATAACGATGACCGCCTCTCGTGCCTTCCGGGTTTCTATCGGACCAGATCAGTCGATATTGTCCATTCGGTGACTTGGAATAGCGGCCAATGAAGTCCAGCGCATCAATAGAGATGAGGCCATGACCAAATTCTTGGATTTCTAAAATGCGAGATGTCGCAGGCTGTTTCTTGGTTTTGGAACCAGCATCGGTACCAAACATTCGCTTGAGGAATGATTTCATTTTGCGGCTCTTGCCCAGTCGGTCATGCGGCACCGTTGAGGGTTTGCTGGAGCTCTGCAATTACCTCGATGATTGCATCAAATGGCGGCGGGTCGCCAAAGATCATCGTGTTCATCGCTTTATAATCCTGCCGAAGATCGTCAACCATTCCTCCTTCGGGGCAGAGCGCAAATGTCGGGGGTTGTGCGGAAGCAAGATCAAAGGGCGGACGGTTGAAAAACATGCGGGCGTGTGCGACGCAATCCTCGCCCAATGCCTGGTTTTTGGTAGCCGATTGTCCCGCCTCCGACGGGATCAGGCGGTACAAATCATAATAGTGGCGCGAAATACGCTGGCCATTGCCGCGCAGTTGACCACGGATTTCATACCATCGGCGTAGCCCGTGCAGTATCACCACCTTGTCCCAGAAGGTTCGCTCGGCATCGACAATGGTGACATTGGGAACCGCAAGATCAATCCCTGGAACATCGGCATCTACATAAGGCGTTATCGACCTGTTTGAGTTTGGATCGAGTGCCGATTTAGCACCCGATTCGATTTTCACTGATTTGGCGATATAGGCGTCGGTCGGTGTTATGCTGGGATAGATGACTAACAAGGTTTGACGGTCGGCAGGATCCACCTCTATCCGGATCGTATTTTGATCCAGTTCATTTCGGGTGCAGGCCTCTTCTGAAATCGCCGCAAGGCGCTGCTGTCCCCCGTCAGCATTCAATAGACAGACTGGCTGCATAAAATAAGTGAGTGTTTTGGTTTCATCGCAGTGACTGTAAGGAACGAAGATGAAAGCA
>NVWL01000052.1 GCA_002733645.1 Oceanobacter sp.
CCCGCCATTAACTTCGATCAACGCCTCGATCTAAAGCGTTACAAGACTCACGCGCAGCACTACTGTATTTTTCAGAGGTGCCCTAGATTCACAATACTGGAGCAATTAGGCGCAGCACTCGAGCCAATAGCTGTTTCCACCAGCGTTCATCGACATGGGTGGATTCACAGTGGCTTAAGTCCTCCAGCATCATGGTTTCAATGTCGCGGGCGAACGCCTTGTCATTCACCAAAGCCGCTATCTCGAAATTAATTCGCAGTGAGCGATTATCCAAGTTAGCGCTACCAACGCTGGCCCACTCATCATCGATCAACATGACTTTTTGATGGAGAAATCCGGGTGTGTAGGTATAAAACTGCACCTGAGCTTTGGCCAATGAAGCGACGTAGCTTCGCGTGGCTTGCGCAACCATCCAGTTGTCTGATTTTTGCGGCAATATCACTCGTACATCAACACCACGTAAGCCAGCTAATTGAAGCGCTGCGTACACCGTTTGGTCGGGCACAAAATAAGGGCTGACGAGCCAGCAGCGTTTTTTGGCTGACGAAATCATGTGGGTGAAGAAGAGGCTACCAGAATCGTAATAGTCGGCAGGTCCGGGGTTGATGCACATCACCCGTTTGCTGCCCGCTAGTTGAGGTGTCGACCAATCAAGTTCGGGGGCCTTCCCGGTTGCCCAGTGCCAGTCTTCACTAAACGAGAGTTGAAAGGCGAGCGTCGCAGGGCCACTGATCGACATATGAGTATCACGCCACACGCCAAACTCTGGATCTAGCCCTAAGTATTCAATGCCGACGTTATGACCACCTACAAACGATATTTGGCCGTCGATGGTGACTAGTTTGCGGTGGTTGCGAAAATTCACATTGGTGCGATTACGCAGTTTTAAAGGATTGAAACGCGATACATTAACGCCAGCATCGATTAAACGTTTGAGAAATGCCTTATCAAGGCCACCAGAGCCGATTTCATCGTACAGCAGATAAACTTTTACGCCTTCTGATGCTTTTTCGCAGAGAACATCTGAAAAACGCTGGCCTAATACATCGTCTCGGAACGTATAAAACTGCACACACAAAGTGTGCCTTGCTGTTTGTGCTGTATTCAAAATGGTGTTGAAGGTGTCTTTACCATTGATCAGTAACTGGGTCTCGTTACCTTCCAACATAGGCACGCGGAACAAGCGTTGAAGCGCCAGTGTTTTATCATTGGGTTCAGAGATATACGAACTTAGGCTATTACGAATCTGCCTCTCTTGGGCGGAAAGTTTATTGTCACCTTGTCGGCGAGCTTTTCGATAGCCGCTGAAACGTCGGCTACCAAAAAGTAAATAGAAAGGAAGTGAGACGAGGGGCATGAGCAGTAAGGCTATTACCCAGGCCGCAGTGCCTTGGGCTGTTCGGCTTTGCCATAATGCATCTATGGCCGCAGCGATGCCTAAAGAGTAGAGCAGTACTGGCCAGATCACCCAATGAAACGAATCCATACCCCTCCTTAATAAGTGATTAAGTTATACACCGGCGAGGCGCATAAATTCATCACGCGTTGCCGGGTTTTCTCTAAATACGCCCTTCATCACCGAAGTACGCATTTTAGAATTTTGCTTTTGTACGCCGCGCATCATCATGCACATATGCTGTGCTTCAATGATTACACCAACACCTCGACAGCCCGTAACTTCTTCAACGGCCTCGGCGATTTGCTTGGTCATGTTTTCTTGAATTTGCAGACGACGGCCAAACATATCAACGATACGAGCAAATTTTGATAATCCTAATACCTTGCCTTCTGGTAGGTAGCCAATGTGCGCGCGGCCGATAAATGGCAGCATGTGATGTTCGCACATGGAGTAAAACTCAATCCCTTGAACCACGACCATCTCGTCATTATCACTACTGAATACGGCTCCGTTTACCACATCATTCAATTCTGTGGTGTAACCGCTAGTAAGAAATTGCATCGCTTTGGCAGCACGTTTAGGCGTATCCAGTAGACCTTCTCGCTCTGGGTTTTCACCAAGCTCACTCAGAACATCGTGGTACAGGGTTTCAAGTTTTGACATGTGGTTTCCGTAATTAGTTTCGGTGTCTGGGATTACCCGACCATTTTACTCAATTTTCCAAATCTTATACAAAGAAAACTTTGGTGTATAAGAATTTAGTTATTTATTTAAACTTCCTGCTTGCTCGAGGTGACCATATTGAGCAAGAAACTGGCTCACGCCTCGTGGGCATTGGGTGCCTGTCCAACATAAGTTGATCTGTTGATTGCCTGTAGTACTGGCTGGGAAAATTCTTGCAGCTTGGCGAGCAACGGCTTCGCCTGAATCAATCCACTCTATATGTGGCCAACAAGCTTCGAGTTCATCACGCAGCAAGGGGTAGTGGGTGCAGCCTAAAACCACTTTTTGCATATCGGGGAATTCAGCCAGCCAAGGGGTTAAGTGCTGTTGAAGTTCGGTGGTGATGGTTTCACCGCCCATCTTTCTTTCTGCAATCGCGACCAATTCTTTACTACCAAAGCGCTGCACTGTGCAGTGGTTGGCAAAGTCGTTAATCAGTTGATCGGTATACGGGCGGCGCACGGTGGCTGGTGTCGCCAATAACCCGAAGGTATTTTGGGCATCGCTAGTGCAACGTTCACCCGCCACCCTAATCGCAGGAACGACCCCGACCACAGGAATGGGTAAAGCATTACGCAATTGCGAGAGCGCTAAAGTGCTCGCGGTATTGCAAGCAACGATCAATAGTGCGGGATTATAGTGTTCACAACCGCGAACACAGACATTTAAAATACGCTGAATCAGAACGTCATCGTCCCGATCGCCATAGGGAAACATCTCAGTGTCCATCAGGTAATTCAAACAGATCGCAGGAAATTGCTGGCGAACCTGAGAAAGTACTGACAAGCCGCCTACGCCGGAATCGAAGATGAGTATGGAGTCAGCCATAACAGGTCTGGTTCTGTCGCCTATGTGTATTTGTCGTTGACGTGAATATCAATGAAACATGACAACAAGAAAATCGGGAAGTCACTAAAGGCAGTATTCTAACAAAGAAATTTCTCCTCTGCCTGAGCAAAGCACAGAAAGCCTACTACACTTTCAGCAGGGCACGACCTATATGGCTTCCAATGGAGTTGTCAGTTTTTGGAACTTAAGGAATTACTTGATAATGCTAGGCGTAATGAAGCTCTGCTTAAACGTCTCCAAGCATTTGAATTACAGCTACTGTCAGCGCAAAACTGGCAAGACTTTTTAACTTTATTACTAGAGGCTTTGCCGTCTCAGTTTGATCTTGATGCTGTTGGTTTGAAAGTGTGTGACCCAGATGGAGAACTGAAGGCATCAATGCTGCAGTCCCTGGATATAGATCAAGGCGTTATGTTGAATCAAATTGAATTCAAAGCGTCGTTATCTATCGCAAAAGCGGGTGCAATCAATCCGCCACCACCTTGGAAGTCTGCTTTACAGCTGCCCTTGATGCGCGGTGGGGAATACCTTGGTCAGCTGTATATGTATTCTCTCCAACATGACCGCTTCCAAGAAGGTATGGCGACTGACTTTATGCAGCATCTTGCGGCGGTGATCGCTGCGTGTTTGGTAATGGTTAAGCAAACAGAAAGCCAAGCGTTACTTGCCTTAACAGACCCTTTGACCGGAGCGGAAAATCGGCGTGGATTTGAGCGTGTATATAAGCGTGAATGGGCACGAGGCCAACGTCAGCATCATGTGTTTTCAATGATATTGATGGACATTGATCACTTTAAAAAAGTGAATGATATTCATGGTCATGGCACCGGAGATCGAGCGTTAAAAGCCTTATGCAAAACATTGAAAAATGTCATTCGTCCAACGGATCACCTAGGCCGCTTGGGTGGCGAAGAGTTTGCTGTATTACTACCTGGCTGTCAGCCTGATCAGTTAGTCACGGTGTCTGGGCGTATTCAAGAAGCCATTCGTGAGATGGTTGTGCTTAACGATAAACAAAAACAGGTGCCGATCACGGCGTCTGGTTCGTTTATTTCAGTGACGCCACGCCCGCATCAGAACTTGCAAATAGAGCAGGTACTGGATCATCTTGATAAATACTTGTATCAGGCAAAAGGAAACGGTCGAGATCAGTTTATAAACGCCTCAACTTAACCCTTAAGCCTGCGATTTAGTAATCTATTAATCTTCCGCAAATAACAGAGTGAAGGTAACGGGCACGGTGGTAGAAATTCGTTCCAGCTTAGCCACATCACGTAAAGCCTCGATGCCTTTTACTAAACTGAATTCATCCGCTTTTACCAGTACAGGCCCTAAACTTGTCACGACAACGTGGCCGTCACGCCCTGTGGTGGCGAGAACATCTGCATGGGTAGTTACGGTTTCGCCGTGAAGACTGATTGTCAAAGGCAGCGTTGAAATAACCATTTCACCTTGCTTTAGTGCGGTTAATAAAGCATTGGGTAAATCAGAAGTGATGGTCAGTGTGCCATACGTTGGGGTTTCAAATAACATGCTTTGCAGCCGTTCGTTACGAATAGGAATACCTGTCTCGACGCTGGTTAAGTCCACCTCAACTTTGGCTTTGCCTTCGGAAGAGACCGAACCGCTCAAAGACATGAAACGGTGAACCTCTGAGATATTGGTATTTTTAGTGGAGATAAATTGCAGGGTAGATTCAGGGCTAAGCGACCAGTCTGCTAGTGCGGCGCTTGAAGCACTTAACAAAGTCAGGGGAAGTAGCAGGGGACGTAAATGGCGTTTGATAGCAAATTTCATGGGCGATCCTCTTGTAGGTGACTCTCTTTTAGATGAATGTCTTGTAAGTGATTCTCAGTATTATATAGAACCACTTTAGACCAACATACAAGAATAAAGACTTATAGAGACTCGAAAATACGAAGAGTTACTGCTACTGAAGCAGAGATACTTGTGGAAAAGAGTATTCCGCCAGCCAGCGAAATTCTTTTTCAATACTTAGCTTGTTATCGTTTTCCAGTTGCAAACGCTGTTTATCTAATTCAAATCGTTGCTTGGGTTTTAATGCTTTATAAGCATCTAAAATAGGCATGTGTTTGGTGGCGTCGTAGTGCTCCCGGATGGCTGTGATTTCAGTGAGCTGCCATGCATTCGGGTCTAGTCCTGTGATCATATGCTGAATACGTAATACGCCCTCCGTGATGTCACACTGCTGCTGAACAACTGAGCGCGACACAAAGCGAATATCACTGACAAGTTCTTCTTGATAGTGTCGTAGTTGTAACTCGGCTTCTGCTTGCTCTTTTTCTTTGGCCAAATTCACTTTCTTGACTTGCTGCAATAAATGCCACGCATAGCCCGCCAGAGCAGCGATGATCAGAAGGGCGGTAATTAATAAAACGAAATGGAAAGTTGTCATGTCTTAATCCGCATAAAAAGAGGGTAACCATGATACTGAGAAGCGGAGTGAAGCTAAAGCCCACTTCTAATCGTGTTGTTGCTAAATAGTGTTACTGTTAAATGGTGTAGAAGTCGTCATCTTTACTTTTATCCGTATTTTGCAGAGATTTTAACGCATCAGAAGCCGTGAAAAATACTTGCTTAGCTGACAGGTGTTTTAGCAAATCAGAGCGTGCCAATTGATCCATTACCGGGCCTTTGAATTCGGCAAGGTTAAGCTGAATATTTTGCTCTAAAAGCCGCTCATGAAGTAACTCAAGTGCTTCTACTCCGCAAAAATCGATGTGGTTAATGGCGGTGCCGACAATCACAACGTGCCGAAGGTCGTGGTTACGAAGTACTTTCCCCAGTATGTAATCGACTAAAAAGTCACTGTTGGCAAAGTAGAGGTTTTCATCCACCCGTATGAGCATAATGCCTGAGGTTGTTTGTACTTTGTGGCGCAAAATATTACGAAATTGATCCGTGTTTTCAATGCGGCCCACCTCTGCAATGTGAGGTTGGCTGGTGCGTTTGAGGTATAAAAATAATGATAACCCTACGCCGGTAATAATGCCGGTTTCAGCGTTAGTCCCCAGTACGGTTGCGAAGGTAACAAACCAGACTAAACCGTCACTGCGTTGAAACTTCCACGCTTTCCAGCCATCTTGCCAGCGAAATAATGGCCAAGTTGCCACCGTAATAATTGCCCCAAGAATGGCTTCAGGTAGGTATTGAAACCAGCGTCCGGCCACCAAAGCAACGATCACCATCGCGATAAAAGTGACCACCGCCGCCCATTGGCTACGGGCGCCTGAAGATACCATCACCATACTTCGGCCAAAGCCACCTGCCACGGGCATGGCCTGTGTTATAGAGGCGGCAAGGTTAGCAATGCCTAGAGCCAGTAATTCTTGGTTTGGAAGTATGCGGCGTTTTTGTTCACGCGCCATCGTGTTCGCGATGGATAAGCTCTCAAGAAAAATAATCAGGGCCAAAATAGCCGAAGGCAGTAGTAAAGCTTGCCAATTCATTGTGCTAACTGCAGGAAAGCTTAAAGAGGGTAAGCCAGAAGGAATCATGCCGACGGTGTCGGTGTTTAATTGAAAGCCCAGCGTAACGAGCGTGGCGGAAATAATCAGTATGAGCGGTCCACTGCGATTAACTAAGGTAGCCAGAGACGAATTGAGCTTTAAACGCGCAGAGACCACTGGGATCATTTTTTGCCAGACTAATACTAGAATTATGCCGCCAATACCGAGCAAGAGGGGGGTTAAAGCAATGTCCCACCAATGCTCGACAGTAAAGCGTAACGGCTCCCAGCCTGGACCTCCGCGGGGAACTTCAAGCCCAGTAAAGTAGGTGAGCTGACTGATAATAATGACGAGTGCCGCAGCGCTGGTAAAACCAGAGATCACAGAATGACTGATAAAGGATGTCCAACTGCCAAGACCAATGGTAAAAAAGATTAATAGCCATGTGCCCGTCATAGCCGCTAATAGGGTGGCATAAGCGGGGTAGTTGGCACCGGATACCTCGACGACTCCATGCAAAGCATCGAGCGTCATCAGAGAAATAATAGCGACGGGCCCGACTGCTAAAGTTGGGCTACTGCCAAGTAAGGCGTAGGCCAGTAAAGGCAATAAGGAAGCAAAGAGACCGGCTTCAGGCGGAAGGCCAGCTAAAAACGCATAAGCAATGGCTTGAGGTACGAGCATAATCGCAATAATTACCCCGGCACTGATGTCGGGTATTAATCGTGTTGCATCCCAAGGCAGTAGGGTATTAGCGAATTTCATGATGCATACAGCCTATTTAACAATGAGATAACATGTATGGCGTGCTCGCCATTTAATGAATAACACATAGATTGGGCATCTCGACGGCAAATAACCAGATGCTCATTTCTAAGCAGTGCAAGGTGTTGTGACAGCGCCGACTGGCTGAGTGAATTGCCAGTAGTTTGATGTAACGCCAAGCGCTCACACAGTTCAGATACCGAGGCTTCACCGTCTCTAAGTGCGCACAGTATGTCGAGTCTATGTTCGTTGGCCATCGCCTTCAATAAGCGAACGGCAGCTTCGCGGTTGTTGATGTGCGTTTCAGCGTTGAGTGTCATATACCTTCCTGCTGTTATACGCGATCAAGTTATGGGTACTGGATAAATAAAAGCAAAATTCAATATTGCTAAATAAGAATATTCTAATACAATAATTTCAGCAAGTCAGAACAATGTATAAACTTTGAAGTGAACACCCTTAGTTTCAATTAGCTGGGCAGTTATTTGAATTAGGCATCTAGCATCAGGGTTAAAAGCTTAGGAGGTTTCAATGAATACCAATAGCACTGCTAGCACTCATTCAATTCAAAGCTATTTTCATGATGATACAAGTACGTTTACCCATGTACTCACGGACATCGCCACTGGGCAGTGTGCCATTATAGATCCTGTTCTTGATTACGACGCGAAATCAGGGCGTACTTCAACGGACTTTATCGACCAAGTTTTGGCAGGTATTGCCGAGTCTGCATCTACTCTAGTGTATGTTTTGGAAACTCATGCCCACGCTGATCATTTAACATCAGCTGCGTATATACGTCAGAGAACTGGTGCGAAAATTGTTATTGGTCAGCAGATTACGGGTATTCAACACACGTTTGCTGGCATTTTTAATGAAAGCGAACGCTTTCCAACCGACGGTTCGCAGTTCGATATCTTATTGGCTGCGGGGGATGAGATTACCTTAGGTAAGACTCACGTTCGTGCAATCGCGACGCCGGGGCATACGCCAGCCTGCGTGACGTATCTTGTTGATGATACGGATGCATTTATTGGCGATACTTTATTTATGCCTGACACAGGCACTGCCCGATGTGATTTTCCGGGAGGGGACGCCAACGCCTTATATGATTCGGTGCAAACGCTCTTTGCATTAGGCGATGACGTTAATCTGCACTTGTGCCACGACTATCCGCCAACGGATCGAGCTGTATGCAGTGTTGTGACGGTGGCCGAACAAAAAGCTAAAAACGTTCATGTGGGTAACAAACAGACTCGTGATTCGTTTATCGAATTACGAACTCAGCGGGATGCGGGGTTAGCCGTACCGCGTTTGATATTTCCTTCGTTGCAGGTAAACATACGGGCGGGTGACTTCCCAGCACCTGAAGATAACGGTGTTAGCTATTTGAAAATTCCCTTGAATAAAATTTGATGGCCTAAAGGCTTGCTATTACTCGGTTTGTTGGCAATTTGGCCGTTATCCGTTAGGCTGAATGTAAGAAAATAAAAAGGAATAAGCCATGCTGGTTAATAACCGCTGGGTAAGGGCGAGCGGAAATCTGCAAGATAAGCCCATCAGTATTCAGTTTCGTGAAGATTGGACACAAGCAAAAGAGTCAGGGCTTTACGGTCTTTGCGTGCAAATCGCTTGGAATGCACAAACCAACGATGACAGCACTGGATTTCCTGCGACGGAAGAACAAGCGCGTATCATTGCGTTTACCGAGCAGTTACAGGCGCGTCTCGAACCTGATGAGAACTCGGTAGTGGCCATGATGATCACCCACGATGGGATTAATCAGTGGATTATCTACAGCAAAGATCTCGATGTATTGAAGGCCGGATTGGAGACGATACCGACGGATAATGGATTGTACCCAATTGAGGTGGTCGCCGATGAAGATGCCGAGTGGAGCACCTTCATTCAGGTTCACGAGCGTATTAACAGCGAACTCGATAACCAATAGAGTCTAACCAATAGAATCGCGCGCTTTCAGAGGTGCGCGAAAGCACCTCTGGCTAAAGCACTTCTGATAGGCGCTTTAGCGTCCGTGTTTTGCCGCCTCGATGGCCGCGGCCTCTGCTGCAGCTGCTTCCGTCTCACGTCGTAGGCGTTCAATTTCTGCCATTTCAGCTTCTGCCATTTCTGGTGTTTCTAAGGTTATACGTCCAATTTTTCCTGAACGTAGTTCGTGCAAAATTATTTCTGCGCCTTTATGAACATCAACAATGCCACCTGGGCGCAAGCATCCCCGCTTGGCGGCGATGGTTTTTAGGAGTTCTTCGGCGGACTCTGGCAGTGACTTTAGTTTAAAGCGCGCGGTGATCTCAGCGGGGTACGCTTGGGCTAGGTAGCCAACAGCAAAGGTAGCCACATCCGTGTATTCAATGGCCGTATCTTTTACTGCGCCGCTGGCGGCTAAACGATAGCCACTGCGTTCGTTTTCAAATTTTGGCCATAGAATGCCAGGGGTGTCCGACAATATGATGCCGTTTTTCAGGTCAATCATCTGGTTGGTTTTGGTGACCGCAGGTTCATTACCCGTACGTGCGATGTAGCGTCCAGCGAGGGCATTAATCAAGGTGGACTTCCCAACGTTAGGGATTCCCATGATCATGACGCGAATTGCACGATTTTTGTCGAGTTGAGATTTTCCGACTTTGGTGGCCATCGTGATTAACTGTTTGACCTGTTTGCGGTCTTCAGCGACTAACGGCAAAGCCACGGTGTTTTCTTGGCTATTAAAGTAGTTTGCCCACGCCTTAGTCGCGGCTGGGTCGGCAAGGTCAGCTTTATTCAATACCTTGATACAAGGCTTGTTTTGGCGCAGCTCATCCACCATAGGGTTGGTGCTTGAGAAAGGTAAGCGTGCATCCAACACTTCGATCACCAGATCAATGTCTGGCATCGCTTCGCTAATTTTTTTGCGGGCTTTGTTCATGTGCCCGGGGAACCAATGAATGGCCATTTTGTATTATCCCGATTGACGAATCGTTAGAAGGGCGGCACATTGTAAAGCATGGCTCTCGTAGAGCAACTGCTCTGACGTTGACACACAAGTGTCATACAAGGCGTTTAGTAATACGAACAAGCCTGTAGGAGTGACGCTTCCTACTATGGACAAACGTTAAGTTAGAACTTACTAGTGAGGATAATGAATGGATGCCTTAGCTAATGAGATTATTGATACCGCAAGAAAACAGGGACGCCACGCATCTGCGACGGTTGCCGGTCGGCGCCGGGAGGGGTTCTTGTTGGGTAATCGATTTGTGTTCTCTGATCAGAACGAGCTTATGTGGATGGAAGCCGGGCCTGGTGAATTCCGTGAGCTAAAAATTTGGCGTAAATAATACCGATAGGCTTATCAGTATTATTTAGTAAGTCCGACACTCCTATCGTTAGGGTGTCGGAATAATGTCGGAAATAGCGCCGATTCGATTTATTCTGCTGCTGAGGCGTTTTCGACCTCGGTCTGGTCTTGCTCGTTTGCAGCTTCTACCTGAGTCTCTAATGCCGCCGGGGCTTTTTCAATGGCACTGGTCTCGGGGTAGTGTGTGGCTTCTTCTTCGTATTCTTCAGCGCTGGCTTCGGGTTCAGGTGCCTTAACGGACTCTGCTGGTGAAACCTTTGCTTCTTTGACCGTATTTTTGCTGGTTATTTTTTCAGCTTCCTTTTCCGCTTTTTCTCGTTGCTTTTCTAACTTGGTGATTTGGCGTTCTTGCTGAGCCCAATAACCACTGCGGAATTCAACGTCACGGACACCATTTTCTTCAGCGATGCTCTCGGCGTTGTTCTTGGCTGATTCGTCAGCATCACGGGCCATCAGTTTGCGTTCGCCGGGCTCAATGCGTGCAAATAGATCAAGAAGGGCACTTGAAAGCACCTCTTGAGCTACGTCTTCACGCCCTTTACGGAAACGTCGAGCAATCATGCTAAGAAACGCCAAGTCATTTGCATCAAGCTTTAAGCTAAGTTCGGCAAGTGACATCTCTCTCTCTCGCTGCTCGCGCTCTTCTTCGTAATAGCGGTCCATCAGGGAGTGTGTACGTGGCGTTTCCAAATCAGACATAAGTGCGGTATCCGTTTCTCTAAAATAGGTAAAAATCAGGCCGAATACTGTAGCGATAACTCCTACCTGTGTCCAACGGTCAAAGGGTGGTTTATAGTAACCGAAGTGATAGGCATTTAAGTGATAGGCATTTAATTGATAGGCACTTAAGTAATGAGTACAGGGTTAGTAATATCGTATTGACGGTTTTACAAATTCACTGATTGGGATGTATATGATTCAGTCGACTATGGCACAAGCACTTGAGCAACAACTTGAGCAAAAACTACATACGTTAACGCCAGATTTTTTGCAGATTATAAACGAAAGCCATATGCATTCTGGCCCTGCTACAGACTCACACTTTAAAGTTACCTTGGTGTCCTCTGCGTTTGATGGGGTGAGAACCGTTGCTCGCCATCAAAAAGTGTATGGCATTCTTGCGGAAGAGTTACAAGGCCCTGTGCATGCATTGGCATTGCATCTATACAGCCCTGAAGAGTGGCGGAGTATGGAGCAAGTGCCAGCGTCTCCTAATTGTTTGGGAGGCAGTAAAAGCGAAGCCGGGAGTGCTGATCATGCGTCGTAATATTTTGGAGACTTCTTTTTTTACGACTTTTTGCACGATTATATTGTCATTGGCCGCAGCCCTGATGGCAAGTGCTCCAGCACATGCCGGCAAAGCATGGCACGAAGCACATTACGATGAGAAAGACGATATTCGCGTTTTTACTCGCAAAGTAAAAGGCTCAGACATGATGACCTTTCGTGCTATCACTCACGTTAAAAGCACATTAACAGCCCCTATTGCTTTGCTGGAAGATGCGGAGCGAGCGCATAAATGGGTATTCAGTTGTAAAGCGATGGCCTTGATCGAACAGGTGTCGAATACCAGTGCACTGTATTATATGGTGACGGATATGCCGTGGCCGGTATCCAACCGCGATAGCATCAGCGAGACCTCAGTATCTCAAGATCCTGATTCGTATGTGGTACGTGTCGATATTTCTGCACGTAACGATGTGTTTCCTGAAAACGATGATCATGTTCGTATTCGTACCATGACAGGCTACTGGCAGATGACGCCACAAGACGATGGTGTGATAGAGGTTGTTTACGAAGCTCACGCTGATCCCGGTGGCGGTTTACCTTCTTGGTTAGTGAATAGCTTTTTGGTAGATGCGCCGCTTGAAACCTTACGTGGTTTTCGTGACCTAATTGGCGAAGAGCAATATCAAACCGCATCGAGACAGTATATTAAGAATTTATAACACCTTGATTTTAAAAGACTAATCGGGGTTGTCATATTCCTGTAATAAGTAACAGGTACTGTTCGCCACTGGTGAATTTCAGAAGTACCTGTTTATGCGTTTTATCTGTTCAATCTGCCTTTCGGCAACCATTTTTTTATCAGTGATGGCCTCTTTTTCGGCGACAGCCTCACCTTTGTTTCAAGCGGTTCAAGCGGGTTATTACCAGCACTTATTTCGTATTGATGGTTCTAATACCATTGGTGCCGAGTTGGCGCCCGCACTAGTAAAGGCGTGGCTGGCCAAACACGGTGCGAATCAAATCAGCGTGGTTGATATTGCTGAAAATGAGGTGCGTGTGGTGGCCTTCCTACCAGATAGAAATGCCCAAGTTACCGTTGATATTGCGGCCCACGGCTCAGGCACGGGTTTTTCTGCTTTGGCTCAAGAAACAACGGATATCGCAGCGGCTTCTCGTCCGGTGAAGCCTAAAGAGCAATCATTATTTAAGGCCGTGGATCTGACTAATGTCGACAGTGAGCATATCGTCGGTATTGATGGTTTGGCGATTATTGTTCATCCGTCTAATCCCCTAAGGTCGTTGAGTGTTGCTAATTTACGTCGTGTTTTTTCTGGTGATGTTCACAACTGGAGTCAACTTGGGGGGAACGATGAAGCAATCAATGTGTTTGCTCGTGATGAAAACTCAGGGACGTGGGATAGCTTTCGTCATATGGTTCTCGGCAAGATGCCTCTGATCGATAATGCCATGCGCTATGAGTCGAACAATGATTTGTCTGATACCGTCAGCCAAGTACAGGGTGCGATCGGGTTTGTTGGTTTAGCATCGGTTCGTGATGCCAAACTGATGGCTATTTCAGATGGTAATGTCGGCGCATTGCAGCCGAATAAACTGACCGTTGCGACGGAAGATTATGCCTTAGCGCGTCGTTTGTATATGTACACCGCAGGTAAGCCCACAAACGCTTACGTTGATGATTTTCTATATTTTGTCGCCAATGAAGGACAAAAGCAGGTATCGGATGTTGGTTTTATCTCTCAGGAGGTTCAACCCGTGTTTCCAGAGTATTTGTCAGCCTTACCAAAGCCGATGCAAGGATTGGTAAATAACGCGTATCGCTTGAGTTTGAATTTCCGTTTCAATAATGGCAGCGCTAAATTTGACAACAAAGCGCAACGTGATGTGGATCGCTTACTTGAATTTATGTCGGAACATCCTGACGCTGAGCTGATGTTGTTTGGGTTTGCATCAGAAAGCGATGACGCAGAGATGACGATGCTGCTATCCAAGCACAGAGCAATGGCTGTGAGCCGTGCGTTGCGTCGTGCAGCCATTTATCCTGATGTGGTCAGAGGGTTTGGTTCTCAAGCGCCTGTAGCAGCCGTAGAAGACAACGATGGCCGTCAGAAGAACAGTCGGGTTGAAGTCTGGATTAGACCTCCGCAAGCGTATGCGGAAGTCTATTAATTGATGTTGGTGGAATTAACTGCCGCCGTGCATCATCAAATACAGAGTCACCGTTGCTGCAGGGATGTTCGCGCACATTTGATCGGATAACTCGGCGTCTTCATCAATGTCTGCCATTTCTGGCTCATCCATAAATAACCCTGACGCATACATGATCGGGAAGAGGTGTTGAGCGACTTCTTCTTCACGATCCGCGTACCAAGACTCTTCGTGCAAAATAACCGCAGACATAAAGCCCATGGCCCAGCTTTCCAGTGGCGGCTCGCCTTCGTCATCAATCAGGGTGAGATCCGTAGGGACGGGGAAGTCTTGGCCAGAATCTAGCCATGCTTGAATCTCTTTGCTCAGGGCAAATAGCAATTTAGCAACGGTCACTTCTTGCTCTTGGGTAAAGCCGGTTTTTGCTTCGAACGCACATTCCCAAACCGCTTGATCGTCGTAGGGTGTTGGGCCTGTCAGCAGGCCAGTAATAAAGCCGTGAATGGCAAAAAAATCGAAGCTGTCATTACGGTCGGCTTCTTCATCAAGCAAAGTACCAAGGATTTCCAGTTCTTCTTCATTCAACGCTGGGATACTATTCAGGTCAGTCATAACACTCAGAATTTTTCAGTAGTAGATGCGGCAATCCTAACAGGCTTATGAGACAGCGGAAATCCTATAAACAGGAAATGTGGTGCGATATTGAAGGCGAACAGGTCAAGGTGCTGGTTTCTGCCTCAGTTCGTCGCTCCATTCGTCTACAAGTAACCCCGAGCGGCGACATTGATTTACGCATCCCGCTAGAGACCCCCCGTGCGGATGTGATGACCTTTGTGTCAAATCATCAAGCGTGGGTACAAGAACGGCGTGGGGCCGTTAAAGAACGCGAACAGCGCCAAGACAGAGGGTTTGTTCTCTACGGTAAAGAGCGTCCTTATGTCGGCAGTGCCTTGGGCGAGTTCTTAGTGACCGACGATCAGGTGTGGGTGCCTGATGAGTGGAGTGCCGAGCAACGTGCTAAAGCGATGGATAAATGGTTACGCCATGAAGCCAAGCTTGTTTTTAATCAATTCATTGATCGCTGGTGGCCTGAATTTGATCGCTTTGGTGTCGAGCGTCCAGTACTGCGTGTTAAGCACATGCGGACGCGCTGGGGGAGCTTGTCGAAAAAGGGGTATATCAATTTGAACTTGGCCTTAATGTCGTTACCCGAGGATCTCATTGAGCTGGTGGTCGTGCACGAGCTTTGCCACTTAGAGCACTTTGATCATGGGCCGGGATTTAAAGCTCGAATGACCCAATGCCTGCCAGACTGGCGCGCTCGTGATAAACGCATTAACCAATCAGGGTTGGAGCTTTTGTAGGCCTGTTTCCACGTTGTTTGAGCCGTTCTGTCTTGCTAGCGATTTTCCACGTTGTTTGAGCCGTTCTGTCTTGCTAGCGATTTTCCACGTCAGTATTGATCCACAGCTGGGAATACCAATAAAAGCGTTTAGGGTCACGTAAGCTTGGCGCAGTACAGTTATAGCGTCCGCGTCCTGATTCAATTTGCTTCTCTTGCTTGAGCACGACGGTCACTTTCCCCCTGCGTGATTTAGGGGATATATCCATTTCGCCTAATCCGGCGGCGTAGCATTGCAAGGTGTCTGGGTCGAAGTCTTCAATAGGGATGCGCAGTGTTAATTTCGGAATACGCTTTTTAATCACCGGATCGACAACTTCATCACGACCAATGCCGAAGGATCGCGAGTTCAATTTAGTGCGAAGTGTGTCGAGGTTCGCGTAGGCCCCTGACGCTGGAAAACGAGGCAGTACCTGCGGGTGGCTGTTCTGTCCTATCGCTCCACTTTGCTGGCCAAAGGCGATAAACCCTTGGTCTTCTAACCATTCGGCCATCGGGATCGTGTATTCACCATACGGGTAGGCGAAGATTTTCGGGCTTTCTCCAATCTCTTCCAAAAGACGTTTTTCAGCGTCGATGATTTGCTCTTGCCAGAAGATTTCTTTCTCTGTGTCTTTAGGGGTGTTGATCAGGTAAGGATGATCTTGAGTATGGTTCGCAATGACCGCTCCTTCGCTGTACAAGTCTCTCAGTTGTTCCCAGGTCATCATGTCTGGAAACTCGCGATCAACCGCTGCTGTGCTGACGAACACAGTAAACGGCCAGTGTTTTTTTCGTAACACAGGAAATGCATGCTCGTAGATGGATTGATAGGCATCGTCGAAGGTAATAGCAACGGCACGATCAGGGATTGTTTCACCGTTAAGAATGGCGTGAGTAGCGTCCTCTAAATCGACGACCACCATCTTTTCTTCTTCAAGAAGCGCCATATGTTGAGCAAACTGCTCGGGAGTCACACTGGTGATGCTGGGGGTTGAAGCGTCTACATGGTGATACTGAAGTACCACTAAGCTGAAGGCATGATGGCTGATTGCCATTAACACAATGAAAAGTAGGCGCATGAAATTCCTCGAATACCTTTCTAAAATAGAAGGCTAAAACCCTTGTTTTAAGCGTTGATACGCTGCACTGACTCTGCGGAACTGCTCGCCATCTCCACCTTTGTCTGGGTGGTGGCGCATGGCTAAACGACGGTATTGCTGTCGTACGCTGATTGAGTCAACCGGCGGTTGCAGTTCTAATGTTGCCAGGTCGGCGTCGTAATTATCAGGTATGACCATGCGTCGCCAGAAATCGTTCAATAGAGCATCGATGCTTTCTTCATCGGTTTCGAGTTCGTTTAAATCAAGATAGTAAGCAGCTAACGGATCTTGCTTGGCCATGGTGGATTTAAGCGTGTGCTCAGCTCGTTCGCTGACAGGCCTGAGAATAATGTTTAATGCGCTGATCTCAAGGAAACCTCGCTGTTCGGTTAGCCAGTGATTGCGTAATTGATAGAGGCAGTGCATGACTAAAAAGTGAGAGCGAAACAGCGTGACGCTGTCTGACATTGCATCGGCGCGAAAGACGCCTTGATCGGGGGCTTGCAACCACTTGATCAACTCAAACTCGGAGCATTGCGTGCCGTCGGTCAGATAGCTGGCAATCAAGTCTGTCATCAGGTGAATTGTTTCAGACAAGGCGTCTTGCTTATCTACCACGGTATCGCGGTGTATTTCATTTGTTTCAGTCATAAAGTAAAACTAGCATAAGTGCCCGTTATTTACCTTTAGGCTTGTGTCGCTTGGATTTGTGTTGATTGGGCTTGATGTGATTTGGTGCCGACTCTGTTTGAGGCTCGGTATGGTCAATCAAATTACGGGCGAACTTAGGTAATCGATGACGAATACTCTGCAGCTTATTAGACAGTTTAGGGAAACGAGCGCGCGCTAAGGTCAGCCAGCGCCGTAGCACAGGTAATGCTGGCACAAGCAGGGATAAACCCAATACGATGAGGATTAAGCCGACAGGGATTGGAAGAGGTGTGATAATGATCCCGCAAATGACTAGAAAAAAACCAACAACCAAGTTTACGCTGCGTTTTATCATTCGCTATGCTTCATACTCAAAAAAACGGCTCAAAGAAGAACGTACTCTAAAAAGACATGCTCCTTGTGTCTTGTTGCAATTAGATGACATCGTTTACATGACACCCATTTGATGACAATGGTGAAAAATAACACATGATTGAAAACGACTCGGAAACTAAAAAACCACTCCCACGGCGTGCGCACTTGATTACTCCTGAAGGCTTGCAGGCATTAAAAGACGAGTTGGATTTTCTCTGGCGTAAAGAGCGCCCTAAGGTCACACAGGAAGTCTCCGATGCGGCCAAACTCGGGGATCGCTCAGAGAATGCCGAGTACATTTATGGCAAAAAGCGGTTACGCCAGATAGATGGGCGTGTACGTTTTTTGCGGAAACGAGTTGAGGCCATCACCGTGGTTGATCGCAGCCCTGCGGATGTAAACAAGATATTTTTTGGTGCCTGGGTCGAACTCGAAGACGAGGATAGCGGAGAGATTTTGCGTTATCGCATTGTCGGCGAGGATGAAATTGATTTGCCCAATGGCTACATTAGCGTCGATGCGCCCTTAGCACGTGGCTTATTAGGTAAGTCGGTTGATGATGATGTGACCGTGAATTTACCCAAAGGCGAAGTGACTTATTTTATTGAGGCTGTGCATTATCAGCGTCCAGACTGGGACGCATCTTCGAGCCGATCTGCTAGGCTTTTTTAGTAGGAGGTTTTCATTTATGAGCACTAAGTTATGCCGAGCAGTTTTGTTTGCTCTCACTTTTCAATTGATGTCAGTGGTGGCAGCGCGTGCTGATGCCTTAACCGAGGTGTATCAATTGCCGGTGTGGGTCGATGCTGTAGTGAAAGTCTGTCCATGGAAATCAGAATCCGCTGAAGGTTATATTCGTTTGATACGTCGTGAGCATGATGATGGTCATCATGGGTTGTATGTTCAGTGGATTCGAGAAGGTATTGCTGGTGCACCCACTGAAGCGGTTTCCACCTTGGCCGTTGAAGAATTGGACCGTGAATACATGGTTCGTATGGAGTTGCCAACAGCAGTGTTAGGGCGCGATGCCTGTCGTTTAAAAGCGCGCGCAGAAGATATGGTCAATGAGCGTCGTTATGAATTTGATTTTTTATTGCGTGGGCCGGGTGAGTTAACGGTCAATGTGACGCGTAAAATGGACGGGGGTGTGTGAGCACCTGAATATTCAGGTGCTCAGATAAGGCACTCA
Organism: Oceanobacter sp.; assembly: GCA_002733645.1. Classification (GTDB taxonomy): domain Bacteria; phylum Pseudomonadota; class Gammaproteobacteria; order Pseudomonadales; family Oceanobacteraceae; genus Thalassolituus. The sequence goes on from NVWL01000052.1 coordinate 18,657, forward strand.
GTCGATTTGGACAACATCCAAACGCTCAAATTGTGGGTTCTTCTCTTGTTGGTTTTGCAAGTCATTGAAGTCCCACAGGGTGCGATCACCAAGTTGAGACGGTGCTACATTGCATACCGAAGCAAAGATATTTTCGCTGCGTCCCGGATACTCTCTTTCCCACTGACTTAACATCATCTTGATATTCTGACGTTGTAGATTTTCTTGTGAGCCACATAAATTACACGGAATGATCGGGTATTCTTTGGCTTTTGAGAAGGCTTCAATGTCTTTCTCTTTGCAGTACGCCAGTGGGCGAATCAATATATGTTTTTTATCATCGCTCAGAAGCTTGGGCGGCATGGCTTTTAGTTTGCCTCCAAAGAACATGTTCAAAAAGAGCGTTTCGATGATGTCGTCGCGGTGATGGCCCAGCGCAATTTTGTTGGCACCAATGGATTCAGCGTATCCATAGAGCGTGCCACGACGAAGGCGTGAGCATAAACCGCAGGTGGTTTTGCCTTCCGGGACGATCTCTTTAACGACACTGTAGGTATCTTTCTCAATGATGTGGAAGGGGACGCCCACCTCTTCAAGATACGCCGGGAGAATGTGCTCAGGGTAGCCAGGTTGCTTCTGATCCATATTAACGGCGACAATCTCGAAATTCACCGGGGCGCTTTTTTGCAAGCCTAGTAAAATATCCAGCATGGTGTAAGAGTCTTTACCGCCTGACAGGCAAACCATGACCTTGTCGCCTTCTTCGATCATTGAATAATCTTCAATTGCCTTGCCTACATTACGGCGCAGACGTTTTTGAAGCTTATTGAACTCAAATTTGGCTTTACGCTGTGCTTCAGACACAAGATGCTCGGCACTGGTATCAGTAGCGGTGTCAGTAATGTTTTGAGTACTGGCTTGGATGTTCGATTCAGACATGATTTACCCCACGGATTGCGTGCGTTTTATACCAGAATGTGGGGTTTATAGGAACCGTCAGAAGCGCTGTTGAATTTAGTTGGCAGGTTAGGCAACGGCCGTATCAGATTCAATCAGGGCTTCGTAGCGCTCAATGAAATCTTCAACTTTCATATCATCACGTAAGTGATAACAATTCTTCCATAGTGTTGCTAATAACAAAGTTGAGGCGGTTTTAGGCAACGAGAATTCTGGGTGGCGAACATAAGCAAGCCAGGTAACGGCGGTCGCATACGCGAGGTTGGTGGTTAACTCAGCATGGGGGTTGTTCAGAAATTCATGTTGGCTGGCAATACCACGTACTTTACTGGCAAGCTCTGGCCGCTCGGCTAGGTAGTCATCCCATATATGCCGATGGGTTAACCCATGCATGCGATAAATCCCGGCGGTACGTTGCCCCTCGGTTTTTAAGAAAGCCCCAAGTTCTGACTCAGCCGCGGCAGTCCCCATCAATAAGAGCTCAGCCGCTGGACTGTGTATATCTAGCTTCTGTAACGTTGGACGGATCACATAGATTCGAAAATCTTCTGCATCTATACCCATTATCAGCCACCCCTGCGTCAATACTTTGTGTGTTGGCTTGTCATATATCCATATCAGGCAATTTACATACCTTATGATGTCAGCATAGTGATATAGATCTCACTGGTGCTTAATACTTTGCGGGTTTGGTGTGATTTACTTAAAACCGTCGAGTTTGTCACAAGTACGTGGCGCATCGACGGCATTAATTTTCAGGTGATCTATAAGGCGGCATGGAGATCTCAGGCTTCGTGCAGACACTTCTCATTGACTGGGGTTAATCCCGCAAGGTCATAAAGTGTGTTGTTATCGAGCAAAATGATTTCTTTGCCTTGAGTTTCAATCCACTCGTTTTTCTGGAAGCGAGTAAATACACGGCTCACCGTTTCTACCGCTAATCCAAGGTAGTTACTGATGTCGACACGTGACATAGGTAGACGGAAATGTGTGGCTGAAAATCCCCGACGTTGGTAGCGTTGTGAAATATCCAGCAAGAAGGAGGCGACGCGTTCATCGGCGTTTTTCTTACTCAGTAGTAGCATCATGTTTTGATCGTGGCGAATTTCGGTTCCCATCGTACGCATCAGCTGTTTGCGCAAGTCGGGTAGGTCATCAGCAAGATCATCCAGCTGCGGCATTGGAATTTCACAGACGGTGGTGGTTTCGAGTGCTTTTGCGGTTAGTGGATATTTGCCGGCGTCGTAGCCAGACAATCCAATTAATTCGCTGGCAAGATGAAACCCTGTAATTTGTTCCTCACCGTTACTAGCAAGCGTGTAGGTTTTCAGTGCACCTGTGCGAACGGCAAAGACAGATTGAGATTCATCACCTTGTTTAAACAGGAGCTGGCCCTTTTGAATCGGGCGTCCACGACGAATAATATCGTCGAGCTTTTCCATGTCGTTTTCAGTCAGGGATAAGGGCAGACATAGCGCGTTTAATGAGCATGTCTGACAATGAGGTTGGGCGCCACGTAGTGGGGCATCAGCTGACGTTTTCATGAATAATTCTGTTTCTCATTCGCTGTAGTTCAGGCCTGCATCAGTACCATGTACCAAGCAGAAATAAGAGTCCAAACACCATAACCGATCAGTAATAGTGCCGCAATAGCCCTGACGAACTTGTGGTTAATAAACGACATGATTGTAGCGGAGGCTAAGGTTGCCGAAAATATAGCGGGAAGTGTGCCTGCGCCAAAGGCAAGCATGGCCAGTGCGCCATCTATCGGGCTGCCATTGGCGGCCACCCAGCTGAGTGTGCTGTAGATTAAGCCGCAGGGTAACCATCCCCAAAGCATCCCCAATATGAGCTGGCTGAGCATGTCGGTTTTGCCTAAGCGTTTTTGCGCGCTGGGTTGAATAAAACGCCATAGCCCTTGTCCAAGTTTCTCAACTTGAGTTAACCAAGTGGCCCATTTAGCGACGTACAGCCCCATAAGTATGAGCATCGTCCCGGCGATAGTCCGCAGGGTAAGCATGAGTATTTGATGTTGCTCACCCAGCCAAAGACCAGCATAACCCACAATAAAACCAGCGAAGGTGTAGCTAGTAAGACGGCCTACATTGAATAGAACAGCAGCACGTATTTTATGTTTGCCTCCGGCGTGTCCGGCGGCGGCGGCAATTCCGCCACACATGACAAGGCAATGACTGGCCCCAAACAGCCCAAGCATTAACGCAGTAAGAATGGAGAGGGGTTCAGTCATTCTTTTTTTCTGACCCCGGATCTTTAGCGGTATCTGTCTTGGTTGGTGATTCTTTGCGGTCGATCAGGTGATCGTCGTCATCAAACAAGATTCTATGGGCAGGTGAATCAAGGTCATCAAATTGCCCGCCTTTTACTGCCCAAGAGAAGATAAGTATCGCAATTAAGATCAGCACAATCGAAAGGGGGACTAAGACGTAAATAATATCCACGATCAAACCTCGGAGTGTAGGCAGTTAATTTATCAGCTGAATTTTAAATCGGCTGATTGTGGCCATGAGCTTGAGCACTGTGCGACTGACGTGTTAACCGTAAGGCATTTAAAACAACCAGCAATGAACTAAACGACATTCCAATCGCGGCGGCCCAGGGAGGAACAAGCCCTGCGGCGGCCAGTGGCAGAGCAATCAGGTTGTATATTAACGCCCAAGTGATGTTCTGGCGAATCACACGTCTTGTGGTCACGGCTTTTTCTAATGCTTCAGCAATCACACCAAGCTGCCCGCTGGTGAGTAAGGTATCGGCATTGGTTTTTGCAAGGTCGCTGGCTTCGCTGACGGCGAGTGAAATATCAGCACCAGCAAGTACCGGAACATCATTAATCCCATCTCCAACCATCAAAACGGTGTCGCCCTGAGCTTGCCATTCTCGAACTTGCTGTAACTTATCGGCGGGGGACAAACCCGTTGAAAAGTCTGTTATGCCAATGCTTTGGGCGACATGAGACGCAGAGTTTCCAGGATCACCGGTAAGTAATGACACTTGGATGTTCATATTCTTAAGCGCTGAGATAAGTGGCGCTGAACTACGGCGAATAGCATCGTCGAGTAAAAACCAACCTAAGGGGCCTTTTTCATCAGCTAGCAGCAACCACTGTCCAGTTTTACTCTGAGGTATGCTTGCGCTTGATTCTGCTGAGTCTGGTGAATTCGCTATGGCAAAGTCTGGTCGACCAAAACGCAGGGTTCGGCCTTGCCATCGTCCGCTAACGCCTTGGCTTGGGTGGTGCTCAATCTCGGTAATGTCTAGTTGGGTTCTGTCGATCTGGGTGCAGCCGAGCTGGCTGAATTGTCTGAAGGCTCGTGCAATTGGGTGAACTGAGTGAGCTTCTAAACTGGCGACCAGTTGGCAAAGTTCAGAGCTATTAAGATCACGACATTCCTTCACTTCTTCTAACGTTAAACGGCCAATCGTAAGTGTGCCGGTTTTGTCAAAGACCACTCGATTTACTTGATTCAGTGTCTCTAATACATGGCCTTTACTGATGAGTAGCCCGCGCTCTCGTAAGGCGGCAGTGGCTGCTGTCAGTGCAGTGGGGGTAGCTAACGAGAGGGCGCACGGGCATGTCACCACAAGAACTGATAGAGCGATAAAGAAGGCGTCTGGCTCTCCTTGATAAAACCAGAACCCAAACACCGACGCCGAGACAATGAGTACAGCGGCAACAAATTTACTGGCAATACGGTCGGCTAATAATGCGATTTTTGGCTTTTCTTGTTGTGCCCGATCCATCAAGCGCACAATGGTCGATAGTTGCGCTTCCGCGCCTGTGGCAGTGACCCGCATGATCATCGGGCTATCGACGTTTATCGTCCCGCCAATCAGCGCATCTCCCACGGTTTTATTGAGTGGTAGGTATTCTCCGGTAAGCGCTGCTTCATCAACACTTGAGCTTCCTTCACTAACAACGCCATCCGCAGGAATCGGTTGGCCGGGTTTGATTCGTAGTAAATCGCCCACTTGAATATCTTCAGTGGCAATAATGTCGTCCTCAGACTCAGTTAACCGATAGGCCACGGTGGGTAGAAGAGTCATTAAATTATTACCGGCTTTGCCCATACGGTGTCGGGCGCGCATTTCTAAAAATCGCCCAAGCAATAGCAAGAAGGTAAACATGCAGACGGAGTCGAAATAGACTTCTGCACCTTGATTGAAGGTGCTCCAAATACTGGCGCAAAAGGCGAGCAAAATGGCCAACGATACCGGTACATCCATCGTGAGATGCTGCGTTTTTAAATCTCGTATCGCGGCTTCAAAAAAAGGCTTGGCACTGTATAAGACCACGGGAGTAGTCATAATCATGGAGGCAAAGCGCATGAATATTTCGTATTGCTGCGCCATGCCTGCATAAAGAGGGACGGCCATCATCATTACTTGCATCATGCCAATACCAGCAACCGCTAGGCGCTTGATGGCTTTTTTACTTTCTTGTTGGCGCTGCTCATCTTCTGCCGTGGCCGAGAACGGCGCGGCTTTGTAGCCGAGGCGGTATATGGCTTCGAAAATTTGTGAAATGCGGATGTCGTCGTCACGCCAACTAACGACCAAACGATGATTCGAGAGGTTGAGTGTGGCCTTCTCGACGCCATGTAACTGGTTGACGCGATGCTCGATTAACCAAGCACAGGCGGCACAACTAATGCCATCTATAACCAGTGTGGCTTCAGCTTTACCGTCAAAACGGGCGACAAAGCGACGCTGCATGGCGTCACTGTCGTACAGGGTTAGCGTATCGCGTGCTGTGATATCGGTTGAATCATCTTCGGCGGGAGATATTTCCGGCAAGTCAGTACGGTGACGGTAATAGTCTTTTAAGCCCGAGGCAACGATAGTGTCAGCAACGGCTTTGCAGCCGGGGCAACACATGGGCTGCTGCACACCGTCAATGGCGGCGTGCCACTGGATATCGCCTTTGATGACTTCACCGCAGTGAAAGCAGTCGCACTGTTGAGGAGTTACGCTCATTGATAACTCAGAGTGAAGGCCTTATCCGATTCAATAAAATGGGTCAGACGCAAACGCCAGCCTTGTTCAGGGCTGTTTAGCCAAACGTGCCGACGAGCGGGCAATTCGATTTCATTGACGCCCATAAAACGGCCATCGGGCATACGTTGGAGTAGTACTGTGACGTCACGATCTTCGAGTGTCGGATGGATCAGTTCTAGCTGCAGTGTGTTTGGTTGAGCGTCAAAGTAGCCGGTTAAATTTAGGCTAATTTCATCGGTGTTGAAGGTCATGACGGCTTCGGCTTGTAGGCGGTCGGCGGCTTGATCCAGTTTGTAGCTCTCAGTGAAGGTCACGCCATCTTTGTAGTAACTGTCGCTTACGAGTGTATCTGGTGCGTCCAATGCGAGTCTGACCATGTTTAACCCCCAGATTACCGCAATAACGGGAATGCCAGCGACTAACAACATGTAGGGTTCTTTGTACCAAGGCGTAAACTTTTCCTGAGTCATTACTCTCTCACAATGCTTCTAAAACGAATGGAGTTAGGTCGGTAACTAAAAAGCCGCCTAAGTTTACTCACTCAGGCGGCTAGGCTCCAGCTATTCGGCCTTTTGGATGCCGTGTGCAGCTAAAATTATCTGTTTTATTGCGGCGTATTTAACTGCGCGGAGCAATAAAGCGACTTTCTTCTCGGGTGATCTCTTCGCCAGTGGCCGTTTCACTGATGATAAATTCAATGTTGGTTTTACTGGCTTTCGTTTTTGTTACTTCAGGATCAATTTCCAAGTTGATGGAAACTTCCTTGAGTTGATTAACGTCGAGATCGAAGTCTGTTTTTCCGATGATATTTAAGCCATCAAGCCCCTCGACGCTTAGGCTGTAACTCTTCGGTTCTTGCGACATATTAATTAATTTTAATGTGTAGCTGTTTTGAACGGTGTCGTTGACTGTCATTTGATACAGGCGCCCACGGTCACGTTCGATATCGAGTTGGAATGGGGTGCGATCATAAATGGTGAAGGCCAACATGCCCATCATGGCAAACACCGCCGCGCTGTAACCAAATAGGCGAGGGCGCATTAAATGTATCTTACCGCCAGCTAATTCATTTTCAGTCGTGTAACGGATCAAGCCTTTTGGCTTATCTAATTTTTCCATGATGTCATCACAGGCATCGATACACAGTGCACAGCCAATACATTGATATTGCAAACCATCACGAATATCGATACCGGTAGGGCATACCTGAACGCACATAGAACAATCAACACAGTCACCAAGCGCTTCTTGTTCGGCGGCTTTTGCTTTGTTTTTGCTGCGTTTGCCTCGTGGCTCGCCACGATTAGGGTCGTAGGACACCGCTAACGTATCTGAATCGTACATAACCGATTGGAAGCGAGCGTAAGGGCACATGTAGATACACACTTGCTCACGCATCCATCCGGCGTTGATGTACGTGGCCACGGTGAAAAAGCCGATCCAGAAAAAGGCCCAAGCACTGATATCAAACATAAAGAAGTCAGGCACTAATTCTCGAATAGGGGCGAAGTAACCAACAAAGGTAATGCCTGTCCAAGCGGCGACGACGAGCCACATTGTATGTTTTAAGGCTTTTTTTCGTATTTTCTCAATACTGTTAGGGGCTTTGTCTAATTTAATGCGTTGATTGCGCGTGCCTTCAGTACGTTCCTCAATCCACATGAAGATAAACGACCAAGCAGACTGCGGGCAGGTATAACCACACCAGACTCGCCCGGCGAGATTAGTAATAGTGAACAGGCCGAAGGCACAGATAATGAGTATCCATGAAAGCAGCATAAAATCTTGTGGCCAGAAGGTCATGCCCCAAATATGAAATTGACGAGCTGGGAGATCAAATAAAACCGCTTGTCGTTCTCCTAAGTTCAGCCACGGTGTTCCAAAGTAGCCCAGCATTAATAACCAAAGTGAGACTGAGCGTAGCTTTTGAAATAGACCGTGTATTTCTCGAACGTAAATTTTTTCACGCTTCTTGTAGAGCGACACCATTTCAGGTTCTTTGGATATGTCTTTGACCGGAATTTTACTCATGCAACACTCACTTTTGTACCAGTAGGGCTAACTCTATATAACGCAGTAATTATATGGTTTGTGCTGGTGTATAGGTGAAAAAAAAGCGACCCTAAGGTCGCTTTCTTTAGATTTACTGATCTATCTCAGCTTTTCTTCAACAAGAGTGCGACGCCTCTTGCTAAATATTATTCACCGTTTGAAAGGGAATAAACGTAAGCCGATAGAACGTGAACCTTGTCTTCACCAAGAATATCAGCCTGAGCTGGCATCTTACCGTTACGGCCATTACGCAGAGTAAACTTGATCTGCTTAGTTGAACCGCCATACAGCCAGATTTCGTCGGTCAGATTTGGTGCGCCAACCAACTGGTTGCCTTTACCGTCTGCACCGTGACATGCCATACACAACATCTGGAATTTAGGTGCTGCTTTTTCAGCCGCTTCAGCGTCGTGGTCAAGGCCTGATAGGCTGCGAACGTATTCCGTCATATCAGCAATGCCTTCATCACCTAGGGTCGTGCCCCAAGCTGGCATCGCTGCCTGACGACCATACATAAGCGTATGTTTGATGCTCTCAGGAGTGCCACCCCATAACCAGTCGTTATCGGTTAAGTTCGGGAAGCCCTGAGCGCCCATTGCATTAGTGCCGTGACATACAGAGCAGTTGCTCTTAAACAGGCGCTGGCCGGTTTGTAAGGCATCTTCGTTCTTTGCCAATTCAGCAATAGGCGTTGCTAGGTAGCCAGCGTAAAGCGGGGCGATTTCTTCTTCAAACGCCTGAACTTCAGCTTTCCACTGGTTAGTAGACGTCCAAGTCACGTCTTCGCCATCGACTTTAACAGTCAAAAGACCATCAAAGTTACCTAGGCCGTATGCACCTATGTACAAGAAACCGTACACGATGGTGCCCCAGAACATGATCACCCACCAACGTGGCAGCGGGTTATTTAGTTCTTCAATGCCATCATAGGTATGACCAGTAGTTTCACTGGTTGTTTCGTCTTTGCGCTGCCCTTTACTTACATAAAGGATCAATAGGCCGCAGGCGATCATGGAACCGAATACGATTGCCATGATCCATACTTGCCAAAATGTAGATAACATAATTAATTGCTCCGATGTTTATCGTCGTCAGTGGGCATTTCTTCGTTCTCGCTGAACGGAATCTTAGCGTCTTCCTCAAACCGCTTGCGGCGGCTTGAGCCGTACGCCCACCAGATGATTCCTAGGAAGGCGACCAAAGCAAAGAGTGAACCGAGCCCACGAACGTCGTTAATATCCATACGATTACCGTTTGGTGATCACAGTGCCAAGCTGCTGTAAGTAGGCAACCAGAGCTTCAATCTCGGTTACGCCATCAACAGCTTCTTTAGCACCTTCGATGTCTTCATCTGTGTACGGTACGCCGACCATACGCAGTGCTTTCATCTTGTTAGGAGTGTCACGCCCATCGACTTTATCTTCGAACAGCCAAGGGTATGACGGCATTTTTGACTCAGGTACAACATCACGAGGGTTGTACATGTGAGCGCGGTGCCATTCATCGGAATAACGACCACCCAAACGCGCTAGATCAGGACCCGTACGCTTAGAACCCCACAAGAATGGGTGTTCGTAAACGGATTCGCCAGCGACAGAGTAAGGGCCGTAGCGCTCAGTTTCTGCACGGAATGGACGAACCATCTGGGTGTGACAGACGTGACAACCTTCACGGATGTAGATGTCACGACCTTCTAGCTCTAGTGCCGTATGTGGCTTAAGGCCTTCAACAGGCTTGTTGGTGTCGGTGTCCCAAAATAAAGGAACGATCTCTACCAAACCTGCCCAACTCAGAGCGATAACAATCATTACCACCATCAGTGGCAAGTTCTTTTCAATAGTCTCATGCTTCATGAATTGAGCTCCTTATGCCTGAGCCGCAACAGCGTTAGCTTCACGCTTCGCGTCACGGGTGGTCATGTAAACGTTGAACAACATGATCAGCATACCGGTCAGGAAGAACGCACCGCCGATAACACGAACAACGTAGCCGCCGTGAGACGCTTCAACAGACTCAACAAAGCTGTAAGTTAGGGTGCCGTCTTCGTTCACTGCACGCCACATCAGGCCCTGCATAATACCGTTCACCCACATCGCAACGATGTACAGAACTGTACCGATTGTTGCCAACCAGAAGTGCAGGTTGATCAAACTAGTCGAGTACATTTCGCCAGCTTTACGACCGAACATAATAGGAATCAAGTGGTACAGCGCACCGATAGACACCATAGCCACCCAACCTAACGCACCAGAGTGTACGTGGCCGATGGTCCAGTCAGTGTTGTGAGACAGCGCGTTAACTGTCTTGATAGCCATCATTGGGCCTTCGAAGGTAGACATACCGTAGAAAGACAAAGAGACAACCAAAAAGCGCAAGATAGGATCGGTGCGAAGCTTATGCCAAGCGCCTGATAGGGTCATCATACCGTTGATCATACCGCCCCAAGAAGGCGCAAGAAGGATCAAAGACATAACCATACCTGAAGTTTGCGCCCAATCTGGCAATGCAGAGTAGTGCAAGTGGTGAGCACCGGCCCAAACGTAAATCGAGATCAATGCCCAGAAGTGAACAATCGACAAACGGTACGAGTAAACCGGGCGACCCGCTTGCTTAGGCACGAAGTAGTACATGATGCCGAGGAAGCCTGCAGTCAGGAAGAAACCTACCGCGTTATGGCCCCACCACCACTGAATCATGGCGTCGATAGTACCGGCGTAAACCGAGTACGACTTAGTTAGTGATACTGGCACGGCCAAGTTATTCACAACATAAAGGATCGCAATCATGATCATAAAGGCAGCGAAGAACCAGTTAGCAACATAGATGTGGCTTTCTTTACGAATCGCCAAGGTGCCAAGGAAGTTCACGCAATAAGATACCCAGACCAAAGTCACTAGGATATCAATTGGCCACTCAAGCTCGGCGTACTCCTTAGTAGAAGTCATGCCCATTGGCAGAGTGATCGCAGCAGCAACGATAACGGCTTGCCAGCCCCAGAATGTAAAACTTGCTAACGTATCGGAGAACAAGCGAACACGACAGGTACGCTGCACGATGTAGTATGAGGTGGCGAACAAAGCACAACCACCAAAAGCAAAAATCACCGTGTTGGTGTGTAAGGGACGGATACGTCCAAAAGATAACCAAGGAGTATCAAAGTTCAGTTCAGGCCATGCTAACTGTGCAGCGATGAGGACACCGACCGCCATGCCAACTATGCCCCAGACAACCGTCATGATGGCAAACTGTCTTACCACCTTGTAGTTGTATTCGGGATGGTCAAATGCTGTGCTCATGATTGGATTCCATTAAACAGCGTGGGATTGAGGGTTGAAAAAATCGGCGCAATTATGGTGTTTTGAGCCTCTTTTTGCAAATAAACGTCAGAAAAAACACCTGAAATTTCATAGTGTTAAAACAAAATTCTTGATTTTAAAAGCAAATGAGATTCGTTATCACTGTAATTGTGTGAGATTCGGCCAAAAAGTAAAATCTCACACAGCCTATTACTGCATCGGAATGATTACCCAGTCCTTGTCAGTCAGTGAATAGTAGCTTCGTTGCTAATACTCGCATTGATTTGGCTCAAGGTATTCAAGCACAGGTCATGCAGTTACCATCATCCACAGTTAAAAGAGGAAATTAAATTGTACAAAGATTATACATCTAACGGCAAGGATAAAAATCCTTTGCTTATCATAGCTCATGGAGCCGGGGCTGATAGTCAAAGTGATTTTATGACAGATATGGCATCTCGTATTGCTGACGAGGGCATATATGTTGTGCGATTTGATTTTCCTTACATGATCAAGCGTCAGGAAGACGGAAAGAAACGTCCACCAGATCGTGCGCCCAAGTTAATAGTCGCTTGGCAGGACATCATTGCCAACCTTGCGCGCCCATGTGTTATTGGTGGAAAAAGCATGGGAGGGCGTATTGCATCAATGGTCGCTAACGATGCAGAAATCGGCAACTTGGAAAACGTTGATGCATTGATCAAAGGGTGTGTGAGTTTAGGATACCCGTTTCATCCACCGGGGAAACCTGAGAAGCAGCGTACCAGCCACCTTGAAAAACTGCGTAAACCGCTGCTTATGGTTCAGGGCACACGAGATACAATGGGCACGAAAGACGAAGTTGCCGGATACACGTTAGACAAAAGCATTGAACTTGAGTGGTTAGCAGATGGAAACCATGACCTAAAACCAAGGAAGGTATCCGGGTTTGTTTACGAACACCACCTAGATCTCACAGCAAAGGCTGTTGCGGCGTTTGTTAAACGTCAGATCGGTTGATTTGTATTGTCGTGAAGTGAATAGTTTGGTGGGCGCTGCCCACCAATAACCAATTTACACTGAGAAAGTTTACGCCGTTAAAACGGTAAATTTCTCTTGGTCTTTCAGGATTGGCTTAATCGCCGCAATGGCATTGGCACGATCATTAGATTTACTCCACTTCTTCCAAGCATCTAAACTCGTCCAATTAGTAATGATGACACGATGGTTATCATCTTCGGCATCTTTATACGTCGCGCCAGACACATAGCCATGAGCTGAAATCATAGCGCTTAGCGTCTTCTTGATGGCATTGTCATAAGTTGATTCCATACCTTCAGCAATCTGACGTTCGATAATCACCTTAATCATTACTACAACTTCCTTCTAATCAGTATCTATTAATTCATGTCTATGCTCTTTAAAGTATGGGCCATAAGCAAGGTTTGCAACCAAAATAGTTAAAAAAACCAACAAAAAAACAAGGCTCGCATATGGTAACAACCGATCAAGTACAAAGACTGCACAGCCTGTTTAAAAAACATTCAGAAGGCCTCAACCTAATGACCCTCGCGGCAGAATTAGCGGCCAGCCCAAGCGTAGTCAAAGAAGCCTTGCAACAACTGACCGAGCAGTACCAAGCGCCGCTGAGCTACAACAGCGACACGCGCCTTTATGCTTACTTCACCGAAGCACTTGAAGCGTTTGAACTTCCAGGGGTTAGCTTAAGTGCCACAGAGCTGCGCGGCATGGTCGCCGTAGTGAACCTCCTTAATGACCTAAACCCTGGCCATAACAGCGACGAACTCAACCAACTGCAACGCCAAATCGAAACCTTAGTGGTCACCCATGGCCTCACAATTGATGACCTTGGCCAACGCATACGCTTGTTATCGCCGACAAAACGCCAAATTAACAATTACATATACCAACAAGTCAGCGATGCACTGTTTACCCGAAAACAACTCAACCTGCACTACGTTGCCAGCGATCAAAGCATCAGCGAAAGAGCGGTAAGCCCACAAACCCTCGTTCACTACCGCGACCAATGGTACCTCGACGCGTGGTGCCATAAACGACAACAACTGCGCACCTTCATGCTTAGCCGAATAAACAGCGCTTACCAACTTAACGACGCCGCCCGCGAATTTAGTCGCGAAGAACTGGAACTACACTTCCATAGCAACTACGGCATCTTTTCGGGGGGCGAAACTCAAATTGCCGAATTACGCTTCATGCCCGGTGCTGCACATCTCGTGGCACAGCAACAATGGCACCCAGATGCCAAAGGCCAATGGCACGGTGATGAATATCATTTAAATCTTCCATACAACGACGACCGCGAATTATTGCGTGATTTATTAAGTTATGCGCCGTACGTCATTATTAACGGTCCGGAAGAATTAAAAACCGCGTATAAAAAACGCCTGCAAGACGCGTTGAGTCGGAATATGTAGGTCATATGTGAACTGAAATAAAGAGTCATACTCTCGCGTGATGCCTATATCGCCTGTACTCCTGTGTTTAACCAACATTTAAGATTAAAAATATTGAATTGTATTATCAGGAAAAGCTGGAATATTAGGTCTAGTCTTTAATGGTCAATCTATTTATTTCAATATTGAGGATGTTGTTTATGAAGAAAGCTCTAGTCGCTGGGCTGGCATTTGTTGCCTGCTCTGTGTATGCAGATAGGTATGATTCGGATTATGGTTTGGTTTTCGAAGGTGCTTTTCAGTTAGGTAGCTACACCGAAGATGGCTTTGACACTTTGTCTCCTTCCGCGCTAAGTCTTCGTTTGGAAAAGCCATTAACAAACTTCCTCTCACTTAGAGCTGATTATGCATTTGGTGTCGATAGTGATGAGACTGAGCGCAGTGGAGTAGTTTATGACTTAGAATTGAAGAAGCTTATGTCTGGTTTTTTGAAGGGACGTTACTCTACTTCGGATATACTTTCAGTTTACGTACTGCTTGGTTTTAGTAAAGGTGAATTCAGTACAGAAGCCTCTGGAATTGTAGATACAGCGTCAGATAGTTCTATGTCATATGGTCTTGGTGGAACGTATCAATTCGATACTAAAACTGCATTGTCAGTTGAGTATATTTCATATTTTTCCGGAGATTCTGCGAGTTATAGCGGTGTGAATGTTGGCCTTTCACAAAGTTTTTGATACGGACTAGGAGCGGTTTATTCGCTGTTTTTTCTGCCATTGTTCGTATCGTTGAGAATACTCAACACTTGAAAAAACTAGCGGCAGTCGCAAAACACGGCGGTATCGTATTAACAGGTGTTGGCGCTGCGGCATCTTGTATGCAGATAGCGGATGCTGATAGTCGTCTGGAAAAGAACGGAATTTTGGTTGAGATAGTTGTAAGTACCGTTGTCGGTGTGGGTTCTAGTTTCTCGTAGGTTTGTTTCTCGTCTCTAATCCTGTGGGTTGGGGGACCGCGCTCGTTCTGGCTACAGGCAGTGTGGCTACTAGTTATATGGTCGGGAAGGCTTCCAGAACGGCATTTGATCGTTCTGGTACCAAGGTTGATTTGGTGGAAGGGGTTGGGATTGATAACGTCTGCCGGAAATAGTGTATTCGTATTTGTTTTGGTCGATGATGGGAGCATGCGTAGGAGGTATTGCTTGGACTCTCTTATCGCTACCTTTTATGTTCGCTCTGCCAAGAGAGTTTATGCAAAAGTATTTCTCTCAACCTCATTTTAACAAAAGCGAACTTGCTATTTTTTCAGCATTTCCTGCGAATCTCATTCGTAATGTGATGTTCGTCAGGCTTATTGCATCCCCCTCATCAGGTAAGGTAAGAGGGCTTACAGAAGCATATCAAGGTGTGTCAGCCATAATTCGAAATTTCGCGAAATTTCTTTATGGGTCACTCCTGTTTGTTCTTATATGGTTATTTGGTACCGGTTTCATTATGGTTGCTGTCATTGCTTATGACAATATATCGAAAATTTCCTAGTCTTCTTTGTTAAGCGCTTGGTTTCAAGGGCGAACCAACCGCATATGATCAATACGGATCACTAATATATTTGGTTGCTGGTACTGGAGTGGATTCTGTATGCCGCAGGAACTAGGAGGGTTTCTTTTCCTATGCTTATGGTATTCATTTTACGGCATGTTCGGCTGGACCTTTGCTGCGTTGATCTTTCGCTTGATTACACCCGCTACTTTTCATCGTAAATATTTCACGACGCCTTACTTCCGTGAGGCTGAAGTAACAATGTTGACGGGGTTTCCCCTAATGTTCGTTAGAACGGCGATGTTTATTCGCATACTTGCATCGCCATCGTCAGGACTGAAGAGAGGTCTGTCTGAAGCTTATAAAGAAGCGCCTGTTTGGCTCGTAACCTACGCCAAACTACTCTACCTCAGCCTTATCCTCGTGTTGACTTGGATGTTCGGTATGTTGGCATTCTGGGGCTGCTATATCGCCTATGATCAGTGGCTCACTTGATGACTCAATAGATAGTGCTAAGGATTGCTTACCTGAAACAATCAGTCTGATACCATACAAAAAGAAATCAAATTAAGGACATGGAATGCCTGCCACATCAGCAACACCTCAGGAAAGTGCAATCTCACCTCGTGATTTGCAAGCTTATCGCCAGATTGAACAGGTGGCTCGCTGGGAAGGTCGGGTGACCACCAATACGCTAATAGATACTTTGGGCTGTAAACGTACCACCGCAAGCAGCATCATTCAGGGCTACCGGGAAGCCTGTCCAAATAACCTAACATATTGCACCAGTAGTCGGGGCTATTTACCGTCCGATGCGTTTGAGGTGACGTTTTCGAGCGGCACTCTTGAAGAATATACTCAGCTTACATCGTTGGGTGTGTCTGAATTTACCGCATACCCGATGCAAATGTTACAACGCAGCCCTGACCCTGCCGTTGTTCGGCCAATACTTAAAGCGATCACAGAAAAGCAACGCCTTGATATTAGTTACGCCTCGTTTACATCCCCTGAAGATGGTGACCGCATCATCAGTCCACATACACTGGTTAACGACGGTAGCCGTTGGCACGTGAGAGCGTGGTGTGAAAAAAATCAGGACTTCCGCGATTTCGTACTCTCGCGCATACAGGCCGTTTACGGAGCAGAGGGAAATGCCACTACGACAGCGAATCAAGACGAAGGTTGGAATCAGTGGCTGACTGTATCAATTGAACCCGATATCCGCTTATCAGAGTCTCAACAAAAGCTTGTTGTACTCGATTACGCAATGGAAGAAACCACCGAAAAAAGATTTGTCCGACACTATCCAGTGCGCCGTGCACTGCTCATATATACCCTTCAAAATTTACGCCTAGACCGTCTACGCGAACGCGGTGAGGCGCAACAGATCATGCTCACTTCCGAATGCCAACGGGCATTAAAACCGTTCCTCCCGTAATTCAGATTAGACCCAGTGTGTTTAAAAATTCGACATGTGCATCCGTACAGTAATTGAGAATGTAATTTAACACCGGTGTAATGCACTGGCATTGGATGCAGGCAAGGAGGCCACCGCAGTTGAACTTACTTCATATAGGGGAAGTACCTTCAAGCACATTGGCGGGCCATCGAACTTAAGGATGCGAAGGCGAAAAAGGAAAATGGCCAAGGAAGGCCTTCCACTAACTATTAAATATTCTGGATGTTTAAGTATTTGAGAATGCAGCTCAGGTTAGTGAAAAATTAACCATTAAATCGAAATCACTGTACTTAAGCGGTGAATAAAAAAGGAAAGAACATATGGCAGCGGAAGCGCAGACCGATTTTCTTAACGAACAAATGATCGATGTTCTTGCTAATGAACTGGAAAAAATTGATCAGCTCGAATCTATACGAATTGAGGCGCAGCATGGTCTTGAAGATGCGATTAGCGACTTGAACTCAATGAAAAAGCAACTAAGTGAAGGTGCTTCTGTCACCTTACTGGAAGCTTGTCGCGATAGTGTAGTTGACACAGTTACAGGCCAGTTTGGCCTCGCCAGTCTTATGATCGATTCTCGTGACGGTGGTAGCGTGACGACCACACATAACTTCGAGCAAGGCGTCACCGCAAACCCAGGCGATCAGGCGAAATATGATAAATTTCATGCGAATAATGACGGCAGCCGCAAGTGGGGTGATGTCAGAAAAGAAGTTGGTTATGACAAACCTCTACCACACCTACGGAAAAACAAATTTAAGGACGATAGCCCGCTGACGGATGATTACTCCCGTCGGGAAATACATAAAGATGGCCGCACTCATGCTGACCACGTTGTATCAGCTAAAGAAATTGAATCCAGTGCCCGTAATCACCTGCATATGACGCCCGAAGAACGAGCTCGTATGGCCTGTGATGAAACAAACATTGCTTACACCGAAGCCCGTATCAATCAGTCTAAAGGTGAAAAGCGGATGGAGAATTTTGTCGATCCGGAAAGTGGAAACGTGGAAAAATACGGCCTTGATCGTGAAAAAATGCTCGAAATAGATAAAAAATCCCGACAAAGCCAGCAGATAACTGTCGATAAAGCGGCGATAAAAAAATACGGTAGTGAGCTACTTGAAACCGGTGGAAAAGACGCCGCAAAGCTGATCGCTTACAGCGCCGTTGGTGCGATTATGAAAGAGTTTACTCAGGAACTTTTCAGCGTCATAAAATATGTCTTCAAAAATCGCGAGACAATGTCGTTGAAGAAGATGCTGACAACCTTTAAAGAGCGGATGACCAAAGTACTTGAAAGCCTAAAAGCCAAGTGGTTCGATCTTTTCAAAGGCTCGCTCGAAGCTGGAATTACTGCTTTTTTCTCAAACCTTCTGGTATTTTCAATTAACCTGTTTGCAACAACACTCAAAAAGTTTGTGTCAATGATACGCGCAGGCTTTGTCTCGCTGGTACAAGCAGTAAAGATTATCGCCAATCCACCGGAGGGAATGTCAAAAGAAGAGGCGCGCTTCCAAGCGGCGAAGGTATTGATCGCTGGTATCATAGGTGCTGCGTCGTTAGGGTTGAGTGGTGCTATAGAAGTCTTTCTGCAGTCAATACCGGGGTTACAGCCTCTGATGATGTTTCCAATTCCTAGTGACGGTCGCACCGTGAGTGACATAGTGGCTGTCACTTTATCCGCTGTTCTAGGCGGCGTATTGACGTCCATAGTGCTTTACCTAATGGATGGCTTTCGCCGTCAATCCAAAGAGGACAAACTTCAGATTCAGATGGTCTGTAAGAGTGGTGAAATTGTTGAATACTCCACCATGCTCAGTTGGTTGTCATTGAGTGATGCGTATCAACAGTTGTTTAACGATGCTAGAGATCAGGCGATACTTGTTATCGAAACCGAATCAAGCGTAGAGGCTAGCCATCAGAAAGTATCTCGGTCAGCCTCTTCATTTGCAGAAAAAATTAGCCAACTAAAAAACAGAAGGAACTGAGATGTTAATTAAAGAAAACAAAAAAGAACCAGCAATACCAGTAGCTGCTGGGTTTTTCGGCTCAATGAATGTGAAAGAAGCTTCTGACGGCGACGTTGAAGTAGAAAAAGAAAACGTGCTGAATACTATATCAAGCATTGATTTCGACCTGCTAAAACCCGACGACCTTAAGCTTTATGGCGAACGGGTCGCAATAGCCATTCTTGAGAAAATCAACGATGCTGCTGAACGAATCGATCGTGCAAAGTATCGCTCGAAACGTGCTGCCGATATGGATACTGGAATTTTGGGTAAAACATCAAAGAAGGCAACAGCAACATCCGATGCTTTAGTCGCAACCAATGAAGCTCTCCACGAAATGAACGAGCTGATGCGTGCGATCATCGTGTATACCCAGCTTAATGGCAAGCTCTCTAAGGTAATGAATAGTGCCATGGCCCGCATGATGGCTGAAGGCTTTAAAAATCACAGTGGCGACCTTGTCGAGCTGAACAAAAACGGAGAAGAGTTTGCTCAGGTGGTCATGCAAGAGGCGGAAGACTTCGCCAGCCGCCAGTTAGAGATCGAATTGTTACAGCAAAAACAGGCGGAGGCGATCAAAAGCGTCGAGGTAGGAAGTGATCAAAAAGCGCGCGTTCTGGCTAAGCAAATCGTAGACTTGCAAAAGAAAAGGGAGGCTCATGTAGCGGGCATCCAATCGGATCTGACAGCGCGTATTCAAGGCAACATGGCTCGAATAGAGAGCACCATGAATCGCAGTGATGAAAACGACGCACTACATCAACGTCTGATCGACGAGCTTCAACAAAGAACCGCAAAATTAAACAAGGAAAGTACCCAGCAAGATTTACTGTTAAGTAACCAGATCGCTAGTATGGGAAAAGTCGTCAAGAGTCAGAATGTCAAGATACGTGAGCTGACAGCGAAACTGGGTGAAGAGGCCCAACTAAACCGCACTAATCGTATCGCTATATATGTTGTCGGTGGTGTAGCAGTAGTCTCGCTGGTGCTAACGGGTTGGCTCAGCTTCGTATCAGTTGCTGCTTAAAACCAAGGTGCTCTTGTTCACGACAAAAGGTTTCGTTCAATTCGGCCGTGAGTGATGGTGAGAGGTTAGTGTATGACCAATAAAACTTCGGAATTATTTGGCGCAGTATACGCGGGAGATATAGACAAAGTAAAAGTCTGCATTCTTAGTGGTGCAGTCGCGAACGCCATTAACCATAGCGGTGATAAACCGCTGATCGAAGCCATAGCCTCTGATAACGCAAAGAGATACCCGATTTCATCAATCACGAAGTGGGGCATGATTACGCTTTCAAAACCGCAAGATACCGTTGGCAGCGACTGATTCATAGGGGGGTCATTGGACTGCATAATCATATTCTGACTGGTGCACGTAAATTGCACGAGCCGGTAGTACGTTTCTCATGTGAATATTTTTATTCAATGCTTCGAGCGCGGAACGTTCCTTTACTTGAGCTGGTTGATGACGCCGAAGTTATTCACCGTAAGCCTCTCATTGATGTAAGCTTGTATACTTGGGTAGATCGGGGAATGACCAAGGAAGAAGCCAGATCGATACCGCGACCTCTGGCTGCTATAAATGACTACTTGCGATATCTCAAGTCATTGGGGTTAGTTGTTCGTTTGAAGGATGGTACTTACGCTATCGGCGTAACACTCCGTGGTGGTTAATAGAGGGAATGTTAGGCCTGGTTCTCAAGGTTCATATTTATAAGATAGTTTGATCAATTGCCTCCGGCGCCATCCGACGTGCTATGTCTGTTGCCCCTTAAGCTTACGCCCCCTACAATAACCCGCATATTTACTAAGGTGGTTAGCATGTCGACAAGTTATGAAGCTCAGGGTGTGATTCACTCTATTGATGAAACCCGTTCTTACGGTGCCAACGGTTTTACTAAGCGTGAGTTTGTGATCAAGCTGTCTGGTGAAGGCGAGAATCCAGATTACCCAAATTTCGTTGCGCTTGAGCTGATTAAAGATAAGTGCGCGATGATGGATCAGTACCAAGTGGGTGAAGAGGTGAAGGTGAGCTTCAACTTGGGTGGTCGTTTGTGGAATGCGCCGGGTAAGCCTGAGAAGTGTTTTGTGAGTTTGCAGGCATGGCGTGTTGAGCGTTTGGGTGCGCAGCAAGCGCCAGCGGGGCAGTTTCAGCCAGCGGGTGCACCACCAGCGTCGTACGATGATTTTGACGACGATGTGCCTTTTTAAGCGATATCCTTGGCGCATGGGATGCGCTTCTGTACGAATAAGGCGCGGTTATGCGCCTTTTTTAGGTCGGTATTTTTTGTAGGAGTGCATCCTATGCACGAGCACTTTGTCGGTAACCGTTTGGTCATAACCAAGGAAGTCGTATGCGTATTCTCGTAGCTGGGTCGTCGGGTGCAATTGGGCAAATGATTGTCGAGCAACTTAGATCTGATGGCGATGAGGTATTCACTATTAGCCGCAGTGGCGTTGCGTCGTCTACGCATTGTGTTGTTGATTTAACTCAGTCTACTTCTATTGAACTCGTACGGAATTTTTTATCAGATAAAGGCCCACTGGACGCGGTATTTTGTTGTATTGGCATGTTGCACGGTGGTTGGAAGATGCCAGAAAAGTCGCTCTCGCAGTTGTCGGATGAATGGTTGCAGCAGAGTATGGCGGTGAATGTGTTATCTCACGTACATTTAGCGCAGGCAGTTGAGTCTTGCGTGGCGCGGCGTCAGCCTGTGCGTTGGTTGTCGTTGTCAGCTATGGTTGGCAGCATCGAGGATAATCAGTTAGGTGGTTGGTACAGCTACCGCATGACAAAAGCATCTTTAAATATGTTTATTAAAACACTATCGATTGAGTGGGGCCGCAAAAGCCCGGAATCGTGTGTGGTGGCATTGCATCCGGGCACAACGGATTCTGGGTTATCTAAGCCGTTTCAAGCAGGCATTGCTGAAGGTAAGTTGTATTCTCAAAAAGACACCGCTCAGCGTTTAATCAAAGTAATGCGTGAATTAACGCCCGCTCAGCACGGCCGATTATTGCATTGGGATGGCTCTCAAATTCCTTTCTAATTATTTTTTCCAATAGCAGCGTCGTTCGGTGTAGTGTTTAGTCGTAGGTGCTGCACTGCGATGTTCGCCTTTGGCTCATCGATTCCTACGTTCAACTTTTATGATCAATTCCTGCAAGCGATTAAACACTTTGTTTTCTTTAAAAAGTAACTCTGTGCGTCCAGCCCGGTAACGTCATGCCTCCTTCAGTTAAATTAATTTCGTCTGGCTCTGGTGGCATTTCTTTATCTTTTACTGGCAATGGTTGATTCTCTTTCGCCATCGCAATTAGGTACGCTTGCTGTTTATTGCGTATGGTTTCGTTTTTACTTAAATACTTATTCCATACATCGTCATTTACTGCTGAGCGGATTATTTTTCGGCATTGTTTGCCACTTAATACCCAGCCGGTGGCGTTGTTGCCGCCAAAGCCTTTGCTGTTTATAAAAGTGAGTTGAATACTGTCGGGATTTATTTGTTTGTGTTGTAGTGGAATGTCGAGATGTTCGGTGTGCACATCCTCTGCGATTTCTTTGGCGGTGGTTATGCCCGGTAATATGCCATGTTGCCAACTGCCTAGGGTGGTCATTAATTGGTCGGCTGACGCTGCAGAGATTGAATGCCCTAAGTGCGCTTTTACTGCAGTGACTGGCCATTGGTTTATGCCAAACTCTTTGGCTAAACGATTGAACATGTCGGATTCAGTGACGCGGTTTTGCGGGGTGCTGCTGCCGTGTGCTTGTATCGCACTTTTATTTAATACCTCATTGCCGAGTGTGCGTTTTGCGCTGGCGAGTGCTTTGCCTAGGGTGATGTAGTTACCAATACCTGGGGCAGAAATTGAACGCTTATGGCCGTCGGCATGGATAAAGACATCGCCCACGCTGCCAAGGATATTTAGCCCTAATTCGAGTGCCGTATCGCGGCTGGCTAAAACAAAACATTGAGCTGACTCTGCCATGGTAAAGCCGACGTTCTGAGCGAAGGGCCGGGAGGCTGTGCTGAAATCAACGTCTGTTGTTTGGTCGAGCTTTTGTAAACGCTCTTCAGTGGCTAAGGCGCCCATGGCGTTAAAGCCTTCGATTATGGCGGGCAGAAGAGGGGCTTCGCTATTACCCACAAATACGATTTTCCGGCGACCACTGCGAATATCATCAAGGCCCATTCTTAAATTGTATAAAAAGCTCGCGCATGCGCCATTGTTGCTGCCTGTGCTTCCTGCGTTGCCGAGTAAATAGGCGTTTATAAAATCCGCGGGCATGGTGGATATGCCCATTGGGAGTTGGCGTGAGGTATTACGTTCACCCAATAAGCTGGACTGTATCATGCCGCCAAACCCTTCCATGTCCATCTGACCTGCGGTTGATCCCATGTATACGGCAATGTCATCAGGGCACAGGGCTTGTTTGAGATCGTCGGCACTCATGCCTAACGAGCCGAGTGCATCGGCAGCGGCGTAGAGGGCCAGCTGTAACCCACGCGGATGGTGGCGGCAGTTGTATAGATTATCGGCGCGGAAGCCTTTGGGGAGTTGGCCTGCGCTGCGAACTTCACAACGCTTTGGGGCATCTTTCCAATAATTTATACCGTTATCTAGTTTGTTTTCCGAATATTCATTTAATTCTGACTCGTTAGCATTCGGTCTTACTCTCTGGCGGCCGGGCAGTGCGTCAGGGCTCCAGTGTCTGATGACTTCGCTGTCATCGTCCCAGGCTCTTACTAAGGTGTTGCCCAGAACAGCTTCTTGAGCTTGGCCTGTCAGGGTGGCGAGTTCGTCCAGTGTTTGTTGTTGCAGTTCTGGTGTGAGAGCGTCGAACACCATTCTGCGGTAGGCCTGATAGCCGGAACTGCGCCCTGCGGCGTTGATGCCACCGCATGCTGTAATTAAAACGTCAGTTGGGTTTACAGTTTGTTTAGACACAGTGGCCTCCGGCATTCATCAGGGTTTCGAGCGTGCAGACACAGTTTGCTCTTGATGATGGCTCTCGAATAGAATGATACGGTCTCTTAATGGTATTAATTAGACATTTGGTGGTGATTTTAGTGGTGATTTTAGTGGTGCTTTAAGTGGTGCTTTAAGAGGTGCTTTAAGTGGTGCTTTTTGATATCGCCTTTGTTTGCGCCGTCTATTCTGCTTGGTTTATGGAGTTGAAAATGTGATCTCTCATGTCACTTTATTGATGCTGGATCAAATGCTGCTCTCAAGTTTGGCGATGCCTCTTGAAATGTTAGAAGCCGCGCGCAGTTACTACATGGTGCAGAAACGTCAACGGGTCTCGTTGGATGTTGATTCAGTGGTCGTGTCGGAGCCAGCACTCTCTTCAAGCTCAACGTCAGTCGAGATCGGTAATTCAAAACTTGCCAGGCACATAGGCCTGCCGTTCACCGGGGCTGTGTCTCTATCTGAAGTAACGTCGACTGATTTAATTGTTATACCAGCCCTGTGGCGCAATCCTCGAAAAATGCTCGCCGGGTCTGGAGATCTCCTTGATTGGCTTAGAGCAAGGCATACCAAGGGTGCAACGATAATGGCGATTGGTACCGGAGTCTGGTTGCCTGCGGCGGCGGGGTTGCTATCTAGACAAGCAGCTACCACGCATTGGCATGCGTTAGATGCTTTTCAAGCTGATTTTCCCGACGTGAAACTCACCCGCGATCACTTGCTCACTCAAGCCGGGCGGATTTATTGTGCGGCCAGTATTAATTCTGGCGCTGACTTAATGATTCATCTAATCGGACTTTTTTACGACGCTGAGACGGCTCATTATGTAGAGCAGCAGTTCTCGCCAGAAGCACGAAATTCATTTGATAAACGTGTATTTAAAGATGATGCACTGCAACACCCTGATGAATTGGTCGCCTTAGCGCAAAGCTGGTTGCACCAGCACTGGCAGCAGCCGTTGTCTTTGTCCTTACTGGCAACAAAGGCTAACTTGAGTGAGCGTCAGTTAACTCGGCGTTTCTCTTTGGCGGTGGGTGAGTCACCAGGTCAGTACTTACAGAAGCTTCGCTGCCGCTACGCACAAGACCTCTTACAAAATACAGACTTAGCGATTGCTGATATTGCTCAGTATTGTGGATTTAGTGATTCAAGCCACTTTGGACGGGTGTTCCGAAAGGTTAAAGGTGTTTCTCCGAGCCAGTTCCGCGTTCAGGTTAGAGCAAAGCTATTTTCGGTGTCAGATATGTAGATAGCTTTTTTAAGGTTGTCTACGCGAATTGGCACCTCTAAATATTCATTTGAGTTTCATTTGGGCCATTTTGTGCAGCATGCTGAAGTTTGAGCTAACCTTCTGTTACATGAGCCAATACATCGGAGTAGGCGATGAATGTAGCTGCGGAGGCGGAGCTTTTGGAGCTTAAGGCTGGCGGGTTTGATGCCATCCTCAATAATAGTGAAATGGGCATTGCGATATTGGATGACGCGTTAAAATACCGCCAAGTTAATCGTGTATTAGCTGAATTCAATGGGATTAGCCCTGAACAGCACCTTGATCGCACCATATGGGATGTCTTGCCTCAACTTGCCCCGGTGGTTGCTCCTGCATTGCAAAATGTACTTGATACCGGAGTCGCCGTGCTAGACCTTAAAGTCAGCGCTAGCACCCCAAGTATTGAGGGGCGAGAATCACATTGGGAAGCCTCGTATCTTCCTATTGCGAATACCGAAGGCAATACAGTAGGCATATTAGCCATTGCTCAAAATAGAACGTTCGAATATCAATTAGATCGTGCGAAAAAAGACAGTTACGACTTAGTCCAACGTATTCTTGATAGTCTTTTTACCTTTGTCGGCATCCTCACTCCGGAAGGAGTTTTAGTGGATGCTAATCGTGCTCCTCTTGAGGCCGCGGGGGTTAACTTACAAGATGTTGTCGGTAAACGGTTTTGGGACTGTGTCTGGTGGAATTATTCACCTCAGGCGCAGCAACACTTAAAAAAGGCGATAGAACAAGCGGCGCAAGGTCAAACGTTGAGGTTCGATGTTACGAACCGCATTGTTGGTGATACTAGGATTACCGTTGATTTTATGTTGTCCCCATTAACTGATGACCATGGAGAAGTGACCCACCTAATAGCCTCTGCTAACGATGTCTCGCAACGAAAAAATAGAGAAACCGAACTTACTTATAGTGAAGAACGGTTCAGGCGTGTGTTTGACAGTACGGCTGATGGTTTGTTGATGATTGATGATGACGGAAAAATAATATTAGCCAATCACAGTGTCGCGAAAATGTTTGGCTATACCCATAAAGAAATGTACCGCTGTACTGTTGAAGATTTAGTGCCAGAGCACATCCGGCCACAGCATAAATCTGATCGGAAAAAATACCAGAGTGCGCCGCAAGCGAGATCCATGGGGGCTATGCGTGAGCTTTATGCAAAGCGCAAAGATGGTAGCCAATTCCCGGTAGAAATCGCGTTAACTCCTTTGCAATTTCCAGAAGGGGTCAGAATTTTAGCCACAGTCGTTGACATATCAATTCAAAAAGATATTCAAAGTAGTTTAATGAATGCGTTAGCAGAAAAAACTTCATTACTAAATGAAGTACATCACCGAGTTAAGAACAATCTTCAAGTGGTGTCTAGCTTATTGAGTCTTCAATCACGAGCGGTACCCGATGAGTTGCGCCCATATTTCAAAGATAGTCGTGATCGAATTAAAGCGATGGCGTTAATACATCAGCAGCTTTATGAACAAAAAGATCATGAGCATGTAAACGCAACTAAATATTCAAGTAATTTGATTAGTTTGATTCGCCGTAGTTACACAGAAAGTCAAAAATGTATAACCATTGATTTTAACTCGCAGGATAGTTCCGTTAATTTAACTTTAGATCAAGCCTTACCTTTTGGTCTTCTACTAAATGAGTTACTAGCAAACGCAATAAAACATGCTTTTAAAGGCATGAATTCTGGTCAGGTGGATGTGTCACTGTATCAGAATGATGAACATACAAGGTTGAAAATTTCTGATAATGGCTGTGGAATTCCTGGTGATGTCACCATGGGAAAAACACATTCGTTAGGATTTCAACTTATCCCTGGGTTAATTGACCAGCTTGGCGCTACGCTAAATATCAATAATGATAATGGTGCCACTTTCGAAATAAAATTTGCTACTGAGGTTTACAACTAATGAACCAGCAGCGAGTACTAATTACTGAAGATGAAAGAATTACCGCCCTAGACCTCCAATTCGCACTTGAAGAGCTTGGTTTCGAGGTGGTAGGCAATGTTGCAACAGGAGAGGAATCAATTCAAGCTGCGCGTGAGTTCCTTCCTGATTTGATTTTAATGGATATTCATTTAAAAACAGACATGCTAGGTACTGAAGCCGCAGATTGTATTGTCTCTGAGCTTGATATTCCTGTTATTTTCTTGAGTGCGTATTCTGATCGCTCTGTTATAGAAGAAGCAGGTCAAACAAAACCTTATGGCTATTTAATTAAACCCTATGAGACAAGGGAATTAGACGCCGCTATACAGGTTGCACTGGCTAAACACAGTGCGGACAAAAAGGTACGTGATAGTGATAGGCGGCTAACTCTTGCATTAGAAGCGGCTAAAATGAGTGTTTGGGATTGGCAGCAAGAAGATTTTGAGCCGGACAGAGAGGGTAAAGGTTCTAGCTCTCTCATTAGCGAAGCAATGGAAATGCTGATTGATCGTATTCATCCTGAAGATCGACATTATTTAACTGATGATTTGATTGCTAATGGACATTTAGAGTGCTCGCTTCGTCTTAAAGAGAATGAGGCTTCTGAGTATCGTCAAACTCAAGTTTATGCGTCCATTTTCTCTATGAATAATGGTACTAAAAGAGCCATTGGTGTGGCCAGGGATATTCACGAAGAGTATCTAGCGAGAGAAAAATTAAAGCAAGCGGCGGTTGTTTTTGAATCAACGTCGGAAGCGATATTGATCACTGATTGTAATCGACGAATAATTTCGACAAATCCTGCATTTACGGAGATTACTGATTATAGTATGGAGGAAGTTTTAGGGCGTGATCCTGATGACTTCTTACATGCACGACGAAACAGTGATCATTTTTATCCAAGATTACTGGATAAAGGTACGCACTTTTGGAACGGTGAAGTTGCCTGTATCAAAAGAACCGGAGGGCGATTTCCGGCGTGGGAGCATATCTCCGGTGTATATGGGGATGATGGTGAAATTATTAATTACGTTTTTACGATTTCTGATATTGGTGATTTACGCAGAGCAGAAAAAAGTTTAGCACGAATGGCATTTATAGATTCGTTGACTGGGGTAGGTAATCGAGTACACCTTGAGAGGTCATTAGTTAATGCATTGTCATCTATCTCCGATGAGAAAAGAATAGCTGTGCTTTATATTGATTTGGACGGCTTTAAAGCGGTTAACGATACACTAGGCCATGCCGAAGGGGATCGTCTGCTTCAGGCTGTCGCGGAGCGTTTTACTCAATGTGTGCGTGAAAATGACGTCGTTACTCGAGTGGGAGGAGATGAGTTTGTGATCGTCGTTACCGAGGTCAATGATGAATCGGGTTTAATAGTTATGGCGGACAAATTACTTAAGTCAGTTTCTGAGCCATTTGTGCTTGCCAGTGAGGTGGTGGAAGTATCTGCTAGCATAGGAATCTCTATTACTACCGATCTTATTAATACGCATGAAACCTTGCTTACTTCTGCTGATACTGCATTATTTCATGCCAAACGCCATGGCAAAAATTGTTACCAGTTTTATGACCTGGAGTTGGCCGTAGAATCAAGCGAGCGTTTAAAGATAGAACGAAATATGAAAGGGGCGTTTAATAACCAAGAAATATGTGTTGAATTTCAGCCTCTGATTAATATAGCGACTAATAAAATTTATGGCGCGGAAGCATTATGCCGGTGGTATAGCCATGATATGGGAGTTATTTCTCCGGATAGATTTATTCCTATTGCTGAAAAAAGCGATATGATTCTTATGATTGGTGAGCGTGTACTCGAGGAAAGCTGTAAAGCTTTAAACGATTGGGCCGAACTAGGATTACATGATGTTGTTATTTCGGTGAATGTTTCGGCAAGGCAGTTAAGTGATAAATGCTTTCCTGATATCGTGAAACGGACACTAAAAAAACATAAAATTTCTCCAGAATTAATTGAATTGGAAATAACTGAAACAGCCATTCAAAATAATCAACATGCAAAAGAGCAACTCGATATTTTAAGAGAGTTTGGTGTTCGTTTTGCTATTGATGACTTTGGAACTGGCTACTCTTCGTTAAGTCGCTTAAAGGAGCTTCCCTTTGATCGTGTGAAAATAGATCGCAGTTTCGTCACTGACTTGTTAACCAATGAAAGTGATAAGGAAGTGTGCAGGGCTATTTTTGCGTTATGTGACGTACTCCATTTAAACGTCACTGCGGAAGGCATTGAGAATATACAGCAACTTGATCTGTTAAAAGACATGGGGTGTGGTTGTGCCCAAGGATTTTACTTTGGACGGGCAATGTCTCCAGATCGTTTTGCAGCTTGGGTGGAGCTGTATTATCAGCGTGGCATTGAACAGCCTATTTAGTTCGTTGCTCGGCTGATTTATACCAGTTCACCTTCATACTTTGTCTCGCTCCAATGGCCTTAAATCGTTAATATAGAGCTATTGTCTATGTAGGAGAGAGAGATGAATTCGCCGCAGTCAGGGCTATTTGAAGAACCGGGACGTAGCTCCCAATACCTTGAATATCAATTGAAGTCAGCTGCTATTGACGATGTTAAAAGCGCCTTGCGTAAGGCATTGCAGCCTGTGCCTGATGTTCATATCTTGGTCGCGTTTGGACGTGCCTGTTGGCATAGACTTCAACCTGAGTGGTGTCCTGAACAATTAATGGACTTTAAGGCTCGGGCTTCAGAAAAAGGGCATGTCATGCCTGGAACTCAGCAGGATCTATTTGTTTGGATTGTTGCTGAAGATCGTGGTGATGTGATGGCCGCCATTGTACAAGTTGCAGAGGCCTTGGCGAGTGTAGCAGACATCACCCTCGATCTGGACGGTTATAAGACACGTGAAGCCCGAATTATCACTGGATTTGTTGATGGTACCGGAAACCCCAAAGGTGATAAAAAAAGGCAAGCTGCGATCATTCCTGAAGGTTCAATAGGCGAGGGTGGCTCTTTTGTCATTGGGCAGAAGTGGACGCACCGTTATAAAGAATTTATGAGTTTGAGCGTGCCAGCACAAGAGCAAGTTTTTGGACGTACGAAGGAGACTAATATAGAGCTTGAAGGTACGGCGCAGCCACCTAATTCACATGTTTCTCGTACAGATATTGATGTTAATGATGTGCCGATGAAAATGTATCGCCGTGGTACGCCTTATGGTAACGCTTCGGATAAGGGACTCTACTTTTTGGCGTTTACGTGTGAGTTTGAACGCTTCGAAAATGTGATCGACAGTATGTTAGGTGGCGGTGATGGCGTGACAGATTCGTTGATGGATTACAGCGACTGTCATACGGGATCTTACTGGTTTATGCCGTCGCAGCAGGATTTAGATGCGGCTCTGACCAGTTAACGTCGCCTTCGACGTTCATATCTAGCTATCGAAGTGCCCGAATAACTCCGTTATTCGGGCATTTTTTATGCGGTTTATTGAGTGGTGTTTATTGGATTGTCTTTAGAGGAGAGGCCCATAAGTCGTACTCATCCGCATGATCAATCGTGACTTCAATAAAGTCGCCTGGCTGGCAGTCGAAGAATTCATTCATGTAGACCATGCCGTCAATATTAGGCGCATCGGCGATGGTGCGACCAATTGCTCCTTCATCATCAACTTCATCAATTAAGATGGTCATGGTTTGACCTATACGACGTTGCAGTTTACGTGTGCTGATTTCTTGGGCTTTTGCCATGAAGCGTTCCCAGCGTTCTTGCTGGATGTCTTCTGGTATATGATCCGGGAGGTCATTGGCTTTTGCACCATCGACAGGGCTGTATTTAAAGCACCCAACACGATCAAGTTCAGCTTCATCTAACCAATCAAGCAGTGTTTGGAAGTCGTCTTCTGTTTCGCCTGGAAAGCCAACCACAAAGGTAGAGCGAAGGACTAGTTCTGGGCAAATCTCACGCCAGCGTTTAATTCGTTCTAATGTATTCTCAGCATGAGCAGGGCGCTTCATTAATTTCAGTACGCGTGGGCTGGCATGTTGGAAAGGAATGTCGAGGTAAGGAAGAATTTTACCTTCAGCCATTAACGGAATGACGTTATCAACGTGTGGGTATGGGTAGACGTAATGTAAGCGCACCCAAACGCCCATTTTTCCTAATTCTTCACACAGCTCTAACATGCGTGTTTTTACAGGTTTGCCATCCCAGAAACCAGTGCGGTATTTAATATCAACGCCGTAAGCGCTGGTGTCTTGAGAAATAACCAGCAACTCTTTTGTTCCTGCATTTACTAAGCGTTTCGCTTCTTCTAGAACATCACCAATAGGGCGACTCACTAACTTACCGCGCATGTCCGGGATGATGCAAAAGGTGCAACTGTGGTTACAGCCTTCAGATATTTTTAAGTAAGAGTAGTGACGAGGGGTTAGCTTCACGCCTTGAGGGGGGACCAAGTCGGTGAAAGGGTCGTGGTTTTCTTTTTTCGGTGCCCATTCATGTACGGCGCTCATGACTTCTTCGTAAGCTTGCGGGCCGGTGACTGCGAGTATGCCAGGGTTCTTTTCTTTGATGAGCTCGGCGTCTGCGCCTTTACCCATACAGCCGGTCACAATTACTTTGCCGTTATTGGTCATGGCTTCGTTGATGGCATCTAACGATTCTTGTTTTGCATCGTCGATAAAACCGCAGGTGTTAACGACCACGACATCTGCATCGCCGTAGCTGTTGACGACGTTATAGCCATCCATCTTTAGCTGAGTAAGAATTCGTTCTGAATCTACAAGGGCTTTCGGGCAGCCGAGGGATACAAATCCAACCGTGCCTCCAGCTTCAAGGCTACTGCCTTCTGTAAGAGGAATGTTTGAATCCTGATCTGACATGGTGCACCTCGTTAGTTTCAATGCGATGTAGCATCGACGAAAAGGCGGGATTGTACCCTGTCAGGTGTGTGAAGTCAGCTTAGCTGATTCTGGCGAGTAATTCTGGAGTGTGGGACAGTACGGTGCAATTACGACCGCTTTCTTTGGCATTATATAAGGCGTCATCCGCGCGTTTAAGTAGTGTGCTGAAGCCGTTATCGTCGTCGTTCAATTCGGCGATGCCTATACTAACGGTAAGGTCTATATCTAACGGTGTTAGTCTGCTTAGCTCATCGCGCATCAACTCTGCTTTGTAGTGTGCTTGATTGAGCCCGCAGGGCTCCATTAACACCACAAATTCTTCTCCGCCAAATCGTGCAACGGTGTCTTCTACACGACATTGTTCAAAAAGGAATTGTCCTACGTGCTCTAGAATTTGATCACCGACAATATGCCCATGGGTATCATTAATTTTTTTGAAGTGATCAATGTCGATCAACATAACGGTTAATGGTGTTTTATGTCGGCGAGCGCGGGCGAGTTTTTGCCCAACGATTTCTAGCATGTAATGGCGGTTAAATAGCCCTGTGAGTTGATCGTGCATGGCCATTTTGATCAATCGATCTTGTTGACGCTTGAGTGTCACGTGGGTGTCAACACGCGCTGACAGGATGACAGGGCGTATGGGTTTTGTGATGTAGTCAACGGCGCCTATACGCAATCCCATTTCTTCGTCTTCAATGTTCACACGGCCCGTTACAAAAATAATAGGGATATCGCGTGTTTCATCCATGCTTTTAAGTTCTTCACACACCTGATAACCAGACAGGCCGGGCATTTCAATATCGAGCAATATCAAATCAGGTTTGTACTTTATGGCCATTTCAATGCATTGCTGCCCACTCATCGCTGTTTTCACGCGATGTTGCTCTTGCAGAACCGCAGCCATCACACGAATGTTTGAGGGTGCATCATCCACAATTAAGACAGTTGACTGTTTTGGTTCAAGTATCATTATTATTGCCGTTTAGTTGGTCTAACAAGACTTTCAATCTAGTTTGAGCTTTTGCGTTCTCAAAGGCTGTGATATCTCTCGCAAGTTGCGTAAGTTGCTCTTCAAGTACTGCATCTCCGTAAGTTTTTAGCATGAAATCTAGACTTTTCTGACTAATGTAATCATTCTGGTTTAAAGCGTTACTAATTGATAATAGCTCGTGCCGGAGATTCAGGGTGTCTTCATTTGTAGACATTTTGTCACTGTTATCATAAGCAGTTACAAAGCGTTCGGTTTCTGTATATAGCTCATCCAAGTGTTCTCGGCATTGTTCGTGTTTTCCCGTACGTATATCTTGATCCATTTGTGCGGCAATGCGTTGAATCGCATCTAGACCTAAATTTCCTGCCACACCTTTTAAACAATGCGCCTGATCACGTAAATGGTCGAAGTTATTTTCAGCAATAGCGGAGCGCATCTCTTGCAAGCGTAATGGTTGCTCACTGCGGAACATATCGATGAGCTGATGCAGTAGTTGTTCATTACCCATTACTCGCGTTAGTGCTTTGCTCTTGTCCCAGATGCCATGAATATTCTTAGGTATGGATAAGTGTGTAGCATTGGCGTTGTTGGTGTGAGAGTCAGAGTCAGTCGTCTCTTGAGGCGGTACCCATAGTGTGAGTATGTCGAGCATTTGGCTAGGATCTACCGGTTTGGCTAAATAGTCATTCATGCCAGATGCTAGGCAGCGCTCTTTATCTCCTGTCATTGCGTGAGCTGTCATGGCAATAATGGGTAAGCTTTGGTTTTCTGTACCGGCCTGCCCTGAGCGGATCGCACGGGTAGTGTCGTAGCCATCCATTACTGGCATTTGGCAATCCATAAAAATTAGCTCGTATTTATGCTGGCCAGCAAGAAGTAAGTCGAGGGCTTTTTGGCCATTTTCTGCGATGTCGACGCTTAGCCCCTGAGCGGTTAGCATCTCTTCTGCAACGAGCTGATTTACTCGGTTATCCTCGACCAGAAGAACGTGCCGACCATTGAATTTTGTTCGATTATTGGTGGGGCTTACGCGAGAAGATGTTGATTTGAGATCATTTGGGTTTTTAATTTGTTTTGCTAACTCAAGCACATCGAGAGGCTTAAATACTTGGGCGTGGATGTCGCCAGATTCGATAAATCGATCCGTATCACGAAAGCTTACTGGGACGATTAAGAGTCGTAGCGCCGTGTCTAAAGCGGTTAAGTGAGCAAGAGCAGAAGCGGAATCACGCCAGTGTTCGCCGGGTATATTGTTGTCGAGTAACATTAAATCGTACGAATCGTTGCTCGATATTGCTATGTCGGCGGCCTCTGTACCGTTACTCGAACAGGTTACTGTTGCGCCTAACTCCGTTAAATGTGTGGATAAGTGTTCACGTGCAGCTTGGTTATGTTCAATGATGAATATATTTATGCCGTTTAAGTTGAGCGCTTCTGTTTCAGCCTCTATAGCTTGATCGAGCGTAATGGTGGCTGTGAAGCAGCTGCCTTTGTTCGGCTCGCTTTCAACAGACACATCTCCCTTCATACGCTTACATAGATTACTCACGATGGCTAAGCCTAGTCCGGTTCCGCCAAATTCTCTGGTCGTACTTGAATCAAGTTGATTAAAGGCGTGAAACAAGTAAGGGATTTTGTCATTGGGGATTCCGACACCGGTGTCCTGTACGGCAATGTCGATAAGCCAATCTGTATTTTGAAGTGTTTGCTTCAGCGAAATGGTCACTTCACCGGTATTGGTAAACTTCACCGCATTGCTTATAAGGTTGGTCATGATTTGACGAACCCTACTTGGATCTCCTTTCACCATAGGTTGAACTAAATGTCGGCTATCAACAATTAACTCAATGCCTTTATCGTCTGCCATATTTGCTAAGCTTTCAGCGCAATTGACCATGACTTGGTTGATGTCAAATGTGATGGTTTCTAATTCGAGTTTGTTGGCCTCTATTTTAGAAAAATCCAGAATGTCGTTGATTAATGCCAGTAGCGACTGAGCGCTATTTTGGGCAATTCGTACTCGATTAAGTTGATCGTCAGTGAGTTGAGTATTTTTCAATAAACTCAACATGCCGAGCACGCCATTCATGGGGGTACGAATTTCATGGCTCATTGTGGCCAGAAAATCGCTTTTAGCCTTCGTTGCCGCTTCAGCCTCTTTTTTGGCGCTCATGAGTGCTGATGCGTTACGTGTTTCTTTAGTGATATCGATGTTGATGCCGACCATCATTTGAGCATAGCCATGCTCATTTTTTATAATGGCTGAGGCAGCCCGGATATGCTTCACCTCGTTATCTGGCGTACAAATTCGAAATTCTTGATGAAAAGGTTTACTTTCATTGATGGCTATTTGAATTGCGCTGACGGCGCTGTCGTGATCATCCGGGTGGAGAGTACTTTCCCAATCGTTAAAACTAAGCTCCTTGTCTTCTTTGATACCATAAAGGTCATACATGCCTTTATCCCAGGCTACCTCTCCGGTTTCTATGTTGTATTCCCAAATAGAAATACCTGCAGATTCGGTAGCGACGCGTATTCGTTGGTGGCTCATGTAAAGCTCAGCTTGAGCTGTTTTAGAGTCGGTAATATCCATACGAGTGCCAATGATTCTCAACGGCTTTCCGTGATCGTCTCTTTCGACAATTTTCCCCGTATCGAGTACCCACACCCAGTGCCCCATTTTGTGCTTCATTCGAGCGGTGCATTCGTAATTGCTGGACTTACCTTGTAGATAGTCTTCTATTTTTCTTTCCGATTCTTTTAGGTCGTCTGGGTGGCAAAACCTCTTCCATGTGTCGATTGAGATTGGTTCAAGTTCATGGAGTTCGTAGCCAATAATTTCAGCCCAGCGTTCACTTAAATTACTATGGCCACTGTTAATATTATGATCCCAAAAGCCGACGGCGGTTGATTCAACCATGAGCTGATGGCGTTGCGCTTGAGCAAGTTGTAGAGCTTTATCTTTTCGCTCTTGGGTAATGTCTTGAAAGGAGCCAAATAGCTTGACGCATTTTCCTTGGCTAAAAATAGGCTCTCCACGAGCAAGTACCCATATAGGGTTGTTTTTCGCAGTTATAAGGGGGAGTTCGACACTCCATGCAGTGCCGGTTTTCATGGCACTTTCGACAAGTGAACTGATTTTGTCTCGCGCTGAATCATCACGATAAAACTGAATAGCATTGGTGAAGTCGGGGGTAAAGTCTTCCGAAACTTCATGGATTTTTCGCGTTACATCCGACCAATAAATATCTTGTGACTCTACGTCTAGCTCCCAAGCACCGATTCGAGCTTGATCACTGACGGCATTGAGGAGCATGCGCTGACGTTCGAGTTCAATATGGGTGTCGTGTTTGTCGAATTCATCACTTATCCATTGTGAGAATAACTGGATAAGCTCGGTTTCGGCGTTGCCGAACGCTCGTGCCCGAGGCGCTGGCCCTGAAAAGTTGATCGTACCCACAGCCAGGCCGTTAGTGATGATCGGGGCGCCAATATAGGATTCTAAGCCGAAACCTGCATAAGCCGGATGCGATGCCATGTCGCTTTGGCCAACGTGATGATGAGAAACAGGCTTATCTGCACGTACAGTATCAGAACAATATGTATTACCGAGTGGGAAGTTATCCCCGGGTGATATTTCATTCGCCGGGGTGCAGCTATAAATGACCGTGTATTCATTGTTCTGTAGATGAATGCTACTGACGATACCAATAGGTAGGTGAAAAATCTCACAACCTAACGTCAGAATGCTGTTTATTTTTTCATCGAGCGTGGTGTCGCGAGCAGCGGTGATGTCGTGCAGGCGGCGCATAGCTTCGAGTGTTCGGTGCTGTTCACTGACGTCGGTACACATTACGATATAACCGTTTGGCTTATCGTCATCGTCTCTGAGTGCGGCGATGGTGGTCTCTACCCAATATAAAGCGCCATCTTTGCGTTTGTTGCATATCTCTCCACGCCAAAGACCATGATCTTTTAAGGTGTCAAACATCTCATGAAAAAATGATGAATCGTGCTGGCCGGAATTGACTATTTGATGCGTTTGCCCAATAAGTTCGTCGTCCGTATAACCACTGGCTTCGCAGAATAGATCGTTGACGTAGGTGATCTTTCCTTGCATGTCGGTCGTTGCGACAATCGTATGCTGATTAAACGCAAGGTGTTGTAGCGCCCAGAGATTACTTTCTGTTTTGTTCGCAGATAGGATCACTTTTTGGGGCTGTTCGTACATGTTTTGTACCCTGAGAATATTCGTAGTTTCATTGAGTATAGCCAGCTCTCAGTGGCTCGCAGAGATTGTGGTAGTATCGGGTCTAAATTAAAAGGAGATATCTATGCGCTGGGGAATAATTGCACTGTGTTTTTGGCTGCCATTGGCGAATGCTGGCAAAGTTTACGTATGCAAGGACGCGTCTGGGGCTACTTTGTATTCTCAAACGCCATGCCCTGAAACGTTTCAAGAAAAAGAGCAACGCTCTTACGATCATGAGGTATCGGGGGGAAGCGCCGGTGCAAGCTCTGATGACTTGAAGCGTATGGCTGAGGATGTATCGAAAAACAACCAGCGTATCAAAGCTGAGCGTGATAAGCGTAAGGCCGAAGCTCGTTTAGAAAAGATCAAAAAAGAGCGAGACGCTATGATTAATGAGCAAACCGATTTGGCGTCTTCTATTGCTGGGGTAAATGCGCGAAACCGTGGTAAAGCCGTGGTTGATAATATGATGAGTCGCATTGAGGGTTACAACAAGCAAATGAATGTTGAGAAGGACAAGATTAATCATGCCAATGAGCGCTTAAAAGAAGCGAATGCGCCGTCTGAATCTTCTGCTCGTTCAGCTGAGGCGCGATAAGCGCGCCTGAGAATCTGTGCCTAAGAATCTGTGCCTGTGGGTCTGTGGCTTAGAGCACTCAAGGTTGTGGCGTTGCCGCAGATTTCCTGTTGATCATATTATTG
Organism: Oceanobacter sp.; assembly: GCA_002733645.1. GTDB lineage: Bacteria > Pseudomonadota > Gammaproteobacteria > Pseudomonadales > Oceanobacteraceae > Thalassolituus. Next base: position 56,396 of record NVWL01000052.1, read on the forward strand.
CAATAGTCAGCGTGGATCATGCGTTCGGTATATCTGATTGATTTTTAAACATGTTAGCCATTCAATGCGTGAATTTGGCGGAATGATAAGGATTTTACTCATGGGATTTCGTCAGTGGTTATCTCCCAGTTTTTTATTTGCTCAACTTCACACTATTGACCTTGCCGCAGAGGCTGATAGGGATCTAGCGACCTCGAAAAATGAGGCGGACGAGCGTGTGGTAATTTGGAAAATTATCGCTTTGGCTTGTCTTTGTTTGTTACTGGTTCATTACGGAAAGTACAGCGCTAATCTTCGTGACTTGATTACGTTATTGGATAGCACATTTGGTGCTGAGGGCGCTTGGACACGAGCGTTTCGGTTGTCTGAATATCGTGAATTGTACGGTTACGTCTGGTGGGGCAGCGTTAATCTTTTAGGTTTTTTGATCATCCCTATGATGGCGATTCGCTTTTGGATGAAGCAGCCGCTACGAGATTTTGGTTGGCAATGGGGCGATGTTCATCTTCACTGGCGTGGTTACTTACTTTTATCGCTGCCTATTATGGTCTTTGCCATCATTGCCAGTTTTGGCGACGACTTCTCAAAGCATTATCCTTTTTATAATCAATCTAGCCGTAGTTGGCTTGATCTGCTTTCGTGGGAAGTGATTTATATTTTGCAATTTGTGGCGGTTGAGTTTTTCTTTCGTGGTTATTTGGTCAATGGCCTAAAAAAGCAATTTGGCAGCCTGTCTATTGCCATCATGTGCTTGCCGTATTTGATGCTGCATTTTCCTAAACTGTGGCCGGAGTCGTTTGGCGCTATATTGTTTGGCTTTTTTCTAGGTGTTCTTGCGCTGATGTCTCGGTCTATTTGGGGTGGCGTAGCAGTGCACGTGTCAATTGCCTTGACGATGGATATTGCGGCGATGGTGCAAACGGGAGGTTTACCTAAACATTGGTAAACCTCCGTTAGATAGAACAACGGTTATTGATTAACGGCCATTAAGTTCATCCAGCTGGCGCAGCATAATGCCCATAATTTGCTGGTAGAGCATCTGGCCGCTGTGTAAATCTTCAACGCCCATATCTATACTTGGGTTATCGTTAACTTCAATAATGACTGCCCGATCACCATCGGCCTTAAGGTCCACACCATAAAATCCAGCCCCCATGCATTTTGCTGCTTTTAATGCCGTTTTGATTACATTTTTGGGCACATTCTCCACAGACATGGCGTCTGCATTGCCTGACTTATGCGAGCGGGCACTGTGGTTGTAAATCTGCCAGTGACTTTTGGCCATAAAGTAGCGGCAAGCAAACAATACTTGGTTATCCATGATGCCAATACGCCAGTCAAAATCGGTGGGCATAAATTCTTGCAGTAACAGCAATGCCGAACGCGCCCCTAAGCGTGTAATACATTCTTCCAGCTCTTCGCGAGTACGAGCCTTTTCCACACCAATTGAGAATGAGCCATCGGGTATTTTTACGATGATCGGTAAGCCTAAGGCAGCAATGATTTCGTCATAATTGATTGGGTGCTGAGTCAGAATTAAACGCGTTTCTGGAGTGTCGACTCCATTCAGTTTTAATCGTTCATGCAAATACACTTTATTTGAACAACGCATAATGTCGGTTGGACTATCGATAACAAGAAGACCTTGGTTTTCGGCAGCTTGTGCAATGCGATAAGTATGATGATCCACTTTCGTGGTTTCACGAATAAATAGCGCGTCGTATTCACCAATGCGGCTTTCATCGCGGGGAGTAATAAAGTCAACATTAAGGCCTAGCGCTTTCCCGGCTTTTTCAAACGCTTTTAGCGCGCCCTTGTTGGAGGGCGGCAAAGCTTCATCCGGATTGATTAGAATCGCGACATCGTATTTAAAACGCTTTGTATTACGACGATGTCGCCAAATTTTATGGCTGAACGTATCTAGAGCGTCGGCAAATTCAGTTTCACCAGCGTCGTCTAATTCGTCTAGCGAGCGTACAGAAAATTGATCAATGACCCATAGGTTCTCTTGAATACGTTTAAAGTTAATGTCAGCAATTGGAAATGCGTAGATATCAAATAAGCGGCGAGCAATCGAGACTAAGTCGACATCGTTTGTCAGGCCAAATACTGATCGAATGCCGAGATTATCAATCTGAGTATTGCGTTTACGCCAAGTCGCCTCCAGCAGCAGGCTGAACTTAGTACTTACTGGCTGGCCTGATTCAAAGCTGTTGAGCTCACGAATAGCACGAACACTGGGGAATACTTGGCCGCCACGAGCTTCGGCTAATAATGAGCCGTAATAACCCGAACTTAGATAGCTGTAGTCATGACACAGGTTGATCACATAGCCACGAGTTTCAGCGTGGTTTTCAGTGTGATTGGTGCCGAGGTAATCACTGATGGCGACAACCTGATTGGTTGGGTAGTAAGGACCCCAGTCGTTGAGTTGATCGACCAGAATAAGCAGTGATTTCATAGTGACGTTTAATGTACCTGAGTTATGAAAAGGGATCGTTTAAAGGCTATGAGTGCTGCCGTAGACGATCTGAAAAAACGAATTAGGCGGATATTAGGAACGGATGGCATTGAGCGCTAACAGTATTTTTTTGTCGTAGGGATAAGAATTTCTCGTTGAACTACGTATGTTTCTAGTGAGCAACTAAGACTAATATGCAGGCTTGTATTCAATGTGTTTGGATACCCTTAGGATCAGACTGATTTTATGACAATACACCGTGCCACGCTGAGTGATATTCCTGCTCTGGTGGCGATTGAAGATGGCGCTTTTAGTGGCGACCGTCTTAATGGCAAACGCTTTAAGCATTTTATACGCAGTGAACATTCACAATTGTGGTGTTTAGGCGACACTGTAAAAGCTTATGCTTTGGTGCTTTATCATCGTGGTACGTCGTTAGCGCGTTTATATTCTATTGCGGTTGACCCTGCACATCGTGGACAAGGCTTAGCCAAGCAATTATTAGCTTGGGCAGAAGACCACGCGGTTCAACGTGGTGTGTTTTTTATGCGCTTGGAAGTTCGCCAAGATAATCTAGGTGCCTTGCAGCTTTATCAGCAGCAGGGCTACCGCGTTATTAAGGCGCTGGATGATTATTACGAAGATCATGCTTCAGGATGGCGTTTAGAGAAACACTTATCATCCGGGCGAAAGTTGCCCGAAGGTTTGCCTTTTTACGCACAATCCACTCCGTTTACCTGCGGCCCTGCGGCACTCATGATGGCCTTAAATAGTGTGCGTAAAGACTACCAGATCACGCGGCTGGAAGAGCTGACACTGTGGCGTGAAGCGACGACCATCTACTTAACCACCGGTCACGGTGGATGCTCTCCCCAAGGGCTATCATTGGCGGCGGTAAAGCGGGGGATGCAGGTACGGTTATTGTTATCTGATTTATCTGTCCCCTTTATCGATGGCGTGCGTAGTGAACATAAGCGCGAGGTCATGACGTTAGTAAATAATGCGTTTAATGATGAGTGTGCAGCTAATGGTGTTGAGCAAATCGTGTCTCCACTTTCTATTGAGTTGCTAGCGGAGGCGCTCGCGCAGGGTGATAAGGTACTTTTGCTGATCAGTACGTATCGTTTGAATCGAAATAAGGCGCCACACTGGGTGTGGTTAGTCGGTATGGATGATGCCTTTGCGTATATCAATGATCCTGATGTGGATTACGACCTAGATCAGGCCGCGACGGATAACGTGTTTGTACCAGTTAGCCATGAGAACCTGGCGGCGATGATTCAATACGGTCGCCGTCGATATACGGCGGCCGTTATTCTTACTGAGTAACTTGTATGTAAGGCTTAGTTTGGTTGGGATCAACTTGGTCGTCCAGCTCTGGCGCGCGCTCAGCTCGTAAGGCGACCCATGCTGCGACGTCTTCACGCCATTCTTCATTGGGACGCAGCTTAGGTGCTGCTAGCATCTTGGCTTCAGTGCCTCGATCGGCGAAGACCAAAATATGCTCAACCTTATACGCTCTCATTGCCATAATGGGGGGTACTCTTTATTCATCGTGTGCGGGCTTTATAGCAGAGCCGTGCTCACGGTGAAAGGGAAGAAGCGAGGTAGCGTCTTGCTGGTAAGCCAATATGTGTTGTGCTTCTTCTTTAACAAAGCGGCGAATGGCATCGAGAAAGCCGGGATGCTGTAACCAATGAACACTGCGGGTAAGCACCGGACGAAAACCTCGACTGATTTTATGTTCACCCTGTGTGCCAGGATCAAAGGTCTTGAGTTGATGCTCAATACAAAACTCTATGCCTTGGTAATAACAGGCTTCAAAGTGCAAGGCGTCGACGTCTTCCAGACAGCCCCAGTAGCGGCCATATAGCGTGGTGTCATCAAAAAAATACAATGCCGCCGCGCAGTACTCACCATCTTTACGGGCGAGTACTAACATCATTTGTTCGGCCATTGTTTCAATTAGCTGTAAAAAGAAGGCTTTAGTGAGATAAGGAGAAGACCGCCGTTTCTGGTAGGTATCTAAATAACAGTGATAAAAAAACTGAATGTTCTCGGCAGTAATCTCCTTGCCTGTTTTACGTTCGATCTGAATACCTTGTTCAACAACCTTACGTCGCTCCTTGATTACATTTTTACGCTTACGACTCACAAAGGTGGTTAAGTATTGATCAAAGCTAGTGAAGGCTTCGTTGTGCCAGTGGAACTGACAACCATGTCGCTGTTGAGGATGAAACTCAGAATTATTGAAAGAAAGCGTCGCTTGCTGTTCTGTTGGAAAATTCAGATGCCAGCCGCTTAGGCCTTGCTCCGTACATAATGTACTTAGCAGAGACGCTAGATGGTTGAAGTGTTGGTCTGCACCGAGTAAACGTGGGCCTGTCGCAGGGGTAAACGGAATAGCGCACAAAAGCTTTGGGTAGTAGTCCATGCCGTATTGCGCGTAGGCCTCGGCCCATTGCCAATCGAACACATACTCACCGTAGCTATGGCGTTTAATGTAGGCTGGGATTGCAGCAATAAGCTCGCCTTCAGTGCCCTGTTTAATGAGGTGACGTGGCTGCCAACCGCTGTTGTGAACGTTTAACTCTGGCGAGTCCACACAGCCTGTTTGCTCTAAAGCACGTAAAAAAGCATAGCGGGCAAAAGGGTAATGGCTAGGGTTGAGATTATCCCACTCACTGGCCGTTACTTCGCTTAACCCAGTGATTTGAATAAAATCCGTCATAAATCAGTGACCTGTCGTTAACTGGGTTCTATCATAAAGGCATTGATAAGGAGAGTAATTATGTTTCGCTTAGATGAACGTCTGCAAGAAGACACAGTGGCCCTTGGCCGCTTCCCTTTGTGTCAGGTGTTGTTGATGAAAGACAGCCGTTACCCTTGGGTGATCTTGGTGCCTGCCCAATCGAATGTGTTTGAGTACTTCCACCTATCTAACGATGATCAGCGTCAGTTGATGGCAGAATCAGTGTATGTCGCAGAAAAGATGAACGATCATTTTGCCGCCAAATCAATGAATGTCGCGGCATTGGGGAATGTCGTTGCGCAGTTGCATGTGCATCATATTGCTCGTTATGAAGAGGATCCAGCTTGGCCTGGCCCTGTCTGGGGGCATAGCCCTGCGGTACCGTATGACGAGAAGGCGCTGGCGGAGAGGGTTGAAGAAGTTAGCGGGCTATTCGCGAGCCACTTTTTGAGTGAGTCTGAAATAACGGCTGAGACGGAAGCGCGAGATGTTGTGTATTGGTAATCACTATTAATGTATTTCATGGATATAAGAGCGAAATAAGTCTGCTATGAAAATTTTCCGCCGTTACATGAATAATCCTTTGCGTAACTTTAATTATTTGATTGCATGTGAAGATACAAAGCAAGCCATTGCGCTCGATCCACTTGATGGTCAAGCCATGCTGGATCTGGCAGCAGAGGAAGGTTATGACATAAAGCTAATCATCAATACACACGAACATCATGATCACATTGAAGGTAACCCTGTCATTGTTACTGCAACCGGTGCGAGAGTATTAGCACACGAAAACGCAATCGGAAAAATTCCAAATGTTGATCAAGGTTTAGCTGCTGGCGATCGTATCGAGTTAGGCTCGATTCATTTAAGAGTACTATTTACACCGGGCCATACGCCGGTGCATTTATGTTTGTTGATAGATGCAGAATACAATGAAGGTTTACCAATTTTATTTTCTGGCGATACATTATTCAACGCCTGTGCTGGAAACTGCCGTAATGGCGGTGATGTTGATGAAATGTACGATACATTCGTTTCGCAGTTAATGCCTCTCCCTAACGAAACCTTGCTGTATCCGGGGCATGACTATATGAAAAATAATTTAGCGTTTGCTTTGTCTCGGGAGCCTAAAAATAACTCAGCCGTTTATTGGCAAGATCAAGTGTCGGCCCATGAACCAGATGAAATGCCTATTATGACGCTGGGGCAGGAGCGTGAATACAATCCATTTTTGCGCCTGCATGAGTTGTCTCTTATTAATAAACTGAAAGAAGAAGTGCCTACTTTAGGTTTAAACGATCGCGATGTGTTTAAAGCATTAAGGCGATTACGTGACCAGTGGTAGAAGAGTGATAGCAGCGAGTTTCATGAATTAACTTGTTTTGATTAACGCACTGACCTTAGCCCGAAGGTGAGGTACAACTATTTCTTCAAACCACGGGTTTCTTTTTAACCATATTTGATTGCGAGGAGAGGGGTGGGGCAGTGAAATAATCCCTTCTGGAGCGGAGGAGATGTCTTTTACTCGCTCGGTTAAATTTTTGTAATCATCACTGAGGTAATGTTTTTGAGCATATTGCCCAATTAACAGAGTGAGTTCAACGTTAGGCATTCGCTCGCGCAATAATTGATGCCACTCGTTAGCACATTCTTTTCTGGGAGGTAGGTCGCCTGATTTTCCTTTGCCTGGGTAGCAAAACCCCATAGGCATAATCGCAATTTTCTGCTCGTCATAGAATGTATCGGTGGATACATTCATCCACTCTCTGAGTCGTTTACCGCTAGGGTCATCCCAAGGAATACTGGTTTGGTGCACCTTGGTGCCAGGGGCTTGGCCAATAATTAGAATTTTAGCCGTTTCTGAAGCGCGTACAATTGGGTTAGGGCCTAAGGGAAGGTGAGCTTCGCAGAGGCGACAATGGCGTACTGTGTTTAGTAGATCAACTAAGGTGATTGTCATTATGGGGCATTCATTGTGCTGAATTAAAACGGGCACCTAAAGTGAAAAAGGAGAGCATATGCTCTCCTTTTGTCGCGACTGATGTAGGTTTAAAGAGCCATGTCTTTCAGCTTTTTCAGCGGTAAGATCTTAATCTTAGTGCTGGCTGGTTTTGCCGCAACATCCATTGTTTCACCCGGACGGAATGGGTTAGGCACATTTTTACGCGCTTTTTGAGCCGGTTTTTTAACGGTCTTTATTTTCAACAGGCCCGGTAGAGTGAATTCACCAACGGCACGCTTTTTAATATGGCGCTCAATGACAATGCCTAGCTCTTCAAGTACAGAGTTAACTTCTTTGCGGTTCAGGCCTGTGTTTTCCGCAATCTCAGTAACCATTTGAGTCTTGGTTAGTTTTTCGCGGAGGGCAGTGATTTTACGCGCAGGAGTCGCACTTTTCGCGGCTGCAGCAGCTCTTGCTTTAGCTGGTGTTACCTTTGCAGCGGTTTTGGCTGGTGCTTTCTTAACCGCGGCCTTTTTTGCTACAGGGGTTTTGCTAACAGGCGCTTTCTTGGCAGGAGCCTTTTTTGCAGCAGTTGCTTTCTTTGTCGCAGGTGTTTTCTTAACGGCCATCGTTGTTTCCTTATGCTCTTTAAATTCCGGGCGGCCTCACGTTTATGGAGGGCAGTATGATTCTTAAGCAAAAAAAAGGGGTTAGCAAGCTGCTAACCCCTATTTTTTAGGCATAGATCACGAATTAGCCTAATTTTTTCAGTGCCCAGCCAAAGATGTCACTATAACGGACAGGAAACAGGCGTTGAACACGATCCATCAGGCGTGCATCGCCACCAATGAGAATTCGACGCTTGCTGCCTTTTATTCCGTTCAAGATAACGTCCGCAGCCTGCGTTGGCGTGGTGCGAGCAATTTTGTCGAAGTGTTTTGCTTGTTGCTCAAGCGTTTGGTTATCACCCGTCATAGACGTTTTCATACGACCATTACGTACGATGTTGGTTTTGATGCCACCCGGATGAACGGTAGAAACAAACACATTGGTGTCTTTCAGCTCTTGGCGAAGTGATTCGGTGAAGCCACGAACGGCAAACTTAGTAGCGTTATAAGCAGACTGTGTCGGTAGGGCAATGATACCGAAGATGCTGGAGACATTAACGATAGCTGCTTCAGGACGCTCTTTAAGATACGGTAAAAACGACTTAGTACCATGGATGACTCCCCAGAAGTTAATATTAACAATCCAGTGCATGTCTTCGTAGCTTTGGCGCTCAACCGTTTCTGACAAGGCAACGCCAGCGTTGTTGATGATCATATCCACTTGGCCGTGATCAGCAACTACTTGCGCGGCGTAGGCTTCAAAAGCTTCGCGATCTGCTACATCCAGTTTTTGCGTGGTGACGTTTCCTGAGCCACGGAGCATTGAGCGAGTCTCATCAAGGGCATCGGTATTAACGTCAGAAAGGGCTAAGTGAGCACCCTGCATACTGAGCTGTTGGGCAAGAGCGCGGCCAATACCTGACGCGGCACCAGTTACCACCACCACTTTATTAGCGAACGACTTCATATAAGAGACTCCATTGTCTGTAAACGGCTTGAGTTTTTTATTAAAGCTGAGAGCTTACCGTCTTATTAGCGCAGCTCAAGGTGCAATAGTGTCGTAAAGCAGTGCATTTCGCCCCTCATTTCAAATCAACATGCGCCTAACGGTTAACGCCGGGCAAGGGATTCGCTATAATGCGCGCCTTTTAACGAATTGTTGCGGGAGAATTCTCCTGCAGCGCAGTTTACGATGATACCGGCGGGCCTGATTGCCCCCGTTTGACTGGATTAGGATCTTACAATGCGCACACATTATTGTGGTGACATCAACGAAACGTTGATTGATCAGACTGTTACTTTCTGTGGATGGGTACACCGTCGCCGTGACCACGGTGGAGTTATCTTTCTTGATGTGCGTGACCGTGAAGGTCTGGTACAGGTTGTTTTCGACCCCGACACGGTAGATGCTTTTAATACGGCCGATAGTGTTCGTTCAGAATATGTAATCCAGATCACTGGTCGTGTACGTGGTCGTCCGGAAGGCACCACTAACGAAAACATGAAGACCGGTATGATTGAAGTGCTGGGCAAAGAGATCAACGTTTTAAATAAAGCAGCGACTCCACCATTCCCGCTGGATGGTTACACGGATGTTGGCGAAGAAATTCGCTTAAAATATCGCTACATGGATATGCGTCGTCCTGAAATGCAAGATAAGCTGCGTTTCCGCTCAAAAGTATCGTCAGCGGCGCGTCGCTTCCTTGAAGACAATGGCTTCCTCGATATTGAAACGCCTATTCTAACGCGTGCCACCCCTGAAGGCGCACGTGACTACTTGGTGCCTAGTCGCACACACGAAGGCTCATTCTTCGCGTTGCCACAGTCGCCACAGTTATTTAAGCAGTTGTTGATGGTGTCGGGTTTTGACCGTTACTACCAAATTGCTAAATGCTTCCGTGATGAAGATCTACGTGCAGATCGCCAGCCAGAATTTACCCAGATTGATATTGAAGCTTCATTTATTAATGAAGATGAAATCATGGGGATGGTTCAAGGCATGATTGCCGACATATTCACCAAAGAATTGAACGTAGACTTGGGTGACTTTCCACGTATGCCTTTCGCTGAAGCGATGAGCAAATACGGATCGGACAAGCCAGACCTACGTATTCCAATGGAATTGGTTGATATCGCAGAATTCCTACAAGACATCGAATTCAAAGTATTCGCTGGCCCAGCTAAAGATCCTAAAGGTCGTGTTGCCGCCCTTAAAGTACCAGGTGGCGCAGAGCTTAGCCGTAAGCAGATCGACGAATACACTAAATTCGTAGGTATTTACGGTGCCAAAGGTCTGGCATGGATTAAAGTGAACGAGATTGAGAAGGGCGTTGAAGGCCTGCAATCTCCGATCATTAAATTCATCGGTGACGACAACACCATGAAAATCATGGATAAGTTGGGCGCACAAAATGGCGACATCATCTTCTTCGGTGCGGATAAAGAAAAAATCGTTAACGAAGCCTTGGGCGCACTGCGTTGCAAGTTGGGTGAAGACCTCAACATGTACACCAAAGAGTGGGCTGCATTGTGGGTAGTTGACTTCCCAATGTTTGAAGAGAACTCAGACGGCTCTATCTCAGCATTGCACCACCCATTTACCGCACCAAGTTGTTCGGCAGAAGAGCTAGAAAAAGCACCGCTTGAAGCATTGTCCCGTGCTTACGACATGGTACTTAATGGTTGCGAGTTGGGCGGTGGTTCGATTCGTATCCATGACGAAGCTATGCAAGAAACTGTATTCCGTGTATTGGGTATTTCAGAAGAAGAACAGCGTGAAAAATTCGGCTTCCTACTAGACGCATTGAAGTTTGGTGCGCCGCCACACGGTGGTTTGGCATTCGGTCTTGATCGGTTGATCATGTTGTTGACTGGCGCTCAGTCGATTCGTGAAGTGATCGCCTTCCCGAAAACACAATCAGCGGCATGTGTGATGACACAAGCACCGGGTGCTGTGAACAACACCCAACTACGTGACTTGCATATCAAACTGCGTGAAAAAGCGAAGCCTGTTGAGTAAGCAGTCGCAGGTTAGCTAGTGGTTAGAGTTAACGTGCTCTAGCGATAAAAAAACGGACGCCACGGCGTCCGTTTTTGTTTGTGAAATATCTAAACCGAGTGACTATCACCGATAGCATTAGGCCCAACACGACACATAAAGTGATTTTGCCAAACGCAAGTTCAACTTCTGGCCTTTTTGGATTGAAATTAGTCGAATGCCGTGAATGGTAATAACAAGACTAACGTGACTTTTGTAGCGTAGTAGCCCCCACCTCAGAATGGGGTGATGGGAAGACCAAACTACAAAAGGATTCGTTATGAATAAATATAAATGGACACCGCTTGCCATTGCGCTTGCGATGTCGGCCTCACTCTCTCATGCAACAACTGACGTCGATATAGACAATGACGGCCTGATCGAAATTTCCACACTGCAAGAACTTGATTTAATGCGTTATGACCTTGCAGGCACGAGCCTTAATGGCGATAGCACGGGTTGCCCAGCAACTGGTTGTATTGGCTATGAATTAGTAGCAGATCTGGATTTCGATACCAACGGGAATGGTGTGGCAGATGCAGGAGATCTTTTTTGGAATAATGGGGAAGGCTGGGAGCCGGTTGGAGATACCGTTAATTGGGCATACGCCCAAAGTAAAGTAAATGGAGCCTTCACGGGTAATTTTGATGGGAATGGTTACTCCATTGCTAACTTATACATTGACCGTCCAAATGAAAATTGGATTGGTCTTTGGGCAAACACAAATGGAAATATACTAGAAAATCTTATTATTCGTAATGCAGAGGTTAGCGGTGCAAATGCCGCAGGTATATTGAGTGGAGGGGTGCATTCTACAGAAGTTAGTCATGTGCGCATCGAGTCTAGCTTTGTCTCCGGTGAAAAAGAAGTTGGTCTGCTAACTGGTCGAGCTATTGGGGACGAAGAATCTTTTATAACTAACGTAACAGTAGAGGGGCAAGTCTATGGTACACATTACGCTGCAGGTGTGATTGGTTGGCTTGAAGGCAATGCAGTAGGTGGCAGCTACAGTTTACAGTTATCAAATGTGATTTCTGATGTATCTGTTAGCTCTAACGACTCTACCGGGTGTATTTCAGGTGTGGCTCGAGGAGTTGCTGCTTCAAATCTAATTATCAGGTGCCCGAGCGTTGAAGGTCGTAACTATGTAGGAGGAGTATTCGGTAGCCTTCAATATGGGTTTATCAGTGATATTTTCTCCAGTGCAAATGTCGATGGTGGTAACTATGTTGGTGGAATTATAGGTACTATGAACCAATCTTCTATTGATCGCGCATTTGTTGGAGGTGAGGCTGTAACTACTGGTGGTATAGTTGGTGGATTAGTTGGTCAAATGGTAAATGCTTCGATTTCAAATTCTGCGGCTCACGGATTAGTCGAAGGGAAAGGTGCGCTCGCATCAGGTGTGGTAAATAAAGTGAGATACGATGTTTCGATAACCAATGTATATTCTGCGTCCCCTCTCATTACAAATCCAGCATTTACGCCAGCTAAAAGTGGTTTGATCTCTGACATCTACTACTCAGCAACAAATGTCAATGTAGTGAATAGCTATTGGGATATTGATGTTACGGGAACTACTACGTCAGCGGGTGGATTCGGTAGTGGGCAATTTTCAGCGGACTTGAAATGTCCAGTTGAATCCAATGATCCTAACTGTACAGTCTCACTCTATTTGGGCTGGGATCAAAGTGTCTGGGATTTTGTATCAACAACAGACTACCCCGTACTTCGTTAAGTATTATTTTATCCTACTGGAAAACGGACGCTTCGGCGTCCGATTTTTGTTTTGATTTATGTCGCTGACAATTGGCTTATAGACGAATATTTTCTATGTTACATTGACGTGAATATCGAAATTTAGTCGTTAAAAAATTTGGAGAATAAAATGAAATACGTTGCTCGCTGTATTAATTGGTGCTTCATCTTTAGCCCCGACTTTTGCTGAAAAGCCAGATTAGGTTGGTGGTAAACCTGCAAAAGAGCGGATTGATGCGCATAAAGAAATGATGAAGAGCAAGGGTAAAGAAACAGCAGAAGCCATGAAAGAAAAAGGGAAGCACGAGGCGGAAGACGCTAAGTCTAAAAAAGCAGAGATGCACGCTGAGATGAAAGCCCGTAAAAAGAAGAGGATGGAAGAGGCAGAAGAGCACGCCCATAATATAAAAGAAAAAGCCGACGACATGAAAGAGAAGGCGGGTGAGCAAGCTGAAGAGTCGATGTCGGATGCAAAAGAATAAGCAGAAGAAGCTTCAGAAGAAAATCTGACGAAGCAAAGGCCGAAAAACCTAAGAAAGAGAAAAAGTGGTGGCAGTTTGGTAGTTAATGACTGACTCACTCTTGTGGAGACTGTAACTAATTTTGTGTAACTGCTTATCTCAGCATACTCTACTAAGAGTTAAGGATAGGCAGATGCAAATGAATAAAAAAGAACTTGAAGCC
>NVWL01000053.1 GCA_002733645.1 Oceanobacter sp.
ATCTTATTAAGGACCCGCCATTAACTTCGATCAACGCCTCGATCTAAAGCGTTACAAGACTCACGCGCAGCACTACTGTATTTTTCAGAGGTGCCCTAGCTCGGTCACCTCCAGTCAGGTTAGCTTAACGTTTGATGGTAATGCGGTGTCGGGAAGTTTGCGATTAAGCGATGACAATACGGTCGTAGTGTTTACTCCGTCGGCGGATTTAATTGATGGCCAAACCTATACCATCACTCTTGGAACCGAGTTAGCGAATTCTTTAGGGCAGTCGTTGTCGGAAGATTTTAGCTGGAGCTTTACTGCAAAATCGGCGGATAGCTTCGATTGCACTTTGACAGCCCCTCCAGCTTCCTTAAATCTTGATGACTATTACACTCAATATTGTGAAGCCAATGGCCTGCCAATATTGGGTGGCAGCGACGTCTCGGCAGCCGCATTAAAAGAAGCGTGGTATGAGGTCATGCATATGATGAGTATGCGCCAAGACCTACTGCAAACTATGGTGGATGAAGGCACGCGTATCGCCATTATCGGCACCACTGAAGTCATTACCGATATTCCTGAGTACGCAGATCTAGACGAAGACATCCCATTAGAAGGTGAGAGCTGGGACGATCGCGCCCGCGGCTTAGGCGCGACTCCAAACATTCCGGTATCCAGTGGCGCTGAAGAGAACTTGCTCTGTGACAGTGTGAATGACGACTATGATGGTGAAGATATTTTCGTGCATGAGTTTGCACACTCTGTTGCCATCATGGGATTGGAGAATACTGATGCGCTTTTTCAGACGCAATTAGAAGCGACCTACGTTGCTGCCATGGCACTGGGGCGTTGGGAAAATACCTATGCGGCAACAGACTCGGCTGAATATTGGGCAGAAGGCGTACAGAGTTGGTTTAACGTAAATCAGCAACCGCAAGTAGGCATTCATAACGAAGTGGATACTCGGGCTGAATTGAAGATTTATGATCCGGCACTTCACAGCCTCATCTCGACTATATTTCCCAGTGACTTTCAGCCGGACTGTCCAGCCTTATGAGGCTAGGGCACCTCTGAATCATGCAGCAGTGCTCGGCTTTGGCATCCTGCATCCATGCAGTCGTGCGCGTGAGTCCTGTAACGCTTTAGACTATTAAGCTTTGACAGGGGCGTTGATTGAAGTTAATGGAGTGTCCTTAATAAGATCAACAACAAAGATATAAAGTGTCTACAGGCCACGCCCAATCTCAGGTGGCGCAATATACCGCCGTATGGGGTTAATTCCCCGTTTGTATTAGCGTCGTTATATTTCATCGTTAACATCCCATACCCTAACTATTTGTCAGTCCTGTATACTGATGAAAATTTACTCTCAGGAGTCATCGCTTGAGCGATTCCAGAAAGAAAGCAAAAACAATCAAAGACCCTAACGCAGCCCTTGAAGCGGAGAAGTATGAAAATCCGGTTCCTAGCCGTGATGCCCTGCTACTGCTGCTCGAAGAAGCACCGGGACCGCTGACGCATCCGCAAGTGTGTGAGACGTTGGGTGAAGAAGACGAAGGCCGAATCGAAGCATTACGCCGCCGTTTGATCGCCATGTGCCGCGATGGCCAGTTGATCAGTAATCGTCGTAACCAGTTTATGCCGATGAAAAAAGCCGATCTAGTGAGTGGCACCGTAATGGGTCATAGAGATGGTTTTGGCTTTGTTCTTCGTGATGGTGATGATGACGTGTACCTGTCGAACCGACAGATGCGCCGAGTATTCCATGGCGACAAAGTAGCGGTACAGATTCTGGGCCTTGATCGTCGTGGTCGCCCAGAAGGCAAGATTGTTGAAGTATTAGAACAAAACACCACGCAAGTGGTGGGGCGCTACTTTGAAGAGTCTGGCGTGGGCATTGTTCAGCCAGATAACAAGCGTATCCCGATGGAAGTCTTGATTCCGGCGGATGGTCGTAAAGGCGCAGAGCATGGACAGTTTGTTGTCGCCATGATTACGCGTCAGCCATCGCAGAAAGGCTTACCAATGGGGGAAGTGATTGAAGTACTGGGCGAGCACTTGGCACCGGGTATGGAGATCGACGTCGCTATTCGCAGCCACAGTATTCCCCATGAGTGGTCTGACGAAGTCACTGCCGAGGCGGAAGCGATTCCGGCGGAAGTCACGGCGGCGGATAAAAAGCACCGCATTGATTTACGCGACATGCCGTTCGTTACCATCGATGGTGAAGATGCCCGCGATTTTGACGACGCCGTATATTGTGAACGCAATAAAAGCACCGGTGGTTGGCGTTTATGGGTAGCGATTGCTGACGTATCAAACTATGTACAAGTGAATGCGCCACTCGATAAAGAAGCGCATTTACGTGCAACCTCTGTGTACTTCCCGGGCTTTGTTGTGCCCATGTTGCCAGAGAAATTATCGAACGGATTGTGCTCGCTGAATCCGCACGTCGATCGTTTGACCATGGTCTGTGAAATGACCATCTCCAAAGCAGGCCGAGTATCTGGCTATAAGTTTATGGAAGGCATTATTCATTCTCACGCGCGCCTCACCTACAACAAAGTCTGGGACATGATTAACCCTGACGGTGATGCCGAAGTTCAGGGGCAATGGCGTGAACATTACGCTGATGTCGTGCCTCATGTTGATGAACTCTATCGCTTATTTAAAATTCTACGTCAGCAGCGTGAAGTGCGTGGCGCAATGGATTTTGACTCGGTTGAAACGCGTATCGTGTTTGATAGCGAACGTAAGATTCAAGAAATCGTCCCAACAGAACGTCATCACGCACACATGCTGATTGAAGAGTGCATGTTGGCGGCTAACGTTTGTGCCGCTGACTTCTTCAGCCGCTATGAGATCCCAGCCCTGTATCGAGTACACAAAGGCCCAAGTGCTGAAAAACTCGAAAATCTAGGTTCCTTCTTAACGGAAATGGGTTTAACCATGCCCAATGGTAAAGAGCCTAAGCCGAGTGATTATCAAACCCTGTTGCAGCAAATTGAAAACCGTCCGGATTCTCACCTGATTCAGACCGTCTTATTGCGCTCGTTAAGTCAGGCGAAGTACGAGCCTGAAAACCAAGGCCACTTTGGTTTGGCATTTAAAGCGTATACGCACTTTACCTCGCCGATTCGTCGTTACCCTGATTTGCTCGTGCATCGCGGTATTCGTAGCGTGATTCGCAGTGACCGTGAATGCAAACATGTATTGCGCGCTGACGGCGCTAAGCCAATTAATAAGCGCACCATTTACCCTTACGACCTTCAAGCAATGGTCGTCATGGGCGAGCATTGCTCCATGGCCGAACGTCGCGCTGACGATGCTACGCGTGACGTGACCGATTTCCTTAAATGTGAGTTTATTCGCGACCGTGTCGGTGACGATTTTGAAGGTGTGATTTCTGCCGTCACAGGCTTTGGTTTATTCGTAGAGTTGAAAAACGTCTATGTTGAAGGGCTGGTTCACGTCAGTACGTTACAAAATGATTACTACCAGTTCGATGCCATTAAACATCGTTTAGTTGGTGAGCGTACACGTCGTAGTTTCCGTTTAGGTGACACCATTTGGGTGCGTGTGGTTGGTGTGGATCTGGATGATCGTAAGGTGAATTTTGAATTAACCACCGCTCCGATTAATGCTGATCGAAAATCAGACGTTGGTGATATGCCAGTGCCTGCACGTCTGCCTAGAAAGCGAGGCAAAGGCACGACCAAAGAAGAGCTATTAAAGCCAACTCGAAAGTCGTCTAAAAGTGCACCCGGAAGTAAGTCAAAAGGAAAAGTGGGCGGAAAGCCAGCGAGCAAATCAGGGGCTGCCAAGCCTGCGTCTAATCCTGCTGGCAAAAAAGACGGTGCGCCTGCGGCCAAAAGTAAAAAAAGAAAACCCAGCAAACGTCAGAAATTAAATGCTGCTGGGGCCAAATCAGCGGCGAAACCAGCGGCTAAAAAGTCGCGCTCCAAATCAAAATGATCCGGAATGAGTCGAAATAAATCATCACTTGATGATGAATAAGTAATAGCCAACAGAAGTTACCAATGAAATTAGAAAGTGTTTACGGTATTCACGCCGTTACGACTCTACTGCAACGAACGCCAGATCAGGTGGTCGAAGTTTGGGTTCAAAAAGGTCGACAAGATGCTCGCATGCAAGCGTTACTCGATCTCGCCGAAGAACATGGCTTGTCTGTTATGGAGGCCGACAAAGGCCTCATGAACCAAAAAGCCGAGGGCAATCACCAAGGCATTATTGCACTGCGCAAACCGGTTCAGGGCCGTTCTGAAAAACATCTCCCTGATTTACTTGATGGCATTCAGGGTGACGCCTTCATCTTGATTCTTGATGGTGTGACCGACCCGCATAATCTAGGTGCGGTGTTGCGTACCGCCGATGCAGCAGGTGTTCATATTGTCATCGCTCCGAAAGATCGTTCTGCTCCCATGAACGCAACGGTTTCTAAAGTCGCTTGTGGTGCAGCGGAAGCAGTGCCATATATTCAAGTCACCAACCTAGCGCGCACCATGAAAGATTTACAAGAACGTGGAGTCTGGATTGTCGGCACCGCCGGTGAAGCCGAGCAAAATGTGTATCAACAAAGCCTGACGGGGCCATTGGCTTTAGTTATGGGGGCGGAAGGTCAAGGTATGCGACGCTTAACGCGCGAAAACTGCGACTATTTAATTAATATTCCGATGGCTGGCGAAGTGAGTTCACTTAATGTGTCGGTTGCCACGGGGGTGTGTTTGTTTGAAGCGGTGCGTCAGCGTCAACAAGGATAAATAACTATGGAATGGTGGAGTGAACTGCTGAACCAGAACTACGATTGGTTTTGGGATGTGTCGATTGCCATCGGCGTTACATTGGTTGCTGGTTTGGCTTGGCGTATGTTACGCAAGCGGCTGGTACGTATTGTCGCAAGTACGAACAACGACTGGGATGACGTATTTGTTAAAGGCATTGCTGTTCCCGTTAACTGGATAATCTTTGTTATCGGTTTTACTTGGGCCGGGGATATAACCGCCAGTTACTTCAATGAAGACAGCTTTGAAGCTATTTCAATTACACGTCAGTTAGCGCTAATTATTTTAGTTGCTTGGGCTTTATGGCGATTGATTAATCGCGTTGAAGAAAAACAGCTTGATAGCGGTATGGATCCAACAACCGTCCAAATGGTTGGAAAGGTTGCCAAGCTTGCGGTGACCATTTTAATTATCATGCCGGTGTTCCAATTATTAGGGATCTCTATTTCAGGGATACTTGCCTTTGGTGGCATGGGCGGCTTGATCGTGGGCTTAGCAGCCAAAGATTTACTCGCTAATTTCTTCGGCTCAATGATTATTTACCTCGACAAACCGTTTCGTGTGGGGGATTGGGTTCGTTCCCCAGATCGAAGTATAGAAGGCACCGTCGAAAGCATTGGCTTTCGTGTGACACGTATTCGAACCTTTGATAAGCGCCCCTTGTATGTGCCAAATTCGATCTTCACCAGCATCGCTGTAGAAAACCCTTCCCGTATGTTAAACCGTCGAATTTACGAAACCATAGGTGTGCGTTATCAAGATGCGCGTGTTGTACATGAGCTTATGGAGAAGGTGAGGGTGATGTTGCGTAATCATCCTGAAATAGATCAAGAGCAAACTATGATTGTTAATTTCAATGCATTTGGTGCCTCAAGCCTTGATTTTTTCATATACACCTTCACTAAGACTACTGACTGGGTGTACTTCCATGAAGTGAAGCAGGACATTCTGCTCAAGGTCATGGACATCATTCACGAAAGCGGTGCCGATTGCGCATTCCCAACGCGAACCTTGCACTTGGATAGTTTGCCAGAGGGAGTTGTCTCAGGACAGCAAGCACAATAAAGTGATCGGATATACCTGCTGCGCACTGGTAATAGTAGTTATAGGTAATACCTATGACCTAGGTTGAAAAGATCAATTAAACGTATCAGACTCGGCGTCGTACTATAGAGTCAGTTCTTAACCACCCACTTATGGAGAAACACCATGATCAACACAGAAATTAAGCCATTCAGCGCAACCGCGTTTAAAGGCGGCGAATTCGTAGACATCACTGAAGCAGACGTTAAAGGCAAATGGTCTATCTTCTTCTTCTACCCAGCTGACTTCACTTTCGTATGTCCTACAGAGCTTGGCGATGTTGCTGACAAGTACGAAGAGCTTCAGAAGCTAGGCGTAGAAGTATTCTCTGTTTCAACAGATACTCACTTCGTACACAAAGCATGGCACGATGCGTCTGAAACTATCGCTAAAATCAACTACTACATGGTTGGTGATAACAGCGGTAACATCACCAACAACTTCGGTGTTATGCGTCCAGGCGTTGGCCTTGCAGACCGTGCTACTTTCCTGATCGATCCTGATGGCATCGTACAGGCAATGGAAATCACTGCTGAAGGTATTGGCCGTGATGCAGACGACCTGATGCGCAAAGTAAAAGCAGCACAGTACGTTCGCAACAATCCAGGTGAAGTTTGCCCAGCTAAGTGGAAAGAAGGCGAAGCGACGCTAGCACCTTCTTTAGATCTAGTTGGTAAGATCTAAACCCAGCTTCTCTGAAGCGCGATCTGCGGTGTTATTTTTACGCTCGACCCGTCGCCTACCAATTTGGTATGTCTCGGGTTCTCGCTTAAAAAATGCCGAGCAGCTCATCACTTTAGCATCAGCTGTTAATCTGACCTAAGCCGAGTTTCTCGCAAGCGTTCAGACCATAGTTAGATGTTAGACAGAAAGCCTCAGCATACGCTGGGGCTTTTTTGTATTTGTCATTCTTACGAAGGCAGGGATCCAGATTGTAGTAATTTCAATCATTAAGCCGATTTTTAAATATGTAACCCCTCGCAGTAATTATTTACTGGATGATGTTTTCAATAAGAGTTTGTTTATTGCTTATCAATCGATTCTTGCCAGAGTTCGCCGAAACCATGCTGGATCATGTAGCCCGAAACTTTCTGAAAAAGTCGATGCATCCAATGCTCAATGTCGGTAACCCCTTGTATATCTCTGCCTGCTTCATTGTCGGCGATGGCAAGCTCGGTCATTACCCAGAAGTGATTGATAACATCAACAGCTTCTTTAGAGGACTCTAGATCCGTCTTTCCTTGGATGAAAGATGTAAATAAAGGTGCTTGCATCTTGGACGAGTAGTGTTCCGCCAAAATTAGGGCCGGTCTGTGTGTGTCTGTGTAGTTAAGCATCTTTGTAGGCCTCAAGAGCAAGATCGCTCATAGTAGTAACCCTGTCAGAAATCCAGTTGAGCTTAAAAACTAGGTCGGTTATTTTCATATCTTCTGTGATTGTTAAAAGAAAATGTTCAGTATTATCTGGGTCTTGGACAAATGCCATTTTGTCGGGAATAGAGTCAGCATCTTCAAATATCTAGTACGCAGATGAGACTTTGGTACCTTTTTTCTGAAACTTACCTAAAAACTGAATGGTGTTAACTGCATGCGTCATAGGTGAAGAGAATGATAAGCCATGTTCACTACTGGCTATAACCCAATTCGGATCGGATTCGGAAATTTTGTAGTCACATTCTCGAACCCCGCTATAAACGGCACCTTTTCCATGGTGCCCCTCCTCATAGAGGGTACTACTGTTTGGTGCTATAACCGTTCTGAATGCAATACCTAAAGTACTTCCTGGGAGGTTGGAATGTTGCGATATAAGCTGTGCAACTTTGACCTTGAGGTCCTCCAGAGTCTTTAGTTGATTCTGAAAAACTGGTTTTTTCTTGCCCATTTAACTTACCTGTTAATTAATCCTTGTTTAGCGCTATATCATACGAAAGTTGATTGTTCGGGTATACGTTGCCTC
This sequence comes from Oceanobacter sp., assembly GCA_002733645.1. GTDB lineage: Bacteria > Pseudomonadota > Gammaproteobacteria > Pseudomonadales > Oceanobacteraceae > Thalassolituus. The sequence goes on from NVWL01000053.1 coordinate 7,827, forward strand.
CTCGACATTGGTGATATGTTGCTTGATTAAGTAGTGTTAGCAAAAAACTATCGATTCCTTAGAAAACATTGATTTCAATAATCGAAGAAGCAACGTTACTATAAGTCCATAAAGTAAAGTTAATAACAGAAGGTAAACACCATGCTTGATGCAACCATGAAACAGCAATTGGGCGCCTACCTGAACAATCTGCGTAATCCGATTGAGCTTGTGGTGTCTGTTAATGATTCACCGAAATCAAAAGAGCTAGAAGAGCTGGCTCGTGAAATCGTTGAGTTAAACGACAAAATTTCGATGACTACCACGACGGATAAAATTGGTGGTCGCTCGCCGGTCATGACCGTCGCGAAAGAAGGCAGCGAATCACGTGTTGCATTTGCTGGTGTGCCTCTTGGTCATGAGTTTACGTCATTAGTGTTAGCGCTTCTCCAGGCGGGCAGTCATCCCTCTAAAGAAGAGCAAGTGTTGCAGGATCAAGCGAAAGACTTGAATCGTGAGTTGAACTTTGAAGTCTATATTTCTTTGTCATGCCACAACTGCCCAGATGTTGTTCAGGCCGTAAATTTAATGGCGGCACTTAATCCTAAAATCACGGCGACCATGATTGATGGTGGTGTGTATCAGGATGAAGTGAAGTCGCGCGATATTATGGCGGTACCTGCGGTTTACCTAAATGGCGAACCTTTCGGTAATGGCAAAATGACCTTGGCTGAAATTCTGAATAAAGTGGATGACGAAGCCGATGCAAAAGCAGCAGCTGCACTTGCAGATAAAGAAGCGTACGAAGTCTTGGTTGTTGGCGGTGGCCCAGCGGGGGCTTCTGCGGCAATTTACGCGGCACGTAAAGGCATTCGTACCGGTATCGTTGCTGAGCGTTTTGGTGGTCAAGTGTCGGATACCGTCGGTATTGAAAACTTTATTTCAGTGAAATACACCGAAGGTCCACAGCTAGTGGCGCATTTAGAAGAGCATGTTAAAGAATACGACGTGGACGTGATGAACGCTCAAAAAGCGGTGGCTGTTCGTAAAGTGGAAGATGGGCTGACAGAAGTAGAGCTGGCAAATGGTGCGGTTCTTAATAGTAAGTCAGTGATCTTGGCGACCGGTGCTCGGTGGAGGGAAATGAATGTTCCGGGTGAGCAGGAATATCGCAATAAAGGTGTCGCCTACTGCCCACACTGTGATGGCCCGCTGTTTAAAGGCAAAAGAGTGGCTGTGATTGGTGGTGGTAACTCGGGGATCGAAGCCGCGATTGATTTGGCCGGAATTGTTGAGCACGTCACTGTACTTGAGTTTTCAGACACACTGCGTGCGGATGCCGTACTGGTGAAAAAAGCTGATTCTATGGCGAATGTGACCATTATTAAGCAAGCGATGACTACGGAGGTATTGGGGGATGGCCAGCGTGTAACTGGCTTGCAATACAAGGATCGTGCTACGGATGAAACGCACGTGGTTGAACTGGCCGGTATCTTTGTTCAGATTGGCTTGGTGCCAAACACTGAATTTTTAAAAGAGACTGTGACATTAACGGATCGAGGCGAAGTTGTGATTGATAACCATGGCCAAACCAACGTACCGGGAATATTTGCCGCCGGTGATTGTACCAATGTAGCGTACAAACAGATCATCATTTCGATGGGCGCTGGAGCCACTGCGGCGCTTGGAGCGTTTGATCACCTGATACGTAACTAAGTCATCAACAGAGCAACAAAGCTACAGCACCCGAAAATGTAGCACTTAGCAGTAACAGCGCGATTGCGCTGCCCTGATGGGGAAAGAACGGCCCGATGACAATGAATGTCTCGGGCCGTTTTTTTATGTGGCTGAATCCATGATAGAAATAACACCAGCTGTTTCTACACCCTCCTCAATATTGATACGACTCACAGTAAATTCTATTAATTTCGATTAATTACTGAGCTTATTGTTTTGGACAATAAATATTAAGGGGCGCAATTGATCTAATCATGGGGGGATATTGGAGATGTCATCTTCGTTAGCGATTCTTATTTCTGGAAAAACCTCCCTTTTTAAGACTTTATACGTACATGTGATTTTTAACTAACAGGGGAAGCATCTATTCGTATGTGTTTTTCCTGAATGCCTAAGGGTGATTTAGTATGTCAACGAAAGGAAATCAGTTAGCCCTTGATGCCATAGCGGAGGTCGGAAATGAGTATTATTGGGAGCCGTTCCTTATGGCTACGGGAATCAGTAACTGGTACGAAGGAACTTGCCGACTAGACGAGGTTGGTAAGTCTCAGGAAAATTCGATTTGTTGTTTTGATTTTATTCTACTGTTAGCGGTAAAGCGTGGCTACGTCACGAAACAGTCGGTAAAAGAATTGTATGGTCGAATTGCTGGCTGGGGTGGTGCTGGCGCGCAGGGTTTTGGTCCAGACAGTTCACTCTGGAAAGATTGGCCGGGCTTTATATTCAGCAGCACGTACTGGCGTCCGCCGAAAGGCGATGTCGTGTTTTTTGAGTCAGGCACTGGCGGTGACTTGAATCACGTCGTGTTTTCTTTAGGTCCAAACACAAATGATGCTATTGAAGTGGTGTCCTTTGGTGAGGAGTTAGAAAAACCAACCAAAGCAGCTGTGACCAGAAAAACCATTGCGCAGCTTCGTCAGGAAGGGCACACCGCCGTCAAGTTCTTGAAACCCTTCTGGGATAATTAATATCCGCCTGAGGGATCCTGTCATGAGGGCTTAATTACTTTAAGTTCTCGTGTCGGTTAACCCATTGGTACTCTTGTTTTGAACTTAAATGCTCATTCCCTGAAATTGATGTTGTTTAAGGGCTTTACAACTTGAGAACATAGATGTATGATTTCGTCAGCTAGAAAGAAAGCCTATATTTACAAATCTACATTTCGTTGTTCTACTAAGTACGTCGTCCTGCAGTTTTCTAAGTTTCAGTCTGTATTTCCAAGCGCCACGGTCAATTTCGGCCAATGAAATTTATAAAATTAGGATGACTATTATGTCTAACAAAGTTCAAGGTACAGTTAAGTGGTTCAATGAATCTAAAGGTTTCGGTTTCATCGAGCAGCCTTCTGGTCCTGACGTTTTCGCTCACTTCAGTGCTATCCAGAGCGCTGGCTTCAAAACTTTGGCTGAAGGCCAAAAAGTTGAGTTCACTGTTACTCAAGGCCAGAAAGGCCCTCAGGCAGAGAACATCGTTGCTATCTAATTTTAGATAAGCAATAAAAAGAGAGGCAGGCTGATTCAGTCTGCCTTTTTTTGTGCCTGTAAGAAAATATAAAGCGGTCGGAATTTCAGGAAAGGGCAGAGAGCACCTATTGATTCAGGGCGAAAATAGAGTAATCTCACCTTTTTAATCCTGAGAGTTTTAGCAGATGCCAAAGGCCAGTGAAATCAAAAAGAATGCCGCGGTTGAGTACAACGGTAGTGTGTATTTTGTGAAAGATATTGAGCGCTCTGTGCCTCAGGGGCGTGCGGGCGGCTCTATTTACCGTATGCGTATGTATGATGTTGTTACAGGCTCAAAGCTTGATGAGTCATTCAAGGATGGCGATATGCTTCAGCTGGCAGATCTTATTCGCCGTCAGGTAAGCTTGTCTTATATTGATGGTGAAGAATACGTCTTTATGGATAACGAAGATTTCACCATGTTCAGTTTGAATAAAGAGTCTATTGAAGATGAGGCTTTATTTATAGCAGAAGATACTCAAGGGCTGCAGGTCGTAGTCTTGAATGATTCGCCAGTTGGTGTTGATTTACCCTCAGTGGTTGAGTTGGTTATCACGGATACAGCACCTGCGATGAAAGGCTCGTCAGCTACTTCACGAACTAAGCCAGCAACACTTACAACAGGCTTGGTTGTTCAGGTTCCAGAGCATATATCGATTGGCGACCGCATTAAAATTAATGTCGATGAGAGTAAATTTACCGGTCGTGCTTGATTGCCCCAGACAAAAAAATACTCGGCTCGCCGAGTATTTTTTTGTCTGAATTTAGCTCTACGTTATTTGAGAGCTTTGGTTTGGTTCTTCATTCGTACTTATTCGACCTGTATCTTGCTGTGTCTTTTTCGTGGTGTCCTTGGCATCAAGCTTATTCCAGCGAAAAGGAATAAGCAGTAATTGCCAATAGTTGTGAAGTGGGTAGTTTGTTTCATCGCCGAGGCCTGTTTCTTCAGGGATGTCTCGGTCGCGAGGCCAGTAGTAGGTGCCAAATAGGTGGTCCCATAATGTGAAGAGTGCAAAATTCTTAGCTTCGCTGTATTTCTTTGAGTGATGCCAGCGATGTAGCTCATTCGTAGCAATAATATAGTTAAACCAGCCATGGCGTAGGTCGACATTCATATGAGTCACGGTTGCCAGTATTGTTGAGAATACAATGACTAGCGACAATGCCTCAATACTGACCCCTGATAGTGTTACGAAGAAGAGGGGGACGTAACGTCGAAACATCGCATCTACCGGGTGTACTCGGTATGCATTCATAAAGGTCACGCGGTGGGCGGAGTGATGTATCGAATGGAACTTCCAGAAAAAGGGTACTTCGTGAGCCATTCTATGGGTGACATAGAAGAAAAAATCAGCAATCAGAAACGCGCACAATGCCTGAGCCCAAATGGGTAGATTCGCCAACCCAAAGCTTTCGTCGATGATATTGAAGTGAATAAGTAGACTGCTTGAGCCCCAGGCGAACATTATGCCTAAAACCATGTTCTGAAGTGCGTTAACGGTGGTTATAGTGACAGTGTTAGATATGAGGTCGGTTGTTAGCTCTCCTTTCTCAAGAGGGGCTTTTATTTTTGGCAAAGCGAATTGCATGAGTAGGCAAACCAGATAAAAAGGCAGCAAAAAATAAGTCATCAATTTGCTAGTATCGTAACCGATTATATATATTGCTACGGCGCCGAGTGCCAGCGCTATAAAAGTGTAAGTGCGTGTGAGCACCCATTGGATGGCGTTCATTAGATTTCACCTTTGGTGATTATTTTTGTTGTCTTCGACGTCCATGACTAAACTAGGCCAAAGGGGCGGAATGCGTTGATCAATTATATTAAATGGTTGTTATTTGCCGCAATGAAAACTGACGCCTTGTCTTGCAATAACACATATTTTTTTTGTAAAGGGTTCCGTTTTATGAGCAATATAGTTGCATAGTTAACAATGGAGCTGTGTTGATAAATATATTTAAACATCCTACTCAGGCCGTTCTTTCACCTCTAGGCTTAGAAGTCGTTAAATCAGGTTTACCCGTTATAGAGGAGCTGCCTAACCTCTTTTTAGTCGCATTCCTTCGTCACGTAGGGTGCCCGTTTGCCGAGCGCGATGTAAAAAATTTGGTTGTGTGGGCGAAAGAAAATCCAGACGTCAGGGTATTTGTCGTGAGTCATGGAACTCGACAGGCCACTAATGAATGGTTGGTTAAAATAGGTGGTGCGGAAGGTCTTGCTGTGATTATTGATAAGCAACGAGAGCTTTATGCAGAATGGGGCCTAGGGGATAGCAATGTCTTGCATTTTCTGGGGTTAAGGTCTCTATTAGGCGTGGTTCGATTGTGGTTTTCTGGTATTTTTAATCGTTCAGCGAGCGGGACTCGGTGGCAGCGCTCAGGTATTTTTTTAGTAAAAAATGGCCAAATTTCTTGGCGATTTATTCCTAAAACTGCAAACGAGTTTTCTTTACCGGATATGTAAATGGTTATACCTAAGTCATATTTGGCCAATATTTAAAAGCAGGGGTTATTATGGATGCATCAGCGCTGATTCAATATTTGTCATCAAAACCAGAAGCTGTTTTAGAGTACCCTTTTGGCCCAGAGGCTGAAGTGTTTAAAATCAGCGGTAAGATGTTTGCGCTGGTGATGCATAGAGATAACGTAACACGCGTTAATTTGAAATGTGATCCGCTAGAGGCAATTCAGCTTCGTGACATTTTTGATGGTGTCACTCCTGGGTACCATATGAATAAAAAACATTGGAATACCGTGCTGGTAAATGACTCCATTCCTAGCGGTGAAATAGAGCGAATGATTGATGCCTCGTACCAGTTAGTTGTTAAATCCCTCACAAAAAAGCTGCGACTTGGCTTGGAGGCTCGTTTTGGTGCGGCGGCACTTTATCCGGAATGAGTTCAAAAGTTGGCTACATTTATTCTGATTTAAAGTTTCGCTCTCTTGCAAAATATTCATTAAACCCAGAAATATTTTGTTGAATATATTCTACAAAAGCTCGGGCGGCTGGAGATAAATGCTTGTTGACCGGGTGAACTAAGCACCAGCTACGATGCAGTGGAAACCCAGATATTTTAGGTATTTTTAAATTTCCAAGCTGTAGTTCTGGTAACAATCCTAATTTCGGTAACACTGCAACGCCTAGACCAGCAATAACCGCATGTTTTACTGAGTCATTTGATCCAAGCTCCATCGCGCTAGGAATTTTCAACCGAGATTCTTGGCAAAATACCTCCAGCGCTAGGCGACTTCCCGAGCCTGCTTCACGGAGTAATAGCTGGCTATTGAGAAACTCTTCGGCGCTGATATTACTTTTCAGTAAAAGAGGGTGGCCATCGGGTACAACGGGAACCAGCTCGTTATCTAAAAACGGGATAGACGTCAGGGAGCGGCCTTCGGGTACCATCCCCATAATGACAAGGTCGTCGGTGTTGTTGGCTAATCGTTCCAGTGCGGTCGCGCGGTTAACTACTTTGACGCTGATTTTGACGTCAGGGTTTAGATCCAAAAAAGCCCGTAGCAAATACGGCACTACATATTGGGCCGTGTTTACGGCGACTAATTTTAGCTCGCCAGCGACCTTGCCCTGCAGAGCGGCAAGATCACTTTGCAAATTCTCTAATTCATTAAAAATTCCGCTGATTGTTTGGTATAGAAGCTCACCAGCTGCCGTGGTGTATAGCTTTCGTCCAATGTATTCAAACAGGGGTTGCTTAAGAGCAGCCTCTAGCTGGCGAATTTGACTGCTGACGGCAGGTTGCGTCAAACCTAATTCTTCACCCGCTTTGCTGTAACTGCGTAAATCATACACTGCCTTATATACCTGGAGCTGGCGAAAAGTCAGTCTGCTGGCTATTTTTTGTACTGAGTGAGGCATGGGTAAGAAAATATTCCGCTTATATATAAGTTATAGGTTATAGATAAGCTAAATAATATCAATTATTACTTGTTCTTCTTATGAATTATCGTTGCGCCATACGCTGAAGAGGGCTTCACAATGTTGAAGAAAGTATTAATCGCCAATCGAGGCGAAATTGCAGTTCGGATAATCCGTGCTTGTGCTGAGGCTGGTGTGCGTTCTGTCGCCATTTATACCGAGCCTGATCGATATGGTTTGCACGTCAAGCGAGCCGATGAGGCTTATTCTTTAGGAGAAGACCCACTACGTGGGTATCTCGACCCTGCCGGCATTGTTAGCTTAGCCGTACAAACCGGGTGTGATGCAATACATCCAGGTTATGGCTTTCTATCTGAGAACCCTGATTTTGCGCGTTTGTGTGAAGAGAAAGGGATTACTTTCATTGGGCCGTCATCGAGTGTTATCCATAATATGGGTGATAAAACGCAAGCTCGCGACAGTATGCGCGCTGCAGGTGTACCTATTACTCCCGGATCAGATGGCAACTTAGAAAACGTTGAGGAAGCGCTGACGTTAGCTGAGCAGGTAGGTTATCCCGTCATGATCAAGGCTACCTCCGGTGGTGGTGGTCGGGGCATACGTCGTTGCGATACCGCCGAAGAACTTAAACAGCAGTATCCACGAGTTATCTCTGAAGCAACCAAGGCATTTGGGTCGGCTGAGGTGTTTCTTGAGAAATGCATCGTAAATCCTCGTCATATCGAAGTGCAAATATTGGGTGATAGTCATGGGAATGTCGTTCATCTATATGAGCGAGATTGTTCGATACAACGTCGTAACCAGAAGCTTATCGAAATTGCACCAAGCCCACAGCTGACCCCAGAGCAGCGTCATTATATCGGTGATTTGGCGGTGAAAGCCGCCGAAGCCGTTGGTTATGTGAATGCAGGAACCGTCGAGTTTTTGCTCACTGGCAATGAAGTGTACTTTATGGAAATGAACACTCGTGTACAGGTGGAGCACACAATTACCGAGGCCATCACGGGTATCGATATTGTGCGTGAGCAGTTGCGCATTGCAGCAGGCTTGCCTTTGAGTATTCGCCAAGAAGATATTCAGTATCGTGGTTACGCTCTGCAGTTTCGTATTAATGCGGAAGATCCTAAAAATGACTTCCTGCCGAGCTTTGGTCGTATCTCACACTATTACGCACCGGGCGGACCGGGAGTTCGAGTGGACACCGCGATTTATACGGGCTACGAAATTCCGCCTTATTACGATTCCATGTGCTTAAAGCTCGTTGTTTGGGCGCTGACTTGGGAGGAAGTTATAGCACGAGGCAAGAGGGCGTTAGATGACATGCGTTTGCATGGCATTAAAACCACCGCCCAGTACTACCAGCAAATATTGAATCACCCTGACTTCGAAGCGGCGTCATTTAACACCAGCTTTGTACCAGAGCACCCGGAGCTGATGAATTACTCCATTAAACGTCACCCAAGCGAAGTCGCACTGGCCATCGCTGCAGCTATTTCCGCTCACGCGGGTTTTTAATCAGGAGAGTTACTATGACAACGCCAAAGAAAATTGAAGTTACCGATGTTGTATTACGCGATGCCCATCAGTCCCTGATTGCTACGCGATTGCGCACAGAAGATATGCTTCCTATTTGTGAAAAACTGGATCAGGTCGGTTACTGGTCGTTAGAAGTATGGGGTGGCGCGACGTTTGATGCTTGTGTTCGCTTCCTAAAAGAAGACCCGTGGGAGCGCCTACGTCAATTAAAAGCAGCGCTTCCAAATACGCGCCTGCAGATGCTGCTGCGAGGACAGAACTTACTGGGCTATCGTCATTACGCCGATGATGTGGTTGAAGCTTTTGTCGAAAAAGCCGCAGCAAACGGCATTGACGTGTTCCGAGTGTTTGATGCACTCAACGATCTGCGCAACCTCGAAACCGCCATGAAAGCGGTGAAAAAAGCAGGAAAGCACGCGCAAGGCACCATTTGTTACACCACCAGCCCGGTGCATACACCGGAGTTGTTTGTACAGCAGGCTAAGGCGCTGCAAGAGATGGGGGCTGACTCCATTGCGATTAAAGACATGGCGGGCTTGCTCACTCCGTTTGCCACCGAAGCTCTGGTCAAAGCGATTAAAGCCAATGTTGATTTACCTTTGGTGATTCATAGCCACAGTACATCAGGTTTAGCGCCTTTGTGTCAGATGAAAGCCATTGAAGCCGGGGTTGATCGTATAGATACCGCCATTTCCTCATTCGCAACAGGCACTAGCCACCCGGCGACGGAGACGCAAGTGGCTGCATTGAAAGGCAGCGCATACGACACAGGCTTAGACCTAGAGTTATTGAGTGAAATCGCAGACTACTTTCGCGAGGTACGTAAAAAATACCATCAGTTTGAAAGCGAATTCACACGAGAAGATGTGGCGGTACAGATTAACCAGGTGCCCGGCGGCATGATGTCGAATTTAGCAAATCAGCTGAAAGAACAGAATGCACTGGATAAGATTCGAGACGTGTTTGCTGAAATTCCTCGCGTACGCGAAGATCTCGGGTTTCCTCCATTAGTTACCCCTACCTCGCAAATTGTAGGAACGCAGGCTGTTTATAATGTCTTGTCTGGCCAGCGCTATAAAACCATCACCAACGAGGTAAAGCGCTACTTGCAGGGCGGATATGGCCAAGCGCCTGCGCCTGTGAATGCGGAATTACAGAAAAAAGCGATAGGCAGTGGCGATGTCATTGAAGGGCGGCCTGCGGATCAATTATCCCCAGAACTCAATAAGCTGCGAGAAGACATTGGTTCATTAGCGACCTCAGGAGAAGATGTACTGACCTACGCTATGTTCCCTGACCTCGGGCGCGAATTCTTGCAGCAACGGACTGATGGCACTCTCAAACCTGAAGAATTACTTGCCCCTGAATTAGCCGGGAAAGGTAGAGCGGTTGCGCCACAAGCGACCGAGTTTGTTATCGATGTTCACGGTGAAAAGTATGAAATCGCCGTCACTGGCGTCGGAGGAATGGACGGCGGACGACGTAAAATATATTTATCACTGGATGGCGTGCCGGAAGAAGTGGTCTTCGAGCCGCTCAATGAATTTGTTGCAGAAGCGGGTGGAAATAAACGCGGACGCGCAACGGCTCCGGGCCATGTAACCCCTGCAATGCCTGGTAATGTAGTCGATGTGCTTGTCAAAGAAGGCGATACGGTGAAGTCTGGGCAGGCGGTGTTAGTGACGGAAGCCATGAAAATGGAATCAGAAGTACATGCCAATATCGCTGGAACCGTGAAGGCCGTGCATGTAGCGAAAGGCGACCGAGTGACCCCAGGTGAGATACTCATAGAAATTGAATAATGGGATGACAAGGCGGCTGTATTCAGCCGCATCAATATCACTTACTCTATGTCTAACTATTATTGAGGTGAAACAGTGAAAGACATCATTCGCGGTGTATTGGATTTCCGTACGAACGTATATCCTGAGCGCAAAGATCTGTTTGGCACCTTGGCAGGTGGTCAAAACCCTGAGGTGTTATTCATTACATGTTCTGACTCTCGTATCGATCCGAACTTACTGACAGGTTCTGATCCGGGTGATCTATTTATCTGTCGTAATGCAGGTAATATTATTCCACCCCACTCGAATGAAACGGGCGGAATGACGGCATCCATTGAATACGCCGTTGCTGTGCTGGGGGTGCGACATATCATTGTTTGTGGCCATACGGACTGTGGTGCTGTTAAAGGGGCGCTTGATATGCACAGCGTTAAAGGCTTGCCTCATGTGCATGAATGGTTAGGGCACTGCCGCTCTGCCATGGAAATCGTTCGGGAGCGTAATAATATTGAAAGTGGCGCGTGTATTGAGCCTAAACACCTAAATGAAGCAATCGAAGAAAATGTGCAGCAACAAGTACAGCACTTACGTACTCATCCGGTCGTGGCGGCTAAATTAGCGACTAAAAAAGTAGAAATTCATGGTTGGGTATACAATATCGAATCTGGGAATATTCGCTGCTGTGGGCATAATAGCGAATCATTTGAGAATTTTGACAAACACTATCATGATGAAATCTCATTACTCTAGTGACTTACGTCACATTTGCTTGTAACAATTCGGGCCATGCACTCCGTGGCTCGAATTGCCCATTGGCTAATCGAAAAATAAGCGTAGACTCGCAGTTCTGAATATAATAAATAGACACTTCATCAAATGGTGAACAAGTGTTAGTTACGGTTCGGAGTCGGCAGATGCCGATTATATCAGGAAAGGTCGTCGTAAACTCAGTTGCAATGCGCTTGAGTTAGACAAGCCAAGAGACAGTGAGTCTCACCGATGTATCACTAAAATCTGAAAATAATAGACACACTACGACTCAGTGGCCCCGGACGGCCATACCAAAATGAGGGTGGTGGTCTCTTTGTCCCTTAGGGAATTCAGTTGTCGATACAGGACAGAACAGGACGTTCGGGAACAAGCCCAGCCTGGTGCAAAAGCTCTATTAATAATAAAACGAGCCCTGAATGGGCCGGAGTTCTCGCTATGTCAGACAACAAGAACGTTCAGAAAAAGCTTCCGCCAATCAAAATGCGCTACAAGAGCCGCGAAAACATTACTCTGGATGAATGTCTGGGTATGTATGATCTTTTCAAGGTTTACTACAAAAACACGCCTTTCGAACAGTTCCTTGAAGATTTCTCCAACAAGACTGGTGCACATATTGCCAAGCGTAAAAGTGACGGCAAAGTGGTTGGTTTTTCTACCGGCGTTGCTAAAAACATAATTAACAGCGAAGGCAAAGAGATTCGAATTTTATTCAGTGGCGATACTGTTATGTCAAAAGAATACTGGGGTACTAAAGCCTTCCCTATGTCATTCTTCTTGTGGTTGATATCCGAACGTCTGCGTCACCCAACCAAAGAGATGTACTGGTTCTTAATCTCAATGGGTTACCGCACATACCTGATTCTTGCGAACAACTTCTACAAGTATTACCCGAATATTGACGGTGATGATCCTAAGTTACGTGAAGCTGCATTCTCTGCTGCCGATGATATTTTTCCGGGTGCATTAAATCGTGAAACCGGTCTGTTAGATTTTGGCGATGATGCCTGTACTCTGGCTGACTTCGTTACACCAATTACAGAAAAAGAACGTGCTGTGCCTAAAATTGGCTTTTTTGAAAGTCGTAACCCAGGTTGGGCTAAAGGCGATGAAATGGCATGTATCGGCTCTATGGATTGGGGCTCGTTTGCCCGTATGTTCTTAGATATTCGACGCACTCTGTTCAAGAAAGGCAAGCGCCGTGCGCAAACGCAAGCCAGCTCAGCGGCTGTGCATCAGAAGCCTGATACAGTAGAAGTAACGATTGATGATATTCCAAGCAGTAATGGCAAAACCGTTTAATTGTTAGTTTTTAGCTGATGTCACGAAAAAAGCCCGATGAGAAATCACCGGGCTTTTTTTGTGTCTTCTATTTAGTCTTCGCAAATAAGCAACAAGGCTAAAAACAGGTGCGAGTTTTAAGCAGAATAGCGAGTGCGCAAATATTCAAAAACGGCGCGCAATCCCATAGCCTCACCACCGGACGGGCGTCCAGGTAAAGCTCGACGATTCCACGCCATAACGTCCAAGTGTACCCAAGGGCAGTCATTGACGAAGGCTTCTAAATACAACGCGGCGGTAATGGCACCTCCTGGTACGGAAGCAGAATTGACTAAGTCGGCTACGTCGCTGTGCAGTGCATATTTGTACTGTCGAAATAAAGGTAAGTTCCAAACAGGGTCTGACACTTTTTCGCCAGATTGCATCAGTTCAGCGGCAAGGATTTTTTGGTTAGTGAAAAATCCCGGAAGGTCGGTACCTAAGGCAACGCGGCAAGCGCCGGTGAGAGTTGCAAAATCGATCATGAGATCTGGGTTTTCACTTGCGCCTTCCGTGAGGGCATCGCATAAAACTAAGCGACCTTCAGCATCAGTATTGTCGATCTCAACCGTCAGACCTTTGCGAGTAGGGATAACATCACCCGGTCGGAACGCATTACCGGCTACGGCATTTTCTGCGGCAGGAATAATGAGACGCAAACGAATTGGCAGGTTATTGGCCATGATCAGATAAGCCAAACCTATCGTATGGGCTGCACCGCCCATGTCCTTTTTCATTTGACGCATAAACTCGCCCGGCTTCATATTTAAGCCACCGCTGTCAAAGCAGATACCTTTACCCACCAAGGTAACTTTAGGATGCTCAGGGTTCCCCCAAGTTAGGTCAAGTAGGCGAGGCTCATGAACACTGGCCCGGCCCACGGCATGCACCATTGGGTAGTTTTCAGCGAGCAGTTCATCGCCGATGATTTCAGTGAAGCTAGCACCAAACTCGTTGGCTAAACTTTGTACTGAGGCGGACATATCCTGCGGCATCATGTCAGAGGCCGGAGTGTTTACTAAATCGCGAACGCGCTTGGTGCCTTCAATTAAACGCGTTGCTTCATCAAAGATCAGTTCGTTGTCGACCGCTAAAATAGCGTTTGCTGGTGCTTTTTCGGTATAACGATCAAAACGATATGCACCGACCCCCCATCCAAAAGCCACGGCAATTAACTCTTGGTCGCTTAGCGTCTGCTGTATCCGGTAGGTGCCTGAAGGAAGGCTACTTGCTAGCTGGCCGCAGGCAAAGTAATCATTGAGTGATTCAACAACACAAACCGCCGCACTTAAGCTTCCATCGGGAGCTGGAATGACAGCATGGCCACTGCCACTAAAATCTGTTGAGGATAACCATTGCTGAGTTGTTGTGGTTTGTTGCTCTAGCCACGTTGAATAATCGGTCTTTTCAATCAAGTGAAGGGGAAGGCCTTCTTTGCTTTTTGTCAAAACTGCAGACATGCCGGTATTTCCTCATTAGTGCGTTAACAGCAGTATAGGCCTTATTGCAATCAGCCTAAACAGTTATCACCGGGTGAATGAACTGTGGAACTTCTGGGTGTTCAAACGTGCGGAGTCGAGCACTCTTTGGGTACGCATTTGTGTCGCTTTTTCGTTAATGATGAGGCGATGATGTTTAACTTGAACAGACGAAAACGGGAGGCTCGGGTAGAATATGAAACAGATTTTTTAATGGCACAAGAGTGCCGTTGTACTTTGATTAGGTGAACAATGTATGTGGGATGAGATAGCGGGCGGGCTCTTAATTGGCACGGCGGCAGCAATACTTTGGTTGGGTATTGGGCGTATCAGTGGCATGACTAGCGTGCTGTCGAGTGTATTTGCATGGGCAGAAGCCAAACGTAGGTGGGCGTATTTTTTTCTCGCTGGATTGGTGCTCGCTTGGCCATTTTATCAAGTGCTAGGGTATGAGCCAGTAATTCATATCACCACGAATCAGCCGTTGTTGATTGTTGCTGGTTTGCTGGTGGGGTTCGGTACTTATATTGGTAATGGTTGCACCAGTGGTCACGGTGTGTGCGGTATGGGGCGCTTATCAGTTCGATCTGGGGTAGCAACTGTCACCTTTATTTTCGCTGGAATGATTACCGTAGCTGTCATGAATTTTTTCGAGACGTCACAAATTGTGGGTGTTCAACCATGAAGATGTTAATTAGCTTTCTTAGTGGTCTGGTGTTTGGCTTGGGTTTATTGATATCAGGCATGAATGATCCTCAAAAAGTTAGAGGCTTTCTTGATATCTTCGGGGCGTGGCAGCCTGAGTTAATCGCGGTGATGGGGGCGGCAGTGGTTGTATTTTTTGTGGCTTACCGGTTTGGTTTAACGCGAAAGCAACCAGTGTTTTCTGATGTATTTCATACTCCTGTACTGACTCAAATAAATATTCGATTAGTAATGGGGGCCGTGCTCTTTGGTGTCGGCTGGGGTTTGGTTGGATTATGCCCAGGTCCGGCGTTAGTTGATGTATTTTCCTTTGACGCTTCAGTTATGTGGTTTGTTGCTGCCATGCTGGTGGGTAACCGGTTGGCGCATTATTTTGTTGGTCCGACTAAGTAGCTTCAGCTAATTAACGTTAGCTAAGGAACCTCTAGTTAG
This sequence comes from Oceanobacter sp., assembly GCA_002733645.1. Classification (GTDB taxonomy): domain Bacteria; phylum Pseudomonadota; class Gammaproteobacteria; order Pseudomonadales; family Oceanobacteraceae; genus Thalassolituus. The sequence goes on from NVWL01000053.1 coordinate 22,963, forward strand.
TAAAGAATAGACTGCGGCTAAACAAGTCCAACTGGTTGATAGCTTTTGAATATTAACGCGGTAATTATTTTTCATTATCGCTATGAAACGTTATACGTTTAACTGTGCTTATTCTTCAGTGCTTAGGAGGCATCAGGATGAGTAAGTTAATTGGTGACGCGACAGAAATACTGAGTTGGATATTGGCAGAGCCAATGCTTGGCGAAATGGAAAAGCAGCAAGATGTTCGAGACTAGTATTGCGAATTACAGTTAAAATCGGAGCCGGATTGCTCCGGCTCAAGTCGGTTCAGCTTAACACGCGCTGCAAAAATTCATCAGCGTCTTTGGCGGTTTGTTCTGGCGTTTCTTCCATTGGTACGTGGCCAACCCCTGGATACATAATAAGCTCTGACCCTTCAATATCCTTATGAAATAACTCGGCATTGTGCGGCGGAATCCATTTGTCCTTATCCCCCCATTGAATCAAGGTCGGGACTTTGATCTCTTTTACGCGGTCGTGGCTCATATGCTCTAGCTCTTCAAATATCTTCAGTAGAGCGAGAGGGTTGCCTTTGTGCAGCATTAAATCTTGGTAATACGGGATCTGCTTCGGTGCGATACGCTTACTGTCGCCATAGACTTCACTGAGAATAAATTGCACTGCAAATTTGGGCGTTGCTAGGCGGACACCATGACGTAGGTAAGGTGTAGTAAATAGTTTCATAATGAGTGGTAAGCTCATTGGATAGCCTGCTGCATCTTGCAATATTAAAGCGCGAACACGCTCTGGGTGCGCAACTGTGTATGACCAAGAAATATATCCACCCAGCGAGTTTCCTGCCATCACATAGCTGTCTAACTCTAAATAATTCAGCAAAGCATGAACACGATCAACCAAAGAGGCGATAGACGAATCGCCATCGCTAATGGCACCGGTCAAACCAAAACTCGGAACATCAATGCGTACGATTTTATATTTATCGCTTAATTGCTCAACCCAGCCGTCCCAAGTATGTAGCGACGCCATGATGCCATGCAGCATAACAATGACAGGGGCATCGTCGTCTTTGCGCCCTTCAACACGGTAGTGAATGTTATCACCTCGGTATTGAAAGAATCGTGAATCGTCGTTGGCATAAGTTTCTGCGAGTTCTGCAGTACTTAGTTTGACGACACCCATGTAGCGCAATAATGACATCGTATGCTCCTCGTTTAGTTAGTAATAATTTCAGGATGCCCGCTTTCGAGTGTTTAGGGTAGGTTGTAAAGAGACACCTTGGTGTGATTATTCCTCATTTACTGTCACTGAACTGTCAAAAACGAGCCATCTCACTGTCATTAAGAAAAGGTTAACTAAGCCCGTCAGCCAATGTGTGAGCGGGATATATGCCTCTGTCACGTAGAGAGTTTCTGATTGATAGTTTGGCCAGCGGTGCCTTTTTACCGGGAATCTCGGCCCGAAAAAAACCGGGGAATTATCCCTTCCAACATGGCGTTGCTAGCGGTGATCCACTGCAAAATGCGGTTATTATCTGGACTCGCATCACCCCTCAAAATAATAGCGAATACAGTGCTTATCGGTGGCGTGTGGCACTTGACCCCGCTATGGCTAATGTCGTGGCAGAAGAATACGGCGTTACCGGGCCTGAATGCGATCACACCATTAAAATTGACGTCACTGAACTAGCACCAGCAACCACGTATTATTATGCCTTTGAAACACGCGGGCATTGGTCGGATGTAGGGAAGATGCGTACCTTGCCCGAAGGGCATGTTGAGCACCTCCGCATTGCGTATACCTCGTGCTCAAATTACGCCGCCGGTTATTTTAATGTGTATCGTGAAATCGCAGCACGCAGTGATCTTGATCTTGTATTGCACCTTGGCGATTACATTTATGAATACGCAAGCATTGAAGAATCTCTGACGACGGGGCGTGTTCACTGCCCCTTAGAAGAAACGGTATCGCTTGATGATTATCGGGCGCGTCATGCGTGTTACAAGCTTGATAAAGATTTACAGGCGGCGCATCGTCAGCACTCGTTTGTTGTGATTTGGGATGACCACGAAGTCGCTAATAATGCGTGGTCAGGCGGCTCTGTGAATCATTCTAACGAGAATCAAGGTCGCTGGGGCGAGCGCCTTTCGGCGGCGGTTAAGGCGTATTATGAGTGGATGCCTGTTAGAGAGATTGAACACACCGGGCGCATGGCGTTATATCGTGGTTATCGTTTTGGTGACTTGCTAGATTTATCCGTGTTAGACACGCGCCTAGCAGGGAGAGACGGCCCCACTGACGATTTGCTAGAAACAGAAAACAGCGATAGGACCTTGCTCGGATTTGAGCAAGAAGCTTGGCTGGACACACGTTTGGCCGCAGCTCAGCAAGAAGGTGTGACGTGGAAACTGTTCGGTCAGCAAGTGATGGTGAGTCAGTTTGGGTTGAATGAGCAGCCATTTAATTATGATCAATGGGATGGTTACCCTGCGGCTAGAAACCGCTTGTTTGATAGTGTTCGTCGTCATAGTGTTGATAATTGGGTGGTACTCACTGGAGATATTCACTCCAGTTGGGCAATGACGATTCATGATGACCCATTCAGTGATTTATCAACCCCACTCGGCGTTGAGTTTGTAACCCCTGCTGTCACATCCCCCGGAATTACTTCTAAGCCTGCGGCTCAGCTGGCGGGTGCATCCCTTGAGTCACTATTGCCGCATTTAAACTTTGTTGACTTTTATCATCGGGGGTTTGTGCTGTTAGATATTACCCATGAGCAGTTGCAAGCGGAGTGGTGGGTTGTTGATAGAGTCGATACGCCTAGGTATCGTTGCGAGTGCATGAAGGCATTAAAGGTGCCGGTTGGTAAGGCTGAACTAAGACCTTCTCAACCCGTGATGCCTGAGTCGACCCCTTTATCTATGAAAACCTTTGACTCCGAACTGGCGTATTTAAGAGAGTGGGAGCCAGCACCACAAGCATTATCTGACGGCATGCTAGCCGCCAGTGCTCCTCAGTAGGTGTCAGTTGTGATCAATAATTGAGATGCCCGAGTCCCTACTTTTTAAGTAAAAATTCGCGTGCGTCTTGTGCCGTGATATCAGGCATTTCTTCCATTGGCATATGTCCTAAACCGGGATAAATAATCGACTTAGAGTTTTTAATCGCTTTGCAATACATAGGAACGTGACGTTTAGGAATCCAACGATCTTTTTCGCCCCACATGATCAATGTCGGTTGTGTCACCTTTTTCATATAGCCAGTACGAAAGCCACCCATGTTGCGAATGTAATGCACAACACGTGATCCAGAGGCGCGATTTCCTTCACGCATCATTAAATCGTAATACAGGTCTAGCTTCGCTTTTGGTAGACGTGAAGGATCACCGTACACCTGCTTTAAGACCGCTTTAAATGCCACTTTAGGGTATTTGACCATCGGGCCAATCGTTGTACTCAACGGCAAAGCTAAAAGCATCAATAACCAAGGGACAACAAAAAAGAAACCCGCAGCATCAATTAAAATGATCTTTTTAACTTTTTCCGGGAAGCGTCCAGCAAATTCCCAGGCCATCCAGCCACCAAGCGAGTTACCTGCCAACATACACTCTTTAATATCCAAAGCATCGGTAAACTCATTTAAAAAATCGCTATAAATGTGTTTATGCATCCCTTTGGGATGAGCGCCTGTAAAGCCATAGTTTGGCGCATCAATGGCAATAATACGAAAATCTTTTTTCAGGATATCAATCCAATCTTCCCAAGTGTGTAGTGAAGCAAACATGCCATGTAATAACAGGAGTACAGGCCCCTCACCAACATCGCGGTAATGAACCTGCATGCCCTGAATTTTTATATATTTAGAATCTTTATATTCGTGACGGCGCTTCACCTCGTCGAGAGACAGTGCGAACTTTTCTTTAAACAGAGCCTTAAGCATCTTGGGTTCTCTGGTGATAACAAATGGCTCTTTCTGGCGATCAAGCTTCTTAAATTAAGAGCGGCGCGAGCTGTTAGAGTTTGACCTAGTTTAACAGACGGCTGCCTGAACACCATGAGCCAAATATGGCAAAGTGAGATAGTCTCGACATTATTAATGTTCCGCTGGCATTGGAAGTAGGCTCAGTGCTGCTTATAGGCCACAGCTTGGAGTGAACATACGTAACTCCAAACTGCTTAGTCTCTTTAATCGCGTTGACTTAAAGCTCAGCTTTTAAACTAAGTTCTCAAACTCAATTCCCTTTCAGGGCTCTTCTCTTTCAGGGCTCCGCCCCCGGCCCCATGCAAGAAGAGGTTTCTCCTTACGATACTCTCTTCTCGGCGCATCCAGCTTTACCCAGCCAACGGCTCTCATTATGCGTTACGCACGCCGATTAAAGGAAAGTCCGCGAAGCCGCATTTCAAATCATGCAGCGCTACTGTATTTTTCAGAGGTGCCCTAGGGACATAAAATAGCAAATTAGATCTTTGATCTGAAAAACGTTATGTGTTGTTGGTCTGTGGCTGGCAGTGAGTGCTTATGCTTCGGGCAGAGGACAGCCTTAATTAATAGCACTTGTGCTGTTATTTCTGCGTCTGCGCTTCCAAGGTTAGGACGTAGTTCTGGGTGTAGGTGACCTTAGGTATCGGCTCCCCCTTGTGTGCTTGACGCATACGCAAGTAAGTCATTCGACCGATCTCTTTAAAATCGATGCTGACTAACCCGTGTATCAGTTGATCCGACAGTAGATCGGTATAGCTGCTTTGAACTTTGCCTGTCGCCACAACGACATGTGTTTTTCTGGTTTTTAGATCGTGCCGATAAGGGTAGGTTGTTTTTCTATACAGGTCGGAATTAATAATGGGCCAGTGGCCGACAGAAATAAGCATGTCGGCATGGATTTCAGAAAAAAAGGCATCCATTTGATCCATGGTTTGTCGTGAGTTATCGCCCGTATTTAGAGGGCAGCGATCGCCTTCAAACCAACCATGCTCTCCAGTTAGCTTCTGGTCATATGGATGTATGATCGACTTGCTGAGCGTTTTGCGGACGCCCGCGACTCTCTGTCGTAAGTTAGGGTCATGAATCGCAGTGAAAATGCAAAGGGAGCCGCCTTGGGGTAAAAATGTCTGTGCAATTTTTGCAAGATCAGCACCGATAGCTTGATTGTCTGGGCCGATATAACCTTGAGAAGCATCAGAAACCCCTTCAGAGAAGGGAGAGTCAAACGTTACAACAGGAGTGTCAATGCCGGACAGGGCATCGACAATGAACTCTGATTTTGTTACTGAAATGGCAAAAGCAGAATAGAGCTTACTTGCTCGTGCTTGTTCAATGGCAGAATATTGAGTGTGAGGGTTGGCAGGGCCGTCGCCGCCTAATAGAGTACAAGTATCGTTATACTTTAGTGCTTCTTCTTGGCATCCGAGCCAAGTATCGACAAAATTTTCGTCATCCACACTTTTGGCGATCAGCGCATAGTGATCCTGATCGGCAAGACTGGTCATAGGGGTTGCAAGAGAGGCGCTTAGTAGCGCTAGAATCCATATCCTCTTCATATCTCTCGAGCCTACGTTTGTTCGGGGAAAGTGAGGGTTAGCTATAACCCCGCACACCTGTTCATTATTACCTTTTTAGATAGTAGCACTTTGGCCCAATTAGCAAATGTAAAATATGGCCATAAGGGGGGATCAGTGGGTGGGTGTTTGAAAAAAAGCCGGGACAGGCCCGGCGATATTACGATGTTATTGAATCATCAAGCGCCTGCGGCTCATGACGGCCACTCCAGCGATCAGCAGCCAGAATAGGTTAATGGCGCCGCCGGAGGACTTTCCAGAGCTGGCGGCAGGAGCCTCTTCAGGTGTTGTGATTTCCTCTGCCGCTGCTTCTTGCCAGTTTTCTTTAATATCGATATTAATGCTGGCCAATTCTTGTGACTGGCTAGTCAATAAGCCAGCGTCCTTACCATAAATCTCAAAGGAATCTAGGTTGCCATTATAAATAAAGGAAACCGTCTCGTATTTAGTGTCTTTGACTATCGAATTCCCCGTATTTATTAGAGTCAGATCGAAAGAGTAACTATAGCGATCAATTTGTTTGTCGTCTTTATAAACAACATGGGTTGGAGAAATGGTAATCGTTTCGCCCATCTTCATCTCTGTTGGTAAAATAAGATAGTCGGTATATTCTGTGCGATAACCTTCCTCCGGGCAGCTAACTGTTAGAAGGTATAGACCGTCAACTCGGCTTTCTAAGAGCTGGGTACAAGAGTCCTCCGAGTTTGATTCCAAGTACTGATGATTACCAAGAGACTTCATTGTTAAGGTGATGTCATTATAGTATTCATGGTCGTAGGTACGAGTTATATCACCAAGAGGGAAGTATGAGCTTAAGACTATTGTCTCAAAAATATCTACTGCCCCTGGGTTAGTTTCTAACGCTACTTCGATCCAGTCGCTGACAGTATCGCCGTCGCTGTCGTGCCATTTGCTTTCGCGATACTTCGGATCTCGCCCTAGCTCGGACTCAATATCATTGGATAACCCATCACCATCAATATCGTCATCACAGGCATCGCCTAAGTCATCCCAGTCATAGTCTGATTGGTTTGAATTAGGTGTGGATGGGCAGTTGTCCCAGTCATCGCTTACACCATCATTATCAGCGTCGGGCTGTGGTTCGTAGTAATCGTAATCACAGGCATCGCCGTAGCCATCGTTGTCAGAATCACTTTGAGTGGGATTGTAATCATATTCACAATTATCACTGTCGTCAGTAATTCCGTCGTCGTCATAATCAGGCCCAATGTATTGGACATACTTAATATCATCTAATATCAGTTGTTCGTCCGTTACGTTCCAGTTATAAGATGGAACCTGCAATTCGAAACGGATTTTTTTTAGTCCAGAGCCAAGTACATTTCCGTCTATATAGCGAACCGAATAATCAGATAGGTCTGTCACTTCGACATCGTTTACATACACTTTTAGAATATCGTTATTGTCCGAATAATAGCTGTTGTCTGTCCTCATGGAGAACTCTAGTCGTCCTTCACCATTTAGATCTGCATAAAAAGTAATACTTGGTAGATCATTGTCTAATGTGGCTGCAGGTGCTCTGAGATCAAAACCTGAATTACCGAAGTAGTCATCACGAATGAACCACTCTCCACCCTCTGTAGCTATAGCTTGTGGAATAACGCCATTATCAAAATCAATTGAAAAGTAGCCTGAAAAAGTAGCTTCTGAAACTTCGCTTAAATTGGTTCCAATTAAGTATTCGTACCAGTTTGGTAAACCATCATTGTCAATATCTCCGTTGCGATCAGATGCGTCATACGGATCAAGGTTGGCATCTATTTCTGTTGAATTAGGAATGCCATCGCCGTCAATGTCGGAATCACAAAGGTCGCCGATATAATCGCCGTCTGAATCTGCTTGGTCGTCGTTGCTGATATTTGGGCAGTTATCGTAAATATCCGCTATTTCATCAAGGTCAGTATCGACTGGGGTGCTGATGTTATAGCGTGAGAAATTGATACTATTGTCGACGATCTTTACGACGCCTAAATAGGTTTCATCATAGACTAACCGTATATCGCCTGGATTACCTTGAGGTATTGATTGCGTAAGTTCGCCAGCTGCAGACCAAAATTGCAACGCCGTTTTATCGCTACTTAGAGTTATTAATTGTGTTGCAGGGTAGGCGGCATCGTAAACATCTGAACTGAGGTTTCGATAATTCGTTAAGCCTTCAGTTGTGAGGAGTTTTCCTGATGATAAGACAATTGAATTGATCTCAGGCAGTACTGTGAAGCGCTTTTCATCTAGCACGCCTACGTTATAGCTACTTACTATCGATAAGTTAAAATTAGAGTTATCTGAGTACTTATATAAATATGTACGATCCAATGCAAAATGTGCACTGGAGACTTGATCCCAAACCGCTGGGAGTAAATCGCTTGACTGAGTCCCGAATGTGCTTAGAAACCGCCCATCATGCCCTATTCTGTGTAAGTTCCATGAGTAACCTTTAATGTATATCATGCTTTCAAAAACTGAAATGGTTTCGTGGACAGTACCTGGCATATAAGCGATGGTTTCAATTTGCGCGTCATTATTGCTCACATCGAGCTTAGTCAGGTAGCCATTGCTATGGATGCTAAATACGCTTTCAGAAAATTCATCATAAACTATATCAATGACGTTATTGCCAATGAAGTAATTACGGACATAGTCATTACTTTGCAATGACCAAACAAAAATTCCGGCAGTTTCTTGGTCATACAGCAGTACTTCGCCAGACTTTGTCACTAGAATTTTTTCAGGAGCATAACTTCCAAGTTCAGGGACCTCTGGCGCTAATGGAAGAGAAGCCACGGGTTGGATATCGGATTCCGGATTGAAGTACTGGGCTGAAATAGTTGTATCAGTAAGATTTAAACCGACAAAATCTCCCTGATTACTAGTTAAGTATTGCATTGGTGCATCAAGAAGATAGGTTCCGAGTTTTTCTCCTGTATTCGTATATTGAATCAGCTCAAGCGAATCCAGTACCAGTATGTTGTTGTCTATTCTGGTTGCAGCATTCAGTAAAGTTAAAGGGACTCTACCAGTAATTTTCGACGTCTCCTGGTCAAAAATATAACCATTACTCAAAAGGTAACTTGTGGCATCTAATTGTTTAATCTTGGATATTTCACCGTAATCTGAATTGCCATAGCGGTATAAGGAAGATGTAGGCAAATCTGAATCATTCAACCCTATCTTATATAGGTATGTGTTGGAGCTATACAGCGCCGAACTGCTTGATAATGTAGTCGCGTTCATCGTAACGCCGGAGAGACTTCTTACCCCGATGAGCGCACCGCTAGATGTGTACGTTCGGATATAATCATCGGCTTCTAGGGTAATAATGACATCGTCTTGAACGGATATGCCTCTGATGTTGGCTGATGTCCCCCCTATATACGTTGTCTCTTGGCCATCTAGCGACACCAACCTCAATTCACGGTTATTTGCGGTAAAAATACCGCTTTCTGTGACTGTGAAGTGCGATGTTGGGTTAGCCAGAGTTAAGGTAGCCCCTTGTTCTGCAGACATAAGATCGTACGTCAGGATTTGTTGCTGATCGTTAAGCATATAAACGATGCTGTCAGATTCTTTTATTTCGAGTAGAGCAGCATGAGAAGACAGGGAAAAACTAAACGTAAATATTGCAGCAATCCATTTGAGGAATGACATAGAGACTACATCCATGTGATAAATTTAATTATTGATGATTCTAACACCTGCCCATTTTTTGTACTATGTCGCTTCCCGACACTGTCTTTGGGAGCATAAAAAAACCGGGCACTAAGCCCGGTTTTTTATCAAGCAGGTTTAAGTCAAACCTGCTCTTATAGCAGGCCGTTAACCGCTTCAACCACGGCATCAGTGGTGATGCCGAAGTGCTTCATGAGGTCGGCAATCGGCGCGGATTCACCAAAGGTGTCCATGCCGACGATGGCGCCGTTTAAGCCAACAAACTTGTACCAGTAATCTTTGTGCAATGCTTCAACTGCGACACGAGCTGTCACGGCGGCAGGTAATACCGCTTCGCGGTAGGCGGCGTCTTGCGCTGAGAAGATTTCCGCACATGGCATAGAAACGACTCGGATGTTTTTGCCGGCCAGTTTTTCGGCGGCTTCAACAGCAAGAGACACTTCAGAACCGGTGGCGATGATGATGGCATCTGGTGTGCCAGCGCAGTCTTTCAGGATATAACCACCTTTAGCGATTGCGGCGACTTGATCGGCGTCACGTGTTTGGTGTGGCAATCCCTGACGCGAGAAGATCAACGCGCTTGGTCCTTCGTTACGTTCAATTGCGGACTTCCAACACACGGCTGATTCAACGGTGTCACAAGGGCGCCATGTATGCAGGTTCGGTGTATTACGTAAGTTCGCGACTTGCTCTACTGGCTGGTGGGTTGGGCCGTCTTCGCCCAAGCCGATAGAGTCGTGGGTGTATACAAAGATAGCGCGCTGCTTCATTAGCGATGCCATGCGTACGGCGTTACGGGCGTATTCCATAAACATCAGGAAGGTGGCGCCATAGGGTACGAAGCCTTTGTGCAGAGCCAAGCCATTCATCATGGCGCTCATGGCAAATTCACGCACACCGTAGAAGATGTAGTTGCCTGAAGCATCGATGTCGCTCACGCCTTTGCAGCCTTTCCATAAGGTTAGGTTAGAGCCTGCAAGATCCGCCGAACCACCAAGCAGCTCTGGAAGCAATGGGCCAAAGGCGTTCAGTGTGTTTTGTGAGGCTTTGCGTGACGCAACGACTTCGCCTTTTGCTTGGCATTCGTCGATGTAGGCTTGAGCTTGTGCAGAGAAATCAGCCGGTAGCTCGCCTGAAACTCGGCGTTTGAATTCTGCGGCTAGCTCTGGATGAGCTTTAGCGTAGGCATCAAACTTGGTGTTCCAGCTTGTTTCAGCGGCAGCGCCTTTTTCTTTTGCGCTCCAACCTTTGTAAACGTCTTCAGGGATTTCAAACGCACCGTGTTTCCAGCCTAAACGTTCGCGGGTGAGTGCAATTTCGTCATCGCCTAGCGGTGCGCCGTGGCAATCTTCTTTGCCTTCCTTGTTTGGTGAACCAAAACCAATGATAGTTTTGCAACAAATCAGTGTGGGCTGTTCGGTGTTGGCGCGAGCCGTTTCGATCGCTTGTTTAATTTCTTCAGAATCATGGCCATTTACGCGCGGGATAACCTGCCATCCGTAAGACTCGAAACGCTTCACGGTGTCGTCTGTAAACCAGCCTTCGACTTCGCCATCAATCGAGATGCCGTTGTCGTCATAAAAAGTGACTAACTTGCCTAAGCCAAGCGTACCGGCCAAAGAGCAGGCTTCGTGCGAGATACCTTCCATCATGCAGCCGTCACCCATAAACACATACGTGTTGTGGTCAACGATGTCGTGGCCGTCACGGTTGAATTGGCCAGCCAATACTTTTTCAGCCAGTGCCATGCCCACGCCGTTGGCGATGCCCTGACCTAGTGGGCCAGTCGTGGTTTCAATGCCCGGAGCGTAGCCGTATTCAGGGTGGCCCGGTGTTCTCGAATGCATCTGACGGAAGTTTTTCAGATCGTCGATGTTGAGGTCGTAACCGCTCAGGTGCAGAAGGCTATAAATAAGCATAGAGCCGTGACCGTTAGACAGAATAAAACGGTCACGATCAGCCCAATCTGGGTTTTCTGGATTGTGCTTGAGGTAGTCGTTCCAGAGAACTTCAGCGATATCAGCCATTCCCATTGGGGCGCCGGGGTGGCCGGATTTGGCTTTCTGTACGGCATCCATGCTGAGTGCGCGGATAGCGTTCGCTAGTTCGGTACGGGTGGTCATGTAACGACTCCTGATCACGGTATAGTGTTATTTCTGCTCGATCCTGACGCTTAGCGTTGGCCGGCATGATAAAAAAGGGCGCTATTGTCCCGCAGTTCACCGTATTGGGCAACGCCGGAGGGAGGATATTTACAAGCGATTGATCTCATAAGCGCACATATTGACTGCGCTGGCCAAGTTCAGCGATTCAATTGCGCCACATCCTTGGATGGTAAATGGATGTGGACTGATCTCTTCAAGTGCATCGTGGGGAATGCCACGGGCTTCGTTACCAAAGATGTAGCAATCGCAACGGCGGAATGAATCGTGGCTTAGATGCTCGCCATTCATATCCAGCGAAGCAATGTTGGGATAGCGTTGCGGTAAGCTCATTACATCAACATCTAGCTCAATCGGCAGGTGAAATATGGCTCCCATACTAGAGCGCACCACCTTGGGGTTAAACGGATCAACACTGTTGGCGCTAAGCAGTAAGCGAAAGCCGCCAAACCAACCCAATGTGCGAATGATGGTACCTAAGTTGCCTGGATCTTGTACTTCGTGCAGATACACAGCGCGCAGATGGTCGTCTTCGATACTTGCGGCGTCGGCCTTGATCATAGGTACCACTGCAATCACCCCTTGAGGTGATTTAGTATCTGAAATTTGCGCCATTTGTTTTGCGTTAATAAGGTGTTTTTTGAAAGGCGCAGGCCAGTCTTGATACTCGTCAGTGACGTACAATTCGCTGTTTTTCAGTGCGGGGTTTATTTCACATGCACGCTCTAACTCAAGTACCAAGTGTTCGCCTTCTACCAAAAATTTTTGGTGTAGGGTGCGATACTTTTTTTGGTGGAGTTTGCGAATGTCGTCGAGTTTCATGGCCGTCTCTGGCGATCAAATAAGCCACTATTGTACGCCACTAAAAAACGAGAGTCAGGTGGCTTAATTTTAAATCACGATAAGGGATTAGTCTTTATTCATAAATAGCTGAGTGCCTAAGAATAAGACGATAATTCCATTAATCATCGACTTCTTTGAAAGATGGTAATCGTTTAAGGCCCAATTTCGGGTCGCTTGAATAATACCACCGACAATGGCGTTACCAAGCACTTCGCTTTCTTCCTCTGAAAGTGGCCACTTATTGGTATAGCCCTGAGACGCACTGAGTAAAATCGTCACAAAGCGACGAATATAATCGTTATAAAGATTATGCATGTGGTCACTGACGCCTTCCGCTTCGAACATGCATACTTTAGCGACTCTTGGGTCTTCCATTTCAGTAAAAAAGTGATCCAAGAGTTCGGTGAGAAGTTGATTTGGAGCTTCATCTTTATTGACGGCGATCAGTGTTGATTGCACTTGGGTCATGATGCTTTTCAAGCAGCGCTCATACACCTCGATTAATAAAGCTTCCATTGAGCTATAGCTTTCGTAGAAGTAACGGTCTGTTAGACCGGCTTCTTTGCAAATTTTGCGTACAGTGGCAGCGTGAAACCCTTCGTTACCGAAGATATTTAGGCCCGCCTCAAGGAAGCGTTCGCGTCGTTCGGCGGTACGTTGCTCAAGGGTCATGCCCCGATAACTACGTCCGCTATTTTTTGATGCCGTTGATGTCATACACCAATTTGACATCAGACGTCGTCAGAAGTAAAGTGACATTCGCTGTCGTCAGATGGTTTGGTGTTCTATTTGGTTGGTCTAGTTAGCAGGTCTACTTAGCCGATCTAGTTATTAGTCGGTCTAGCGGTTGTCATATCGTGTATTGAGGTAATAAGAGAATGAAGCAACACAACATCGTTATTATTGGTAGCGGCTTTGGTGGCCAGAGCGCAGCGATTAAACTTCTAAAACAAGGTCGTGAAGATTTTGTCATTTTAGAGCGTCGTAGCTTTATGGGTGGAACTTGGTGCCAGAACACCTACCCGGGGGCGGCTGTTGATGTGCAATCGCCTTTGTACTCCATATCTTCAGAGCCTTACGATTGGTCGCAAATGTACGCGAATCAAGCCGAGCTGAATGAATATACAGAAAGTGTTATCTCAAAATACAACCTACGTGCCAAAACAGACACCAGCTGCAATGTGCAGAAAGTAGAATGGCAAGACGATATTTCGCGCTGGCATATTCATACCGATAACGGCGAAGTGTACGAAAGCCAATTTATTATTAATGCCTCAGGCCCACTCAGTACGCCGGTAATTCCTAACTTTAAAGGGCGCGATACCTTTAAAGGTAAGTCGTTCCACACCAACGACTGGGATCACGATTACGACTATAAAGGCAAAAAAGTTGCCATCATCGGTAGTGGTGCAAGTGCTGCACAGATTATTCCTGCCATTGCGCCAGACTGTGGCGAACTGCACGTATTTCAGCGCACTCCGCACTGGGTAATGCCACGTCATGACAAAGTATTTAAGCCTTGGCAGCGTGCATTATTGCGTAATAAATTTATGTACAAAATGCTGCGCTGGAGCATCTATTGGGGTCTTGAAACTCGTATTATTGGATTTAAATACTCCGAAGCTGGTTTGAAACGTGCCGCTCAAGCACCGGCGAAGGCGCACATCAAACGCCAGATTAAAGACCCAGTATTACGTGAGAAAGTTACGCCAGACTACACCATTGGTTGTAAACGTATTATTTTGTCGAGTACTTTGTATCCGGCCTATTGTCGTGACAATGTGTTTGTACACAGCAAAGACGATGGCATTGATGAAATTACCGAAACAGGCATCAATACGACTCAAGGTGAAAACCTAGATTTCGACCTGATTATTTATTCAACTGGCTACGATGCCACTGATGGCGTGATTTCCTACCCAGTGGTTGGGCGTGGTGGAAAAACCATTGGTGATTTCTGGGAAGATTACCCACGTGCGTACTTAGGCACGACCATTCCAGATTTTCCGAACTTGTTTATCGTTACCGGGCCGAACACAGGTATTGGTCATACCTCAGCGATTTTTGTAATTGAAGCGCAAATGAACTACATCATGGATTCAATTAAACGTGTACTGACCTCACGTGCTAAATCCATTGAAGTAACACCAGAAGCAGAAGAGCGCTACACCAATCATATTCATGATGAAATGAAAAAAACGGTATGGGAAAAAGGCGGCTGTAACAGTTGGTATAAAAGTAAAAGCGGTAAAGTTATTGCTATGTTCCCAGGTTTTAGTTGGACCTTCTGGTTACTAGCGAAAAACTTTAAACGTGCAGATCACACGTTTAAATAAGAGGCTTTATGAATACTTTTACTGGTAAAACCGTAGTTATAACGGGGGCAGCTTCTGGCATGGGGCGGGCGTATGCTCAGCTCTTTGCTAAAGAAGACTGCAAACTCGCACTCTGCGATTTTGATGCAAAAGGCCTTAGTGAGACCGTAAGCTTGTTAACATCAGGTAGTTGCAATGAAGTGTATTCTGAAGCGTTTGATATTTCGGATCGCGATGCAGTGTACTTGTTTGCCGAGAATGTGAAGGCTGAGTTCGGCAATGCGCATGTCGTCATTAATAATGCGGGAATAGAAGGTAATAATAGTCCTGTTTGGGCAATGCCTGACGAGTCTTACGAACGTGTTATGGCCGTAAATTTTAATGGCGTCGTTTATGGTACACGTGCATTTTTACCTCAACTACTAGAACAAGACGAAGCAGCTATTGTAAATGTGTCGAGCATTTTTGGCTTAATCGGTACGCCTAATAACTCAGACTATTGTGCCAGCAAATTTGCGGTGCGCGGTTTTACTGAAGCGCTTATGGTTGAACTTAGCCAAAGCCATGTACAAGTTCATTTAGTGCATCCCGGTGGTATTGATACCAATATTACGCGGGCGAAAGAGAGTCAGGACTTTAGAAAGAAGTTCCTAACGACGGCACCGGAAGATATTTGCAGTTATGTAATGAAAGGCATTATTAAAAATAAACCAAGAATGGTTTACGGCAATAATGGCTTTCGCACATGGTTGGGCAGTCGACTTTTATCAACAAAAAACATGCAAAAATTACTGTGGAAAGAAATGAGCCCAGTAATAAATATGGTTGATTACACCAAACGTATTCTGGGCAAGTAAAAAGCGCCAAATAACGCCATTCGGTCTGCTTATTCTGTCGATAACCGACCTATTTTTTTAGCCCGATTAACGTAAAGTATTTACACTAATTATCGCTAGGTTCACGCTGGCGTCATGGCAAAAATGGTCAGTTCAAGTAACAACTTACGACCATACAGGAGAATGATATGAAAAATCTTAACGGTAAAGTTGCTGCGGTTACTGGTGCAGGTTCAGGTATTGGTCGTGCATTGGCGATTAACTTAGCTCAGCAAGGGTGTAACGTTGCACTGAGTGATGTGAATGAAGCCGGCCTTGCAGAAACTGCTGAATTACTTAAACAATACCCTGTGAAAATTACCACACAAAAACTTGATGTGTCTGATAAAGATGCCTTCTATGCGTGGGCTGATCAAGTCGTTGCCGATCATGGTAAAGCCAACCTGGTATTTAACAATGCGGGTGTTGCCTTGGCGGGTACTGTGGGAGATCTCTCCATTGAAGATTACAAATGGATCATGGACATCAACTTTTACGGCGTTTTGTACGGTACAAAAGCATTCTTGCCGCACATGGAAAATGCGGGCGAAGGCCACATTGTAAATATCTCAAGCATTTTTGGCTTAGCGTCGCAGCCGTTGATGAGTGGATACAACGCGTCTAAATTTGCAGTACGTGGTTTGACTGAGTCATTGCGTCAGGACTTAGACATCGCAGGTTCATGCGTAAGCACGACGTGTGTGCACCCTGGTGGCATCAAAACTAACATCGCGCAATCAACTCGCTTCAATGAGAAGTCATCTGAAATTACAGGTGCAAGCGCTGACGATTCTAAAGCAGATTTCGAACGTTTGTTTATTACCACACCAGATAAAGCTGCGAAAACCATTCTTAACGGCGTAAAGAAAAACAAACGTCGTGTATTGATTGGCCCAGACGCTATTGCCTTCGACCTAATGGTTCGTACGATGGGTTCTTGGTACCAGAAAGTGATCGTGGGTGTGATGAAGCTGCAAGCCAATCAGAATCGTAAGAAAAGCAAAACGGCGTAAAATTTAGTGCCATTTTAAAGAACGCCACTGTGTGAAAATGCAGTGGCGTTTTTTTATGAGGAAAGTCAATTTTCTCGACAATATAAGCCACTAATAATGTTTTCTGGCGCTTAATTGCTTTTCCAGTTCGGCGTTAAAATCTCAGTTTCATGTTCATTGGATTCAGACATGACCTAAATGTCATTTATACAGGAAAATAGAGTCATATTTGCTTTCATGTTTGTCGTAATTTGATAGTGTAATCCTGCTCGGTGAGAGTATTACGGGCGCAAATACACTATCAAGGAATTGATTATGAAAAACTCCCAAGCTTATCCCTTTCTTTTAACTGCCGCTTTGTTATTGCCATGCTCGGCGATGGCTGGCACTGATAGCAATGATGTCTATCTTCATGTAAATGGCATTACCGACTGTACTTTTGAAGTGACTGCGCATGATTCTACAAAAGATTATGATGGCACCACAGCAAAGGCCGAGTCCGGCAAATGCAAAATTACCGTAAAAGCTGATCGCAAGAAGAGCTCTGGTGTTGCCGATTGGTTTGCGGATCAAGTGGGCACGGGCAACGCTATCGCCTGCGACTCTAGTGGCCCAATGCCGGATAAACTTAATTTTGCCGTTGAAGGTACTCTGGTGATAACTCAAGGCGATAAAGTGACCACGTGTGAGAATCTTGTACTCGCACAGGGGAATATTGCCGTGGCATTCACTAACAACTGGTGGCTCGGTAGCCCAGATGTGAAGAGTGGTGGTGTGCCATACATTGGCCCTTTACTTCAGAGTTGCTCATCGGGCGGACGTCTTCCTCAGGTGGTTACCTATTCTCCACCACAGCCTTGCGTGAATAATTTTAACCTAGTCGTCGAGTAAACTGAGTAAGTGCAATTAAAAAGCGCCATGATGCGGAGCTATTGTGGCGTTTTTTTAGATATATATTTATCAAATTTCTCTATTTAAACATTCGCTTAAGCTGAAAGTTAAAACGACCAGCTGCAAAGAGATTTTTGGAACTTCATTCGTAAATATTACTCCAGAGTAATAGCATTTAATTTAGACGCTAACGTTGAGATTTAGGAGGACGCATGGGCCAGAAATATCGTACAGAACATGACAGCATGGGTGAGGTCAACGTACCTGAAAATGCACTGTATGGCGCTCAAACACAGCGCGCAGTGGATAATTTTTCCATTGGTCAGCAGACAATGCCGGATGCTTTTTTGCGCGCTCTTGTCATAGTCAAGCTTGCGAGTGCAACCACCAATGGTCGCACCGGAGCGCTAGATGAAGAAGTTGCAGCATCGATTGAAAATGCGGCGATCGAGTTATTGAGTGATAACCATTTTAGCGATCACTTTCCGGTGGATGTTTTTCAGACCGGCTCAGGCACCAGTTCAAACATGAACGTGAATGAAGTCCTGGCGCGCATGGCTTCCTTGGCGTCTGGCAAGGATGTCTCACCGAATGATCATGTTAATTATGGTCAAAGCAGTAATGACGTTATTCCTTCAGCTATTCATATTGCTAGCGCATTAGATATTCACAGTCATGTGGTGCCTGCGTTAGAGCATTTGAAAACCGTGTTAGCGAAAAAAGCACAAGACACGCATCACATGATTAAAACAGGGCGTACGCATTTAATGGATGCCATGCCAGTGCGCTTTAGCCAAGTAATATCGGGCTGGATAGCGCAAATTGAACACGCCGAGTCACTTTTACTGTTTAACCAGTGTCAGCTGCAGAAGCTAGCGATTGGAGGAACCGCGGTGGGGACTGGGGTAAACGCACCGGCAGGATTTGCAAAAGACGTCTGTGCCGAGCTAAGCCAGATCACGGGAGTCGTGTTCCGCCCTACTGACAACCGCTTTGCCGCCATGGGGGCGCAAGATACCATCGTTGCCACTGGAGCTGCGTTAAAAACCTTAGCAGTAGCCTTGATGAAAATAGCCAATGACTTACGCTGGATGAATTCAGGCCCGTTGGCAGGATTAGGTGAGATCGAATTGCCCGCATTACAGCCAGGATCATCCATTATGCCGGGAAAGGTGAATCCAGTGATTCCCGAAGCGGTCGCCATGGCGTGTGCGCAAGTGATCGGTAACGACACCACGATTACCGTGGCAGGGCAATCGGGTAATTTCGAGTTGAATGTTATGTTGCCGGTAATGGCATCAAAGATATTAGACAGCACCGGTTTAATGGCTCGTTCAGCGATTAGCTTAGCGGATCAAGCCATTGCTGGCTTTACCGTCAAAGAAGACGTCATCAAAGAACCCTTAGCACGTAACCCGGTATTAGTGACCGCACTTAATCCTGTGATTGGCTATTTAAAAGCAGCAGAAATAGCCAAGAAAGCCTACAAAGAAGGGCGTGCAGTGATTGACGTGGCTGAAGAGATGACGGAGATAAGTCGTGATGAACTAGAGATTTTGCTTGATCCGGCGAGGCTGGTTTAAAAAACATTAGATGGTAGTTCTTATCCGTAGGTTGCGGTTAGCGCGAAGCGCGTAACCCAACAGGGGAGGGGATGAAATTTATCGTGGATAATTTTACCGAAAAATAGCAGTACTAATAAGTAGACGTTTCTCGTCAGTAACAGGACTGAGATTTTTAGACAATCCTTCAATTTGTAAATACAAGGCATTTATTTTTACGGTTAATCTACGAGTTCGATATTTATTCCCGTTGTTTTTAGTATGAACTCTGACGGGGTGAGGCTAGTCCAACGTTTAAATGCTCGGGTGAATGCCGGGGTGTTTGAAAATCCTAACAGGTTAGCTAATTCGGCAACGGAACGTCCTCCACGAGCAAAATATTCTCGCGCAAATCGCTCTTTCACTTTATCCACTTCTTGTTTGTAGCTAGTGCCTTCTTCGGCCAGTTTTCGTCTTAATGTTCGACTGCTCACTCCCAGTTCTCGAGCGGATTTTTCGAGTGTTGGGTAGGCCCCATAAGATCGAGCTAAAAAGTGTTTCAATTTTAACGGTAAATACTTCATTGCTCGTGTGGGTATGTTTTGCAGAAACACTTTTTCTGCAGTTATCGCTAATAAACGATTTGCCAATGGCAAATCTAAATCGATGCCATGAGTTTTTCTGATCATGCGATTTTGTGGGCGGTTAAACACTACGGGGCAATTAAAGTAACGACGATATATGTGACCCCAAGCTGGTTCAGGGTAAGCAAGCTCGATACGAATAGGCATCATTTTTGAATCATGCCCAACGAGGTCATAGACCATGTTGTAAAAGCTCACAAAATTCAGCTCAATAAAGAACTCCTGATAGGGCTTGAGTGAGATATTTTCTTCGATAGCTATCCAGCTGACGTCCTCATCGACATGGACAGAAATTTCTAGCGGCGGAAAATATTCTCTACAAAATCTTGATAGGAGTAAGCAACACTCACGAAGATTTGGCTGAGTAACGACCGCCAGTCCCGCCATTCCATAATGAGAAACGGTCATGATGTTACCGATAAATAATCCGAGATAGGGCATGTTAAGGCGATCAATAGCCTGTTCTACGAGGGCCAGAACTTGTCGAGTAGATAAGTAGCGGTCGGCAATAACGCCATCAGAAAGGTCGACCCCTAGATTTTGAAACATTTCCTGGTAATCCATCCCCAACGTGATGCTAATCAGGGTTTCGATATGTCGCTCTCTGGATGGCCTCTCGCTATCCAGTGGGGCTAAACCATTGTCGACTTCAAAGCGCGGTTTTTCTCTGATAGAGAAGTACGTCAGGATATGCGCTAATGGAATACACTCAGCATCTAGGTCCATGCGATTCTCAATTTTTTGGTTTGAATAACTAACATCGTAACGCCATGAGTACTATAGCTTAATCATTTGATCATGTCGGCGGCGAGAACGTGTCCTAGGGTATTACGCCGCTAAAATAGCGGCGTTTTCCTGTTGTCACTGTTGTCACTGTGGCCCCTGACTGCAGGACCAAAGCTATTATTTAGCGTTGATAATCAAAGGCAGAGAACCAGCCATCAATGACGTGTTCATCATGTTCTGCACCATCAAAATAGCTATAGGCCGATGAATCTCCTTTTAATTGAACTTCTAAAAATGCAGTAACCATTGTGCGGATACGTTCATGCTCTTCGCTTTCTCCATCGCCGATGAAATCAAGATGATTTGCATCTGTAATCATCGCTATCCCGCGCTCGATGTCAGAACGGAATTTTGGATAATAAACTTCACTGTTAATAGCGACTATGTCGTTTTCGGCACCTACGATCATGCTTGGTACGGTTATTTGGCCATAATCAATGGTGTAGGCACCGAGCCATGGGGCAAGTGCGATCATACTTGCAGGCTTTTCTTCCATCTCTTCGGCAGCCATTATTGCGCCGCCACCGCCCATGGAGTAACCCATGATGTTACGGTTATTGAGATCGACCTTCCCTCTGATAGGGCTAAACCAACGGTTATTTTCCTGCGCTAACACCTCAAAACCGGCGATGTGTGCTTTGCGCCAGATAGGGGGCACGGATAACGAATTTGTTGGTGTAAGGGTGAGCACAATATAACCATGAGTCGTCAGGTGGTCAGCTAACCAATACATTTGTTCTTTGGTATTGGTGAAGCCCCCGGTTAGTGTCGTTGAAGGGTAGGGGCCGTCACTTAAATCACATGGGTAAGACATGCGCGCTGAGCGATAATCGTCGTTGTCTAAGTTATCTTCGTATGAGCAGATTTCGTAAGAGCCAGAGTTTGATAGTGCTTGCCCGTCTTGGCCTGGATCTGGATTGTTACCACCAAAACAGCCCGTTAATAAGGCTGCACAAACAATGGGGGTGAAAGTTAAAGCTGATAGGTTTTTCATATGTCACTCCGTTCTTATTATTAAAGTACAGAGTTGATAATACGAATGCGGAACTTAGAGTCATCCTATTTTGGAGCAGGTGATCAATTGTGGTTTAAGGTGTCATCTCTTTGGCCAAAAAGGGTAAAAGGGCTGCTTTTACTTACCTTTATTGATTTTTAAAACTCATACACCGTCTTACAGTAAGCAATTCCAGACACTAATAAGTACTTCTGGCAAATATTCAGCGTACAAAAGAATTCATCGGTGCGAGCTTCGTCTGGCTGTATCACCTCAGGTTCGCCCTGGTAGCCCTTCGGGCATAGTTCCTTGGCACGCTGTTGCCAGATGCTCTTGAGATTACTTAACGTTTTTTCTTTTTGTATGGTTAGCGCGAGTATGTCTTCGTGGCGTACTTCAATGACGTGCACGCCGGCTGAGACTTCTTTGTCTACGTAGCCGTCGGTGATACGTTGCTCGCGTTCAACAGATAGGTCTGCCTGTGTGTACGGCAGAGGTGAGGTGCAAGCACTCAGAAGTAGAGATAGAGCGGTAACAAGGGTAATGACGGGAATAAGCAACAGCAGTTTCATTCAGGCAACATCGTAGTAAAAAGAAAAGATGGCTCTATTCTGCCGTAATTTTTCCGAAAATACCTCTGGTAAGTGTGACTAGGTCGTTGGCCTGTAGTGAAATTTCTAAGCCTCTGCGGCCAGCGCTGACATGAATGCGTTCGAACTGTTTGGACGAGTCATCAACGACGGTGGGCAGCGCTTTCTTTTGGCCTATAGGACTGATGCCACCGACGAGGTAGCCTGTGCTGCGTTCTGCGACTTTGGGATCGGCCATGTCTGCTTTTTTTGCTCCCAGTGCTTTAGCGATGGCTTTTAAGCTAAGAGTGTTGGCAACAGGAATGACGGCTACCGCAAGGGGGCTTTTGTGGCCTGTCAGTGCGACCAGCAGCGTTTTGAATACACTATCAGGTGATAGATTCAGCTTTTCCGCGGCTTCGCCGCCATAGTTGGTGGTAGCGGGGTCGTGTTGATACTTGAGGATGTCGAAGTTGATCTTGGCTTTCTTAGCTTTCTCTATGGCGGGTGTCATTTGAGTTACTCGCTGTTTACTCACATAGACCAATATACTGAAAGCGGGGTTGCTCTCCGGCGTCGGTAGTGACGCTTTCGGTAAACATTCCGTAGGGGCGCACCCACTCGCTCTTATCGCCATACAGGGTTCGGTAATGCACTAACCATTCTTCGGTTTCGCTGTGGCGGACTAACCCAAAGACCTCGTATTCGTTGCCTTTGTAATGGCGGTAGCGGCCCGGTTGTATGCTGGGTTGGGTATCTTTCGGTACATCACTCATGGGACACAAATCTCTTTATTATTAGCAGCCTCTCAATCAGGAATAATTGAGAAGCGTACCTGCACTTGTTGGCTAATGGTTTGCTCTTGGATCTGCATTTCACTGCCGGTGTCGGCTTTTGAGCGCATCATTGAGGCGCTTTCCATCATCATGACGGGCTGATGAATACGGTTACCAGTTTCTTGAATCCAGAGCACGCCAGAGATTTTTTGATCAAGTACAGCGGACATTTCTGAGGCTTTTTCTTTCGCATTTAATAACGCTAAGCGGCGCGCCTTTGTTTGGTATTTTTCTGGATCATTAAACTTCAATTGAGTTGAACTGACCCGAAAGCGTTCATCCGTCAGGAGAGATTCAAGCAACTTGCCGTAGTTATCCAGATTGCGAAGATTAATGGTGACAGGTCGAGTTACTCGATGGCCAATCAGTTCGCGTTTACCGTTTTTAAGGTACTGCCATTGAGGGTAATTATTGATAAGAACGGACTCGACATCTTTACGTTCAATTCTTAAGTTTTTAGCGATGGTGGTAATTTGTGCAAAGGCCTCATCGACTAGGTTTTTGGCTATGGCTACGTCTTTGTCCGTTGCGCTTAATTCTACTGAGATCGTTAAGTAATCGGGGTAGGCTTCAATTTCACCGTGGCCGCTCACATCAATATAAGCTGCTTGAACATCCGCCTGCGCGATTGCTGCCGTCGAGGTTAACGCAAGTGTGCTAAATGATAAGGCTAATGCTGTAAAAACCGTTGCGATCCGTTTCATGATATTTACCTCAATAGAATGTACGAGATGACGTATTTATGAATTCGTTTTATTGAACTGCGCTAGCTGCTCTGGCGTTGCTTCTTGCTGGTGTTTTTCTTTCCATTCACTGTAAGGCATGCCGTAGATTTTCTCACGGGCATCATCGTAAGTAATTGTCTGGCCGTGATCTTCTGCCGCAGCGCTGTACCACTTAGCTAGGCAGTTACGACAGAAACCCGCTAGATTCATGAGTTCTATATTTTGCACATCTTTACGAGAATCTAAATGTTCAAGTAAGCGACGGAAGGCTGCGGCTTCGATTTTGTCATTGTTCATAATTTAGGGGGGCCTATAGATTAATAAAACGAAGTGGGAATTAAACTGACTTAAAAGTGCTCGTAACCTTCGCGGTCAAAGTTCAGCGGTGTACCGTTGGCTATTACTGTGATGTTTCCAGAATCTGACTCGGTGGCTGCAATTACTTTTCCAACGCGAGTACAGTGATCTAAATTAATTGTTTGCGCGCAGGCAAGAATACGATCTTCTGCGTCTTTAGGAGCAGTAAATAGCAATTGGTAATCATCTCCGCCGGTAAGACATTGAGTCCATTGGGGATGTTCCCGAGGCACACTTGTTGGTATGGCGTTAGCGTCAAATTCTAAATTAACGCCGGATGCTCGGGCAATATGTCGAGCGTCTTGCAATAAGCCGTCAGAAATATCGATGGCGGAGGTCGCTAAACTGAGTAATACATGCCCGAAAGAAACGTGGACTTGAGGGTGGTAATAGGGCGCGGTGGCAGCGTCGTCTCTGTCAGGTGTTTTGAGCACCTCGTCGAGAATTAGTGCTGCAGCGCCTATCTTTCCTGATAGCCAAATATCCTGACCAGCAACAGCTCCCGTTCGACGTAAACCTAAGCCTTGTGGTAACCAACCCTGTACTGCCACGGTCACGGTAAGTACAGAGCCGCGAGTGGTGTCACCGCCCAATAGCGGCATTTCAAGTTCGTGTGCAGTTTGGCGTAAGCCTCGGGCGAATTCAGCCAGAAAGCTTGGGTCGCTCTCAGGTAGAGTCAGCGCGAGATGAAAGCCTTGTGGCACAGCGCCAATGGCGGCCAAGTCACTGACGGCACAGCGTAATGCTCGTGCTGCAATAAGATGTGCTGGAGCATTCGCTGGAAAATGGACTCCAGCGACTTGGGTATCAATACTTTGTGCCAGTTCCATATCGAGCGGCGGGTTAACCAATGAACAGTCGTCACCGATGCCCAGCAACACGTCGTCCGCCTGCGGAAAACCACGGGTGAAATAATCACGAATCAGGTCAAACTCCGAAGGCCGTGGCATACGTTAGTTACGTCCGCCTCGGATTTCGACCATACGCTCACGCGCGGCTAACTTGTCCAAAATACCGTTGACGTATTTGTGGCCGTCGGTTGCGCCAAACGTTTTGGCTAGCTCAACCGATTCGTTGATAACTACCTTGTAAGGGATATCAATGCGGTGACACATCTCGAATGCGCCTAAACGTAAGATGGCTAATTCAACCGGCGTGAGTTCGTCGATGCGACGATCCATAAATGGCAAGATTTTTTCGTCCAGCTTGCCCTTCTCTTTTGGTACGTTGTGAAGGATGTCTTGGAAGTACTCAATATCGACCTTGCTCATGTCGTTATCGGTGCGAAACTCTGCCTCAATAGCGGTAAGGCTAGAGCCAGATATTTGCCATTGATACAGTGCCTGTATCGCAAAGCGGCGTGCTTTGCGGCGGGCGGACATGCTTGGCTTTTGATTGCCGGAAGCTCGTGACATTACCTCAAACCTCCATTTCTTTGAGCAGCGCGACCATCTCAAACGCTGACATTGCGGCTTCCTCGCCTTTATTACCTGCCTTGGTGCCTGAGCGCTCAATGGCTTGTTCGATAGTGTCTACGGTCAATACGCCGAACGCGACAGGGATGTCGTATTGCAGCGCAATATTCGACAGGCCTTTCACACATTCGCCCGCCACGTATTCAAAGTGTGGTGTCCCACCACGAATGACGGCGCCTAAGGCGATCACAGCATCGTATTTGCCAGACGCTGCGGCTTTTTTCACCACGAGAGGAATTTCAACTGCACCCGGCGCACGGATAATGGTGATGTTAGATTCTTCAACGCCGTGACGCATGAGCGAATCGACTGCGCCTTCTAACAGGCTTTCGACAACAAAGGCGTTCCAACGACCCACAACAATGGCGTAACGGCCATCGTTAGGAGTGAGCTTGCCTTCAATAGTTTTAATCTGATTCATAACGTTATCCTGTCAGAAAAAATTATTCGGAGTAAGGGAGGTATTCGGTAATTTCGAGATCAAACCCGGAGATACCGCTGTATTTCATTTCAGAGCTGAGCAAACGCATTTTGCGAATGTTCAGTTCACGTAAAATTTGTGAGCCGGTACCGATGGTTAAAAAGGCACCAGAGCTGTCAGTGTTCGGGCTACGCTGCGGACGTGCACGTCCAAAGAAATTATCCAAAGAGGCGTCGACATCTTCTGTTTGATCCGCCGATAACAACACCAGTACGCCTTTGCCTTCTTTAGCGATGCGCTTCAGTGCTTGAGTGGATGACCAACTGTCGGACTCAGTAGAACGTAACCCCAATACATCACGAATCATATTGTTGGTTTGTACTCGCACCAGTGTGGGTTCTTCTGGGGTAATGTCACCCAAAGTTAACGCTAGGTGAGTTTCGCCCAAAATAGAGTCTTTAAATGTGTGCAGTGTGAAGTCACCAAATTCGGTGTGAACTTGGTCTTGTGAAATCACATCAACGGTTTTTTCATTGGCAATACGATAATGAATTAAATCAGCAATGGTACCGATTTTAATTCCGTGCTTTTCAGCGAATACTTCGAGGTCTGGACGACGCGCCATCGTGCCGTCGGCGTTCATGATTTCAACAATGGCAGACGACGGAATCAGTCCTGCTAACCGCGCTAGATCACAACCCGCTTCGGTGTGGCCTGCACGACTCAGCACGCCACCAGGACGAGCACGCAATGGGAAAATATGCCCTGGCTGTACGATGTCTTCCGGCTTACCCATAGGGTTTACCGCAGCAATGATTGTCTTGGCACGGTCAGCTGCAGAAATGCCAGTCGTCACACCTTCTGCGGCTTCAATAGAGACAGTAAATGGCGTTGAGAATTTAGCCCCATTGCCAGCCACCATAGAAGGCAAACCCAGAAAATCGCAACGCTCGCCAGTCAGAGTTAAGCAAATTAATCCACGCGCTTCGGTGGCCATGAAATTAATAATGTCTGGGGTTACTTTTTCGGCAGCAACAATAATGTCGCCTTCATTTTCGCGATCTTCGTCATCCATTAAAATGACCATTTTACCGGCACGCATGTCGGCAATGATTTCTTCAACGCTGTTCAGAGTCATAAAAATTCCCGGTTATTTCCAAAAGCCATTTTCTGCTAAAAAAGCCGGTGTCATTTGGCTTTGCTTGGTGTTGTCTTTATTACTTAAAAGTTGCTCTAGATAACGCGCAATAATATCGACTTCTAAGTGTACTTGGTCACCGGCTTGTATCTGCGCCAGTGTTGTTTGCTCGGCGGTGTGCGGAACAATATTTAATTCAAAGCCAGTGGCGGTGAGTGCGTTAGTGGTGAGGCTGACACCATCAACTGTTACCGACCCTTTGGCAGCAATATAGCGCTGCAGTTCGGCGGGAATATCGATGCTAAAACGCACAGAGCGAGCATCAATGTCACGCGAACGCACGATGCCAACCCCATCCACATGACCGCTTACTAAGTGGCCACCCATGCGAGTGGAAGGCAGCATGGCTTTTTCTAAATTTACTTTTGTTCCTGCTGCCCACTGACCAATGCGAGTATGCGCTAATGATTCACGCGAGACGTCTGCTTCAAATCCATCCGCATGACAAGCAACCACGGTGAGGCATACGCCATTGGTGGCGATGCTGTCGCCTAATTTTACATCGCTTAGATCAAGGTTTGCGGTATTGATCCGTAACCGTACATCACCTTGCTCGGTACGAGTGCTGGCAATATGGCCGACGGCTTCGATGATTCCTGTGAACACTCTACAGCCCTTCTTGTTCGGTGTTTTTGACTGATCGCAAGGTAGGGCGCAAATCAGGAAGCAAGGTTAGGCGAACATCGTTACCCACCATACGTACATCCTGCCAGTGCCAGCGGATCTGTTGTTTCATGTCGCTCATTGGCAATGATAGCAGCGGACGCGCCTCACTACCGAGTAACGTGGGGGCACAGTACACGACTAATTCATCCACCAGACCCGCATCAATAAATGCACCGGCAAGTTGTGCACCGGATTCAACCAATACTTCATTGCATTGCTGTGCCGCTAAATATTTTAGCAATGCGGTTAGGTCTGTTTTTTCGTTCTTAGCACCCGACCAATAGTCTGTTTTGCCTAATGCGCTGCTGCGTTCAATTTTTTGCTGGCGAGAAGTGTGACCGGCAATCAGTATATCGCCCGGTTGTGCAAATATCTTCGCGGTTGAAGTCACACGCTCAGAGCCATCAATGATCACGCGTAATGGTTGGCGCTGTAATTCTGTAGGGATGTTCAGTTCAGCTTCGTCTGCACGTACCGTCATGGATGGGTTATCAATTATTACGCTGTCGGCACCGGTAATGACGGCGCAGCTTTGGGCACGTAAACGCTGTACGTCACGACGCGCCTCTGGGCCGGTAATCCATTGGCTTTCGCCGGATTGCATTGCCGTACGACCATCCAGGCTCATGGCAAGCTTTAAGCGCACCAAGGGTAAGCCAGAGGTCATACGCTTCATAAAGCCCGCATTCAAGGCATAGGCTTGTTCTGGGAGGCAGGCTTCAGTGACTTTAATCCCCGCATCGCGCAGCATTTGAAAGCCTCGACCTGCCACTTCAGGGTTGGGGTCTCGAACGGCGCCGACCACACGTGCAACGCCTGCCTTGATTAAGCCTTCAGCACAGGGCGGTGTGCGGCCATGATGGCTGCAGGGTTCGAGGGTGACATAAGCGGTCGCGCCTTTAGCATTATCACCGGCATCACGCAGTGCATGAACTTCCGCATGAGGGCCTCCGGCTTGTTGATGCCAACCCTCGCCAATAACATTGTCGTTTTTTACGATGACACAGCCGACTCGTGGATTAGGGCTGGTGGTATAGCGACCTCGTTCGGCGAGTTGCAGGGCAAGGCTCATCCATTCTGTGTCTTTAATGCTTAGGTGATCAGTTGCTTGCTCAGTCATCGGAGGCCTCCGGTGTCTGTCGTGCTTCTGGAGTTTGCGACATACGTTCGATCTCGGCACGAAATTCATCAAGATCTTTAAAGCTACGATACACCGAGGCGAAGCGTACAAAGGCGACTTCATCGAGGCTTCGAAGCTCCCGCATTACCCATTCGCCCAAATCGCGACTCGGGATTTCTCGCTCGCCAGTCGCACGTAATGTTTGTTTGATGTGGGTGATCGCGGCTTCAATGGCCTCGACGCTGACCGGACGTTTTTCTAGCGCGCGCTGGATTCCGGAGCGGAGTTTGTCGTCATTAAAGGGTTCACGGGTGCCGTCTTGTTTGATGATGCGTGGCATCACAAGTTCAGCGGTCTCAAAGGTCGTGTAGCGTTCACCACACTGAATGCATTCCCTGCGTCGACGAATCTGTTCGCCGTCAGCCACCAGACGAGAGTCGATAACTTTGGTTTCTGGATGTGCGCAGAATGGGCAATGCATATTAAAGAACGTTCCGTTTAGGAAATGGCCACTCCGCAGGGTCGGAGGCTGGGCGCATCTTACTGATTTAGCGGCTTTCAGGCAATAAAAAAGGGCCGCATAGCGGCCCGATTTTATGTCATTTTTACACTTACTTAGATCAAGTAAGGTCAGCAATTATGCCGCTGAGGTGTTGCCTGTCATGTGCGCATGAGATGGATTCTTGATCTGGTCAGCCAGCATGCCACCATCTTGCAACATCTTTTCACGCCAGTCGTCTAGTAATTGTACTGTGTCGTGGTCGTTCGGATGGAAGCCTGGACGGAAGTAGTCGAGGTATTTGAAGGTCAGTGTTGGGAATAGACCTTTCCAGCCCCACAAGAACCATAAACCTTTCAAGTTAGCTTTAATGTTGAACAAGCTGCCATCAGCCCACATCAAGCGCGCGTGGCCTTGAATAACAATGACAAAGAAAAATACAGTTGCCAAAAGCATAGCGAAGGTACGTAAGAAGTAGCCACCGCCGACCAGTTGGTATACATCGTAAGCAACAATTTTGTGCTCGTTTTCTTCCAGTGCGTGCCACATCCACAATTTCAGTGCTTCTGGGTCGCTGATGTTTTCTTGGTGGCGCTTGTCACGTAATAACTGCTCCGCCAAAATTGCCGTGTAGTGCTCAAGAGCAACGGTGATCGCGAGTTGCAGTTTCTTAGGCAGTATTTTACGCCCAAGCTTTAACAACCAACCCACTTCTTTGTCTAGGGTGCCAGTTGGCAGGCCATTACGCTCGGCAACGTCATTAAATGCTGCGTGTTCTTTACTGTGCATCGCTTCTTGGCCGATAAAGCCAGACACTTGGTCTTTAAGAAGCTGATCTTTAATTTCGTGACGGTAGTTTTTTACCGTATCGACAAAGAAGGTTTCGCCTTCTGGGAACAGTGCAGACAGTGTGGTCCAAAACGTCGTTAAGAACGAGTTATCTGCGTACCAGTAACGTTTGGTGTCTTCGCCAAATTCAAAATCCATACGACGTGGAGGAATACCTGCACGTTCACCCGCAGTCATGCGTACCTTTTTTGTCGTCTCGGTTGCTGTTGTCGTAGTCATACGATACACCTGCTTGTTAGTCATTGTATTTAGGAGCCTTGAATCGATTTAGAGTTGGCTCTCTTTGTGTTCAGTCTATTAGACGCGTGTCAGTTTGCCAGTTGAAGGTAGCTGGCTGCCAATTTTTACCAAATTAGTCAGGTTATTTTGGGTCGTGAAAGTACGCTTATTGGCAGGAAATACCTAGAAGGTCGGATGAACAGCTGTCTATCTGCTGTTGAGGGGGTTTATTTCAGACATTGGCGATATTTTGTGGCGGGGGTGGAATGGCGTCAAAGGGTTGTTAGACGCCAATACATTATTTAATACAGCTAAATGTGCCATCAAGGCATTGTAAAGATGCCATAAAAAAGCCGGATTACCTTATAAGGTACCGGCTTTTTTGATTAAACGGTGGCAGGCCGTGAAGGATTTTTGATCTGATCGGCAAGCATACCGCCTTCCGTTAGCATTTTTTCACGCCAGTCATCGAGTAATTGCACAGTATCGTGATCATTTGGATGGAAACCTGGGCGGTAAAAATCAAAGTACTGTTTGGCTAAGCGTGGGAATAACCCTTTCCAGCCCCACAG
This sequence comes from Oceanobacter sp., assembly GCA_002733645.1. Taxonomy (GTDB): domain Bacteria; phylum Pseudomonadota; class Gammaproteobacteria; order Pseudomonadales; family Oceanobacteraceae; genus Thalassolituus. The sequence continues at coordinate 53,736 of NVWL01000053.1, forward strand.
AAACTTTAAACCTTTCCAGTTTTCTTTCCATTTAAATAGGCTGCCATCGGCCCACAATAGACGCATGTGGCCTTGGGTAACGACGACGGCGAATACGAGGGTGGCAATCAACATGGTGGCAACGCGGGTAAAGTAGCCACCGCCTGCGACTTCATAGACATCATACGCAACGATTTTGTGCTCGTTTTCTTCGAGGGCGTGCCACATCCATAACTTCAGCGCTTCTGGGTCAGAAAACATATCTTGGTGAATATCTTCGCGCAACAGTTGTTCAGCAAGGATAGCGGTGTAATGCTCAAGAGCAACGGTGACCGCTAACTGCATCTTTTTAGGCACGAATTTACGGACTACCTTGAATAACACGCCGAGTTCTTTATCCAGCTTATCGGTGGGGAACCCATGTTTCTCTGCCATCGCATTGAACGTTTCGTGCTCTTTGCTGTGCATGGCTTCTTGGCCAATAAATCCAGAGACCTGATCTTTCAATGTCGGATCTGTGATCATATGACGGTAGTTCTTTACGCTATCGACAAAAAAAGTTTCACCTTCTGGGAATAGCGCGGATAAGGTTGCCCAGAATGTCGTTAAAAATGCATTATTGCCATACCAGTAACGTGTCGTCTCTTCGGCAAATTCAAAATCCATGCGGCGCGGCGGAATACCTGCACGTTCACCTGCGGTAATGCGGGGCTTGCTTGTTGATGGAGCCACCGTGGAATGTGTCGCTGCATTTGTCATATAAGAGTCCTACCCTAATAATGGTAATCGATGCTGGCTGTATATCGGCTTAGCACCTTCCGGTGTGGTGGTTTTCGATACGGGCAGTAATCTCTGAGTAACTAGGCACTATGTAGCATAGGCGAGAATCTGCGAGTGGATGACCACGACACTTATACAAAGTTAAGGGATTTACTGACGAGTGAGAATTTTAAGACAGTGCAAAAATCAGTGATTTCCGATCAAAATGAATAGGCGGATATGCCAAGGCTCAGTTTTAGTACCTTGTTAAGCACCTTGGCATATGGGGTTTGATTATGCGTTTTGAGCAGCGCTGTAGGGTTGAGAGGCTAACATGCCACCTTCATCCAGCATCTTGTGACGCCAATCATCGAGCAATTGTACGGTGTCGTGATCGTTAGGGTGAAAGCCCGGGCGGAAGAAGTCCAAGTACTTAAATAGCAGACGCGGGAAAAGTCCTTTCCAGCCCCATAAGCTCCATAGGCCTTTTAGGTTATCTTTCAAGTTGAATAATGTTCCGTTAGCCCACAACAAGCGGATATGACCCTGACCCACAAAAATAATAAATCCAAGTGTCGCAAGAATCATAGCAAAGACTCGGGTGAAGTAGCCGCCGCCAGTGAGCTGATACACATCATAAGCAACCGCTTTGTGTTCGTTTTCTTCGAGGGCGTGCCACATCCATAACTTTAAGGCTTCTGGATCTTGGATGTTTTCTTGATGTTGTTTATCGCGCAATAGCTGCTCAGCTAAAATAGCGGTGTAGTGTTCTAGCGCTACTGTGGTCGCCAACTGCATCTTTTTGGGAAAGACTTTTTTGGCTATATCCAGCAGCCACCAAAGTTCTTTATCCAATTGCAGCGTGGGTAGGCCATGCTTGTCCCCCATGTCGTTGAACGCTTGGTGCTCTTTCGTGTGCATGGCTTCTTGGCCAATAAACCCTGAAATTTCATCTTTCAGTTTTGATTCCGTGACTTGATGGCGATAATTTTTTACCGAATCAATAAAGAAGGTTTCACCGGCCGGGAATAACGCGGACAGTGTTGTCCAAAACGTGGTTAGGAACGCGTTATCGGCGTACCAGTAACGCTTGGTGTCGTCGGCGAATTTAAAATCCATGCGACGTGGTGGAATGCCTGCGCGTTCACCGGCTGTCATACGTATGGTCGGTTTTGAAGTTGCGGTGTCAGCCATAATCTGTGTCCTGTGATACGAATAATAGAAATACGTTATGGCTGTATTAAACCTGCAGGACGAGGATGTAGGTGAGGGGGGCGGCGGCCAAGATGGATTAAGCACTTGAGGTGAATTGGGGCGGAGAATCGGGTGTTTCGACGACATAAATACATAACAGGCAGTGATTCAGAATCAAAACCTGACTCATGTCATGAAACCCCTAATATTTATATGGGTTATATGTAGCCACCCCGGTATCTAAATGAAGCTGAGAATGCCAAATAAGATTACATAAACGCCGTTTAGGCGGTTTCTTGCGCTTCTTCACGAGTAAATAAGGTATGTAATGCGCCCAGAAGAGTAGCGTCTGAAGCTTTGTAGGTATCGATCTTTCCCCAGCGCTGAAACGAACCACAAGAGAAGCCACCGCTAATATCATTGAAATAAATACACGAACGGCCAGCCACGGCGATGACCCAGAAGCCGCATCCTTCATCTCCCCAAGGGTGTTGCTGCCATAATTCAGGGTACGGCAGGCGGATGGCATCCCACAGGTTTTGTTGGCTTTCATCAAGCTGTTGATGCTGGTGCGCGAGCAAGTTGACCAGTTGGTTGTGGTTAACGGGTTTCCAAGAATCTTTCATAGGTTGTTACCTCCGTTGAAGTCACACTGTATGAGAGTTATGTGACGGAGAGGTTACAGGTCGTTCTGGTCAGTTAGTCTTCGGTATGTGAGTGGTAATAAAGCAGATATAAAAAAGCCCCGCTATGCGAGGCTTCTTCGTGTTTCTGACCAGTTCAGTCTGTTTTATTTATAAACAGGGAACTGCTCGCACAACGCGACAACTTTTGCTTTAACGTCAGCTTCAACGGTATCTGCATTACCGCTTTCGAGGCCATCTAGAATGTCGCAAATCCAGCCGGCAAGTTCTGTTGCCTGAGCTTCTTTGAAGCCACGGCTGGTGATTGCTGGGCTACCAATACGTAAACCAGAGGTTACGAACGGTGAGCGCGGATCGTTAGGCACTGAGTTTTTGTTTACAGTAATGTTGGCACGGCCAAGTGCCGCATCTGCATCTTTACCTGTGTACTCTTTACCAATCAGGTCAACAAGGAACAGGTGGTCGTCAGTACCGCCAGAAACGACCTTGATGCCACGGCTAAGGAAAGTGCTTGCCATGGCTTGAGCGTTTTTAACTACTTGTGCTTGGTAGGCTTTGTAGTCTTCAGACATCGCTTCTTTGAAGCACACCGCTTTCGCTGCGATGACGTGCATCAAAGGGCCACCCTGAGATTCAGGGAATACCGCGAAGTTAAACTTTTTGTTCAAATCTTCGTCATTATTGGCGAGGATCAAACCACCACGTGGGCCACGCAGTGTTTTGTGAGTCGTGGTCGTTACCACGTCAGCGATGCCAACAGGGCTAGGGTACACGCCTGCAGCAATCAAACCTGCAACGTGTGCCATATCAACAAACAGGTAAGCACCTACTTTGTCGGCGATGTCACGGAAACGCTGCCAATCAACAACACGTGAGTAGGCAGAGAAGCCAGCCACGATCATTTTGGGCTTGTGTTCAATCGCCAAACGCTCAGCTTCGTCGTAATCAATTTCGCCAGTCTCTGGGTTTAGACCGTACTGTACGGCGTTATATACGCGGCCAGAAAACGATACTGAAGCACCGTGAGTTAGGTGACCGCCGTGCGCTAGGCTCATGCCTAGGATGGTGTCACCAGGCTGACAAAGGGCGAAGTAAACCGCAGCGTTCGCTTGTGAACCTGAGTGCGGTTGCACGTTGGCGTAACTGGCACCAAACAATTCTTTAGCGCGATCAATGGCGAGTTGCTCGATCACGTCAACGTGTTCGCAACCACCGTAGTAACGTTTGCCGGGGTAGCCTTCAGCGTACTTATTGGTAAGCTGAGAGCCCTGAGCTTCCATGACACGTGGGCTGGTGTAGTTTTCAGAGGCAATCAGCTCAATGTGGTGTTCTTGGCGGGCATCTTCCGCCTTCATGGCTGACCAAACTTCAGGGTCAAAATCCGCTATGTTCATATCACGGCTAAACATCAGGGCGTCCTCTTTATAGACAGGTAAATAGACAGGCTGTAATCAGAATGGCGCACATTCTACCTCAAACTCAGGAGCCTCGCACTTGAGAAGGTATCAATATTACATGACTGATGTTCAGGATGGTTTTGATTGGTCGATAGATTTACCTAGTTGAAGGAAGTCTTGCTCAGCGACGGGCTTACTAAACAAGAAGCCTTGAACCTCTTCACAGAGCGCATCTTTAAGGAAGGACAGTTGTTCTGCGGTCTCAACGCCTTCAGCAATAATCCCCATGCCGAGGTTGTGTCCCATGGCAATAATGGTGCGCGAAATCTGCGCGTCGTCCGAGTTTTGCGGCAAGTTCATAATAAAACTGCGGTCGATCTTGAGTGTATCGACGGGGAATTGCTTGAGGTAGTTGAGTGATGAGTAGCCGGTACCAAAGTCATCAATAGCAGTCTTAACGCCCATGCTGCGCAGGCCCTGAAGCGTTTGTAGGGCAAGATCAACATCATCCATGAGGATGCTTTCAGTGAGTTCGAGTTCAAGTTGATTTGGGCGTATACCGGTTCTAATAATGATGTCTTTAACCACATTGAGGAAGCCATCGCTGCGGAATTGGCGGGCGGAAACGTTGACCGCGATTCGTTCAAGTGTGGTATTGCCTTCGGTTCGCCATTTTACAAATTTTTGGCAGGCTTCTTCTAACACCCATTGGCCGATGGGCACAATCATGCCGGTGTCTTCAATAATTGGGATAAACACGCCCGGTGAGATCATGCCTTGAGTTGGGTGATTCCAGCGCAGTAATGCCTCGGCCCCAATCATGGTCGAAGTGGATGTTTGGTACTGAGGCTGGAAGTAGAGTTCCATTTCTTCACGAGCTAAGGCGTGGCGAAGGTCGTTTTCCAGCTCTAACATTTGTACCGCTTTGCGGTTCATGGAAGCGGTAAAAAATTGCATGTTGTCACGGCCCATATCTTTGGCGTGATACATGGCCATATCGGCATTTTTTAACAGTTCAATGACGCTGTCACCGTCGTTCGGGAAGATAGAAATACCTATGCTGGCGGTGATAAAGACTTCGCGTTGATTTAAGTTAAACGATTGTTGCAGCGCCGCCAGAATTCGATCAGCAACGATAACAGCGGTATCCGCGGCAGAGGCGTGGCTTGTTTGATCCGCGATAGCGACGGTGAATTCATCACCGCCCATGCGGCTGACGAGATCTTTTTTCTTCACGCAGTGGCGTAAACGACCGGCGACCTGTTGCAGAACATCGTCCCCGGCAGGGTGTCCCATGGAATCGTTGATCGGTTTGAAGCGATCGAGATCAATAAATAACAAGACTACCCATTGGTCGTTGGTACGCGCACGTTCTAGCATTTGATCCAGCGTTTCGTGCATCTGACTGCGATTAGGCAAACTGGTGAGAGGGTCGAAGTACGCGAGCTTATGAATTCGCTCTTCGGTGCTTTTTCGCTCGGTGATGTCTGACATGATGATGATCAGGCTTTGAACTTCTTTGTCGTTGTCTAATATTGCGCTGACTCCAGCCCAACCGGTGCGCATATCACCGTTGTGACGGCGATATGACACTTCGCCTTGCCAATAGCCATCGACAATAAGGCTCTCGCCAACACGTTCGATTAAGTCTTCTTCGATTTGCTCCGGATCAATGAGGAAGTTCGGCATTTTTCCGATCACGTCATCTTTTTCATAACCGGTAATGTGGCCAAATGCACGGTTGGTGTTGGCAATTTTGAGCGACTGATCGGTGATTAAAATAGCTTCGTTACTGTTCTCGAATACTTCTGCGGCCAATTGCAGTTCTCTAGCGATGCTGCGGGCTTCGGTGACATCGCGACAAATACCGAGCAGGCCTTGCAGCTCGCCTTTGTCGTTCCAGAGTAAACTGGCTTGCAGCTCAAACATGATCTCAGTGCCATTTTTTGCGGTGGCCATAACATCTTCACGAATTGTGGACTTACGTCGGCGCGCGGCATCTGGACTGTGCAGAGCCATTTGAATATGCCGGTGTAGAGCACGTGAAATACGTTTTATATCTGACCGGCTAAATACAATACTCAACCCTTCGCGGATTAATTCGTCAGGCTGATAGCCCAAAATACTCATGACCGATGTGCTAACAAAGTTGAAATTGAGGTCTGAATCTGAGGCCCACACAATGTCGCTCATATTTTCAGCCAGCAAACGGTAGCGCCGTTCGCTTTCAACAATTTTTTCTTGTTGCTCAATGTCTTCGGTGACATCACGAACAGTTCCTATGTATTGAGAGACTTTGTTGTCATCAAATACAAAAGGGGTATCGCGAAATTTCAGTACACGGGTATCGCCGTTGAGGTGTCGGAAACGCGCTGTGGCTTCGAGTGTTTCGCCAGGGTTCGCGTTGCGTATGTGGCGCAGACCTTCTCGGCACTTTGCGAGATCATCTTCTAGGACATAATCCAGCCAACTGCTTTGTTTATATTCTGGAGTATCTGGATAGCCGAGCAGGTGATTGATATGGCGGTTGTTATACACGGTCGACTGCTGCAGTTGGCTATTTATATTAAGTACGTACACCACATCTGGCATGGCATTCATGACGTGTTGCCAGAATATTTCGCGCTCACGAATTTTTTCTGTGGCACGTTTACGTTCTGTGATGTCGAGCATGGTGATGAGCACTTGGCTACTTGAGCCAGAACGGAAACTGGTGTTCACCCACACTTCACGCAGTTCACCTGAACGGTTGGGGATAGTGACTTCGCATTCATGGTTCATCAGCTTGAGATCTTTCGCCGTTGAAATAGCATCCAACATCGGCTTAAGGGCGGCTTTGTGTTTGGTGTAATGCTCAGCCATTGCGTCGGCGCTAGCAAAATCGGCTAGGTGAAGAGTTGCGTCGTTTACGCTCACCAAGTGAAGCGAATCAATGGTTCCATCAAACGATGACAGATCGACGAGGCAGTGGGCAATCCCAGCTTCTTCAAACAGCGCTTTATAACGAGTGCGGCTCTGTTCTAAAGCGAGGTTTGCATTTTCGGCATCGGTAATATCACGCAGCAACCAAACGTGCCCTGTTATGCGCTGTTGATCATGGATTGTATGTACGTGCTGTTCGAAAATTCGGTGTTCGTTGTCAATCTCAACATGGAGCTGGCGGCGCTCAGCGGCAAGACGTTCCAGCTCTGGAATCTCTAATCCTCGGTTCCAAAGGGCGTGTTTTTCTGGCCAGACTTCGCTGAGTGTTCGGCCTAGTAAGCTCTCTGGAGCATCGTTTTGGAGCAGAGCTAGCGCTCTTGGATTGAGGTAATTTATTTGTCCCAGTGCGTCAGTTGAAATTAACGCTTCATCGATTGAGCGTAAGGCTCGGTCTGCACGTTTCTCGGTATCTGTGCGGGCTGTTTTTAGGCGTGATAATTCTTGTCCCTGCCAGCGCAAATATTTCCACAGCCCCAGCTGTACGATTAAGAACACGATCAAGAATGTGATCGGCATACGCAGGTTATCTACGGCCTTTTCATCCCAGTAATTTTTTACCGGTAAGGCGAGGACATCCCAAGGCGTATGAGGAATGGCTGCCCTGTATATAATTTGGTTTTCTTCTTCTGGCGTGAGCGCCACAGGATTCGAGCTGTCGGCGTAATACTGCTCTCGTATACTGATGACTTGTTTGTTGCGGTCAAATATAACTAACTCGTAACCGGTAAAGCCACCGTAATAAATAATGTCAGATAAACTGCTGTAAGCGCGACGACTGACCAAGATCAGTGGCCCTGACGCCGTATTAAAGCGTGTGCCTATGTAGTAGCCGCCTTGATGTCCGTAGCGTAACGAAAATACGGCATTGTCTAATCCTGCATTCTTCAGGTGAGACTGGATATCCTCGGTTTCTTCAGTGCTAAGTAATGGCCCGTAGTGGCGAGTTACTTGGCCACTACTGTCAGTAATAAAAAATCCAGTGCCGTTGAAAATGGCCGAGCTGTAATGCTCCCATAAACGCTCTTCATCAACGAGGTTGGGTTGATTAATATAGGCTTCGAGTAAGCTGTTGTAGCTGCGAGTAAATGTTTTATTTGCATGCAGGCCTGCGGAAGTGACGAGTGAGGCTTGTTTTACGTAATGATCAACGGTGCGTTGTAAATCGAGTTCATAGCTGTGTTGAGCGCTTTGCCATTGTTGCCAGCTGTAAAATCCTAGTACAACGGTAAGAAACAGGAAGCTCAATACGAACAGCGGTAAATTGCTGCCTTCGCGTATGAGTAAGTGCTTTTTATCAGGAGATTCGCTGACTCCGTACGGCTGGAGCATGAGACTAAGTATTTCCATAACGTAAAAAACGAGTATAGACCTTACTCTAGTGATTGTTGGGCTTCGACACAATCATCGGCGTAATTGAGTGTATGAAGTTGCCTTTGTGCTGGCTTTTAAGTAGCGTTGCGCGCATAGAATTTGGAGGGTACTAAGATGGCACAATACGTATTTACTATGAATCGTCTGGGCAAGATCGTTCCGCCTAAACGTCAGATCCTACGAGACATCTCTTTATCATTTTTTCCTGGCGCCAAAATTGGTGTGTTGGGTCTGAATGGTTCAGGTAAATCGACGTTACTGAAAATCATGGCGGGTATCGATACCGACATTATTGGTGAGGCGCGTCCACAGCCAGATTTGAATATTGGTTATTTACCGCAGGAGCCTCAGTTAGATCCTGAAAAAGACGTGCGTGGCAACGTTGAAGACGGCTTAAGCGAGCTAATGACTGCCAAAGCGGAACTTGATCAAGTGTACGTCGATTACGCTGAGCCAGACGCTGATTTTGATGCACTGGCTAAAAAGCAGGGCCGCTTAGAAGCCATTATAGAAGCGGCGGGTGGGCATGACATTGATCGCCAGATGGAAATCGCCGCCGATGCGCTGCGTCTTCCTGCGTGGGACGCGGATGTTACTAAACTGTCGGGTGGTGAGCGTCGTCGTGTGGCCTTGTGTCGTTTATTAATGTCGAAGCCAGACATGTTGCTTCTTGATGAGCCGACTAACCACTTGGACGCCGAATCCGTGGGTTGGTTAGAAAAATTCCTCGAAGAATATCCGGGCACTGTAGTGGCAATTACGCACGACCGTTACTTCCTTGATAACTGTGCTGAGTGGATTTTAGAACTCGACCGTGGCCACGGTATTCCATACGAAGGTAACTACACGACCTGGTTAGAAGCCAAAGAAAAACGCTTCGAGCAAGAAAAGAAACAAGAAGAAGCGCACTCCAAAGCCATCAAACATGAGCTTGAGTGGGTTCGCCAAGGCGCTAAGGGTCGTCAGGCGAAGAGTAAAGCACGCTTGGCGCGCTTTGAAGAGTTGAACTCGCGTGAATTCCAAACACGTAACGAGACCAACGAAATATACATACCGCCGGGGCCGCGTTTGGGTGACAAAGTCATTGAGTTCCATAACGTGACTAAGTCGTTTGGTGATCGCGTTCTGATTGACGACCTGAGTTTTACCGTACCGCCGGGTGCGATTGTGGGCATCGTGGGTGGTAATGGCGCGGGTAAATCCACGTTATTCCGCATGATTGCGGGCACTGAACAGCCAGATTCAGGTGAAGTCGTCACCGGCGAAACTGTGAAGCTGGCGTTTGTTGAGCAGCTACGTGACGAGCTTGATGACAGCAAAACCGTGTGGGAGTCCATCTCTGACGGCCAAGACATGATCAACATTAACGGCAAAGAATACCCAAGCCGTTCGTACATTGGTCGCTTCAACTTCAAAGGCGGTGATCAGCAGAAACGTGTTGGCGAATTGTCGGGTGGTGAGCGTGGTCGCTTGCAGTTGGCATACACGTTAAAGCAAGGTGCCAACGTATTGCTTCTCGATGAACCCTCAAACGATCTTGATGTTGAGACTCTGCGTGCACTGGAAGAAGCCGTTGGCGCTTTCCCAGGTGCTGTGATGGTGGTGTCGCACGATCGTTGGTTCCTTGACCGTATTGCCACGCATATTCTTGCCTACGAAGGTGATTCTAAAGTGACTTTCTTTGATGGTAATTACACAGAGTATGAAGCGGATCGTAAAAAGCGTTTAGGCGGAGATGCACAGCCGAAGCGTATGAAATACAAACGCTTGGCCTAAAACGGGTGCTATAGCAGTCAATAGACTCATGTCATACTAAGCTGGTCGACGCCGTCACAATTCGCGGCATTGACCGGCTTTTTTTATGCCTGACGCTTGCGATTGGCGCATAAAAAGCTAAACCTTTAGGGGTAGCGGATTTAGGAAGTAGAGACGTAGATATGGAACAACGCCAAGCGAAACGAGTTCACCTTTTTCAGCGTGTACAAGTTAATGACGGAAAACAAACCCTCGAGACCTTTTGCCTCGACATCAGTATGCGCGGTATTTTGCTGGTGTTGCCTGAAAATGTGAAATGGCACTTAGAACAAACATTGAACATTACCTTAGTGTTGGAAGACGAAAGCACGATCTCAATGGAATGCTCATTGGTGCATATTGACGATGACGTGGTGGGGTGTGCCAGTGACTCGTTAGACCTCGAAAGTGAAGCCACATTACGCTACCTGCTAGAGACGAGTTTAGAGGTTCCTTCGCAAGTGAATCGTGAACTATCTGAGCTTATTGCCTCGAAAGACTAACCGGGCATATCGCCGCTAATTATTCTGATTGCTCAATTTTTAGATAGACATCCAGCTGAGCAAAAGATGCGCTGCATAGTGAGTCTGATATAGTCAGACTTTTGCAGTCACGGTGGCGGCCATGTTTACTCCCTTGCTCGACAACCAGCATTTTGAATACTCGGTCGGTAAAATTCTTTGCATAGGCCGCAATTACGCGGCACATGCCGCTGAACTTAATAACCCCGTACCAGATACCCCAGTGCTTTTTTTAAAGCCCTCCGATGCTGCGTGTGATCTTCGTCAACCAATTGTGATACCAGAAAACAAAGGCTCGGTTCATCATGAGCTTGAGTTAGCCATACTGATTGGGCGACGTTTAACACATGCCACACCGGAGCAAGTACAAGCCGCCGTTGCCGGTGTTGGTTTGGGCCTCGATTTAACCCTGCGTGATATACAGAGTGAACTGAAAGACAAAGGCCTGCCATGGGAGCGAGCAAAAGCGTTTGACGGTTCATGCCCGCTCTCGCCATTTGTTTCAGCGTCGCGGGTAGAAGACTGGCAAGCACTATCCTTCACCTTAGAACGCAATGGCGTCGTACAGCAGGTAGGTCACACTAGCGATATGCTGCATCCCATCTTGGACTTAATTGCACACATGTCAGCGTCCTTCACCCTTAATCCCGGTGACGTAGTCATGACAGGCACCCCAAAAGGCGTTGGCCCCCTCGTGGTAGGTGATACTTTAGAAGCGACGCTTGGTAACTGGTTGGCATGTCGAACAAGGGTCGTTGCTGTATGAGCATCTGTGATCAGGAAGGCCTACAAAAAGCATTAACCCCCGTCGCCGATGCGTTAATGCAAATATTGGCTTCAGTGACACCTATTACACACATAGAAACAATTCCGCTTAATAAAGCCTATGGACGCATATTAGCTAGCGCAGCCGTTAGCCCGATGAATGTCCCACCGGAAGATAACTCCGCGATGGATGGCTACGCCATAGGCGAATTAGGCTATCGAGAATACACCTGTGTTGGAGAAGCGTTTGCCGGGCACCCGTATCAAGGCACGGTAAAACCGGATGAATGCATACGCATCATGACCGGTGCCCCCGTGCCGAGTGATTGCTCGCTGGTAGAAATGCAAGAAAACGCCACAGTGGTAGGCAATGTCGTTACATTTACAGAAACACTAAAAGCGGGATCGAATATACGCCGAGCTGGTGAAGACATTGCACTGGGTTCACATGTGTTAACGGCAGGCCGCCGATTAACCCCATCCGATTGTGGATTACTGGCCAGTATTGGGCTTGCTCAAGTCGAAGTAAAAACCCCGATTAAAGTTGCATTGTTTACCACCGGCGATGAACTGATAGCACCGGGTACTGCTTTAAAAGCGGGGCAAATTTACGAAAGTAATTCGTATGTGCTCACGCCTATTCTGCAAAAATTAGGCGCTGAATTAATTGTACTGCCCGCCGTAGAAGATAATGAAAACTCCATTAAAAAAGCGCTTCACGACGCAAGTGAAAAAGCCGACATCGTCATAACCTGCGGTGGCGTATCCGTGGGCGACGCCGACTACACACGTAAAGCCGTTGAGGCATTAGGCCAGCTTGAATTATGGAAACTCGCCATGAAACCGGGCAAACCATTAGCGTTTGGTCGTATTATTAATTGCTTATTTTTAGGTCTACCGGGGAACCCGGTGTCGGCATTAGTGACACTGCATCAAGTGGGCTTGCCTCTTTTACGGAAACTGAGTGGCGAGCAAGTCACGCCTAATATTCGTTTATCTGCCACAACCACGGAAATACTGCGTAAACGACCGGGCCGAGCGGATTATCAGCGCGGCATTGCCTCGGTTAATTCGCCAGGACAGCTTGAAGTGCGAAGCACCGGCCTACAAGGCTCAGGTATTTTAACCTCAGTGAGCCAAGCGAATTGTTTTATTGTGCTGGAACAAGAGCGCGGGCGAGTGGAAATTGGCGAAACGGTCATGGTTGAAATGTTTGACGAGTGGTTAAAGTAGCTGCCTGCAAGTTAAGCGGTTAGGAAAAATAACAAAGTGGCTGGACTCGCTTCACTCGCCCTTGCTGGCAGGCGTTATAGATTCTCCTAGCCCTTCCTCTATCGCTGTACTAACATGTAATACAAGTAACTACACTTAGGGTGGCTTCATGAGTATTACAAGTATCCGGCTTTCTGACGATATTGATCAGCCTCTAGAATCTTTGGCTAAAAAGCTCGACAGGAGCAAAAACTATCTTATAAATCAAGCAATTAAAGAGTTTTTGGTGAAGCAGTCTCTTGAGGACTCTAGGTGGCAAGATACCCTCGAGGCACTTGAATCCATTAAAGCGGGTAAGTCCCTTGAAGAGACAGATGTTAATGCCTGGCTCAATAGTTGGGGGACTGGCGCCAGAAAATCCCCGCCTCAAGTATGAAGGTTAAATACTCACCAGAGTCCATCGAAGACCTTCAAAGAGTTGTCGAATTTATAGAGAATAAGAATGCTTATGCTGCTCGTAGAGCTGCTATCGACATTCAAGAGGGTGTCCAAAAGCTAAAGGATTTCCCTCTAATTGGTTTGCCAGTGCCTAAAGCCTCTGATCCAGAGAAGATTAGAGATATCTACATAAGCCAATTTACCGTTCGCTATTTAGTCACCAGTGAGGTCATTTATATTTTGAGAGTTTGGCATGGCAAAGAGAACGAAAAAAATTTATAACAAACCGCTCAAAGTTGACGCCACAAGACGGCGCAATATAGCGGGACGTTAAGTGTATGAAAATGGAAAATCACATAGCTATGGTTTTTGCCAACACCTTCTGGGAAATAAACAAGACAGTCTAAATAAGAAAAAACCCTTCGATTTTTCGCATGAAATTTAACCATTAAGATTTTCCATAGGGGAGTTGGTTCAAACAAAGAAAAGACAGTCACTCGAAGAAAAACTTGTTCGTTTCCCTCTAAGCCCCAGATTAAAAAGCTTGTTCAGTCCATCTTGTCTGCGGGAACCAATGTAGTTATGGACTTCCCTGCAAACACCCTGTCACAAAGAGATTGGTTTCGGGATATTTTCTCCGAAATTGAAGCTCCACATAATTTGGTATACATCGACCTGTCAAATGAGGTCTGCTTAAAACAGATTGAACAACGGCGCAAAGAACAGCCTGAAAGAGCGGCAACTGATACACCAGATATGTTTGAGCAGGTTACAAAGTATTTTATGGCTCCCACCCCCGAGGAAGGCTTCAATATCACCAAAGTGGCGAAAAATGCATAACGAGGCGCGGCTAAGGAAAATTGATATTCCTCCGCTTTAATCTAGCTTTGTAGCGCAATTGAAATACAGCAAGATTCGGGTCGGCAGTCATCATTTCGCCTCCTAATATGACATCCGTTCGGGCGCTTGCCCTTTAATTGTCAGCAGAACTAGGAGACATAATTGATGAACATACTGGCCAACAAAGTTGCTATTGTTACCGGTGCTAGCTCCGGTATTGGTTACGCAACCGCGAAGCTTTTTGCGCAAGAAGGTGCTGCCGTCGTGGTGGCTGCAAGGCGACAAGCGGAACTCGACGAGCTTGCGGATTCAATCAAGGCGGAAGGAGGGGTGGCTCTGGCACTAGCGGGTGACGTTGGTGATGAGGCTTTTGCCAAAGCTCTGGTAGATAAGGCGGTAAGTCATTTCGGTGGACTGGATATCGCTTTCAACAACGCGGGTATCTTGGGGGCTATAGGCCCTGTCCCTGAGATGTTGCAAAGCGATTGGAATCAGGTTCTTGCGACGAACTTAACCAGCGCATTTTTGAGCGCAAAGTACCAACTGCCCGCTATGGCTACCCGAAAAGGAGGTTCGTTGATTTTCACCTCTACCTTCGTTGGTTACACCGCAGGTATGCCAGGTATGGCGGCTTATGCAGCCAGTAAGGCGGGCCTTATTGGATTAACTCAAGTGCTGGCGTCAGAGCATGGGCCTCAGAATATCCGGGTTAATGCCCTTCTGCCCGGTGGTACTGATACGCCTGCGGGACGTGAGTTTGCCAATACGCCAGAAGCATTAGCGTTTGTGCATAACCTGCATGCTCTCAAGCGTATGGCGACACCCGATGAAATTGCTCAATCCGCATTATACTTAGCATCCGGTGCCTCCAGCTTCACCACGGGATCTGCAATGCTGGTCGATGGCGGTGTATCTATAAATCGTGTTTGAGAGATCACGCAATGTCAGACTATGACCGAATCGCAAGCGCTATGACCTATTTGGTTGATAGGGCAGCGGATCAGCCCAGCCTTGAAGAGATAGCTGCTCATGTACATTTGAGTCCGTATCATTTTCAAAGGGTGTTTTGTCAGTGGG